>JAGFJP010000051.1 GCA_024102665.1 Thiogranum sp. | reverse complement strand
CTAACTATTGCGTAGACGGCGATTGCCTGTGATCAAGTGCGGCTAATTTCGACATACCCCTGTCTACTCCCCCATCCCCGTCACCTGTTTTCCCCGAAAGTACTGCCTTTCCCCCTGACTTTCAACTGAATACCCAATTACGCCTGCCACCGGTTGCGCCACGCCCCACTCTATCCGGGGAATTACGGCAACTGTCCGCTTCCAACACTTGCTTTTCCGGTATTTCGATACTACTGTATATATCTACAGCATAAGGAGTATGCTCATGGAGAAAAGGCGAAGGACATCGCCGTTCCTGGACCGGGTCCGGAACGCAATCCGCGTCCGGCACTACAGCGTTCGCACGGAACAGGCCTACGTCGGCTGGATCAAACGTTTCATCCTCTTTCACGGCAAACGCCATCCATCGGAAATGGGCGAGACGGAAGTCGCCGCCTTTCTTACCCACCTTGCTGTCGGGTGTCACGTGGCGGCGAATACCCAGAACCAGGCATTGAACGCGCTGGTATTCCTGTACAGGCAAGTGCTCGGGAAACCGCTGGGCGATATCGTTGGCGCCACCCGCGCCCGCAAACCGAAGAAACTGCCCGTGGTGTTGTCGCGTTCCGAAGTGACGCGGCTGTTGCGCAATCTCGACGGTGCGCACTGGCTTGCCGCCTGCCTGCTTTACGGGTCAGGTCTTCGGTTGATGGAATGCCTGTGCCTGCGCGTGCGGGATCTCGATTTCGAGCGCAAGCTGATTCTGGTGCGCGGCGGCAAGGGTAGCAAGGACAGGATCGTGACCTTTCCTGACTGGCTCATGGTGCCGATGCGGCGTCACCTCGAGGCTGTGAGGAATCAATACGAAAAGGATTTGCGCGATGGTGTCGGCAAGGCGAATCTGCCTGAGCGGCTGGCGAAGCGCTATCCGAATGCGCCGCTGGATTGGGGATGCTGGTATGTGTTCCCGGCTCCCCGGCGCAGTGTCGATCCGCGTTCAGGACTGGCGCGCCGCCACCATCTGGACGCGACAGCTTTACAACGCGCGGTGAAACTCGCGGTGCGCAAGGCGGGTATTCACAAACCGGCCAGCTGCCACAGTCTGCGGCACGCCTTCGCCACGCATCTGCTGGAACAGGGTGCGGATATTCGCAGTGTGCAGGAACAACTCGGGCACAGTGATATAAGCACGACGCAGATCTATACGCATGTGTTGGGCGGCGCTAATGGCGCGGTGGCCAGTTCCCGTCATTGCGAGCGGAGCGTGGCAATCTCCGTGGGATGCTGCACGCATACGGAGATTGCTTCGTCACTGCGTTCCTCGCAATGACTGAGATTTCTTGCACCGGAGGCAAACGCCGGGAGATTGCCACGGCGCTGCGCGCCTCGCAATGACGGAGGTTTTTTACGCTTCCACCGCGCGCTTTTCGATCATCGCCAGAATGGCTTTCATCAACGCCAGCGGCGTGGGCGGGCAACCGCGGATCACGCCGTCCACAGGGATGATGTTCGAGACGCCGCCGCAGCTTGCATAGCTGCAACCGAACTCGCCGCCGTCGGCGCCGCAGTCACCCATGGCCAGCACCAGCTTGGGATCGGGCGTGGCGTCGTAAGTACGGCGCAAGGCCGCTTCCATGTGCTTCGAGACGGGACCGGTGACCAGCAGCATGTCGGCGTGGCGCGGGGATGCGACGAAGTGCACGCCGAAGCGCTCCACATCGTAGAAGGCATTGTTCAGCGCATTGACTTCGAGTTCGCAGCCGTTGCAGGAACCGGCGTCCACTTCGCGTATCGCCAGACTGCCGTTGAACATTTCACCGACACGGGCGCGCAGCTGTTCGCCGACTTCCTCGAACGCCGCGTCGCGTTCGTCGTCCACCGTTTCGGTGATGACGCCGATTTTGCGAATTTTATTGAATATCCTCAGCATCTCTGCGCGTCTCGCCTACAGGTCGTGGCCCGAATAGGAACCGTTCACCGATTTGTTGCACACCGGGAAGTCGGGCACGATGTTGCCGTGAATGAGTTGTTCGAGCGCCGGCCAGGTGAACCAGCTGGGATCGCGCGGGAAGAAACGGCGTACCCGGCCAGCGGCGTCAAAGCGCACATAGGTGAGTATTTCACCGCGCCAGCCGTCGACGACACCGATGCCTTCCGCGCCTTCCTGCGGCGCGCGCCACTCGGTGCGAATCGGGCCTTCGGGAATGTCGCGCAGTAATTGTTCCAGCAGATCCAGCGACACCAGGATTTCCTCGGAGCGCACGTGCATGCGCGCTTCGACGTCGCCGTCAGTGAATACCGGCACGCGGACATCCAGGCGATCGTAGGGCGAGTAGCGTCTGTCGCGGCGCGCGTCGATGTCCTGGCCGCTGGCCTTGCCGACGTAACCGGTGGAGCCGAACCTGGCGGCGATTTCCGCGCTCAGGAATCCGGTCGTCGCCAGCCGGTCTTCCAGCGATGAATTGTCGTCGAGGATCGGCATCAGTTCGTGCATTTCATGGCGCAGCGGTTCGAGACCGACGCGCAACTGTTCGAGATAGCCGACGCCTTCATCGTGCGCCACGCCGCCAGGCACCACGCAGTCCATCATGAAGCGGTGACCGAATACCTGCTGGCTGACGCGCTGCCAGCTTTCGCGCAGCCGGCTGAACTGGTAGTTGGCGAAGGCGAACGCGACATCGTTGCAAATTGCGCCGATGTCGCCGAGATGATTGGCGATGCGTTCGCGCTCGCACATGATGGCGCGCAGCCAGTTGGCGCGTTCCGGCACCTCGATGCCGGCGGCCTGTTCCATTGCCATGCAGGCGGCCCAGGTGTGCGCGACCGTGCTGTCGCCGGACACGCGCGCCGCCAGCCTGGCGACACCCTGCGCATCGCGGCCCATGGCGATTTTCTCGATGCCCTTGTGCACATAGCCGAGGCGTTGTTCCAGGTTCAGCACCTGCTCGCCGACCGCCTGAAAGCGGAAATGCCCGGGCTCGATAATGCCGGCGTGTACCGGTCCCACCGGGATTTCATAGACACCCGCGCCCTGGGTCTGCAGAAAGCGGTAGTTGTCATCGGTGCGCATCGGGTAGTGACGCGTGCCGGCGATCGGGAAGTCCCTGCGCAAGGGGTATTCGTTCTCGCCCCAGGCATGGTGACGCGCCCAGCGGCGCGGGTCCGGATGATCCGAGAACACCACGCCATACATATCCTGGGTGTGCCGTTCCATGCGGTCGGCGCCGGGATAATACGGCGTATGCGAAGGCAACACGGGCGAGCCAAGCGGCAGCCGCGCACGCAGCAACAACAGATCGCTGTGATGCACCAGGCAGGCGTTGACAATGATCTCTTCGCCGATTTCATCGGCCCAGCCGCCCGTCCAGCGCAGGCCGTACTTCTGGGCCTGCGCCGCGGCCCGCCCCCAGTCTTCGGCCTCCAGCAGCAGCATGGTGATGCCCGCCGCCACTCCCACGGACTCGTCTTCCAGCAGCACGTTGTCCGCCTTCAGACGCTCGAGGAATTCGGGTAACCAGGCGTAGGCGCTCACAGGAAATGGCTCCCCGTGATCAGCAACGTCGCCTGGTCAAACCAGTTGGCGAGAAAATCCGGTATCGCAAGTCCAAGCCACAGCACGATCAGCAAATGCACCGCCACCGGAATCATGTTCGCCTTCACCGGCACCTGCCCTTCCGGCACCGCGCCGTACACCATCGGATGGATGTTGCGGAACAGGCCCGCGAAGGCGATTGCCAGACCCGAGAGCAGCACCAGCGTCAGCCAGGGCCAGCTCTGCATGGTCGCGGTGAGCACCAGGAATTCACTCATGAACACGCCGAAGGGCGGGAATCCGGCGATGGCGGCGGTGCCGAGCAGCAGGCCCCAGCCGACCGCCGGCTGGGTCTTGATCAGGCCGCGGATCTTGTCAATCGCCTGGGTGCCGGCGATATGCGTGGCGTGACCCACCGCAATAAAGATCGCCGACTTGGTGAGCGAATGCACTGTCATGTGCAGCAAGGCGCCGAAGGTCGCCAGCGGTCCGCCGACACCGAAAGCAAAGGTCATCAGTCCCATGTGTTCGATGGACGAATAGCTGAACATGCGCTTGATGTCCTGCTGGCGGTGCAGGAACAGGCCGGCCACCATGAACGACAGCAGGCCGAAACCCATCATCAGGTAACCGGCCAGTTGCGGATTGTCCCAGGCCGGATCGGCCAGCGCCGGATCGACCAGCATTTTGCAGCGCACCACGGCATACAGGGCGACGTTCAGCAGCAGGCCGGACAGCACCGCGGACATCGGCGTCGGGCCTTCAGAGTGGGCGTCCGGCAACCAGTTATGCAGCGGCACCAGTCCGATCTTGGTGCCGTAGCCGACCAGCAGGAACACGAAAGCGATGCTCATCACCGTCGGGTCGAGCTGCGATGCCACCGCGTGCAGCGTCGTCCATTGCAGGCCTGTCTCCGGCAGATGCAGCACGTGCGCCGCGGCAAAGTACACCAGCACCGTGCCGAACAGTGCCTGCGCGATACCGACGCCGCACAGCACGAAGTACTTCCAGGCGGCCTCGACCGATTCGGGAGTGCGGTAAAGACTGACCAGCAGCACCGTGGCCAGCGTCGCGCCTTCCACCGCGACCCACAGGATGCCGAGGTTGTTGGTGGTCAGCGCCAGCAGCATGGTGAGCAGGAAAGCCTGGTACATGGAATGGTACAGACGCATGCGCTTGCGCTTGACCCAGCCTTCACTGAGAACGTAGGTCATGTAGGGGCGCGAGAACACCGCGGTGGTGATACCCACAAACGTCGTCAGCACCACCAGGTAGACGTTGAAGGCGTCAATATAGAACATACTGTTCCCGGTCAGGAACGGCCCGTTGGCCAGCACGCCGAGCGCCATCACCAGCGACGCAGAAAAGGTGGCGACGCAGATGCCCACGTTCAGCCAGCCGGCCACCAGCGGGCTGCGCACCACCGCCAGCAGCACAGCGCCGGACAGCGGTAGCAACAGTGTCAGGTACAGCGCGTTCATTCTTCCGCCTCGCGGACGCTTTCCACCAGCCGGGTCTCCGACAGCCGGTTCAGCCGGTCGACGTCGAGCGATTCGATGCTGTCGCGAATCTGCAGGAAGAACACGCCGAACAGCACCGCCGCCACCAGCACGTCGAACGCGATACCCAGTTCGACCACCATCGGCATGCCGTGGGTCGAGACCACCGCCGCGAAGAACAGGCCGTTTTCAATCGACATGAAACCGATAACCTGGCTCACCGCCTGGCGACGCGACACCATCATCAGCATGCCGAGCAGCACCACGGCCATGCTGATGGCGATGGTGTTGCGCGTCGACAGCAGCGACAGCTTCTCGATAGGCAGGGCGACGTAGTAGCTGAAAACCACCAGCGCGGCGGCGGCGAGCAGGATCAGCGATGGCCGCACCACGGTTTCCACATGATGCTGGATGCCCAGCCGGTTCACCAGGCGGTGCAGCATCCAGGGCATGAACAGCGCTTTCAGCGCCATGGTCAGCGCGGCGGAAAAATACAGGTGCGGCTGATCATACACCGCGGCGATCAGCGCCGTGGCGCCGGCCACCAGCGCGCCCTGCCAGGCGAACACATGGATGGACGCCAGCATGCGCTGCTGCGCCAGCAACGCAAACGATGTGAACAGCACCAGCGCCGCGATCAGCAGCACCATCTGTTCCTGCAGGCTGAAATCCACGATGTTCATACGCCGACTTCCAGGATGATGTGACTGAGCGCGCCGAGCAGGGCCAGCAGGAACGCGAGGTTCAGGTATTCAGGCACGCGGAACACGCGCATTTTGGCGAGCACGGTTTCACTCAGCGCCAGCACCACGCCAAGCACCGCCAGCTTGATGATCATCGCGGCGATACCGATGGCAATGGCCACCAGCGTGAACTCGGTGGCCAGTCCCCAGGGGAAAAAGATATTCACCACCAGGGCGCCGAATATCATCAGCTTGAGCTGCGCGGCCCATTCCATCATCGCCAGGTGACGACCGCTGTACTCCAGGATCATGGCCTCGTGCACCATGGTCAGTTCCAGGTGCGTCGCCGGATTGTCGACCGGCACGCGGCCGGTCTCCGCCACCGCCACCAGCAACATGCCCAGCAGCGCGAACATCAGGGAAGGCCGCAACACCAGGCCGACGTCGATCAGGTATTGCATGACCGATGACAGGTTGGTGCTCTGGGCGGTCATCGCCAGGGTGAAAATCACCATCAGCATGGCCGGCTCGGCGAACGCCGACAGCGAGACTTCGCGCGATGAACCCATGCCGCCGAACGCGGTGCCCACGTCCATGCCCGCCAGCGTGATGAAAAACCGGCCGATGGCGAGAAAGCCGACCAGCACCAGCATGTCCGCGATGGCGGCGGTCGGCAGCTGAATGGCGATCAGGGGAACCGTAAAGGCGGCCAGCACCATGGCAGCAAACACGATATAGGGCGCCATGCGGAACAGTTGCGAAGCGTTCTCGGCAAGCACCACCTGTTTGCGGAACAGTTTGCCGAGATCGCGGTAGGGCTGCAGCATGGACGGCGCGCGGCGGTTCTGCAGAAAGCACTTCACGCGTTTCACCCAGATCACCAGCAACGGCGCGCCGAGCACGAACAGCGCCAGCTGCACCAGCGCCAGCAACCAGCCGGTCATGAAATCACCCATAGCAGCAGCAACAGCGTGAAGAAGGAGTACGCGATATAGACGCGGATGTTGCCCTGCTGCAGTCGCGACACGCGCCGCGCCGCAAACTGCACCCAGCGCGCGATGGGCTCGTAAAGCGCCGCCCATGAGCGGTCGTAGACGCGTTGCTGATGCGACAACCGGCTTACCCGCAGACCGTATTCATCGACCTGACGCTCGATCTTTTCCTCAATGCCCCACACCGGCGCGAAAATGCGCCGGATCGGCATGGCGAACGAGGTGCTGGTGTACTGCATGGTTGGGCCGAGCGGGCCGAAGCCGCAATCCCACGCCGGACCGCGGCGCACACTGCGCGCCCCGCGCGGATGGCTGAACCACCAGGCGATCAGCCAGGTGACGAGGATACCGACCAGCACCAGCGGTGCGCTGTAGGATGCAACGCCGGGCGCGACCGGCGTCAGCCACAGCCACCCCTGCGTGGTCGCCGACTGCAGGCCGGTGCCGGTGAGCATGCGCGGAATGGTATCCAAAAGGTTGACGACAACGTTGGGAAATACACCGGCCAGCACGCAGATCGTCGCCAGCAGACCCTGCGCGAAGCGCATGCCGTAAGCGGTCTTGCGCGCGTGGCGCACGCGGCGGCTGCGCGGCTGGCCGAGGAAGGCCACGCCGTAGGCTTTCACGAAACAGGCCAGCGCCAGGGCGCCGGTCAGCGCCAGCATCGCCGCGGTGAACGGAATCAATGCGCGCAACACGCCGTTTTTGAGTTCCGCCGCCTGCAAGGCCGCCTGGAATGTCAGCCACTCGGACGCAAAGCCGTTGAACGGCGGCAAAGCGGCAATGCTCATGCAACCGATCAGGAAGAAGAACCCCGTATAAGGCAGGCGCGTCAGCAGACCGCCCATGCGCTCCAGATTCTGTTCATGGGTGCGCTGCACGATGTTACCCGCGCCCAGGAACAGCAGGCTTTTGAAAATAGCGTGATTGAAGGTATGAAACAGCGCGGCCACCAGAGCGATGGCGCCCAGCTTCGGCAGACCGGTGCCGAGAAACACCAGCGCCATGCCCAGCGCCAGAAAGATAATGCCGATGTTCTCGATCGATGAATAGGCCAGCAGGCGCTTGAGATCGTTCTGCTGCAGCGCATACAGCACCCCGAGCAATGCCGAGATACTGCCGATCAGCAGCGCCACCACGCCCCAGCCCCAATGCACGTCGCCGATCAGATCCAGCGTGACGCGGATGAAACCATAGATCGCGACCTTGAGCATGACGCCGGACATCAGCGCGGAAATGTGCGACGGCGCCACCGGGTGCGCCTCGGGCAGCCAGGCGTGCAACGGCACCAGGCCCGCTTTCATGCCGAAGCCGACAAAGGTGAGCGCGAATGCAACGCTGGCCCACAGCGGCGTCAAAGGCGCGGCGCGCATGGCGTCGAAACTGAAACCGTCGCCGAAGGTCGCCAGCACGCCGTAGCCCAGCAGGATCGCCAGGCCACCGACGTGCGCCATCAGCAGATAGAGAAAACCGGCGCGGCGGTTGGCCGCCTGCTCGTGGTGAAACATCACCAGAAAATAACTGGAGAGCGACATCAGCTCCCAGGCGATCATGAACAGGAAGGCGTCGTTGGCCATGACGACCAGCAACATGCCGGTGATGAACAGGCCGGTGAAAATGCCCAGTTGGGCAAGCGGGTGCTGGCCGTGTTCATATTCGCGCACGTAGCCGGGACCGAATATCGCCACGGCGAAGGTCACGATCCCGATAATCGTCAGGAACAGCGCGCTGAGCACGTCGACGCGTATCTGCCATTCCAGCCACGGCAGGCCGACCGGCAGCGTGGTCACCAGCACTTCGCCGTTTCCCATCACCATGAAGCCGGCAACCGTCGCCGCCGCGCCGCTGACGGCGAGCAGGGGAAAGGCCAGGTACCGCAGTACGGAAGGAACCTTATGCGCAGCCGTCGAGACCAGCGACGAGCCCAACGCGGCGAGCACGGCTGCCAGCGCAAAATCTATTGCCAACTCTCTGAAACTCCAGTGCGGAAGCAATCAACAGGAAGATCCCTTTTGACGCGCGAAAAAACGCTCAAACCCACCCCGGGATCGCCGCGTATTGTACGCACATGCGCCGCCGGGCGCCAACAGCGCCCGGCGGCATTCCTTATTGCGGGCGCAGCGCGGCAATCTTCTGACCGGGACTGCGCCCTTTGAGATTGCCGCGCTGCGCGCGCGATGGCGGGGACGTACACACTCCCCCCGCCATGAAGCAAGAACCAGCTCAGGTCCGGGAAGCGGGGAACGGCGGATTGAAATACAGATCGAGGTACCAGAACACCACGCTGTAGATGAGCCCACCGATCGAAACCATGTTCAATATGGATTCCGTGTGCTGGCGCATGGCGAGATTGGCGTATTCACCGGTGATCATGAAGTACACCGATCCGATAAAGAGCAGGACGCCAAAAGCAATATTTGCCTTAAGTATGTTGTGTAACAGACTTGTTTTAATAACGTTTTTCACAGCGATACCACCTTCCGGAAATTTAACAACGGAGGCAGTTTATTATTTTCTAATGCACTGATACTTGATTTTGATCAAGCCGTACCGACGCTCTTCCCGGGCGCGATAACCAGCGCCAGTCCGAGCAGGCTGGTGACCAGGTAAGCCACCGAGGCGATGCCGTGCAACCGGGCAAACGCCGGCGTGCCGGCCTCGCCCGCAACACGCAATTCAGCAATCATCGGCGACAGCACGAACTGACCGATCGTTACCAGCACCAGCATCGCCAGCAGTACCAGCGTGCGCCAGTTGATGCGATTACCGCGGGATTCGATCTGGTTCGCCAGCAGCAGGAACAGACCGCTGGCAAGCCCGATCCAGGCGATGATTTCGAACATGACACCGGCGAGCGTACCGGCAAGGGCCCGGTCTTCGAGGTTGGCGAACAGCGCCGGCGCAACGATATAACCAATAGTCCACAGGCCACCGACCCACAGGGTCAGCACAATGCGTTCACCAATCGCCAGTCGGGAAACGGTCTGCAACCCTGGCACCCCTTCAACAGGAAATCGACGCAGTACTATTCGTAGCGGACTTCGACGATTTCGAAATTCTTGTCGCCGCCGGGCGCCCTTACGGTAGCGATATCGCCCTCCTCCTTGCCGATCAGGGCGCGGGCAATGGGCGATGCGATGGAGATGCGACCCGATTTGATGTCCGCTTCATCTTCGCCGACGATCTGGTAGGTGTATTCCTCGCCGGTGTCTTCATCGGCCAGGTCCACGGTTGCGCCGAAAACCACTTTGCCGCCGGCGTCCAGCGCGGCGACGTCGATGATATGCGCGTGCGACAGCTTGCCTTCGATTTCCTTGATGCGTCCCTCGGCGAAGCTCTGCTGTTCGCGCGCCGCGTGGTATTCGGCGTTTTCCTTCAGATCGCCGTGAGCACGGGCCTCGGCGATGGCCGCGATGATGCGCGGACGGTCGACGGTTTTCAGCTGGTGCAGCTCGGCGCGCAATTGTTCGGCACCGCGTTTGGTCAGGGGAACCTTTTTCATGCCACCTGCTCCTGATGCAAATCCTGCAGACGTTCCACCGCCGGCGAATCGATGCAGGCCAGCGCCAGGCTGGTCGCATAAGCGTGCGCGATGGTCGTGCTGTAGGCGACCTTGTGCTGCAAGGCCGCGCCGCGAATGGTGTAGGAATCCGCGATCGCCTGTTTACCCTCGGTGGTATTCACGATCAGATCAATCTTCTCGTTCTTGATCATGTCGACGATGTGCGGGCGCCCTTCGGTGACCTTGTTGACCACTTCGCAGGGAATCCCGGCGGCGCTGATGGCGTTGGCGGTACCGCGGGTGGCGACAATGCGGAAACCCAGTTTCGCCAGTTCCGCGGCCACCTGCACAGCATCCGGCTTGTCCGCGTTGCGCACACTGATAAACACCCTGCCCGAGCGCGGCAGGTCTTCACCGGCGCCGAGCTGCGCCTTGGCGAAAGCCTCGCCGAAACTGCGGCCGACGCCCATCACTTCGCCGGTGGATTTCATTTCCGGTCCGAGCAGCGGGTCGACGCCCGGGAACTTGACGAACGGGAACACCGCTTCCTTGACGGAAAAATACGGCGGCACGCGTTCCGCGGTGACACCCTGCTCGACCAGCGAAGTTCCGGCCATGCAGCGCGCGGCGATGCTGGCCAGCGGCAGGCCGGTGGCCTTGGAAACAAAGGGCACAGTGCGTGAGGCGCGTGGATTGACTTCCAGCACGTAGATGTCGGCGCCCTGGATGGCGAACTGCGCGTTCATGAGTCCGACCACGTTGAGCGCTTTCGCCATGGCGCGCATCTGCTCGCGCAGACGGTCCTGCATCACGGTGCTCAGGCTGTAGGCGGGCAAGGAACAGGCGGAATCACCCGAGTGCACCCCGGCCTGCTCGATGTGCTGCATAATGCCGCCGATCAGCACGTTTTCGCCATCGCACACGGCATCGACATCCACTTCGATGGCGTCGTTCAGGAAGCGGTCCAGCAACACCGGCGATTCGTTGGAAACGCTGACCGCGACCGCCATGTAGCTGCGCAGATCCTCCTCGTTATAGACGATCTCCATGGCGCGGCCACCCAGCACATAGGACGGCCTGACCACCAGCGGATAACCGATTTCGTCGGCGAGCGCGATGGCGGCATCCACGCTGCGCGCGGTGCGGTTGGGCGGCTGCAACAGGCCCAGTTCCTGGATCATCTTCTGGAAACGTTCGCGGTCTTCGGCCAGGTCGATGGAATCGGGCGTGGTGCCGATAATCGGCGCGCCGGCCTTCTCCAAAGCGCGCGCCAGCTTCAGCGGCGTCTGTCCGCCGTACTGCACGATCACCCCTTTGGGCTGTTCCAGGTGGATCACTTCGAGCACGTCTTCCAGCGTCAGCGGCTCGAAGTACAGCCTGTCCGAGGTATCGTAGTCGGTGGAAACGGTTTCCGGGTTGCAGTTGACCATGATGGTCTCGTAGCCGTCTTCGCGCATGGCCAGCGCGGCGTGCACACAGCAGTAATCGAACTCGATACCCTGGCCGATGCGGTTCGGGCCGCCGCCCAGCACCATGATCTTTTCGCGCGCGTTGGGTGCTGCTTCGCATTCCTCTTCATAGGTGGAATACATATAAGCCGTGCTGGTGGCGAATTCCGCCGCGCAGGTGTCGACGCGCTTGTAAACCGGACGAACGCCGAACTCGTGGCGCAATTTGCGGAACGCCGACTCGTCGATGGCCAGCAGTTTCGCCAGCCGCCGGTCGGAAAAACCCTTGCGCTTGAGCGCGCGCACACGCTCGCGGTCGAGCCCGGCGATACCCTGCTCGCGCACTTCGTCTTCCAGGCGAATCAGTTCCTCGATCTGCACCAGGAACCAGGGATCGATATTGGTCAGCGTGTGAACTTCTTCCAGCGTCATGCCCGCGCGATAGGCATCGCCCAGGTAAAGGACGCGGTCAGCGCCCGGTTCGCGCAGTTCGCGACGGATGAGATCCATGGCGCCCTCGGCACCGAGGTCGGCGAATTCGTCGAAACCATCGATGCCGGTTTCCATGCCGCGCAGCGCCTTTTGCATGGATTCCTGGAAAGTGCGGCCGATGGCCATCACTTCGCCCACCGACTTCATCTGCGTGGTCAGCCGGTTCTGCGCCCTGGGAAACTTCTCGAACGTGAAACGCGGGATCTTGGTCACCACGTAATCTATGCTGGGTTCGAACGACGCCGGGGTGGCGCCGCCGGTGATTTCGTTCTGCAGCTCATCCAGGGTGTAGCCCACGGCAAGCTTGGCCGCGACCTTGGCGATCGGAAACCCGGTTGCCTTCGACGCCAGCGCCGAGGAGCGCGACACGCGCGGATTCATTTCGATAATGATCATGTGCCCGTTGTCGGGATTGATCGCGAACTGGACGTTGGAGCCGCCGGTGTCTACACCGATTTCGCGCAATACCGCCAGCGAGGCGTCGCGCATGATCTGGTATTCCTTGTCGGTGAGCGTCTGCGCCGGCGCCACCGTAATGGAATCGCCGGTGTGCACGCCCATCGGATCGAAATTCTCGATCGAACAGATGATGATGCAGTTGTCCTTGCGGTCGCGCACCACCTCCATTTCGTATTCTTTCCAGCCGAGCACCGATTCCTCGATCAACAGCTCGTTGGTCGGCGAAAGTTCCAGTCCGCGCTCGCAGATCTCCACGAACTCTTCCTTGTTATAGGCAATGCCGCCACCGCTGCCGCCCATGGTGAAGGACGGCCGGATAACGGTCGGAAATCCGATGCGCGCCTGCACCTGCATGGCCTCTTCCATGCTGTGGGCAATGGCCGCAGTCGGCATGTCGAGACCGATTTTCTGCATCGCGACGCGGAACTTGTCGCGATCTTCCGCCTTGTCGATGGCTTCGCGCGTGGCGCCGATCATTTCCACGCCGAATTTTTCCAGCACGCCTTCGCGCGCCAGATCCAGCGCGCAGTTGAGCGCGGTCTGTCCGCCCATTGTCGGAAGCAAGGCATCCGGGCGCTCTTTCTCGATGATGCGCGCGACGGTTTGCCACTTGATGGGCTCGATATAGGTGGCGTCCGCGCTGGCGGGATCGGTCATGATGGTGGCGGGATTGGAATTCACCAGGATAACCCGGAAGCCCTCTTCCTTGAGCGCCTTGCAGGCCTGCGCGCCGGAATAGTCGAACTCGCACGCCTGACCGATCACAATGGGACCGGCGCCAATAATCAGAATACTGTGGATATCAGTTCGTTTCGGCATGAATGATTCTCAATGGCCGGAACCCGATCACGAGCTCTGGACTTTTTGCTGTTTGCGCTGTGCTTCGATCAGCTCGATGAAATGGTCGAACAGGCCGCCGACATCGTGGGGGCCGGGGCTGGCTTCGGGATGGCCCTGGAAACTGAACGCCGGCCGGTCGCTGCGGTGAATGCCCTGCAGGGACTTGTCGAACAGTGAACGGTGGGTAGCGCTCAGGTTGGCCGGCAGGCTCTGCTCGTCGACGGCGAAGCCGTGGTTCTGACTGGTGATCATCACTTCACCGGTGTTCAGATCCTGCACCGGGTGGTTGGCGCCGTGGTGGCCGAATTTCATTTTGACAGTGCGCGCGCCGCTGGCCAGCGCCAGCAGCTGGTGGCCGAGACAGATGCCGAACACCGGCATGCCGGTATCGATAATCTGGCGAATCGCGGCGATTGCGTAGTCGCAGGGTTCGGGATCGCCCGGACCGTTGGAGAGAAACACGCCGTCCGGGTCCAGCTTCAGCACCTCGGCGGCAGGCGTCGTCGCCGGCACGACAGTCAGGCGGCAGCCGCGGTCCACCAGCATGCGCAGAATGTTGCGCTTGACGCCGTAATCGTAGGCCACCACGTGGTACGGCAGCTTTTCATCGGCCGTGTCGGCCGGCAGCCCGTCTGCCAGCGTCCAGGTGCCCTGGGTCCAGCTGTAGCTTGTCGAGGTGGTGACTTCGCGCGCCAGGTCCATGCCCTTGAGTCCGGGAAACGCCCGCGCGGCCGCGATCGCCGCTTCTTCATCGATGTTTTCGCCGGCCACCAGGCAGCCGTTCTGCGCGCCTTTTTCGCGCAGGATGCGGGTCAGGCGACGGGTGTCGATGTCGGCGATGCCGACGACGCCCTGCTGCGCGAGATAATCATCGAGGCTGCCGCGACCGCGCCAGCTGCTGTAGCACAACGGCAGATCGCGGATGATCAGACCCGCACACTGGATTTTCGGAGACTCTTCGTCTTCCGGGTTTACGCCGACGTTGCCGATGTGCGGATAGGTGAGCGTCACCAGCTGACGCGCATAGGAAGGATCCGTGAGAATTTCCTGGTAACCGGTCATCGCGGTGTTGAACACCACTTCACCGACACTCTGGCCAGCCGAACCGATTGAGCGGCCCCGGAACAGGCTGCCGTCTTCCAGGGCCAACAAGGCCGATGTCGTCAAGAGAACCTCCAACCGTGGAGTTGTGATGGTCGATAGGGCAGATTTGCCGGACAGCCTCGCGCCACCGGGCCGGGGCTGCGAAACAGTGCGAATTGTACAAGATGCGCCGCTGCATGCCAAGGCGGCGCGGCGGAAATGCTCTTGCATTTAACGACTTGAGAACAGGTGCGTGATGACGGATCAGGACGCGTCGGAATAGGCACCGCGCTGTTTCATAATGTCTTTCGGCCAGCGCCGCTTGGTGCACCACCATTCACCCGGATGCGCCTTGACCCAGGTTTCGACCCGTGCATTGATGTCGCGCGTGGTGCGCAATATGGCGTCATCGCGCGTTTCGCCGGCGCCGCGTTCGCTGCGCAACGGCGCGTGAAAAGTAACCCGGTAACGGGCGTCGCGAATCCGCTCGACCTGCACCGGCACAATCGCGCAGCCGGTTTTCAGCGACAACCACGCGGGCGTCGTGGTTACGCTGGCGTCAGCGCCGCAAAACGGCAGCGATGCGCCGCCGTCGACACGCACGTCGACCATCAGGCCGACCGACCGGCCATGCTGCAGCAGGTTGTAGAATCGGCGCACGCTGTTGACCTTGCCGACATAGCCACAGCCGAGGACCCGACGACGCTTCTGCACGATCTTTTCAAGCCAGGGATTGGGCTGGGGGTTGTAGATGACATCCACCGCACCGGCCGCCCGGTTCACGGCATAGCCCAGCATTTCCCAGTTGGCCAGGTGCGCGCTGACGAACACGCAGGGGTTGCCGCTGCGCAGGACTTCGCTTGCCGCCGGTGTGTAAACCATTTCCAGCCGCTGTTGATTGCGGCGCGGATCGGTCAACAACGGCAGCTTGGTGAATTCGGCGAATACCGCGCCGATGTTGCCCCAGACGCCGGTGGCCAGGCGCTCGATGTCCTGGTGGCTGCATTGCGGACAGACCATGCGCAGGTTGGCGAGCACATGGCGATGCTTGGCCGTCCTGGGTCCGATCCATGCCATGATGCGCCGCCCTGTTGCCGAGGCGCGGTCGACCGGCATCAGCGTCACCAGCCCCCACAGCAGTTGCAGCATGAGCGCCTCGCAGGCCCAGCGCAGTGCCAGCAGCACGCCGGGTCTGCCGCTCGTCGTATTCGGTGGCTCGTCGGACATAGGCAGCGATGCGCTGATGGCGCTGCGGCGCCACCGGTTCAGTAAACCCCGCGCTCCTCCATGACATTGCGCGGCCAGCGCCGCTTGGTGCACATCCATTGGCCGGGGTTGTCGGCGATCAGCGCCGCGATGGCGCGGTTCATTTCAGCAGTTGTCTCCCGTATCGCCTCTTCCGGCGGCACGCTGTCGGATACCGGCTGCAGCGCCGGAAATACGGTTACCCGGAAACGATCGCCTTGCAGCCGCCGGGTCTGGATGGGCACGATCGCGCAGCCGGTTTTCTGCGACAGCCAGGCCGGCGCCGTCGTCGTCGTGGCCGGCGCGCCGAACAGGGGAAACAGTTCACCGCCGTCGACACGCACATCCACATGCAGACCGACGGAACGGCCGCTTTTGAGTGCCTTGATCATCGGGCGCGCGGCATTCTGCTTGGTGATGAACCCACTCGACAGCACCTCGAGCTTTTCCAGCACCATCCTGTCCAGATAGGGGTTGCTCAGCGGGCTGTACACCACGTCGACCGGGTAGCCGAGGGAGCGGATGCCGAATATCGACAGGTTCCAGTTGCCCAGGTGGGCGGCGACGAAGATGCAGGGTTTCGCGGCGGCCAGGAAATCCGCATCGCGGTTATTGCACACCACCTCAATCGCCGCATCGCCGCCATCAGCGCCGGTGATGCGCCCGAGATGCGGAAACTCCGCCAGCACGGCGCCCAGGTTCTCCCACACCTCGCGGCCCAGTTGCCGGATTTCCTCGCGGCTCCTGTCAGGATTGGCCATGGACAGGTTCGCGAGCACATGGCGGTGCTTGGCTGCTTTCGGTCCGATGCGGCCCAGCAACCAGCGTCCGACCGCCGCGGCACGAGGCGGCGACAGCGGCGTGACCACCCACCAGAACAGCTGCAGCATCGCCGCCTCGAGCCACCAGCCGACGCTGCGCAGAAATCGCAATCGCTCGTTGCCGGTCCAGAAAAGTCTAGCCATGAATGAAAACTGCTTGGTCGGATGATTTTGAAAGCGCTTAATGGTACTGGTTTAGCGCGCATTTCTCATCACCGTTCGTTACGAGACGGTTGCCGGGTGCGGCTGGCGGCCAGAAAGCGCAGCACGGCCTGTTCAACGCGCCCGCGCAGCAGGCACAACGCCGCTGCGCGGCCGGCATCGAGCGGGCTGGCGGCGCTGCCTGCTTCGACCCCGATGCCCAGCACCTGCACCCGGGGCGGTTGCGGCGGCAGGGTTTCCAGTAAACCCAGCATTTCGCCGACCCCGATGCCGTGCACAGAAAACAGGTCGTCGCGCTGCCGGATGTCGTCCGCGCTCAGCCACGTCAGCCGCCCGGGCGGGCCCGGCATGGCATCGATCAGGATGGCGAAGCGACAGGGCTCGAGGTGTTGATAGAGTTCCGTGGGTGAGGCGATTTTCAGCAGCGCCACCAGGCCGGGCGGAAAGCGCGTGGCGAAGTCCGAGCGCTGCAAGGCGTCGATCGCCTGCCAGCCGGCGCGATCCGCGCCGTGCTCCGACCCCAGACCGATGATCAGGATCTCTGTCACTTGCCGGCGCGCTCGAGATTGAGCTTGAGAAAATGCGTCGCGCAGGAAATGCAGGGGTCGTAGTTGCGCACCACGGTTTCCGCGTGCAGGCGCAGCGCGACTTCGTCCCGGTGCAGGCCGAACGCCTGCAGGGCGGATGTCAGATCCTGCTCGATGCGCGCCTGGTTCTGACTGGTCGGCGGCACGATGCGCGCGTAGCGAATGCGGCCGTTCATATCGACTTCGTATTTGTGCCAGAGCGTGCCGCGCGGCGCCTCGGTGCAACCGAAGCCGGTGCCCGCCCGGGGCGTGACTTCGACCGCGGCAACGCGCCGATCGGGTGGCGCCGAAACAATCGCCAGCGCCTCTTCGACGGCGAACAGGATTTCCGCGGCGCGCGCGACAATGCTGTGAAACATGTTGCGGCTCGGAAACGCGATCCCGGTGTCGCGCAGCGCGTCCTGCACCGTTGCAGGGAGACGATCGAAATTCAGGTTGATTCGCGCCAGGGGCCCGACCAGGTATGGCGCGCCGTGCAGGCTGGCGTGCAGCGCGGTGGAATGCGGCGTCTGGAACTCTGCGAAATGCTGTTCGAAGTTCTCGACGGCGATGTCGAGCCCTTCGCTGGAGACCAGCCGGCCTTCGTTCATCGCATATTCATCGGCGTGGCGCAGCGCCACGCTGCAGAACGCCTGCTGGTCGTCGGGCAGCCGCAGCGCCGCGCTCCAGGCGACCAGGGCCCGCGCCTCTTCGCGGGCGGCGAGCAGCTTGTCGCGCAAGCC
>JAGFJP010000045.1 GCA_024102665.1 Thiogranum sp. | reverse complement strand
GATCACAACCTGGGCAAGATCCACGAGCAGGAAACCGTGCGTTTCCGCATCAGCCGTTTCGAAGCCGATGGCAAAACACCCAAAGGCGAACCCGAGTTGCTGGAAATGCCGGGCCGGTCCTTGCGCAAACAGGGGCTGGGCAAGGACGTCACCGACAAGTTTCTCGGTGGCCTGCCGGGCATCCAGAAAGAAGGCTGCGACGGGCTGATCACCTCGGCGGTGTTCGTGCTGCACCGCATGCCGGCATTCATTCGCACTGTGTGCCTGGAGTTCTTCGGTCCTGATGTGTCCGAAGCGGTTCCCGCCATTGTCGAGACCAAGAATTACCTCGACGCTCACGGCAGCGTGGTCATGTCAGGGCTGGAGCACATGGATGAACGCTATGTGCGCGCTGTGAAATACAGCACCAAGGCGCCGCGCCGCGAACTGCCGAAAATGGTGCTGTTGCTCGATATCGCCGGCGATGTGGAAAACGATGTCGCGGAAGCGGCGTCCGTCGTGGTGCGGCTTGCCAACCGGCGCGGCGGCGAAGGCTTTATCGCCACCAGCCCGGAAGCGCGCCGTCAGTTCTGGCTGGACCGCGGCCGCACCGCCGCCATCGCCGCGCACACCAACGCCTTCAAGATCAACGAAGACGTGGTGATTCCGCTGGACCGGCTGTCCGAGTACAACGAAGGCATCGAGCGCATCAATATCGAATACTCGATCCGCAACAAGCTCGACATGATCGAGGCGGTGCGCGAGTATCTCAGTGGCAGCCTCCCGGAACTGAAACAGCACGAAGATTACCTGAGCAGCAGCGAGAACCGCGACATCCTCGCCGGCAAGCAGCAGGCCGCGCTTGCGCATCTGCAACAGGTCGGCGAACGCTGGCGCAGCCTGCTGGACAATTTCGAAACCCCGGCCGCGGACTGCGGACACCTGTTCGACGACGCCATCCGTGCCGCGCTCAGGCCCGGCGACCGGCTGATCAACCTGTTGTTGCGCCGTGACCTGCGCATTTCCTATCGCCGCGATGTCGAACGGCCGCTCAAGGAAATCTTCGGTGGCCGCGAGCTGGAACCGGTGCGCGACAAGCTGGACAGGATTCATTCCGGCATACGCTCGGGTCGCCTGTTCGTCGCCACGCACATGCACGCCGGCGACGGCAACGTGCATACCAACATCCCCGTCAACTCCAACGACTACGTCATGCTGCACGAAGCCGAGCGCATCGTCGGCCGGGTGATGGCGCTGGCAAAGGCGCTCGACGGCGTGATTTCCGGCGAGCACGGCATCGGCCTGACCAAGATCCGCTACCTCGAACCCGAGGCTGTCGAGGCGTTCAGGGTTTACAAGGAAAAGGTCGACCCGCAGGGCCTGTTCAACCGCGGCAAGCTGCTGCAGGGCTCGGGGCTGGACAATGCCTACACGCCGTCGCTGCGACTGGTGCAGCAGGAAGCCTTGCTGCTGGAGGCCAGCGAGCTCGGTTCGCTCAACGACGATATCCGCAACTGCCTGCGCTGCGGCAAGTGCAAGCCGGTGTGCAACACCCACATTCCACGCGCCAACCTGTTGTACTCGCCGCGCAACAAGATACTTGCCACCGGTGTTGTCATCGAAGCCTTTCTGTACGAGGAGCAGACGCGGCGCGGCATCTCCACGCGGCACTTCGATGAAATGAACGACGTGGCCGATCACTGCACCATCTGTCACAAGTGCCTGAATCCCTGCCCGGTGAACATCGATTTCGGCGACGTGTCAGTGAAAATGCGCAGCATCCTGCGCGAACAGGGCAAGAAGCATTTCAACGCCAGCAGCTGGATGGCGATGGCGTTTCTCAATGTCACCGACCCGACCACCATCAAGCTGATGCGCAAGGCCATGATCGAATGGGGCTACAAGGGCCAGCGCCTGGCGCACCGCATGCTGGGTCAGCTGGTCAACCGCGGCAGTCAGCGGCTGCCCGCGTCGACCACCGGCGCCACACCGCTCACCGAGCAGGTGGTGCATTTCATGAAAAAGCCGATGCCTGGCGGATTGCCGACCCAGACCATGCGCGCCATGCTCGGCGCCGAGGACGACAAGGTGGTGCCGATCCTGCGCGACCCGGAGCGGGTCAACGAGGAATCGGACGCGGTGTTCTATTTCCCGGGCTGCGGTTCCGAGCGCCTGTTCAGCGAAGTCGGCCTGGCGACGCTGGCCATGCTCTATGATGTCGGCGCACAGACGGTGCTGCCACCCGGTTACCTGTGCTGCGGCTATCCGCAGACCTCTTCCGGCGATTACGACAAGGGCAAGCGCATCAGCACCGACAACCGCGTGCTGTTTCACCGTGTGGCCAACACGCTCAACTACATGGATATCAGGACGGTGATCGTGTCCTGCGGCACTTGCATGGACCAGTTGCAGCAGTACCGCTTCGAGAAAATCTTCCCCGGCTGCCGCTTGCTGGATATTCACGAATACCTGATGGAAAAGGGCGTGAAACTGGATGGCGTCGAGGGTCAACAGTACCTGTACCACGATCCCTGTCACACGCCGATGAAAACATATGCGCCATTGCAGGTCGCCAGCAGCCTGATGGGCGGCGCCGAGGTGCGGCTGTCGGACCGCTGTTGCGGCGAGGCCGGTACGCTGGCGGTGGCGCGTCCGGATATCGCAACCCAGATCCGCTTCCGCAAGCAACAGGAACTGCAGCAGGGCGTGCATGAATTTACCGGTGCCGACAAGGTGAAGGGGGGTGAAGTGAAGCTGCTGACGTCCTGTCCGGCCTGTCAGCAGGGTCTGTCGCGCTATGAAGAGGATACCGGCCTGAAGACCGACTATATCGTCGTGGAAATCGCCAACCGCATGCTCGGAGATCGCTGGCAGCAGCGCTTCATCGAACGCGCCAGGGCGGGTGGCATCGAGCGGGTTTTGTTGTAGTCTCCGACTCCGGCATGACGCATTCACCAGAGCTTCACCGATAACGAGGTCAGTAATTTGTTCCGCTCAGCCAGATCAGAAGACATCGATATCCTGCATCAACTGCTGGTTGCCGAAGCCGGCGAGGGGCGCATCGAACCCCGTCTTGCCGAAGAACCCTATCGCTCGGCATTGCGCAAGAATCTGAACAACATTCGCAAAAAGGGCAGACGTCTTGATGGAGACGTCGCCGCCCAGTTGCTGGTGTGGGAGACGGGCGGCAAGCTCGCAGGCTGCCTGATCAACAGCGCCATCATGCCGGACGCGGGCAACGAAATCTGGCTGATCGCAGTGCTTCCGGAGTTCCGGGGGCAGGGCGAGGGCAGCCGCATGAACAATGAGCTGCTGGCGCATCTGCATCCGCGCGTGGACATCTTCGCGCGCTGCGGCGCGCAGGCACAGGTGGCCATGCAAATGTTTCTGCGGCGCGGTTTCCTGCCGCTGGATACCACCGACCAGGGCGTTCAGATACTCAAGCTGCCGAAAATGGGCGCTTCTGTGACCGGGCAGATGCAGGGTCGTCAGGAGCTGGAGGCTTTTGTACAGGTGCCTGTATAGAGCGGCCGGCGCAGCCTCGACTCGGATCAACGCATCGCGCTGACGGCGGCTGGACTCGAACACAATACCTTTACCAGTGACGTACAAGCTGCGCCGTGATCCCGGCTTCCCAAGTTTCGGTTTCCGGCTGGTAGAGGATCCCTGCCGCGACGCCATCGGTACTCAGTATTTCATCAGCGCTGCGGCCGAATTCCCGGTGTTCCAGAAATCCCGCGAGCGTCAGCTCGGTCAGTGGCGCGACTTTGCCTGACCAGCTTGCGTCCAGGCGCCAGCCATAACGCTGTTGCAGGTCCAGAACCGCATCATCAAGGCCGGTATGAAATCGCACTTCGACCTGGGGTTGCAGCGTTCGCAGCATCCGCGCCTGGACAGCGAACCTGCCGGCGGTCGCAGTGCGATAGTCGCATGCAATGCCGGCACCCAGGCGTTGCCAGCGCCAGTCTTCATCGATCCCGCTGACGGTTGACGTGCCCTCGATGCGGCGTCGCCAAAGGCGGGTATCCGCGCTCGCTACCAGGTACAGCGACAACGCTTGCGCGGGTCGATGGGAAAGACGGTATCGCGCCAGGGCATCGAGTTCGTAAAAGGTTTCGTCGGTGTCGGTGCCGAACGGCTGGCCGGACTGCGTCTGCCCATCGTAGTCGACTTCGCCGGCATATATGCCGCCGGTCATCGTCAGGTCCCAGCCGGCCGCGGTATATCCAGCGCTCAGCAGCACGCCCGGCAGCAGGCCCTGTTCGCGGACCAGGCGAGATCCCTGCCGGCCGAATTCATCGAAACGCATGTGCTTCAGCGCAACACCT
Source organism: Thiogranum sp. (assembly GCA_024102665.1). Classification (GTDB taxonomy): domain Bacteria; phylum Pseudomonadota; class Gammaproteobacteria; order DSM-19610; family DSM-19610; genus Thiogranum. The sequence goes on along the minus strand of JAGFJP010000045.1, from coordinate 21,206 downwards.
GCGCCGGCGTGCCAGGCGCCATCCGCCGCCGACGCCGGGTGGCAAAGCGTGCAGGACAGGAACACGCAGGCCAGCCGTAACGGCCTCATCGCGATGCCTTGACCCGAAAGGGTAAGGTGCCCGTAATGAACCCCGAAGGGGTTCTATGGGTGCAGCGATTCCGTAACCTGACATTCATCGGGAGGAGATTGTCTGGTCACGGTGCCCACAGGATCCCTGATCCTGCAGGCAGCCGGAACCGGATCAGCTGCGCAACTGTGCCCAGGTGGTATCGATCGTGGTTTCGGCAGTGCCGTCACCGTCCTCGTCGACCTCCAGTCGCACGTTCACGGCGTCGAGAACGATGATGCGCACACTGCTGTTGTTGGCGCCGGTTATCAGAGCCTCGCCGGTGTAGGGATCGTCGAAGTCAAAGCCCTCGAACGGGGTGATGGTGACCAGGACAGTACGACCCCCCTGGATATTGCTGTCGATTGTTGCATCGACAGAAATCGTCCAGGCACCGGTGTTCAGATTCTCGCTTGCGCTGAAGTTGAAGTTGCTGATCCGCGCGCTGTCTGCGCCCGCCGTGAGCAGAACGCTGCTGCCGGAAAGCTGGCTGGTGAGCGTCACACCGTCCGTGCTGCCCAGGTTGATGGTGATTGAACCGGCTACCGTTGCGGTTTCCCCGCTTTCGCTCACGCTCAGATTGTTGAACGAAAATGTCGCCTGCACGGAGTAGGGCGCTACCGGTGTTTCGATATCACCGCTGACTATGACGCCTGTGAGGCTCAAACCGCCATTGATGGTCGTGGTGCCGTCAGAGCAGCTGTTGAATTGCAGGCTGAACGAGTCTCCGGTGGACAACGCGCTGTTATTGTCAGCGTCATCGAGTGTGTAACTGAAAGAACCGCTGGAGCAAGGCTCGCTGCCGCTGATGATTACGCCGGTCGCCAGTGCGCCGCTGCTTTCGGCGAACAACCGGGCGCCACGTTGCAACTGGCGCTGCGCGAAGTCGGTCAGGTCAAATGGCTCGTTCGATGTCGTTGTCACGGCGCCGACGATACTGCTTGCGCCCAGACTTGCTTCGTCCAGACCGATGGCCGCGTCAAAGGTGGTCGCGGCCACCGTTTCGGCATTTGCAGGGGTGATGGCAACCGGCGTGCTGGAAATGGCTACGGTCGTGTCACCACCGCCGCTACCGCCCCCGCCGCAGGCGGTGATCAGTGTTACGATCGCGGCCAGCAGAAAGAATTTCACAGAGTCCCGCATGAATAGTCCTCTTCTATTGTGATCAGAAAACCTGGTATGCCAGTGTCATTGCGCGCGCAGCGCGGCAATCTCCTTACCCGGCCGTCCGCGTCTCGACGCCGTTCGCGGTGCCGAGCAACAGCACGTCGGCGGGCCGGTTGGCGAAAATCCCCACGGTCACCACGCCGGGAATATTGTTCAGTTCGCTTTCCAGCTTGCAGGCTTCCATGATTTCCAGCCCTTTGACGTCGAGGATGATGTTGCCGTTGTCGGTGGTGAAGCCCTGGCGCAGTTCCGGGCGGCCGCCGTATTTCACCAGTTCGCGCGCCACGAAGCTCTGGGCCATGGGGATGACTTCGACGGGCAGGGGGAACTGGCCGAGGATCTTCACCAGTTTGCTTTCGTCGCAGATGCACACGAACTTGCGGCTGGCGCCGGCAACGATTTTCTCGCGGGTCAGCGCGCCGCCGCCGCCCTTGATCAGCTGCAGCTGGTCGTTGGTTTCGTCGGCGCCGTCGACGTAGAGCGAAAGCTCCCCCGCCTCGTTGAGGTCCATGACCGGAATGCCGTGGCTTTTCAGGCGTTCGGCGCTGGCCACCGAGCTGGCTACCGTGCCGTCGATTTTGCCCTTGATGCGTGCCAGCGCGTCGATGAAGTGATTGGCGGTGGAGCCGGTGCCGACACCGACAATGGTGCCGCTCTCCACGTATTCAATAGCCGCCTCGGCCACCTGCTTTTTGAGTTCGTCCTGGTTCATCCGTTCTCTCCGCTGACTGATGCGGGCGATTATAGCGATGGCGCAGGCGGAAGGCACGGAAAGACATTGGCCGTCGCGGCCGGGATGGTTGAAAAACCCCGGCTCGCAGCAACGGCGATTGACGCATACCCCGATCCAGCAGGTATCATGCGTCATGGCTGACAATTATCTGAAAATGATCCTGAATTCGCGCGTCTATGACGTGGCCAGCGAAACGCCGCTGGACCTGGCGAAGAATCTGTCGCAGCGCCTTGGCAACCAGGTGTGGCTGAAGCGCGAAGATCTGCAGTCGGTGTTCTCTTTCAAACTGCGCGGCGCCTATAACAAGATCGCAAAGCTGGACGCGGCTGCATGCGCCAACGGTATTATCGCCGCCTCGGCCGGCAATCACGCCCAGGGCGTGGCGCTGGCAGCGCAGCATCGCAATATCAAGGCGCTGATCGTCATGCCGCGTACCACTCCGGTGATCAAGGTCAGGGCGGTGCAGGCGCTGGGCGGCAAGACCCTGTTGCACGGCGACACCTACGACGAGGCCTGTGAACAGGCGATGAAGCTCGCAGCCGAACGCAACATGACTTTCATCCATCCCTACGACGATTCCGATGTCATCGCCGGACAGGGAACTATCGCCATGGAACTGCTGCGACAGCATCGTGATGATCTGCACGCGGTATTCGTGCCGGTCGGCGGCGGCGGCCTGATCGCCGGTATCGCTACCTATATAAAGGCGCTGCGCCCCGATATCCGCGTCATCGGCGCGGAACCGGACGATGCGCCCAGCATGTACGAAGCGCTGCGACTCAAGCGCCGGGTGGTGCTCGACCAGGTCGGAATATTCGCCGACGGCGCCGCGGTGCGGCAGGCAGGCAAGGAGCCCTATCGCCTGGCGCGCAAGTATGTCGACGAAGTGATCCTGGTCAGCACCGACGAAATCTGCGCGGCGACCAAGGATATTTTCGACGATACCCGCGCCATGGTGGAGCCGGCGGGCGCGCTGGCGGTGGCGGCCATCAAGAAATACGTGGAGCGCACCGGTATAAAGTCGCAGCAGATGGTGGCGATCAACAGCGGCGCCAATATCAATTTCGACCGTCTGCGGCACGTGGCCGAGCGCGCCGAAATCGGCGAGCGCCGCGAGGCGCTGGTCGCGGTTACCATCCCCGAGCGTCCGGGCAGTTTTCTCAGCTTCTGCCGGGCCATCGGCAAGCGCGGCATTACCGAGTTCAACTATCGCTATGCCGACGCCAGCGCCGCGCACGTGTTTGCCGGTGTGCAGCTCAATGACGGCGAGAAGGAGCGTAGCGAGCTGCTGGAGTCGCTGCGCGCGGAAGGCTACCCGGTGGTCGACATGACGGAAAACGAAATGGCCAAGACCCATGTCCGTTTCATGGTCGGCGGTCGTGCGCGCAACGTGGAAAACGAAATTCTCTACCGTTTCGAATTTCCGGAACGCCCCGGGGCGCTGCTGAAGTTCCTCTCAAGCATGGGCAAACGCTGGAATATCAGTCTTTTTCACTACCGCAACCACGGCGCCGCCTACGGACGGGTACTGGTGGGCATCCAGGTGGCTGATGCGGATCGCAAGCGCTTTCAGGCGTTTCTCGACGAACTCGGGTATGTGTATTTCGAGGAAATCGGCAATCCCGCCTATTCGCTGTTTCTCGGCAACGGCGGACAGCGGTCTAGGCCGGGCTGAGGTCTTCCAGCTCCAGGATGAATTCCCACTGCTGTTTGCTAAGCGGCATGATCGACAAGCGGTTACCCTTGCGCACCAGCGGACAGTCCTCCAGTTCCTGGTACTGCTTGAGTTCCGTCAGCGGAATCAGGCGTCTGATGTGGCGCTGGTATTGCACGTCCACCATGTACCAGCGCGGATTGTCCGGATCGCTTTTGGGATCGTAATACTTCGACTCGGGATCGAACGCGGTGTGGTCGGGATAAGCCTCGCGCACCACTTTCATGATGCCGACGATGCCAGGCTCTTCGCAGTTGGAGTGATAGAAGAAAACCAGGTCGCCTTTCTTCATTTCGTCGCGCATCATGTTGCGCGCCTGGTAGTTGCGCACGCCGTCCCAGTGTTCGGTTTTTTTCGGCATTTTCTTCAGGTGGTCGATGCCGAACACATCGGGTTCCGATTTCATGATCCAGTAGTTCATTATTGTTGCTTCCTTTTCAGAACCGGTGCCACTGCGTATCGGTCGCCACCGCGGTGAGCGGCACATCCCAGGGTTGCGCCGGCAGTTGCGGCAGTTGCTGGAATTCAAAGGCCAGCCCGACCAGCGAGGGTTTGAGCCGGTGTTTGCGGCACAGCAGGAACGCAAAGCTGCGATCGTAAAAGCCCCCACCCATGCCGAGCCGGTTACCGCGCGCGTCGAAACCGACCAGCGGCGCCAGCACCAGGTCCAGGGCATGCGGGGAAATGCGCTGGCGGTGAACGATTTCCGGCTCGCCGATGCCGAAGCGGTTTTTGACCAGCCGCATGCCGGGCTCATAACGCGCGAACCACAGCCGGTTGTGCAGAAACGGCACCAGCACCGGAAGATAGACCTGCTTGCCCAGGCGCCAGGCGCGTTCGATGAGCCACGCGGTATCCACTTCGCCATCTGCGGGAAGGTAGGCTGCAATGCGGGTGCTGTTGCGAAACAGCGGTTGGCGGACAAGCTGTCGGGACAGTGCCTCGGAACGTTCCCGGCGCTCGGTGTCAGTCAGGGCGCGGCGGCGCGCGCGTAGCTGCTTGCGTTGCTCGGAACGGGTTGGCATCTGTCCAGGCCGGGCAGTGATGAATCGATAAACAGGCACCTTCCGCGAATACCGTCGCAGCTATTGCCCTTGAACCAGAAGTTCAGGTGGGAATGAGTGCTAAACCTAAGGCTTTCCACACATGGCGGACATGCACACGGGCTTAGCAAGCCAACTCCCGGGGACAATAATTAGGCTCAAGGAGATCTCAACCGCTAACGCGCACCGCAGAAGGTGTTGGGCGTATTATACAACCTATCCGGGGCGGGTAACAAACCGCGGGATTGCGCGGATCAACAGGGCATGTGCTTGACAAGTCGCGCCGCGCGATGGCGGCGTGCCCGACGCTTCAGAGTTCCAGCTGGTTGCCCCGGTTCAGGGCCAGGTCGATCTTGTCCTGCAGGGCGCGAATACGCTTGCTGATGTCGAGCTGGTAATCGTCCTTGCTGTGTCGATGTTCCAGCAATTCGTGCGCCATGTTCAACGCGGCCATTACCGCGATTCGGTCGGCGCCGACGATTTTGCCGGTGTCGCGGATTTCCTTCATTTTCACGCTCAGGTATTCCGCCGACGCGAACAGGGCCTCGCGTTCGTTGTCCGGGCAGTTGATGAGGTATTCCTTGTCCAGGATATGGACGCGAGTGGGCGTGGTGTTGCCGCTCATGCGCCCTGCTCCATCGCCTTGAGACGGTTGATCATGGCCTCGACCCGGTTGCGGGCCAGCTCGCTTTTCTCGATCAGGTTGGCGCGCTCGGAAACCAGCGATTCCTGCTGGTTGCGCAGCGAGCGGTTCTCTTCCTTGAGACGCTCGATGCTTCGCACCAGCTCTTCCAGGCGCACCTCGAGTTTACGAAGCTCCTGCTCGGTAACGGATTGCGGGGTGGATTGCGACATAGCGCCACTATAGTGAAGGGTCAAAATAGCGTCAATGTCGGCGTTCGGCTGCGGATATGCGATAATCCGACAATGTCAGTAAATCAAGATCTTGAGTACGATGATGTGGCGGACGCCCTGCAGCGTGGCGGAGCTTCGTGCAGTGCATCCGAATGTCACGGGTTTGTTTGCGGCCTGATCTGCGGCAGCGGCTTCGCCGACCCGAAGATCTGGGTTGGCGAGTTTTTCGAGGATTTCAATCCCCGCGATGTGCTGCAGAAAGAGGCCTTCGGCCTGCTGCAAAAGCTGTACGAGTCGATGCTGGGGCAACTGAACAGCCCGGACCTGGATTTCGAATTGCTGCTGCCCGATGATTCGCAGCCGCTGCCCGAGCGCACCGAGGCGCTGGCGAACTGGTGTTCGGGGTTTCTCGCGGGCCTGGGGATGGCGGGGCGCAGCGATCAGACGCAGCTCGCCGACGATGTGCAGGAACTGCTCCGCGACCTGGCCGAGTTCTCCAGGGTGGATTTCGATTTCGAGGATGCCGGCGAGCAGGAGCAGGTCGCCTTCGAGGAGCTGGCGGAATATATTCGCGTCGGTATCCTGTATGTCTATGAAGAGTTGCAGCCGGGCACAACCCCGGCGACCTTACAGTGAGTTTTATGGACCCGAAAGAATTCGCCCGCCGGCGGAAGCAGTTGATGCGCATGATGGGCAGCGATGCCATAGCCATACTGCCTACCAATCCGGAGCAGTCGCGTAACCGCGATGTCGATTTTCCGTTTCGTCCCGACAGTGATTTCTATTACCTGACCGGCTTTGCCGAGCCCGAAGCCGTGGCGGTGCTGGTGCCGGGGCGTCCGCACGGCGAATACCTGCTGTTCTGCCGCGAGCGCGATGCGGAAATGGAGACCTGGAACGGCCGTCGCGCCGGGCCCGAAGGCGCCGTGGAGCGTTTCGGCGCCGACGATGCTTTCCCGATCGGCGACATCGACGAAATTCTGCCGGGCCTGCTGGAGAGCCGCGAACGCGTGTTCTACAACATGGGTGCCGTGCCCGAATTCGACAAGCGCGTGATCGGCTGGGTGAGTGCGATCCGCAGCCAGTCACGCGCCGGCAAGCACGCCCCCGACGAGTTCGTGTCGCTGGAGCACTTCGTGCACGACATGCGCCTGTACAAGAGCCGGGCGGAGATCCAGGTGATGCGCCAGGCGGCCAACATCGCCGCGCGCGCGCACAAGCGCGCCATGCAGGCGTGCCGGCCCGGCATGATGGAATACCAGCTCGAAGCCGAATACCTGCACGAGTTTCGCATGGCCGGCGGCGTGCCGGCCTATCCGTCCATTGTCGGTGGCGGTGAAAATGCCTGTATCCTGCATTACACGGAAAACAACGCCGAACTGAAAGACGGCGATCTGCTGCTCATCGATGCCGGCGTCGAGCATGACTATTACGCTTCCGACATCACCCGCACCTTCCCGGTCAACGGCCGTTTCAGCAAGGCGCAGCGCGCCATCTACGAACTGGTGCTGGACGCGCAGCGGGCTGCCATCGAGGAAGTTTATCCGGGCAACAGCTGGAATGCCCCGCACACCGCGGCGGTCAAGGTGCTCACCAAAGGCCTGGTGAAACTGGGTCTGCTCAAGGGGCGTCCGGCGGCGCTCATCAAGGAGCAGTCCTACCGGCGCTTTTACATGCACCGCACCGGCCACTGGCTGGGCATGGACGTGCACGATGTCGGCGACTACAAGGTCGGCGACGCCTGGCGCGTGCTGGAACCCGGGATGGTGCTGACTGTCGAGCCCGGTCTGTACATCGCGGGCGGCAGCAAGGGCGTGGCCCGCAAATGGTGGAACATCGGCGTGCGTATCGAGGACGATGTGCTGGTGACGCGCGACGGCTATGATGTGTTGAGCAAGAATGTGCCCAAGACGGTCGAGGAAATCGAAGCCCTGATGGCCTGAGTCATCAGGCCTCTGGTCAAACTCCCATGCAAAGCGAATCGGACGTTCTGATTGTCGGTGGCGGACTGGTCGGCGCCAGCCTGGCGTGCGCGCTGGGGCAGGCCGGCCTGCGGGTGGCGGTGGTCGAGGCCTTTCCGTTCAGGGTCAATCAACAGCCCAATTACGACGAGCGCAGCATTGCGCTGGCGCAGGGTTCGCAGCGCATTTTTTCCGCCATGGGTCTCTGGGACAGTCTGTCGGACCAGGTTTGCCCGATTCATACCATTCATGTCTCGGATCGCGGGCATTTCGGCTTCACGCGCCTGCAGCGCGAGCAGGAAGGCGTTGCGGCGCTGGGCTACGTGGCCAGCGCACGGGTGCTCGGCAATACGCTGATCGCGAAGCTCAACCAGCTTGCCGCGGTTGAACTGCTGGCGCCGGCGCAACTGCTGGACTTCAGCGTCACCGCCGACGCTGTGACCGCGCAGCTCGAAGCCGACGGCAGGGTGCTGCAACACCGCACCCGTTTGCTGGTCGCGGCAGACGGCGTGCAGTCCGCGGTGCGCGAAAAGCTCGCTATCGCGACGCACCAGCGGGACTACGGGCAGACGGCGATCATTGCCAATGTGACGCCCGGACTGCCACACCGCAACGTCGCGTATGAACGCTTCACCGACAGCGGTCCGCTGGCCCTGCTGCCGATGCAGGAGAACCGTTGCGCGCTGGTGTGGACGGTGCATTCCGAACAGGCCGATGAAATCATGACGCTCGAAGACAGCGCATTCCTGGCGCGCGTGCAGCAACGCTTCGGCTGGCGCCTGGGACGCTTTTCGAAAGCCGGTGAACGCCACGCCTATCCCCTGCAACTGCTGCGCGCCGAACAGTCGGTGCACGAACGCCTGGCGCTGATCGGCAACGCCGTGCACACCCTGCACCCGATCGCCGGGCAGGGTTTCAACCTGGGCCTGCGCGATGTCGCGGCGCTGTCCGAAGTGGTGATCGATGCCCGCCGCGCCGGCGACGACATCGGTGCCCCCGCCGTGCTGGCGCGCTACGCCGACTGGCGCCGCGCCGACCAGCGTCGCGTGGCGACTTTCACCGACAGCCTGGTGCGGATTTTCAGTCAGCCGTTCCCGCCACTGGCCTGGGCGCGCGACGCCGGCATGCTGGCGCTGGACCTGTGCCCGCCCGCCAAGCGCTGGTTCGGTCGCCTCACCATGGGTCGCGCCGGGCGCCTGCCGCGGCTGGCGCGGGGCGTGGAATTGTGAACATGAGCGTGGACGCGCAACGCTTCGATGTGGCGATCGTAGGCGGCGGGCTGGTCGGGCTGACGCTGGCGGCCGCGCTGGGGCAGGATGGATTCCGCGTGGCCATCGTCGAGGCGGGCGAACCGGTGACCGACTGGCCGCAGGACAGCATCGATCTGCGCGTGTATGCCATTACCCGTGTTTCGCAACAGTTGTTCACGCAACTGGGCGCCTGGGAAGCCATGCAGTCGCGCGCCGGTCCGTTCCGCGACATGCACGTGTGGGATGCCGGCGGTAGTGGTGAAATCCACTTCGACAGCGCCGAAGTGGGCGAGCCCTGTCTCGGACACATTATCGAATCGCGGGTGATCGAAACGGCTTTGCTGGATGTGATCGCCACGCTTCCCGGCGTCAGCCGTTTTTGTCCCGCGCGGGTGCAGGACTTCGCGGATGCCGGTGACGCGCAGCAGGTCCTGCTGGAAGACGGGCGTACGCTGAGCGCAGGTTTGCTGGTCGGCGCCGACGGCAGAAACTCCCGGGTGCGCGACTACGCCAGCATTCACGCCATGGTATCGGACTATGGCCAGCAGGCGCTGGTGGCTGTCGTGGCCACGGAAAAACCGCATCAGCAAACCGCCTGGCAGCGTTTTCTTCCCACGGGACCGCTGGCGTTCCTGCCGCTGTTCGACGGGCGTTCGTCGATCGTCTGGTCGGCCACCAGCGACAAGGCACAACGCTTGCTGCAGCTGGATGACGAGGCTTTTTGCGCAACGCTGAGTCAGGCGTTCGATCATCGTCTCGGTGCGGTGCTGGCGTGCGGAGAACGCGTCCTGTTTCCCTTGCACCGCCAGCATGCGCAACAGTACGTCGCGCCGCGCATCGCGCTGGTCGGCGATGCCGCGCATGTGATTCATCCGCTGGCGGGGCAGGGCGTCAACCTCGGCCTGAGCGATGTCAGGGAACTCGCCGCGGTGCTGCATGCGGCGCGCGAGCAGCAGCGCGACATCGGCGCCTTTGCGGTGCTGCGGCGCTACGAACGCGCGCGCAAGGGCGAGAACCTGGCGATGATGACCGCCATGGACGCCTTCAAGCACCTGTTCGGCAGCCGCGTCGCGCCGTTGCGCTGGGCGCGCAACCTGGGGCTGAATCTGGTCGATGCCGCGCCGCCGGTCAAGCACCAGATCATGCGGGCGGCAATGGGTATCCAGTATCCATGAAAGTCACCGAAATCAATATCTATCCCGTCAAGTCGACGCGTCGCATCGCCTTGCGCGAAAGCGAAGTGTTGCCGCGCGGCTTGCCGTGGGACCGGCGCTGGATGCTGGTGGATGCCGTAGGGACATTCATCACTGCCCGCCAGCAGCCCGGTCTCGCCATTATCGACACACGGATTGGCGATACGACGCTGGAGATTTCAGTCAATGGACGGGGCAGTCTGCGACTGCCTTTGTATCCTGATAACCGCGAGACAATGCCGGTCGTTGTCTGGAAAGACCGTTGTGACGCGGTGTTGGCCGGCAAGGAGGCCGACGCATGGTTCTCCGATTACCTTGGCCTGCCATGCCGTCTGGTGCAAATGACCGACGATCTGCTGCGCGGTGTGAATCAGCATTACGGGCAACCCGGCGACCAGGTCAGCTTCGCGGATGGTTTCCCCTTGCTGCTGATCAGCGAAGCGTCTTTGAACGATCTCAACAGCCGTTTGCCGACGCCGGTATCGATGCGCCGCTTCCGCCCCAACCTGGTCGTCGATGGCGATGCGCCTTATGGCGAAGACGCGTGGCGCCGAATTCGCGTCGGCGAGGTCGAATTCGAAGGCGTGAAAAACTGTTCGCGCTGCGTGTTCACCACGATTGATCCCGACACCGGGATAAAAGGTCCCGATAAGGAACCCTTGCGCACGCTCTCGACCTATCGTCGCAAAGGCGAAAGCGGTGTGTACTTCGGGCAGAACCTGATTCCGCGCAGTGGCGGTACGATTCGTGTCGGGGATGCGGTGGAGATTCTGGAGACGATGGCTTCCTGATGTCGACCCGAAACGGCTCTGTAGCGGGCCCTTATTATCTTCATCTTATCTTCATCCCCCCAGCAGTCGGATGCGTTGACAGTTGCTCTCCGAGTCTGGCAGTGTACGTAATAACATGATTATAATAGAGTTTGTTTGTTGGGGTTAGTGTTTCCCCAGGCGTTTGTAGTCGAGAAAGCTTACGTTTGCGCTAACACTGCGCCACTGTGCTTTGATAACTGATTGTTCATGCAGTAAAAACAAAAATCCGGTTTGTTTCTTGCTTGATCTTGCACAAGTCAGTCAATAGAAATGACTGCACCGGCACGACAGAAAAGCGCCAAAGCCGGGAAGCGATTTACGGACGAGTGGAGGAGTGCAATGAAATTGAGCTTGGCAAGGCTAACCGCCTGCGCTGCAGCGGGAATGTTATGCGTGGGAGCAAATGTTGCCAGCGCCGCGAGCGTCTCGTATTTCCTGGATCAGTCGAACGAGAATCTGCTCCTGCCGGACGGGACCAACTATCTCAAGGTCACGATTTCAGACTCGATCAGCAGCCCTGGCGACATTGAATTTCTGGTTGAAACACTTTCACCGTTGAGTTCCATCGAAGATACGAACTTCGGTATCCAATCGTTCGGTTTCAACTCGACGCAAACCCTGACCGGAACGAATATCGTGGGGCTTCCCTCCGGGTGGGGCACCAGCCTGAATACGAACCAGGATGGCTTTGGCAATTTCGATTTCGTCGAGAGCGGTACCGGCAGCAACCGTGCAGACCCGCTGGGCTTTCGTATCACCGGGATCCTGGGGGATACCGTTAGCGACTATGCGGTGTTATCGAGTGGCAATGCCGGGGAGGGCAACGTGTTCTTTGCGGCACACGTAACCGGTTTCATGGACGTGGATCCGGGCGCGGGCACTATAACCAGCGCCTACTTCGGCGGATCAACCCCGGTGCCGGTGCCTGCGGCGGTATGGTTGTTCGGCTCAGGTTTACTGGTCCTGATAGGTATCGCAAGAAAGAAAACGGCATAACCCTTCAAGCAGCATCAGCAGAGACGGCGACTTCGGTCGCCGTTTTCATTGAGATGCAACCCCCGTTGTTGCGAAACCGGTCAACCGTTTTAGATTGTTTTTCTCATTACATTCGTTGTCGAAGAAGCCGGGTTGCTCAGCGATTGCGGTCGTCGTGATTGACTCAGTCACGCGCATCGCAGACGGCTTGCAGCCCATCAACCCTTGATGCAAACCATCGGCGCCAGCCGCGCCACCTTGCGCGCCAGCCCTGCGTGCTCGGCGGCGTCCACCACGGCACTCACATCCTTGTAGGCGCCCGGCGCTTCTTCGGCAACGCCGCGCGAGGACTGGCTGCGGATCAGGATGCCGCGCGTCGCGAGTTCATCGACCACCTGGCGGCCACGCCATTGCTTCGCGGCCTGGTGGCGGCTCATGGCGCGACCGGCGCCATGACAGGCGGAGGAAAATGAACGTGCTTCGCTTTCAGCCAGACCCGCCAGGATCCATGAAGCGGTACCCATGGAACCGCCGATCAGCACCGGCTGTCCGGTTTCGTTGAACACGGCGGGCAACTCGGGATGTCCCGGTCCGAAGGCGCGGGTGGCCCCCTTGCGATGCACGAACAGCTGTTGCGGCCTGCCGTCGACGGTGTGGGTTTCCTGTTTGCAGGTGTTGTGCGATACATCGTAGATCAGTTCGAGATCGGCGCCGGGGATGACGCGCTCAAAGGCGTCGCGGGTCAGCTGGGTGAGGATCTGCCGGTTGGCCAGCGCGCAATTGATGCCGGCGCGCATCACCCCGAGATATTCCTGACCCAGCGGCGATTGCAGCGGTGCGCAGGCCAGCTCACGGTCGGGCAACTTGATGCCGTAGCGCTGTGCGGCAATCGCCATGTGCTTCAGGTACTCGGTGCCGATCTGGTGCCCGAGGCCGCGCGACCCGCAATGGATGGTGACGACCACATCGCCGCTGCGCAGGCCGAAGGCGGCAGCCGCGCCGGCATCAAACAGCTCTACCACTTCCTGCACTTCGAGATAGTGGTTGCCGGAGCCGAGCGTGCCCATTTCATCGCGCTGACGTTTTTTCGCATGCTCCGACACAGCCTCCGGTTGCGCGCCCGCCATGCAACCCTGTTCTTCGATGCGCTCCAGGTCTTCGGGCCGGCCATAACCCTGTTTGACGGCCCAGGCGGCGCCGCCCGCGAGCATGCTGTCCATCTGGCGCCCATCGAGGCGCAGCTGGCCGGTGCTGCCGACGCCCGCAGGAATCGACGCGAAAAGCGCATCCGCCAGCCGCTGTTTGAATGCTTCCACCTGTTCGCGGCGCAGGCCGGTGGTCAGGGTGCGTACCCCGCAGGAAATGTCGAACCCCACGCCGCCGGCCGACACCACGCCGCCGGCATCGGCATCGAAGGCGGCGACACCGCCGATTGGAAAGCCGTACCCCCAGTGTGCATCGGGCATGGCATAAGACGCACTGACGATGCCCGGCAGCGTGGAGACATTGACCACCTGTTCATAGACCTTGTGATCCATGTCGCGAATCAGCGCTTCGCTGGCGTAGATGATCCCCGGCACCCGCATGCCGTCATGCGGCTCGATGTGCCATTCGTTGTCGGACAGGCGTGTGAACAGACCGGTATCCATGACAGGCTGCCTCCGCGTTCAACTGCGGTTTCTAGGTTTATACATCCAGGATGCATTGTGCGCGCCACGTGCCGTCGGCGCATTGGGAAACGTCAAGCTCGGTGAAGGTGGCGCCCTTGATTTCCACGCGCGGCTGGTGGCGCGGGATGTCGATCTTCTCGCCCCAGGCGCTGGCGCGCAGCCGCTCGCCGTCGATCTCGACGTGAAACTGGCTGAACAGCATGTGCCGCGTCGCCATTTCGTACACCAGCGTGTTGAGCCAGTCGTACAGCAACAACTCCGCGTCCGGCCCCTCGCAGACGATGGTCAGCGGTTTTTGCGGCAGCACCCGCTGCGGTTCCGTGATCACCGCGGTCATGGCGATGGCGGTCTGCTCGAAAGCGCTCGCGACATCCGCGCCGATGCCGCGCACGCCGACATCCGCGCCGTGGGGAAAATGCTCCCAGCGCGGCGTCGCAACGGGGCGATCTGCAGGTTGCGTTACCATTCACTTGTTGTATATGCCAAAGGCCTATACTTTGCCAATCAGGAACATTGATCTGGCGCAAGGCGGAAAAAGCCGACACCATGTCCAATGAACACGGACTGCCCGGGTGCCTGTCGCCCTGTCCGCGAACAAGAACCCAACGAGAACCATGACGGAAATCAAATCGCTCCAGCCGGAACAACTGCGTTCCTCCTGCAATCCGGAGGCTTTTCAGTTCGAGACCACCGATGACTTGCCGGACCTCGGTGAAATGATCGGCCAGGAACGGGCGCTGGCCGCGCTGCGTTTCGGCGTCGGCATGCCGAACTCCGGCTACAACTTCTACGTGCTGGGCCCTGCGGGCTCGGGGAAGCATACCGCTGTGTCGCGCTTCCTCGGGCTGAAAGCCGCGCAGGCGGCGACTCCGGACGACTGGGTGTACGTCAATAATTTCAAGGACAGCGGCAAACCGCTGGCGATGCGTTTGCCGACCGGGCGCGGGCGCAAGCTGCAGCACGACATGCAGCAGCTGGTGGAAGAGCTGCGCAACGCCATCCCGGCGGCATTCGAAAGCGATGACTACAAGTCGCGGGTTCAGCAGATCGATGACGAGTTCGAAGCGCTGCAGGAAACCGCGTTCCGCGAACTGAACGAGGCGGCGGAGGGTCACCAGGTAAAGGTGTTCAAGACGCCGGGCGGTTTTACCTTCGCACCGCTGAAGAACAATGAAGTCCTCGACGCCAAGGCGTTCAATAAACTTCCTGAACAGGAGCAGCGACGCATCGATGCCGCCCTGGAGAACCTGCAGGCACAGTTGCAGGATATCCTGCAGAAACAGATTCCGCAGTGGAGCAGGCAGCGCCGGGAACGCATAAAAGAAGTCAACCATGAGGTCACGCTGAACGCCGTCGGTCACCTGATCGACAGCCTGCGGACCAGCTACGCGGATTTGCCCGAGGTGTTGAGCTACCTGGACGAAGTGAAGACCGATGTGATCGCCAATGTCGGGGCATTTCTGCACAAGGGCGACGGTCCGCAACTGCTGCTCGAAGCCAGTCCCGACGCCGCGCTGCGCCGCTACCAGGTCAACCTGTTCGTGGATAACGGCGACAGCCAGGGTGCGCCGGTGCTGTATGAAGACAGTCCCACCTATGGCGCCCTCGTCGGGCGTATCGAACACATGTCGCACCTGGGCGCGCTGGTCACCGATTTCACCCTGATCCGGCCGGGCGCGCTGCACGCGGCCAGCGGCGGCTATCTGATTCTCGACGTGCGCAAACTGCTGTCGCAGCCCTATGCCTGGGAAGGTCTCAAGCGCGCGCTGTACGCAAAGCAGGTGCGCATCGAATCGCTCGGGCAATTGCTCAGCCTGGTCAGCACAGTGTCGCTGGAGCCGCAGCCGATTCCGCTGGCCGTCAAGGTGGTGCTGCTCGGCGACCGGCTGCTGTATTACCTGTTGTGCGCCTATGACCCGGATTTTCTCGAACTGTTCAAGGTGGCGGCGGACTTCGAGGACAACGTCGACCGCAACGCCGACAACGATCAGCTGTACGCGCAACTGATCGCCACGCTGGTGCGCAAGAACAGGCTGCGGCCGTTCGATCGCGGCGCGATCGCCGCGGTGATCGAGCAGAGCATGTGCATGGTCGGTGATCGCGAGAAACTCACGACTCATATGCGCAGCATCGCCGACCTGCTCAGCGAAGCCAGTTACTGGGCGGGCGAGGCCGGCCACGAGGTGGTGCGCCAGGACGACGTGCGGCGTTCCGTCGACTATCACGTGGAGCGCATCGACCGGGTGCGCGATCGCATGCACGAGGCGATTCTGCGCGACACTGTGATGATCGATACCGCCGGCATGAACGTCGGCCAGATCAACGGCATTTCGGTGATTCAGCTCGCCGAGGCGGCATTCGGAGTGCCGGTGCGCATCACCGCCACCACGCGTCTCGGTGAAGGGGAGCTGGTGGACATCGAGCGCGAAGTGGAACTGGCGGGCCCGATTCATTCCAAGGGCGTCTTCATTCTCGCCAGCTACCTGGGCGCGCGCTATGCGCCGGATTTTCCCCTGTCGTTGAGCGCCAGTCTGACCTTTGAACAGTCCTACAGCGAAATCGAGGGCGACAGCGCTTCGCTCGCCGAGTTGTGCGCGCTGCTGTCGTCGCTGTCCGGGCTGCCGATCCGCCAGTCGCTGGCGATCACCGGTTCGGTGAACCAGCACGGGCAGGTGCAGGCGATCGGCGGTGTCAACGAAAAGGTCGAGGGATTCTTCAATATCTGCCATGCACGTGGTCTGAGCGGTGAGCAGGGCGTGCTGGTGCCGACGAGTAACATGAAACACCTGATGCTGCGCCACAACGTGGTCGACGCGGTGCGCGACGGCAGGTTCAGCGTATACGCCGTCGAGCATGCCGATCAGGCCATCGAGTTGCTCACCGGCGTCGCTGCCGGTGAAGCCGATGGCGAAGGCAATTTTCCCGAAGACAGCGTCAATGGCCGCGTGCAACAGCGTTTGCGTACGCTGGCGGGCCTGAGACTGCAATACAGCGCCGCCGCCAGGGAACTCGCCACCGGCATATCGATCGAGGATCACGAGCGCCATGGCGCCGGGTTTGACAACAGGCCCGAGCGCAAGTGACGGCCGGCGGCGTGATTTCGCCCTTGGCTGGGCCGGAGCAGCGGGGTATAGTTTCGGCTCAGTCCAAGGACTGCTGCGGGAGAGAGCCGGTTGAATCCGGTCACCGAAGGCGCAACCGCCCGGAATCGCTCAGGTAAAAGGACCGTAGCAGCAGGCTTGACCTGGACTATTCATGAACTGCCGTAACGAGGCCTGTCGGCGTCCGCAGCAGGTCGTTCATGAATACCCAGGTTAACGCCAGATTGACTCTGGAGAGCGGCACGCGGGATTTTCCCCGGCCCACCGAAGGGGAAGGCATCCGCTGTCGTTTCACGGACCGCCCATACTCTCAGGTTACCGGACAGAGGGGCGACGGTTTCGTTAATGGACCCGTCGCTTTCTGCATTTGAGGCGACGGGAAACACACAGGTTTTCGGTGCGCGCAGTCAATATGGGCAAAAAAACCCCCCTTTACGCAACACATCAGGCCATGGGCGCCAGGCTGGTGGATTTTGCCGGCTGGGACATGCCCATCCATTACGGTTCCCAGATCGAGGAACATCATGCCGTCAGGCGCGCTGCCGGCATGTTCGATGTATCCCACATGACAGTCGTGGATTTGCGCGGCGAGCGGACCCGCGATTTCCTGCGGTTTCTGCTCGCCAATAATGTCGACAAGCTGCAGGAAAAGGGCAAGGCGCTGTACAGCTGCATGCTCAACGAGCAGGGCGGCGTGCTGGATGACCTGATCGTCTATTTTATGGACGAGAGCTGGTTCCGGCTGGTGGTGAACTCGGCCACCCGCGACAAGGACCTGGCGTGGATTTCGGAGCAGGCCAGGGTGTTCGACGTGACTGTCAGCGAGCGTCCCGAGCTGGCCATGATCGCAGTGCAGGGACCCGAGGCGCGCGACAAGGTGCTGGCATTGATCGATAAGGACGCGCGCGCGCGGGTAGCGGAGCTGGGCCTGTTTTACGGGGCCGAGGCCGGTGACTGGTTCGTGGCGCGTACCGGCTACACGGGCGAGGACGGCTTCGAAATCATGCTGCCGGAAGGCGCTGCCGTGGCATTGTGGAATGCGCTCGGGGAAGCGAGCGTGCAGCCCTGTGGCCTGGGTTGCCGCGACACCCTGCGGCTGGAAGCCGGCATGAATCTGTACGGCGTGGATATGGACGAAACGGTGTCGCCGCTGGAGTCGGGTCTGGGCTGGACGGTGGCCTGGAATCCGGAAGACCGCGATTTCATTGGTCGTGGCGCGCTGGAGGCGCAACGCAAGGCCGGCCCGGCGCGCAAGTTTGTCGGCCTGCTGCTGGAAGACCGCGGTGTGCTGCGCAATCATCAGAAGGTGGTGGTGCCCGGGGTCGGCGAAGGCGAAATCACCAGCGGCAGTTTTTCGCCCACGCTCGGACGCTCGATTGCGCTGGCGCGGGTGCCGGCCGCGACCGGCGACAGCTGTCAGGTCGAGATTCGCGGCAAGCTGCTCGCCGCGCGCGTCGTCAGGCCGCCCTTTGCGCGCAACGGGAAAGCACAGATCTAACTTCGGATATCAACAAGAGGACTGAGTCACATGAGCGAAGCGCCGGACGATCTGAAATACAGCAAGAGCCATGAATGGGTGCGCATGAACGATGACGGAACAGTCACCGTCGGCATTACCGATCATGCCCAGGGCCTGCTGGGTGACCTGGTGTATGTCGAAGTGCCCGAGCCGGGGCGGGAACTGGAGGCCGAGGAAGCCTGCGCCGTGGTCGAGTCGGTGAAAGCGGCGTCCGACGTTTATGCGCCGATCGCCGGCACCGTGGTGCAGGTGAACGAAGACCTGGCGGACAACCCCGAGGCGGTCAACAGCGACGCTTATGGCGCCGGCTGGATCATGAAGCTCAAACCCGCTGACGACGATGCCCTGGCTGACCTGATGGATGCTACCGAGTACCAGGAATTTATCGAAACCGAATAGCGCGGCTGAGCGCGCTCCAAGCTGGTAGTAATGACTTATGCCGTTCATACCCCATACCGAACAGGATATTCAGGCCATGCTGGACACCATCGGCGTGTCCGACATCGAGCAGTTGTTCGACGAGATTCCGGATAACCTTGGCAGCCGCCGGCTGGACGCTGTTCCGCCCGGCATGACCGAGCAGGAAATCAGCCGCCTGATGATGCAGCGCGCCGACCAGGACGGTCGTCCGCTGTGCTTTATCGGTGCCGGGGCCTATGAACACCACATCCCGGCGGCGGTGTGGGAGATCACCACCCGCGGCGAGTTCTACAGTGCCTACACGCCCTACCAGGCGGAGGCCAGCCAGGGCACGCTGCAGCTGATCTACGAATTCCAGAGCATGATGACGGCGCTGACCGGCATGGATGTCGCCAACGCGTCGCTGTACGACGGCGCCTCGGCGCTGGCCGAAGCCGCCCTGATGGCGGTTCGCGCCAACCGCAAATCGAAGTCGCGGCGCATCCTGGTGCCGACCACGGTCAATCCCGCCTACCGCAAGACCGCGCGCACCATCGTCGGCAACCAGGATATCGAATTGCTGGAAGTGCCCTACGATGCGCAGGGCGGTCACACCACGATCGAGAGTCTCGCGCAGTACCAGGGCGAGGATATCGCTGCCGTGGTGGTGGCGCAGCCGAATTTCTTCGGCGTGCTGGAAGAAGTGGATGCGCTGACCGACTGGGCGCACGCCAACGGCGCCTTGCTGATTGCGGTCGTCAATCCGGTCGCCATGGCGTTGCTGAAAGCGCCGGGTCAGTGGGGCGCGCGCGGCGCGGACATCGTGGTTGGCGAAGGTCAGCCACTGGGCATTCCGTTGTCTTCCGGCGGCCCCTATTTCGGTTTCATGTGCAGCAAACAGGAACAGGTGCGCCAGATGCCGGGGCGCATCGTCGGCCGCACACTGGATCGCGACGGGCGCGTCGGTTACACGCTGACGCTGCAGGCGCGCGAACAGCATATCCGCCGCTCGAAGGCGACATCCAATATCTGCACCAACCAGGGCTTGATGGTGACAGCCGCCACCATTCACATGGCGATTGTCGGCGCCGAGGGCCTGCGCCGGGTGGCGCTCGCCAGTCACGCCAACACCCGCAGCCTGGTGGAGAAAATCACCAGCGAGCACCTGCGACCGCGCTTCAACCGGCCGTATTTTCATGAAACGGTGATGACCAGCACACTGCCGTTGCAACGCCTGTTGCGCCCGCTGTATGCGCATAATCTGCAGCCCGGTTACGAACTGACGGACGACTATCCCGAACTGGGCGAATCATTGCTGGTGTGCGCCACCGAAACCAAAACCGAAGCAGACCTGGACCTTTACCGGGACCACCTGGCGCGTGTCATTGAAAAGCAGGTCAGCGCGGGCTGTCCCGTGCAACCCAAAATGGCCTGACGCCGATCCGCAACCAACCAACGAGGAGCAGCATCATGGCAACCATCACTTTGCAGGGAGAGGAAGTCCATACCAACGGTTCATTGCCTGCCGTCGGCAGCCAGGCGCCTGATTTCCGCCTGGTGAACGCCGATCTGGCCGACAAGCGGCTCAGTGATTTCAGCGGCAGGAAGAAACTGCTGAACATCGTGCCCAGCCTGGACACGCCGGTATGTGCAACCTCGACGAAAAAATTCAATGAAGCCGCGACCAGCCGCGAGGACGTCGTAATGCTGGTGATCTCGGCCGATCTGCCTTTCGCCATGGGCCGTTTCTGCGGCATCGAACACCTCGACCGGGTGATCCCGCTTTCCATGATGCGCTCGCGCAATTTTGCCAAGGATTACGGTGTGCTCATCGAGGACGGTCCGCTGGCCGGCATCACGGCGCGCGCCATTGTCGTGCTGGATAAGGACGACAAGGTGGTTTACACGGAACTGGTTCCGGAAATCGCCCAGGAGCCGGATTACGACAAGGCGCTTGCGGCTCTCGAAGACTAGTCGATTCGTCAGATCCAGGACTTTTGCAGGTGTATTTCAGATGTTGATATTCGAACATTCGCGCCCCGGACGCAGGGCAACCGCCCAGGCGCCTCACCAGGAAGCCGCCGTCGACGATCTGCCGGCGCATTTGCTGCGCGATGCGCCTCCGGCGCTGCCCGAGGTATCGGAAATGCAGGCGGTGCGTCACTACACGCGTTTGTCGCAGAAGAATTTCTCCATCGACACCCAGTTCTATCCGCTGGGTTCCTGCACCATGAAGTACAACCCGCGCGCCTGCAACAGGCTGGCGATGCTGCCGGGCTTCCTCGCCCGTCATCCGCTGGCGCCGGCCGGCGCCGGGCAGGGCACGCTGGCCTGTCTCTACGAACTGCAGGAGATGCTCAAGGAAGTCACCGGCATGAAAGCCGTGTCGCTGACCCCGGCGGCGGGCGCCCAGGGCGAGTTCGCCGGTGTCGCCATGATCCGCGCCTACCACGATGCGCGCGGCGATACCGGGCGCGATGAAATCCTGGTGCCCGATGCGGCCCACGGCACCAACCCGGCGACTGCCACCATGTGCGGTTACAAGGTCCGGGAAATTCCCACCGACCGCGAGGGCGACGTGGACGTCGACGCCCTGCGCCGGGCGGTGGGCGCGAAAACCGCGGGCATCATGCTGACCAACCCGTCGACGCTGGGCGTGTTCGAGCGCCGTATCAGGGAGATTGCCGGCATTGTGCACGAGGCGGG
>JAGFJP010000024.1 GCA_024102665.1 Thiogranum sp. | reverse complement strand
TCATGCTGGTGCTTTCGAGCAGTTCGCCCTGGTCGATAATGGCGATATTGCGGCACAGGCTTTCGGCTTCTTCCAGGTAGTGCGTTGTCAGGATGATAGTGGTGCCGGACTCGTTGAGTTCCCGCAGGAAGCGCCACATCGAACGGCGGATTTCGATGTCGACGCCGGCGGTGGGTTCGTCGAGGATGAGCAGGCGCGGCTGGTGCACCAGTGCCCTGGCGATCATCAGCCGGCGTTTCATGCCGCCCGACAGCTCGCGCGCCTGGACGCGGCGTTTTTCCCACAGGCCGAGCTGCTTCAGGTACACTTCCGCGCGCTCGAATCCGGTGCTGCGATCGATGCCGAAATAGCCGGCCTGGTTGACGAGGATTTCCTCGACCGGTTCGAATACATTGAAATTGAATTCCTGCGGCACCAGTCCGATCTGGCGTTTGGCGCTGGCAAAGTCGCGGTCGATGTCGTAGCCGAGGATCTGCACGGTCCCGGAGGTCTTGGTCACCAGCGAGCAGATAATGCCGATGGTGGTGGATTTGCCCGCGCCATTGGGTCCCAGCAGCGCGAAAAAATCGCCTTCCTCGACCTCGAGGCTGACGCCTTTCAGGGCGCGGAAACCGTTGGCGTAGGTCTTGGTGAGGTTATGTATGCTTAGCGCGTGCGCCATTTTCACGAATCAAATGCGAACAGGCGCTGCAGTTTAGCACAGGTCGCGCCATCGCCGGTTCGGGTGCAAGACCCTGTCGATGTCAGGGAAACCCTGCCGCTCAGGTCATGAAGATGAGCAGCGCCACGAACGCGGCGACCAGCGCAATCGGGATCAGCACGCTCATCCATTCCTCGCGGCTGGCGTCTCTGCGCTCCTTGAAAACCGCCTTCATGCCGGGCCGGAACCACAGCAAGACCAGCAGCACCAGTATGCCGACAAGAATTTTTTCCCATAGCGGCGTGGTTTCCATAAGCTAGCGTCTCACCCGTCGAAGCGTTGCGGTTTGTCGATGGCGTAGCCCTGGGCGTAGTCCACGGACAGTTTGCGCAGGGCATCCATGATCTGGTCGGATTCGACATATTCAGCTATCGATTTCATTCCCATGACATGCGCCACGTAATTCACTGCGTGTACCATAGCCTGGCTGACGCGGCTGGTCGCGACGTCGCGTACCAGCGAGCCGTCAAGTTTAACGTAGTCCACATTCAGCTGCTTGAGATAATCGAAAGTGCTCAGTCCGGAGCCGAAATCATCGAGGGCGAACCGAAACCCGATTTTACGCAGGCCGTTGACGAACTGGCGTGCGATTTCCATGTTGGCTATAACGGTCCTTTCCGTGATTTCAAAGCAGATGCGCTTCGGATCGACTCCGGTCTCCTGGAGCAATTGATGGATGTAGTCATAGAGTTTCAGGTCGGTCAGCGACTGCCCTGAGAGGTTGATGGAGCAGGTCGCCAGCCGCGCCGTTGCCGCGTCATTTGTGGCAAGTTTGCGCAAGGCCTTGTTGAGCACCCAGCGGTCGATGGATGGCATCAGGTGATAGCGTTCCGCCGCCGGCAGAAATGCGTTCGGCGGAATGATCCGTTCATGCTCTGTGCCCTTGTTTTCGACCATGCGTATCAGCAACTCTGCGTGCAAGCGGTCTGGCGTCGGCTGTGCTATCGGCTGAATCGTTTGCGCGAACAGGACAAACTCGTCTTCTTCGACAGCGCGCTGAATGCGTTGCATCCACTGCATCTGGCCGTGATGCTGGGCGACCTCGGCATCGTCGGGCTGGAATACATGCACGCAGTTGCGGCCTTTCTCCTTGGCTACATAACACGCCGAATCCACGGCTTTCATCAATTCCGTCAACGGCGTGTGGCTGTCACGGATCGGCACCACGCCGATGCTGGCGCCGATGCGGAACTGCATGTCGTCATGCGGGAAACGGTAGGCTTCGACCTGCAACCGTATCTTTTCTGCAATGGCCGATGCGATCTTTATCGGGCAGCCGTGCAACAGCACACCGAATTCGTCTCCGCCCAGGCGCGCCAGCACGTCGGATTCGCGCAGGCAACCCCGCAGCAGGCGCGTGACCTGCTGCAGCAGTTCGTCGCCCGCCGGATGGCCGCAGGTATCGTTGACGACCTTGAACTGGTCGAGGTCGATGTACAGCAGCGCGTGCTGCTTTTCGTTCTTGTTGGCGGAATGAATCGCCTGCTCGACGCGGGCATCGAATTCGACCCTGTTGATCAACCCGGTGAGCGCGTCGTGGGTGGCCTGGTAGGACAACTGCATGGCCAGCGCCCGCGGTTTGGTGACATCGTGAAACACCATCACCGAGCCGATGATGGTTTCCCCGGAATCGCGGATAGGCGAGCCGCTCAGTTCGATTGCGGCTTCGCATCCTTCGCTCTGGTCGATAAGCAGTGCCGGGTCCGCCAGCGCCGCCTTCCTGCCGTACTCGAGCCATTCCTGGATCGGGATCTGGACCGGCTGCTGGTCTTTTTCATCGATGAGGCGCATAACCTCGGGCAACGCCTTGCCGGCGGCCTGCGCATTGTCGAGGCCGGTCATCTTTATGGCTACCGGGTTAAGGAAATTGACCTTGCCGTTGATGTCGGTCGTGATAACACCGTCGGCGATGGATTCCAGGGTTACCCGCCACAGCTCTTTTTCCTGGAACAGCCTTTCCTTCGCCTGCCGCCACTCGGTGGTATCGCGGGCGATGCCTTCGAAGCCGTCGGCAACGCCCTGCGCGTTATCCCGGTAGTGGGCATTCAGGGTCACCCATACATCATGGCCCTGGCTATGTTTCAGGCGCACCTCGTGGTTTTGCAGACTCCCGAATGCGGTTTCCATCGCTGTGACAAAAGCGGCGTGATCGCCGGCTTCGAAAAAGAAATCCTTCCAGGGTCTGTTGATGGATTCATCTGCCGCGTAGCCGAGCATCCAGGTCACCGAAGGCGAAATGCGCCTCACGATGCCGGCGCTGTCGACCTGAAAGTAGGTGTCTGTCATATCGTTGAGGATACGACTGAGTTCCTGTTCCGATGCCTTGATCTTGTCCTCGGCTTTCCTGCGTTCGGTAATTTCCTCCTGGATCGCGACGCGTGCCTGTTCCGCGGTGCGCTGGGCGTCCAGCGCCTGGTCCCTGGCACGGGCCAGGTTTTTCACCAGATCGGTATTGCCGCGTGAAATCTGCAGGAAGCGTTCGATCAGATCCTCGAGCCCGCTGCCGGAGCGGGACAGGGCCAGCAGCGCCAGCGCCATCAACCCCCACAGAAGCATGGCATCCTGCCGGGATGACAGTATCAACCAACCCAGCGGAATGGCAAAAGCCGGCACCACGCAGGCGAGCAACAGCCGGGCATTGAACCCTGATCCGGAAAACACTGCGAGGGAGGTGACGCCGGCAGCAACGAATGCGATATTGTGCAATGGCACGCTGTTGGTGCCGAGGTAATTGAACAACGGCAGCAGCGCACCCCAGCATAGTCCGAGGACCATTGCCGCGAGCACCTGGATAACGCCCGCCGATTTGCCGAAGTTGCCCGTCAGTGACGATTCGCTGGTGGATGCCAGGGCGGTGATGGCACGCACGAGCACCGCGGCGGCGAGGAGGGCAGCAATGCCGTAGCGGGTGCTGGCGTCGAGGGTTTCCGGCAGATGAAAGTAAAGCAATGCCACTGCCAGTATTTGCAGCAGCATTTCCAGCAAAAGCAGTTGATGCGGTTGCGGGCTGCTCGCGATACTGCTTTGGGCCATGCGTTCGCTCCGGTTCCGTGGCGGCCAGATTCCTTGCTACGGTAGCATACTATGCTTCACCGTGGGCGCTGCGCTGACGCAATACCAGCAGGCTCAACAGCAGCAGAACGAAATCGATCGGCACCGCACCGCCACCGGACGCCGCTGACAGCGTGCAGCCGCCACCCGAAGAACCGGAATCATCGAGCGAAACCACTGCCGGGCCTCCCGGATCGACGATCACGCCGTTCGCGACCTGGTCGTTATCGCCACGGGCGCCGTCGACAAAATGCAGAACGATTCTGTTACCCGAGAATCGGGCACCTGTCTGACCGTCGAAAACGAATACGTACCAGCGCGGGGGAAACAGGAAGAAATCGCCGGGCAAGCGGCCATGCTTGAGGTAGGTCGAGGGAGCGAATCCCGGCGGCATATGCAGAGTCACTGTTGCCGTGCCGCCCACCGGAACGTTCTCTACGCGGAATGAAAAGAAGCCGTGGGGAAAGGTCAGGGTGGCACCGCCTGCGGTAGGCGTCACGCTCGATGGATTGTCTATCGCCCGGACATCGGCCAGTCGCAATCCGGGCTCGGTTTCGAGCGTCACATAGCCGCCGAAGATGCCGGGCAGCGAGGTGACATGATCCTGCTCGACGTCGGGGATGCCGTCAGCATTGCCATCCCCGTTATTGGGCGCAGCGGATTCAATGGCATCGGGCACGCCGTCGTGGTCGCCCGAGGCGGTCGCCAGTACGGCGACCAGGGTTTGCGGCGCAGCCGGGTCGCTGGACTGAATCTCGAACTGTACGTCCGGAACGCCGCGTGTGGTCGCCGAGAAAGTCAGGGTCTCCGTGCAGCTATCGCCGAAGGCAAGACTGCTGCAATTGGTGGTGGTGGAGAACTGGTCGGCGCCGCTGCCGGTGAAGCGCAGCAGGTTGATCGACAGCGGGTCGATGCCACTGTTGCTGATGGTCACGCCGAGCTGCTTATCTTCGCCCGGTCCTGCGTCACCGAAGTTCAACGCATCGGTCACCGACAATACCAGCGTTGCTGCCTGCGGTGCGCCGGTCCCCTTCACGGCAACCGTCAGCGACGGAAATGTTGCGCTGCTGGTTGTCAATTGGAAGCTTCCCGGTCTTAAACCGCTTTCGCCGGGCTGAAACGCGATTTGCATGCTGCAGGTCGCGAGGCTGGGGAGCACCGCATTCGAGCAGGTCTCGCTGATAATACTGAACGGCGCCTGCAGCGCAGCGGGATCGATCGGATCGATGGTAATTGCGCTGTCAGTGAGGTTCTGCACGGTTACCGTGTCAGTTGCGCTGTCTCCGACTGCCACCAGATCGAAATCGAGCACCGCCGGTGTCACGGCGTCGATGATTTCCACGCGGGTGAGGGTCACGAGGTTGGCGTTCGTCACAGGATCCCCGGGGGTATGGGCGGCCAGCGGCAGGTCGCTGAAATTGCCACCCAGATTTTCGACCGGCAACGCAGCGATACTGTCCACCGTTGTCATGCCATCGCCCAGTACGCGTCCGAACACCGTGAACCCGCCATTCTGGTTGTCGAGATTGGCGGAATTGTCCGCCAGGTTGAAGAACCACTGCGAAGTGGCGCTGTCGGGGTCGCCGCCGAGTTTGGCCATCGCGACCGTTCCACGCACATTGGAACGCGAAGCATCGAATTCGTTGACGATGGGGTCATCGACCTCGATTTGCGGCGCCGTCGCCGCGCTGAACGGACCAAGAACAGGATCATAGGCGAAGCCGCCGCCCTGGACCACGAATCCAGGCATGCTGCGATGGAAGAAAGTGCCGTCATAGCGCCTTGCGCCATTGGCATTCTCGATGTAGTTGAGGAAATTGGCGACGGTTGCGGGCGCTTCCAGATCGTACAACTCGAGATAGATTGCGTTGCCGGCCTGATCACCGATGGCGATGTCGAGCCTCACGATTGTCGCGTGCGCCGGCAGTACCAGCATGGCGCTTGCGAGCAGTGCCTGAAGCACATTGCGGATACGGTGTGGCGTAATCCGCCAGAGGCGCGAAACAGTCCAGGTGCAGGTATTCAATTGTTTGAAAAACATCATAAAAACGATTCAGGGCCGTATTGTTGTAAATGGTCATGACAACTCCTGCCCCAGGGTTGTCTGAACGAACAAGTAAAATAATGATATGTGATTATGGCGATAAAGTCCTGCGCGAAGTTTCCGTTTAAAGCAGCCCGTCGCGGTTTGAAGGAGGCTGGCCAGAGCCGGCTGGTTTCTGGTCTAGAATTCTCACTGCATGACGGATTTACTGTTGACGAGCGAAGCGCGGCAATCTCGTAACGCAGAATCAACGGGTTGAGATTGCCACGGCGCTATGCGCCTCGCAATGACGGATTCATTTCAGAGCTTCTTTAACGCAACCAGACGGAGGAGTTGCATATCATGATCAAGTTTTCCTGGCAGGCCGTTTCCGCAGGACTTGTCGGCCTGGTGTGGCTTGCGAGTGCTGCGGCGGAAGTGCAGACCCGGACCCTGGCCTATCAGCATCAGGGCGTCGAGCTGGAGGGCTTTCTGGCCTGGGACGACCGCTTCAAGGAGCCGCGTCCCGGTGTTCTCGTGGTGCATGAATGGTGGGGTCTGAATGATTACGCGCGTGAACGCACACGCCAGCTGGCGGAACAGGGGTACGTCGCGTTCGCGCTCGACATGTACGGCAGCGGCAAGGTGACCACCCATCCGGACCAGGCCAAAACCTGGATGAGCGAAATACAGAAAAGCGTCGGGCAGTGGGTCGACCGGGCGAATGCCGGCCTCGAAGTGCTCAAGGAACAAAAGGGTGTCGATGGCAGTAAACTGGCGGCCATCGGCTACTGTTTCGGTGGCGCGACCGTGATGGAAATGGCCTATGCGGGAGCGGATATCGGCCTGGTTGCCAGTTTCCACGGTTCGTTGCCGGTGGCGGATGAAAAAGCGCAGCAGGCAATCAAATCGCGGATCCTGGTGGCACACGGCAACGCCGATCCCTTTATCCCCGTGGAAAGAGTCACGGCCTTTCGCGACGCGCTGGAGAACTCCGGCGCTGACTGGACCATGATGATGTTCGGTGGCGTCAAACACAGCTTCACCAATCCTTCAGCCGGGCAATACGGCATGGAGGCGCTGGCGTATGACGAAGAGGCCGCCAGGCAATCCTGGCGAATGCTGTTGTGGACGCTGGAGGATACCTTCCAGTAAGGTTGAAAATCGGCTTGCGTGGGCTAATGTCTCAAGTATGAATAAGGAAAAAAGCGTGTTCCTTTATCAGGAGAAAATCCCATGCATACGGTGTACATCCACATTGACGAAAAGCTGG
>JAGFJP010000009.1 GCA_024102665.1 Thiogranum sp. | reverse complement strand
GATGAATCCGTTTAAGATAGGATTGAGCTTCATAAATCACCTCCATTGTTAACGATTTAACACCTGCCATACGGCGTTAAACACTCACTCAGCGAGTCATCATCAATCACGTAGCCGGCACTGATGTTGCTGATAAATACTCAAACCGGCCCAGGGTTGTCCGGTGTGGGCGCTCCTTCATCAGCCCTGGGCTTGTGTATATCCCTCACATTGAATCGTGGGGTCCGGCGTCATGGTGTATCACCCGAATGGTGCTTCCTGATGGCGGTATTGTTCCCAAGTTGGCGTCAAATTTCGCGTATCGCGATTTGATGCTAAGCCTACGGTAATCGGTACTCATCCGTTCCAGGGTGGCACCTGAGGAATCAAGGACCTCGACATCGATATGGCCTGGAATGGAACCCCGGCCGATCGGCCGGCGTCTTACTTCACCGCGTAACGCGACTTCGTCTCCTTCCTGGACGACACTGACAAAGGTAACAACTCCCCATTCTGAAGAAATCTTTTCCACTTTCACCGTATTGTCGCCGACGAGTTCCTTACCCGTTATGGCGCACCCCGCGATTACGGTGAAAGTTGTAAGGATAGCCATCGTTGCCAGCGTTTTGACGTGCTCATTCATTTTTATTGCCCCCTGTGTAGCAATCACGTGAATGTTAATCATGCGCACGCTCTTGCACTGTGCCTGATAGACCCAGGAATTCATTCCTGCTCTTCGAAAACACCGCATACAGCACCGGCAACACGAACAGAGTTAACAACGTGGAGGACACCAGGCCCCCCACAACGACCGTCGCCAACGGCCGCTGCACCTCTGAGCCCACCCCGGTCGCAAGCAACATGGGGATCAAACCCAGGGCGGCAATGGACGCCGTCATGAGTACCGGCCGCAGCCGCGACAGTGCCCCTTCGAAGACGGCTATATCGGGTGCTGCTCCACCCAGCAGCCGCTGGTTGATGGCGTTGACCATGACCACGCCGTTCAGTACCGCCACACCGAAGAGCGCGATAAAACCGATCGAACCCGGCACTGACAGGTATTGGCCGGATACGAATAAAGCAGCAATCCCGCCGATCAAAGCTAGGGGAACATTCAGCATGATGAGCAATGCCTGTCCGATCGAGCTGAACGCGAAGTACAGCAGCAGGAAGATGAGGCCCAGTGACAGCGGCACCACGATCATCAGCCGTGCCTGGGCACGCTGCTGGTTTTCAAACTGTCCACCGAAGACTACCGTGTAGCCGGCCGGCAGGTCGATCTCGTTACTGATACGTTCGCGCAATTCCTGCACCAGCCCCCCCATGTCACGGCCTTCGACATTGGACTGGATGACTACGCGGCGTTGCACGTCGTCACGCCGGATCTGCGGCGGGCCGGATTCGATCGCGACCTGTGCCACCTCACGCAGCGGCACCCAGGCGCCACCGGGCGCCTGCAGGATCAGATTACGAATCGCCTCGACATTATTGCGATACTGCTCGTCCAGGCGCACGTAGATGTCGTAACGTTCATTGCCTTTGATCACCTGTCCGGCACCGACGCCACCGATGGCG
Source organism: Thiogranum sp. (assembly GCA_024102665.1). Classification (GTDB taxonomy): domain Bacteria; phylum Pseudomonadota; class Gammaproteobacteria; order DSM-19610; family DSM-19610; genus Thiogranum. The sequence continues at coordinate 2,848 of JAGFJP010000009.1, read as the reverse complement.
TCCGAAACCAGTTTCATGACCTGTGCCACCGGGATGCCATAGCGGGCCAGCGCGTCGCGGTCCGGGCGTACCGCCAGCTGGGCCTCACCGGCGATCTGCTCCATGGCGACACCGCGGGTTCCTTCGACTGTTTTAACCAGGGCTTCGATTTCCCGGCCTTTGTCGGCCAATGTGTCGAGGTCGGAACCGAACAGTTTGATCGCCAGTTGCGCCTTGACACCCGACAGCAATTCATCCACCCGTGTGGCAATGGGTTGCGAGAAGGAGAACAGCAGGCCGGGATGTACCGACATTTTCTCCTCCATCAACGCCTGCAGTGCCTTGCGGTCCGGTGCACTGGTCCACTCGCTGACCGGTTTCAGGCCGATGTACAGTTCGACGTTGGAGACCGGCTCCGGGTCGCCGCCGAGTTCAGGCCGGCCGACACGGCTGGAGACATAGAGCGCTTCGGGAAACGTCATCACCTGGCGCTCCAGCTTGTCCGCGACCTCGAGTGCTGTGTCCAGACTGGATGAGGGCGCCAGTGTCACCCGCACATTGAGCGTGCCTTCTTCAAGTTCCGGCACAAATTCCGTTCCCAGAAACGGTATCAGCGCCAACGAGCCCACAAACAGCAGCAGCGCGATACCGATGACTCGTCCACGCCGTTGTTGCGCCCATGGCAGGGCGCGACGGTAGATATTTTCCAAAGGCTTCATCACCGGGCTGTGCTTGTGTTTCACACCGCGCTTGAAAAAATACGTCGCCAGCGCCGGTACCACTACCAGCGCCACCAGCAGCGATGCCAGCATGGCCAGGACGATGGAGATGGCCATCGGCTGGAACAGCTTGCCTTCAACCCCTTCCAGGCTGAACAGCGGTGCAAACACGATGATGATGATCATTACGGCAAAGAACACCGGGCGCCCGACTTCACGGGCCGCTTCCTGTATACGCAGGGCAATACCGTGGCGATCATGGGCGGCGTCATAGGGATGCTCGTCGCCTGGCGCGATTTCCTGCTGAACGCGCCGGTGATGCTCGCTGTCCGGCGTGGTCAGGTGGCTGAAGATGTGCTCCATCATGACCACGGAGCCATCGACCATCATGCCGATGGCGATCGCCAGGCCACCCAGCGACATCAGGTTTGCCGATACTCCCCAGTGCGCCATGACCATCAGCGCCAGGCCGATGGAAATCGGCACCGAGATGAGCACCAGGAAGGTGGCGCGCAGATTGACCAGGAACAGCATCAGTACGATAACGATCAGCACAAAGGCCTCCAGCAGGGCCTTGGACACCGTATTGACGGCCTTGCTCACCAGGTCGGCCTGATCATAGAAGGCCTCGAGGGTGACGCCCTCGGGCAAAGCCGTCTGTATCGCAGGCAAACGTGCCTTCACGCCATCAATCGTCGCCTTGGTGTTGGCGCCCATGCGCTTCAGCACGATACCGGCCACCACTTCGCCGAGTCGTTCGGGATTGCCGTTTTCGTCGCGCCGGGTAATGGTGACCGCGCCCTGGCGGATTTCGGGGCCGAAGGCGACCTGTGCCACATCGCGCACGCGCACCACCACGCCATCTTTATCTTTAAGCGGGATGTTGCCGATATCGCGCAGGCCATCCTCGCCGCTGCGCACCCAGCCGACGCCGCGAACCACCAGCTGCTCCTGGCCACGGTCCATATACCAGCCGCCGGCGTTACGGTTATTGGCCTCGATCGCCTCTGCGACATCGTCGCCGCGCAACTCATAGGCCAGCAATTGCTGGGGATTGAGTTGTACCTGGTACTGGCGAACCTCGCCGCCGTAGGACAGCATTTCAGTGACGCCGTCGACCGGCATGAGCAGCAATTTGACCACCCAGTCGTTGAAACTGCGCAGCGCTGTGATGTCGTAGCGTTCGGGATCGTCGGCGCGAAGAATGTACTGGAACACCTGCCCAAGGCCGGAGGTGTTTGGGCCGATTTCGGGTGTGCCGATACCCTGTGGTATCTCCTCGCGCGCGGCTTGCAGGCGTTCGAACACCAGTTGCCGGGCAAAATAAATATCGGTGCCTTCCTTGAAAACCACCGTGATGACCGATAAGCCGGTCTTGGAAATGGAGCGGACTTCTTCCACGTCGGGCAGCGCATACATGACGGCTTCAATGGGGAAGGTGATCAGCTGTTCGACTTCCTCGGCCGCCAGTCCCTGCGCTTCGGTGTTGATCTGCACCTGCACGTTGGTAACATCGGGAAAAGCGTCAAGATTGAGCCGGGGTAAAATCAACGTACCGCCGACGACGGCAGCGAGCAGCGCCAGCACCACCAGCAAACGGTTTTCCACACCCAGGTCGATGAGTTTATTTAACATGGCTCATCCCCTCAGTGGTTGTGAATATCAAAACCGCCTTTGGCGATTTCAGACTGAATAAAAAAGGCACCCTTGCTGACGATGCGTTCGCCATCGTCGAGACCCTCGACGACCATCCGCTCGCCGACGGTACGCTGCACGTCGACTTCCTTCGGCGCGTAGCGCCCCGGCGCTTCTTCGATGAACACTTGCCAATCGCCGTCCGGGCTGCGCAGTACGGCCGTGACCGGTACCGAGATACCGGCTTTGTTTTCCGCGCTTTCGATTTCGACACTGACAAACTGGCCGGGATGTAACTGATCGTTCGGGTTGGCGACCTGCAAGCGTACCGAAAGCGTGCGGGTCGCTTCGTCCAGCGCGTGTTGTGCCTGGATCACTTCGGCGTCGAGCCAGTTTTCTTTCACTTTGATCCGGGCGGGCGAACCGACACGGACATTGACCGCATCTTCCGGTGTCAGGCGCGCATCCACCCACAAGGCGGATTCATCGGTGATGACAAACAACTCGCGGCCGGG
>JAGFJP010000151.1 GCA_024102665.1 Thiogranum sp. | reverse complement strand
CACCCCGACTGCGCCCTGCACGAAATGGGCGCCGGTCATCCCGAATGTCCGCAGCGGCTGGATGCCATACAGGACCAGCTGGTCGCGAGCCGCATCGATATCGCCCTGCGGACCTACGAAGCGCCGCTGGCGAGCCGCGAGCAGTTGTGCCTGGCGCATTCGCCCGCGTATGTCGACAGCATCTTTGCCGCGGCGCCGCAGGAGGGCCGCCGGTGGCTGGACCCCGATACCTCGATGAATCCGCATTCGCTGAACGCCGCGCGGCGCGCCGCCGGTGCCGTGATCAAGGCTGTCGATCTGGTGATGACCGGCGAGGAGCAGGCCGCGTTTTGCAGCGTTCGTCCGCCGGGTCATCACGCCGGCCGCAGCCAGGCCATGGGCTTCTGCATTTTCAACAATGTCGCCGTGGGCGCCGCCTGGGCGCGCCACGCCCACGGTGTGCAACGCCTGGCGATTGTCGATTTCGATGTGCATCACGGTAACGGCACCGAGGATATTTTTGCCGGCGATCCGGCGGTGCTGATGTGTTCGACGTTCCAGCATCCGTTTTATCCCTGGACCGGCGCGGACAGCAGCGCGGCGAACATGATCAATGTGCCGCTGGCGGCAGGCAGCGGTGGCGCCGCTTTCCGCGCCGCGGTGGAAACACACTGGCTGCCGGCGCTGCGCGCTTTCAGGCCGCAACTGCTGCTGTTGTCCGCCGGCTTCGATGCGCACGTCGAGGACGATATGGCCGAACTGTCTCTTGTGGAACAGGACTACGCCTGGGTGACCGGCGCGATCAAACAGATTGCCGACCGCTATGCGCAAGGCCGTGTGGTCTCGACGCTGGAAGGCGGATACGCCCTCTCGGCGCTCGGGCGCAGCGTTGCGGCACACCTGAACGCGTTGCTGGGCCCGGGTTAACCCGGGTCGATGTTCATCGCCGCTCAGGATTCGCCCAAAAATTCGTCGAGCATGCGGTACTGGTTTTCCGCTTCGGCGTGGTCGTCCTGTGCGCCGCGGGCGATGTTTGCGCACATCGCGGCCATGCGCGCATTCATCGCCGTGTTCCAGGCCAGGTCGTTGCTCTGCCCGGCCTGCTCCGACGGCGTCAGGCAGGCCGCCGCCGCGGCGGCGACGAAATGACTGGCCTGTTGCAGCCAGTCGGCGTCGCGACCGCACAGGGTGTAGCTTTCGATAGCCGCTGACTTTGCGGCGTTGAATGCTTCCGCCAGTTCAGCCGACGTGGCCTCGGGATTTGCGGCGATAGCGATCACCTTGCCGATGCGCGGATTGCCGGCCAGTTCACCGACACTTTCCACGAAACGCTTGCCCAGCTGCCGCTGTTGCGGCAGCGACAGTCGTTCGAGCGCGGTCTTGAAATCCTTGTCAGACTGGATGCTGGTCATGACCGTTCCTTCCTTTAATTGAGTAGTCCTTCAACATGATATTGACGGGGTCAGCATATCTTCACATTCACCAGCTCTTCGCCCTGCGGATCCGTGACGTGCACCGCGCAGGCGATGCAGGGATCGAAACTGTGAATGGTGCGCAGGATTTCCACCGGCTGCTGGGGGTCGTGCAGGCTGTGGTTGTCCTGCAGCGCCGCTTCATAGGGACCGGGCAGACCCTGCGGATCGCGTGGTCCGGCGTTCCAGGTGCTCGGCACCACGGCCTGGTAGTTGTCGATAATGCCGTTCTTTATCACGATCCAGTGCGCCAGCGCGCCGCGCGGCGCTTCCATGAAGCCGACCCCGCGCGCCTGCCGTGGCCAGCTCGAAGGCTCCCAGAGCGTTTCGTTGAAAGTGCGCGTGTCGCCGCTCTTGATATTGGCCACCAGGTTGTCGTACCAGGTCTGCATGTTGTCGGCGATGATCTTGGTTTCCAGGGTGCGCGCCGCGGTGCGCCCGAGCGTGGAGAACAGCGCCCGCACCGGCACCTCGAGTTTCGACAGCGTCGCGTCCACCAGGTCGACGGTCGGTTCGTGGCCCCGGGCATACAGCATCAGCACCCGCGCCAGCGGACCGACTTCCACCGCTTTGTCTTTCCAGCGCGGCGATTTCAGCCATGAATAGGACTGTTCCACGTCGAGGTGCCGGTAGGGCGGCGTGGGACCGGTGTAGTTCAGGTTGGTTTCGCCATCGTAAGGATGCAGGCCCTGTTGTTTGCCGGCGCTGTAGTCATACCAGGAATGCGACACGTACTCCTGGATCTGGTCTTCGGCATGCATGTCCAGTTCGTGCACGGTGCTGATGTCCCGGTCGAGGATCACGCCGGCGGGGATCAGGTAGCTGGACGGATCATCCATGCCCTTTTCGGGGAAGTCACCGTAGGTCATGAAATTGCCGACGCCCTCGCCGCGTCCCGCCCAGTCCTTGTAGAAACCGGCGATGGCCACGGTGTCGGGCACATAGACCTGGTCGACGAAACTGCGCATGTTGTTGATGATGTCCTGTACCTGCGACAGCCGCTTGCTGTTGATGGCGGAATCCGAGTTCAGATCGATGGGGCAGGCGACGCCGCCGACGAGGAAATTGGGATGCGGGTTCTTGCCACCGAAAATGGCGTGCAGGCGCGCCACGTCGCGCTGCCAGGCCAGCGCATCGAGATAATGCGCGACCGCCATCAGGTTGGCCTCGGGCGGCAGCCGGTAGGCCGGATGTCCCCAGTAGGCCTTGGCGAAAATGCCCAGTTGTCCGGCCTCGACGAACTCTTTGAGCTTTTTCTTCATGTCGGCGAAATAGCCGGGCGAGGAGCGCGGATAGTTGCTGATGCTCTGCGCCAGGTCCGAGGTGGCCTTGGGATCGGCATCCAGCGCCGACACTACATCCACCCAGTCGAGCGCGTGCAGGTGATAGAAGTGCATGACGTGGTCGTGCACGTACTGCGCGGCGATCATCAGGTTGCGGATCAGCTGGGCGTTGGGCGGAACAGGGTAGTTGAGCGCGTTCTCGACGGAGCGCACCGAAGCGATGCCGTGAACCAGGGTGCAGACCCCGCAGATGCGTTGCGCGAACGCCCAGGCGTCGCGTGGATCGCGGCCGCGCAGAATCACCTCGATACCGCGCACCATGGTGCCGGACGACCAGGCCTGGGCGATACGGTCACCGTCCATCTGCGCTTCGATGCGCAAATGACCCTCGATGCGGGTGATGGGGTCTACGACAACACGTTCGCTCATTTAAGTCTCCTGTCAGTCCGCCAGATGCTTTTCGATCAGTTCCGTCAGGCTGAGCACCGGCACATCGATGTGGTACACCTCGAAGCCTTCCTCGATATGAATGCGGCAGTTGGAGCAGGCCGACACCAGTCCGTCCACCTTGATGCCCTCCAGCTGGCTCTTTTTTCTGCCGAACGCTTTCAGGCGCAGCTCGTTGGCGCGCTCGTTGGTGCTGACGCCGCCGCCGGCGCCGCAGCACCAGTTCATTTTCCCGGCTTCCGGCATTTCGACGAAGTTGTCGGTAATGGCGTTCAGCAGATTGCGCGGTTGCTCGAAGACGCCGCCGCGGCGCGCGATCTGGCAGGGATCGTGGTAGGTCAGGTGATCGCTTTCCTTGCCTTCGAGTTTCAGCCGGCCTTCTTTTCGCAACTCATCGAGCAGTTCGAGAATATGGATGACGCGGAAGCCGAACGGGCGGCCGATCAGGTTGGGACCTTCCCAGCGGATCGCCATGTAGGCGTGCCCGCACTCGGGGCTGATGACGTTTTTTACCTTGAGTTTTTCGGCGGCGTCGACCACGCGTTGCACCAGTTCCGCGGCCAGGTCGGAGACGCCGATCTGTATGCCGCTGTTGGTGGCTTCGAACGCCTCGGAGGAAATGGTCCAGCTGACGCCGGCCTTGTCGAAAATCCGCGTCACGGCGCCGATGAACTCGGGGAAGTTCATGATCTCCATGGAAGACAGCAGCAGCATGTAGTCGGCATTCTCGACATCCACCGGCACCGGCAGTTCTGTTTCCTTCTCCACGCGGCGGATCTGCGCCTGCAGGGCGGGCAGCTTGACGCCCATCGGGCTGCCGATGTTGATGGCGCGGGTGGTGGCGCCGACCAGGCCTTGCGGCGCGTGTCCCGCGACCGCCATGCCTTCGCGTGTCTTGCGGATCATGTAGGCGATATCGTTGCCGACCGGACACACCATGGAACAGCGTCCGCACAGCGTGCAGGCGTCGTAGACCAGCGGCTCCCAGTCGGCGAGGTCCTGGTCGGTAAGCGGCCGGGAGAGGCCCAGCGCCTTGCGCAGTTTTCCCCAGAAGGTGTACTCCTGCTGCCAGACCTTGCGCAGGGGTTCGACCTTGTGAATCGGGGTGTAGCGCGGGTCGCGCGTCTCGGTGAAAAACAGGCAGGCCTCGGCGCACATGCCGCAGTTGACGCAACTGCTGAGATACGCCGCGGTCGGCGCATCCACCTGCT
>JAGFJP010000055.1 GCA_024102665.1 Thiogranum sp. | reverse complement strand
CTGCGAGGCTCTGTGGCATGAGTCCGTCCAGCTTGAACCTGACGAATGCACCTTTGTGGGCAGAGTGACACTTCAGGATTTCCGTCTTGCGGACATTCACACCGTGTCAGCAACCGCCCGGCATGGCTCAGTAACTTTAGGGCTCAAAGTTTTCCGGACTCATGCCACAGAGGACTGCGATATACCCTGGTCCTGCTGATGTGAGTGTTGCAAGGCGGATGCCAACTCCAGCGAGCCTGTCCGGGAAAGCAGTGAATCATCCGGCAAGCTGCGGAAACCGGTATGCATGTGGCTGATTCAATTCGATTACTCGCTGCGCGCGCCCGGCGGGCGTTCAACGCGCGAGCGCTAGCGGATGGTTATTCCGTCGGATGCTGGCGGAAACCTGCGCCAATCTTTTGTCCATCGACGGTGAACCGGCGGCATGCGCAGCATTGACGCGCAGACGCCGGCCACTGCGCCGATGGGCGCCGTGAGATCAGTGCGGCTGGATTCGCGGCGAACAACCGGTTTAAGCTTGCCGGCAATCGATTGAAGGACGCATGCGCATGACCGACGAGTTCGCCAGCAGCTACCGCAAGATCATCGAAGGCATCGGCGACGATCCGGACCGCGAGGGGTTGCTCAAGACGCCGGAACGCGCGGCCAGGGCGATGGCGTTCCTGACCCGCGGTTACCACCAGAGCCTGGATGAGGTGATCAACGGCGCGGTGTTTCCGTCGGACAATGACCAGATGGTGATTGTCAGGAACATCGAACTGTATTCGCTGTGCGAACACCACCTGCTGCCGTTTATCGGCAAGGCGCACGTGGCCTACCTGCCGCAGGGCAAGGTCATCGGCTTGTCCAAGATCGCGCGTATCGTCGACATGTACGCGCGCCGCCTGCAGATCCAGGAACAACTGACCACGCAGATCGCCAGCGCCATTCAGGAGGCCACCGGCGCCGCCGGGGTGGGAGTGGTGATAGAGGCTGCGCATCTGTGCATGATGATGCGCGGCGTTGAAAAGCAGCATTCGGAAACGGTCACCTCGATGATGACCGGCACCTTCCGCGACAACTACCGCACCCGCACCGAATTTCTCAAGCTGATCGGCAAATAGCCCGGCCGGCGCGCACCGCCGTGGCCGGCGATCGGGCGGGAAAGCGAAACGGGGTCAGAGTCACGACTCCGACCCCGCAGTCTCAGAAGTGATAGAAGCTGCGGTTGAGGTATCGCACCACCGCGCCGGACTGCTGCGCATCCCAGTCGGCGCCGACATCCTGCTGGCAGGTGTCTACCTGTTTTTCCAGCCGCTGCAGCGAGTCCACCCTGCGTTCGGCGCGGCTGTAGTGACTTGACGGGTGGCACACCAGGCATTCTGTGTCATGCAGCGCTTTTCCGGCAGCCAGGTCCGGCTCCGCGGAAGCGGCCGCGCAGGCGGTGACCGATAACAGCGCGCATGCGGCGACGCGGATCAGCCGCTTTGTGTTTCGCCCGCTCACAACACCGTGAACCGTTCGGTGGATTCGTTGTACCGCACCAGCAGGTACCAGAGACCGAGCATGGCGAAGCTCAGCGCATACGCCCAGGCCCAGCCCTCGAAGGTGGCCGGCAGGAAAACCTGGCTGCCGACTTTCGTGACCTCGATGAGATCGAGGTTCATCTCGCGGGTCAGCAGGCCCCAGTGACTGACGATAGCGCTGAACGTCGATCCCGCCCAGGCGAAAAAGAACACCGCGACCCACAGCTTGAGGTGGCCTTCGCCTGCGCGCCACAGCGAACCGGATGCACAGCCGCCGGCGAAGATCATGCCGATACCGAAAATCAGGCCGCCCAGCAGCGAGCCCAGCCAGAAGGTCGCCGGAATCGCCAGGTAGGGATCCACCGTCTCTTTCTGCAACAGCAGCGAAGTCACCGGAATCCCCAGCGCCAGGGCCAGTATCATTGCCTTGGTCATGGTGCCTTCTCCGGTCATGAACGGCTCGCGGAACACGCGCGAAAAGCAGAACCGCGACCGGTGCAGCACGAAGCCGAGCGCGAACCCGCCGACGACGATAATGGCGCGGCCGGCAAGCCTGGCGTCATCGGAAGTGAACCAGGACGTGGCCCAGTACAGCACCAGCGCAAGCACCCCGATTCCGATCAGCGGATACCAGGGCTTGAGCGCGGAATCGGCACCGCGTTGCGGAGCGACCATGCCCCAGGTGATGTGTTCCATGGTCCAGAGCAGCAGCTTCAGTCCGAGGAAGGCGCCTGCCAGCAGGCCCGCCCACATCGCCCAGCCGGCGGGCGAGGCGAACGTCAGCGGCGTGAAGAATCCGCCGGTGGTGCAGCCTCCCGCCAGCGACGCGCCGATACCCATCAGGCTGCCGCCCGCGGCACCCCACACATACTCGAGCTTCGGCGGACGGCTGATGCGGAACTGGCGTGACATGAGGGCGGCTGTGAAGGCGCCGATGATGAGTGTCATATCCATCAGTGATATGCGGTGCATGAAAATGTTCTGCTGTTCGGCCTTGACTCCCAGCAAGGGTCCGAGCCCGATGAAGTTGTTGAACCAGTCGCCCCACAACTTCAGGCCGCCGTAGACGCCCCAGAACAGACCGCTCGCCACCAGGGCTGCGGTGATGATCACCAGCAGGATGGCGCCGAGGTACGGCGACCATTCGTGGACGAAGACTTTCTCGTAATCTTCGCGCAGTCCGCCGAGCCAGCGTAACGCCGGGAAGTGTGACGCGAACCCGTTCGAAGCAGTGGTCTGGCTCATGATCGATCCTCTGGATTGTTTACAGGCTATGCCTTGAGCACTTCGACGAAGGTCTCGTGCATTGCCTGGTTGTCGCTGATTTCATCCGCGGCGCTTTCCATCAACACCTGGTCGGCGCCGCCGCGTCCCCTGAGTGTCGTTTGACCGCCTGATGCGTTGCCGAAGCCGTGGCAGATGAATACCGTATCCCGGCGGATGCGCGGTGTGACCAGAGCCTTGATGCGGATTTCGTCGCGGCTGCTGCGCACTTTCACATACTCGCCGTTTTCGATGCCCTTCGCGCGCGCCACATCGGGATGGATCCAGACCTCGTTCTCGGGATACAGCTCGTTGAGCCAGGGGTTGTTCTGGTTGAACGAATGGGTAAACCAGGCGTGGCGGCCGGTGACCAGCCGTTGCTTGCCGGGTTCTTCGCGCGGTGCTTCGTAATCAGGCAACTCCGGGTAGCCGTTGCGCCGGAAACGTTCCGCGACAAATTCGATCTTTCCCGACGGCGTCTTGAAAGGAATCTCGCCGCTGCGATAGCGGCCGAAAGTCTGCGGCTTCTGCGGCGTCAGCCAGATGCCGGTTTTCATCAGGGTGGAGCGATCGACAGGCAAGGTCTTCAGCTGCGCATCGATATATTCCTCCATGGTGAAATCGAACGCCTCGCTGAGCGGCGGATCGAACTCGCGGCGTTTGTCCAGCGCCGCGGCGAGCCCCTTGATGATATCGAGCAGCGGTCTGGCTTCGTGCTGTGGCGCCACCACCGGCTGGCGCAGGGCGATGAACGGACGCGTTCCTCCGTGCGCCGACACCGGGTCCAGACGCTCGAGATAAGTCGTCTCCGGCAGAATCACATCCGCCATCCACGCGGTCTGCGAGGGCTGGATATCGATGGCGCAGATGAAGTCCATCTGCTCCATCATCTTCATAGTTTTGGCCGGGTCCATGACGCTGGCCAGCGGGTTCTGGTGGTAGATCATCCAGCCCTTGACGGGGTATTCGGCGGTGCCGTTCAGGATGGCATCGCGCATGTGCACGTAGCCGCCGTCCTCGTGATTGGCGAGCGGGAACTTCTCGTCGAAAGCGTCGAAGCGCCCGGCGGTGTCGAACGGTTCGATGGCCCAGTCGAAACTGCCCGTATTCGGACTGCCGGCACTGAAGAAAGTCGCGCCGGGCGCGTCGAAGGCTCCCAGCAACGCGGTCAGCATCGCGGCGGAGCGCCGGAACTGGGTGTCGTTGGTATACCAGGACGAGCGGCGTCCCGGGAAGATGGTCACCGCCGGCGCGGCGGCCGCCATGTCGCGCGCCATGGCGCGGATCTTTGCGGCGTCGATACCGGTTTCCTGCGCCGCCCACTCGGGGGTGCAGGGCGCGACGTGCGTCCTGAGCTGATCGAACCCGACGGTACGGTCAGCAACGAATTCCTTGTCGTAGAGATCTTCCGCGATGAGCACATGCATCAGCGCCAGGTTGAGCGCAAGATCGCTGCGCGGGCGGATCGGCACCCACTCGCCCCTGGCCGCGGTGTAGGTCATGCGCGGATCGACAACGACCAGTCTGGCGCCGTTTTCGATGGCGTCGATCAAATCGATGTTATACGGAAGCTCGAACGCTTCCAGGCGGTTCGCACCGTACATCAGGATGTATTTCGAACTGGCAAGATCGGCGTCGGGAACGCCTCCCATTGTCGCGAAATAGCCGATGTTCCGTGACGACAGGCACAAGGTCGCGTGGCGCGCGAAATTCGGCGTGCCGATGTAGGTGCCCAGCTTGACGAAAAAAGTCTCGGTCAGGTCGGTGGTCGAGGACCACAGCAGCGACTCGGGGCCGTGTTCTTCCATGATGTCGTTGAGCTTGTCCGCGACATACCCGAAGGCTTCGTCCCAGGACGCGCGCCGCCATTTTCCCTCGCCGCGTTCACCGGCGCGGATCATGGGGTATTTGATGCGGTCGGGGTCGTACAACTGCATGATGCCCGCCTGGCCTTTGGCGCAGGTGCCGCCGCGCGAGTTGGGATTGAGCGGGTTGCCCTCTATTTTTTCCAGCACGCCGTTTTTCACCCGGCACTGGATGCCGCAGCGGTTGACGCACATGCCGCACACCGAACTGATGACCTCGCCATCCTGCCAGGTCTCGGTTCGATGCGGAACAACGTCCGCAAACGCGCGCCCGGATCCCATGCCCAGTGTGGTGCCCACGCCCGCCCGGGCGCAGGCGCCGAGGAAGTCGCGGCGGCTGATGCCCGGTGTATCACTGCGATTGCGATTTAGAGGTTTCATCACGGCGCTCCCGCCTGAAAACAAATTTATGTCACTGGCACGACGCCGGCGTGTCCGAGTCCCTGGCGCCGCTGACCAGGAACGCCTTGACGTCCGCCCGCAGTTGTTCGTCCGGCAGCTTGCTGAACTTGCTGGCGGCCTTGTTGGTATCGGCGATACTGTCGCGGTATTCCTTGCTGACGTAATAGCTGACCGCGGGGTTGGCCTTGCCGGATGCCGCATGCTTGTCAGCATCCATGTATGCGGACCATTCCGCCATCGAGCGGGTGAGCGGGGGAATGGCCTGTCCCGCCTCGGTCATGTGGCACACGGTGCATACCATCTTGAAATAAACGCGGCCGCGTTTCGGATTTGCGTCATCGGCGAAGGCCTCGCCAACCAGGCCCAGCGCCATCGCCGCTGCGATCGCGGTGATGGATAGTTTCGCGGTAAGTGTCTTCATGTCGATCTCCATTGAATGCGGTGTCACTGCAATTTGCCGTCGCGGCGCAGTTCGTCATACCAGGCAGGGCAGTGATGCCTGACGTATTCCGGGTCCAGGTAGCCGTCTTTCATGGAACGCAGAACCTCGGGTTCTTCGACCAGTGTGAAGTAGAGGTGCGCAACCAGCCCGATGTAGACCAGGCCGACAAAAAGCGCGTGGGCCACCAGCGCCCAGCGGAAAACCGCGCCATCCACGAACACCGGTGTGAACAGAAACAGCGCAAACATCAGCACGCCGCTGGCGATGATTGCGAGCGACGAAAAAATAATCAGCGTGCCGAGCAGCCGCTGGGCGCCGTTGAAGCGTCCGGACGGCGGCAACTCGACGTGTTTGAGGAACCCGAACAGCTGCGCGATGGCGACCACCATCTGTTTCAGATCGCTGATCACGGACCGCGGCGTGATCGACAGCACCTTTTTCAGAAACGGGTAAACGATGGCGTTCCAGTTGAACGCGGTGAACACGACGAACACGCCGACCCACAGCAGGCCGAGCAGCGAGTGACCCAGGATCAGGTTGAACGGGCCGCCGACGCTGTTCTGCAGCCATTCGGCGTAACCTTCGGGCATGAAACGCAGATCGCCGCGAATGATGCCCAGACCGCTCAGCGTCAGCACGAACCAGCACACGGCATTGAACCAGTGCAGGCGAATGACGCGTTTGGGTCTGGCGAATACCAGTTGCGTTTTCACAGTCGACTCATTCATGTTCAGCCACCTCTTGCCTGCGCCTGACCAGCTTCACGACGCCGGCGGCGCCGAACAGTCCGAGCATGCCGCCGACACCGAGCTTGATCCCGGGATTGACCGCGTTGTCCAGCACCTGGGCGGCGACTGTGGGCTGCTTGTGCTGCGGTAACACCGTCGCATCGAAAACCGTGGCTTGGGAGTAGTAAAGACTGGGTCTGGTATCCACCTCGCCGGTGACAAGCTGTTTCCAGCCGCCGGCCGCGAGCATGCGGCTGACTTCGGAATCCGGGTCGTTGACGTCACCAAACGTCAGCGCGTTGGTGAAGCAGACGTCCACGCAGGCCGGCTGACGGCCCGCGTCGACACGCGGCTGGCAGAAAGTGCACTTGGAAATCATGCCGTCGACGGGATCGCGGAAACGCGCATTGTAGGGACACGCATCCACGCAGAATTCGCAGCCGGTGCAGATGTCGCGGTCGATGAGCACCATGCCGTCGTCGCGTTTGTACGTGGCGCCGACGGGGCAGGTGGCTATGCAGGGCGGATCGTCGCAATGCTGGCAGCGACCTGAGAGGAAAGACAAATGCGGCAAGCCATCGTCGCCGGTGGCAAAGACTTCGGATACCCAGTTGCGCGACGCGCCGGGCGGCGTGTTCCATTCTGCCTTGCAGGCAGTGACGCAGGC
>JAGFJP010000160.1 GCA_024102665.1 Thiogranum sp. | reverse complement strand
GATCCGGTCCGTTGTAATAGCCATCGGTATGCCAGTGAATCGGTCGATCGGTGTAGGGTATGTAACGATCGCGCCACTGCCGGTTGACGACTTGCAGGCGTGTAATGCCGTCGTCATCCGCGCCCATGTTGCGGTCGAGATAACGTAATCCGAATTGCGCAGCGAGGGTTGCCGGGATTGATTTATCGGGATCCGCGCCGGTGTGGCCTGCATAGATCGCCATGTTGGCCTTGCGGCAACGCTCGATAATGGCCGCGTGTTCCGCCGGGCTCAGGGCGCGAGGGTCGCGGACTTCGACGACCAGATCTTCCGCGTGCCTGGGGTATCGCGCAAGCTTGCGTTCGCGCCATGCCTGATAGGCCTCAGGATCTTCGAGGCAGAACGGGTTGTCATGAGCGGCCGCGCGTTTCAATGCTGGCATATCGCCTCCTCGACAATATGACTGTCCATGCCTGCCGTCGCGTGCCAGTAGCCGTTGCACGGGCCGGTCGGCATCAATGCCTGCAGTGCTGTTTCGGCGTCGTGCAGGGGGTAATCACTGTGCAGGCAGGCGTGGAAGATCTCTATGATCTTCTCGGTGTGTTGCGACTGCGGGCTGATGCGCAACACGTCGACTTTCAGACGCACCAGATCCTCGAGTTCGCCGATCAGGTTGCAGGTTCTTGCCGATTGCGTCTGGATTCCGTTCAGGACCAGAAAGTCCTGCTGTTCGCGCGTGGCGAGCAACAGCCCGTCCGGGTAGTCCAGGCAGCGCAGCCGGCAGTCATCCTTGGGAAGATTTGCGGCGCGCGCAGTGAAGCAGCGTGCCGAGTACGCCAGCGGCAAGCGGCCATAGACGAACACTTCGGTTTCGACGCCGGCCGGGCGCTGCTGTTGCATGTTTTCCAGGGTATCGCGCGAGAGTTCGAGCGGCAGGGTCCAGCGCTTCAGGCCCAGTCCTGCCAGAACGCTCAGCGTGCGGTGGTTGTAGATATTGATGGCGGGCCCTGTGACGAACGGCCTTTGGCCCGACAGAAGTTGCACCGCGCCCATGTCGTTGGCTTCCACGCTGAAATCCGTGTTGCCGCACAGTCGCCGCAGCGAAGCAAGCTCGGAGCCTGCTTCGATCAGCGCGAGACTCGACAGCACCACTTCCTTGCCCGCCTGCCTCAGGGTGCCGGCCAGTTCAAGCCAGTCATCGGTGCGCAGTGAGCGGCGTTTGGAACACACGGTTTCACCGAGATAAACGATGTCTACCTGTGTATCAGCAATACGCCGGTAGAAATCCAGCAGCAGCTCGCGATCCCAGAAGTAGAGAACCGGGCCGAGGGAGATTCGCGGTACAGAACCCGTCATGCGCATTGCTCCTTCACTGCCAGGGTCGATGATAGGCTCCGAGCGTCGTCTGTGTGCCCTCGGACACCTTCTGCAACGCATCCCTCCAGGCCGGTTGCAAGCGGAAGCCCTGCGGATCGCGGCGGCAGGCGTCGAGCGCTGCACGCCATACCCGGGTGACCTGCTGGACGTAGGCCGGACTGCGCTGGCGTCCCTCGATTTTTATGGCGGCGACGCCGATCGCCTGCAGCTGCGGCAGCAGCTCGAGGGTGTTCAGACTCGCAGGTTCCTCGATGGCGTAGTAGGTATGGTCGTCGACGCAGAAACGTCCCTTGCACAGGGTCGGGTATGCGGCCGGTTCATCTTCGCGGTAACGGTCTATCAACACCTTGTTGAGCCGGGATTCCAGGCCGGCCGGGGTTTGCTGCCAGCGCACCGCGCTGGCGGGAGAGCAGGCGCCGTAAGTGTTGGGCGACAGGCCGGTAGCGTAGGAAGACAGCAGGCAGCGACCTTCGACCATGACGCACAGGCTGCCGAAACCGAACACTTCCAGTGGTACCGGGCTGTCCGCCGCGACCTGGCGTACCTGGGCGAGAGACAGCACGCGCGGCAGCACGGCACGCTGGATCCCGAAATTCTCGTGATAGAAGCGGATAGCCTCGGCCGTGGTCGCGGATCCCTGCACAGACAGATGCAGGCGCAATTCCGGCCAGCGGTTCGCCGCATAGTCCATAACGCCGATGTCGGCGAGAATCAGTGCGTCGACATCCAGCGCCGCGGCACGATCCACGGCGTCCTGCCAGCGCGACCACCCGGCAGGTTGCGGATAGGTGTTGATGGCAGCGAACACTTTTGCGCCGCGCTTGCGCGCATAGCGAATGCCCTCCAGGGCGCGTGCTTGATCGAAGTTCAGGCCGGTGAAGTGGCGCGCATTGGTGTCGTCCCGAAATCCCATGTAAACCGCGTTCGCGCCTGCGTCGACAGCGGCTTTCAGGGCTGGCAGGTTGCCAGCCGGACAAACGAGTTCCATTGTGTCGGATGTTGCTGCCATCGTCCTATGCCCCTGCAAGAGCGCGGCAACGGTCCGGCGATCTGTTGCAATCCTGCGCTGAAGAGAATCCGGAATCGGACACACCGCGGGCGGCAGTCGCTTTCCTGTCGCGCAACTCCCGCGTGATCCGGTTCAGCACCGACCATTTCTGCGAACACCAGGCCGGTGCCAGCAGAATCGCGGGCGAGGCGGTCGCCGTTACCCGGTGAAAGATCACTTCGCGCGGTGTCTGTTCAATAAGGTCCGCGGCGAGCTGCACGTATTCGTCGAATGACAGTGGCCGGTACTCACCGCGCCGCCACTGGTTCGCCAGCTGTGTTCCTTTGACAACGTGCAGGGGATGCAGCTTCAGCCCGTCGACGCCGAGTTCGATGACGCGTTCGAGGGTGGTTCTGCAGTGCAGTGCGTTTTCGCCAGGCAGGCCGGCGATGAGGTGGGTGCAAAGCTGCAGGCCGCGGGCGCGGGCCCTGCGCACGGCCGATTGATAGTCGGCGAAGCCGTGGCCGCGGTTGATGCGTTCCAGCGTGTCGTCATAGGCCGATTGCAGGCCCAGTTCCAGCCAGACTTCGTAACCGCGCTGCTGATAGGCGGCCAGCAGGTCAAGCACTGCGTCGGGCACGCAGTCGGGGCGGGTGCCGACCGCCAGGCCGATCACATCCGCTTCCGCCAGCGCCTGATCGTAGAGTTCCGCCAGCCGGCTGACATCGGCATAGGTATTGGTATAGGTCTGAAAATAGGCGATGTATTTGCGCGCGCCGGTGCGCTTGCGGATGACGCTGCGACCGCTGGCAATCTGCTCGCCGATGCCCGGCGGCCGCCGCCCGCTCGGGTTGAACGAGACGTTGTTGCAAAAAGTGCAGCCGCCGCGACCCTTGCTGCCGTCGCGGTTGGGGCAGGTGAAGTCAGCGCTCACCGTGATCTTGTGCACACGCTGACCGTAACGCCGCAGCATTGCCTGTCCGAAGGTATTGACGTGCGTGGAAAGAACCATGATCAGGCGGCAACACCGAAACCGCAAAAGCCGATTTCCCGATAGCCTGCAGGGTTGGCTGCGGCGTTAATGACAGGCACTGGCACGCGATGCGCTGACAGCATCAGGTCGTGGCCGCTCACATGCGTTGTGGCGGCATGTCCGGCGAGTAAAGCACAGCGCCGGGCGCACCTGTTCGTGGCACCCGGATTCGTCCTTTCGGCGATTGGACAGGCGAGCGGTGAGGTCTGCATGGGGCGTACATATTAGGGGCTCCGGTCCATGAAACGGCTTGATCTGGATCAAGGAATTCCGAATCGGCCGGGTTTAGCTTCGCCGGTCAGCCCGGCGGGGGCTTTACCCGTAGTACTTGCGTATATTAGAATCTTGTGAATTTTTCACGCCCTGTTTCGGGGCAATCAGCGAACTGGCACGTTACGGGGCAGGAAACATGGCACAGGCAGGCATTCGCAGCACTGAACAGTACAACTACGACATCGTTCGCAAGTTCACGATCATGGCGTTGGTGTGGGGTCTGCTGGGAATGACCGCCGGTGTTTATATCGCCTCGGAACTGGCCTGGCCGTTCCTGAATTTCGATATTCCGGAAATCACTTTCGGGCGGCTGCGCCCGGTGCATACCACGCTGGTGATTTTCGGATTCGGCGGCAGCGCGTTGTTTGCCACCTCCTATTATGTCGTTCAGCGTACCTGCCAGACCCGCTTGTACAGCGACTGGATGGCGACCTTCACCTTCTGGGGCTGGCAGGCCGCGGTTGCGCTCGGCGCCCTCAGCTACATGTTCGGTTATACGCAGGGCCGCGAATACGCCGAGTTCGAGTGGCCGATCGATCTTCTGATCGCCGTGACATGGGTTGTGTACTTTCTGTTGTATGTGCAAACCCTGCGGCGCCGCTCGCAGCCGCATATCTATGTCGCCAACTGGTTCTATGTGGCTTTCATTCTCGCCACGGCGATCCTGCATATTTTCAACAATCTGGCGGTGCCGGTCGGGTTGTTCTCCCTGAAATCCTACAGCCTGTTTTCCGGGGTGCAGGATGCCATGACCCAATGGTGGTACGGCCATAATGCTGTCGGCTTCTTCCTGACCGCGGCATTCCTGGGCATGATGTATTACTTCGTCCCCAAGCAGGCGGGGCGCCCGGTATACTCCTACCGCCTGTCGATCGTGCACTTCTGGGCGCTGTCCTTCCTTTACATGTGGGTCGGCGGCCACCACCTGCACTGGACTGCGCTGCCGGACTGGACCTCGACGCTGGCGGCGACGTTCTCGATCATGCTGCTGCTGCCGTCATGGGGTGGCATGATCAACGGCATCATGACGCTGTCCGGAGCCTGGGACAAACTGCGCACCGACCCGATCATGCTGTTTCTGATCACTTCGCTGTCGTTCTACGGCATGTCGACCTTCGAAGGTCCGTTGATGTCGTTGAAGAGTGTCAACGCGCTTTCGCACTACACCGACTGGACGGTGGGCCATGTGCACTCGGGCGCGCTCGGCTGGGTGGCGATGGTGTCGTTCGGTTCCTTCTATCACCTGATTCCGCGTCTGTACGACACCAGAATCTACAGCACGCGTCTGATCTATGTGCACTTCTGGCTGGCTACCATCGGCATCCTGCTGTACATCACCTCGATGTGGGTGGCCGGTATTTTCCAGGGACTGATGCTGCGCAGTTTCGACGACTACGGCAACCTGGCCTATACCTTCGTGGAAACGGTGGCATTCCTGCATCAGCCCTACGCGGTGCGCGCCGTGGGCGGCATGTTCTTCGTGGCCGGTGTCGTGGTGATGGCCTGGAACGTCATCAAAACCGTGCGCCGCGCGAGCAGCGAAGCCGCGGAACTGGAAGCCAGAATTGCAGCCAAGATGGCCGGTGCCTGAGAGCGTGACCGGGCGGAGAAAGCAAAGTGATTAAACACGAAAGTATCGAAACCAATGCCGGCCTGCTGATCGTCCTGACGCTGATCGTGATCAGCATCGGCGGTCTGGTGGAAATCGTGCCGCTGTTCTTCATCAATGACACCGTGGAAGAGGTCGAGGGCGTTCGTCCCTATTCGGCGCTCGAGTTGCGCGGTCGCGATATCTATCAGCGCGAGGGCTGCTACCTGTGTCATTCGCAGATGATTCGTCCGTTCCGCGACGAGTTGCTGCGTTACGGCCATTACTCGCTGGCTGCCGAATCCAAGTACGACCATCCCTTCCAGTGGGGCTCCAAGCGCACCGGTCCTGACCTGGCGCGTGTCGGCAACAAGTATTCCAACGAATGGCATGTCGCGCATCTGGTCAATCCGCGCGACGTCGTGCCCCAGTCGATCATGCCCAACTATCCCTGGCTGCTGGAAGCGGACCTCGATTACTCCGATGTGCAGGACCGCATGCGCGCGCTGAAAATGACCGGCGTTCCCTATTCGGAGAACCAGCAGGAATTCGAGCGCAATGTCGCCGAGTTTGGTCCCGCGATCGCGGAGAAACTCGATATTCTGCGCGCCGAGGAAACGCTGATGCAGCAGGCGCTGGCGAATGACTATGACGGACAGCGGTCGCGTATCACCGAGATGGATGCCCTGGTGGCGTATCTGCAGGTGCTCGGTACCATGGTGGACTTCAGCAAATACGACGAAGGTTACTTCGCGGATTTCCGCTGACAGCGGGCGCGGGTTTCGCAGGGGAGGCGGCCTTTATGCCGGAATGGTTACTCTGGTTTACCCGCTTTGAGAACAGCAAGATTCTCGCGCTGCTGCTGTTCTTTTTCACTTTCTGCGGGATATTGATATATGTCTTCACCGGGAAAGCGCGCTCCAGGCGGCTGGAGTCCTACAAATATATCCCGCTGCAGGACGATGACGACGATTCAGACGCCGCGCGCGGCGAGGTAGAGCACGATGAGCGAAACGAAAGCTAAGACACAGGGTCAGGTGGTTCAGACCACCGGCCATGCCTGGGACGGAGACCTTCAGGAGTTCAACAATCCGTTGCCGACCTGGTGGCTGTGGGCGTTTTACGCCACGGTGGTGTTCGCCGTGGTTTACTGGATTTTCTATCCTGCCTGGCCCGTGGGCGGCACTTTTACCAAGGGTGTGATGAACACCATCACCTTCACGGACAGCGATGGCAGTCAAAAGACCACTCACTGGAACACGCGCTCGCTGCTGTTGAAGGAACTGCAGGAAGGCAAGCATGCCGCGCGCAGTCGCGAATACACCGAAAAGGTCGCCGGCGCCAGCTACCAGGAAATTCTTGCCGATCCCGAGATGATGGAATTTACGCGTTCCATGGCCAAGGGCGTGTTCGGCGACAATTGCGCAGCCTGTCATGGTGCGGGCGGTACCGGGGTCGTCGGACTGTTCCCGAATCTCGCCGATGATGCCTGGCTGTGGGGTGGCAGTGTCGAGGAAATCGAAACCACGTTGCGGGAAGGGCGTTACGGTTTCATGCCGGCGTTCAAGAGCGCGTTGACCGATCGGCAGCTCGACGATGTCGCGAGCTATGTGCTGAGCCTTTCCGGCGAGGCTGTGGACGCGGATGCCGCGACGCGCGGCGAAAAGATCTTCCAGACCAGCGAAGGCGGCTGTTACTACTGTCATACGTCGTCGGGCACCGGTCTGAAATCGCAGGGCGCGGCCAACCTGACCGACCAGATCTGGACGGTAGCCGATGTCAGCGGCGCTGCGACCCCGGAAGACAGGAAAGCCGCTGTCAAACGCGTGATCAGTAACGGCGTCGATCGGCGCATGCCGGCCTGGTCCGAGCGCCTCAGTGATGCCCAGATCAAACTGCTGACGGTGTATGTCCACGAACTTGGGGGTGGCCAGTAAGGCCGCTCCGTGACACGCTGCCGACAGCGCGTGTACGGCGGGTATGATGGAGGCCGATAGCGAAGTCCTGTACCAGACGCGCATCCCTGTTTATCCGCGATCCGTCAAGGGACGCTTCCGCAATATCAAATGGGCGATTCTGGTTTTCGCCTACAGTGTGTACTTTCTTCTCCCCTGGCTGCGCTGGGAGCGCCAGGTCGGCCCGGACCAGGCGGTGCTTTTCGATATCGCCGATCGCAAGTTCTACCTGTTCGGACTGGTGGCCCATGCCCAGGATCTTTTCTGGCTGACCGGTTTCCTGCTGGTTGCCGCGCTGCTGCTGTTTTTCGTCACCGGCATCGCCGGAAGAGTGTTTTGCGGTTATTTCTGTTTCCAGACCCTGTGGACCGATCTCTACATGCTGATCGAGCGCCGGGTCCAGGGCGACCGCGTGGCGCGTATCCGACTGGACAAGGCGCCGTGGAGCGCCAGCAAGGTGTTGCGCAAGGGCCTGACACATGTCCTGTGGCTGCTGGCGGCGTTCTGGACCGGCCTGACATTTACGCTCTACTGGGCCGATGCGCCGCAACTGATCGTCAAATGGTTCACCGGCTCGGCGCCGTTCGCCGCTTACGCAACCACCCTGTTTCTCACCGCGACCACCTATGTCATGGCCGGGCTGGCGCGGGAACAGGTATGCACCTACATGTGCCCTTACGCGCGTTTCCAGTCGGTGATGTTCGATGCCGACACCCGCATCGTTGCCTATGATGTCGCCCGCGGCGAGGGTGCGGCGGGACGCCACAAGGTGACGCGCGACCTCAAACAGCGTGAACAACGCCGGCAACAGGGTGTCGGAGACTGTATTGATTGCGGCTATTGCGTGCAGGTCTGTCCGACCGGCATCGATATCCGCGACGGACTGCAGGTGCAGTGCATTTCCTGTGCCCTGTGCATCGATGCCTGTGACAACATTATGGATTCGCTGGGCTGGGGCCGGGGTCTCATCCGCTACACCTCGGAAAAACAGGCGCGCGGCGAGCACAGCCGCATCTGGAAACCCAGGACCATCGCCTACGGCCTGGTTCTGGTCGCGGCAATCGCGGGGCTGGTCTGGAGCGTCAGTTCGCAGGCGCCGCTGGAGCTGTCGGTGGTTCAGGTCCGTCAGCCGTTGTTTGTCCGCCTGTCAGACGGACGTGTTCAGAACAGCTATGAACTGCACCTGGAAAACAAGACCGATGAACCCATGCAACTGGTGGTGATGATGCGTGGTCTGCCGGGCGCGGAACTGGATGTGGGGAAACTGACATCGTTCGAACTGCCGCCGCAACGCAGTCTGCGGGTGCTGGCGCGGGTGCGCTGGGACTCCACGCACAAGGTCAAGGGTTCGCGCAGTTTCGAGTTCGACGTGATTCCGCAGTACCGCCAGGAACTGGGCATGATCAGCGCGCCGGCCACTTTCTATATGCCGGGAAGCGAACACTGATGTTGCAGTCGTTGCTCGCATTGCCGCTGGGGGTCGCTGCCGAGGTTCTGGTGTTTTTGCTGATTTACCTGGTGACGCCGCTTAACGGCAGGCAGGCGGCGGTGATTGTCGCATTGCTGGGACTGTCGGCGACGCTGATTTACAGCCTGATCCAGTGGCCGGGCGCCGATGTGCTGGCGATGTACGTGGCGGTGCTGGCGGTGACGGCGTATCTCCTGGGCGTTGTCAGCCATGCCCGGGAGCAGCGCAAGGCCGACACCGATGGCAAGACACGCTGGTTCCACTGGGGACCGGCGTTGATCGTCATTTTCTTCATGCTGCTGTTTGCCCTGGATGGCGTGCTGGTGGTGATTTCGCAGCAGGGCTTGCCTGAACCGCTTGCTGAGCGGCTGCTACCGAGGAGCGATCAGCAGGAGAGTGTGCGCTCGGTGTTTCCCGGCGTAGTGGCGCGGGATTACCAGAAAAAGGAAGCGCTGTACAACGAATACCTGCAGCAGGTGGACCGACAGGTGCAGCGTGGCTGGCAGGTGCAGAAAGGCTGGCTCGAGACACCGCTTTCCGGACGATCCAGCGTGTTCCAGGCGCGGGTGCTCGAGCGCGATGGTGCTCCGGTGCGATTTGCCGAGGTTGCCGGGGTATTCCAGAGGCCTTCCGACAGCCGTCTCGACCAGCGGTTTTCGATGCAGGAGATCGAGCCGGGACTGTACCGGACGGTGATCGTGTTGCCGGAGCCCGGCCTCTGGAACCTCGTGTTGCAGGTACGCCGCGGCGAGCAGCTGCACGAACTGCACGCCAGTACCTCGGTGGCGGATGCCGGCGATCCGGCGCCCTGAACATCCGGCCCGCCCGGCAAATGGTTGTGGGGCATAATCTCACGACGACGGCGCCCCTTTGCTGACCAGGCAACCAGTTTATGGATTCACGCACCGCAAGATTACAGGACACCGACGCACAGCAGGAATGTTTTCATTGCGGCTTGCCGGTGCCTGCGGGTGCCGACTACGAGGTCGAAATTGACGGGCAGCTGCAGCCGATGTGCTGCCGCGGCTGCCAGGCGGTTGCAAAAGCCATTATCGATGGCGGGCTGGGCGACTTTTATCGTTACCGGACCGAAAAATCAGCGCAGGCACGCGAGCTGGTTCCCGAGCAGCTGAACGAACTTGAACTGTATGACCGCGAGGATCTGCAGAAAAGCTTCGTGCAGCGACAGGTGGGCGAGGAGCGCGAGGCGGCGTTGATCCTGGAGGGCATTGTGTGTGCCGCCTGCGTCTGGTTGAACGAACGGCATGTAAAGGCTTTGCCGGGCGTCCTGGATTTTTCCGTGAACTATTCCACGCACCGCGCGCGCGTGCGCTGGGACAACCAGCGCATCAGGCTCAGCGAGATCCTGGAGGCGATCAGCAGCATCGGTTATCACGCCCATCCTTTCGATCCAGGGCGCCAGGAACAGATCTATAAACAGGAAAGAGTGCGCGCGCTGCGCCGCCTGGCGGTGGCCGGGCTCGGCATGATGCAGGTCATGATGCTGGCGGTCGCCCTGTACGCGGGTGAGCACGAGGGTATGGATGCCGGCTTGCGCAACTTCCTGCGCACAGTGAGCCTGCTGTTGACCATCCCGGTTATTCTCTATTCGGCGCGACCCTTCTTTACCAGCGCGCTGCGCGACCTGCGGCGCCGGCAACTCGGCATGGACGTGCCCGTGTCGCTGGCCATCAGTGGGGCGTTTCTCGCCAGCGCCTGGTCGACGCTGACGGGCAGTGGCGAGATCTATTTCGATTCCGTCACCATGTTCACCTTCTTCCTGCTCGCGGGGCGCTTCCTGGAAATGGGCGCCCGGCACCGCGCCGGGCAGGCCGCCGAGGAACTGATAAAACTGCTTCCGGCCACCGCTGCGCGCCTGACCGCTGACGGCGAGGAACGCGTGCCCGTCAACGACCTGGCGCCGGGTGACAGGGTATTGATCCGGCCGGGGGAAAGCGTTCCTGCCGATGGTCGCGTCGTTGAAGGCTGCAGTTCACTCGATGAATCGCTGCTCACCGGCGAAAGCCTCCCGCAATTACGCAAAGCCGGCGATATGCTGGTGGGTGGCACAGTAAACAACGAGAGTCCGCTGGTCATGAAGATCGAGCAGGTCGGCGAAGGAACTGTATTGTCCGCGATCGTGCGTCTGCTGGACCGCGCGCAGACCGAGAAGCCCGCGGTCGCGCAGATGGCCGATCGCGTCGCTGGCTGGTTCGTCGCGGCCCTGCTGGTTTTGGCTGCGGCGGTGGCGTGGTGGTGGTGGCAGCATGATCCGGCGCACGCATTTTCAATCACGCTTTCGGTATTGGTGGTGACCTGTCCCTGCGCCCTGTCGCTGGCGACCCCCGCGGCGCTGACCGCGGCCACCGGCGCCCTCACGCGCCTCGGCGTATTGACCACGCGCGGACATGCGCTCGAGACCCTGGCACGCAGCACCCATGTGATTTTCGACAAGACGGGCACACTGACCGAGGGTCGCCTGCGGCTCGAACGCATCGAGGTGTTGGGCGATCTGGCCGCCGGAGATTGCCTGAGGATCGCCGCGGCGCTGGAACAAAGTTCCGAACACCCGATCGCGCATGCATTGTGTGCCGAGGCGGGTCCTGTCGAACATCCCGAGGGCGTGTCGGCCCGGCCGGGTTCGGGCATCGAGGGCTGGGTGGATGGTCGTAAATTCCGCATCGGAATCCCGGATTATGTGCGGCAACTCCAGGGCGCCGGGCCGCAGGTCGTCGGCAATGCCGATCCGGCCGGCGTCGTGCTCGGGGATGCCAGCGGCCTGCTGGCGCATTTCGCGTTTGCCGACAGACTGCGGGAAAATGCCGCGCAAGCTGTCGCGCAGCTCAAACAACTCGGCCTGACAGTCGAGCTGCTGAGTGGCGACGAGCTGCGCAGCGTGGAAACGGTCGCCGCAGCGCTCGGGATCGAGCGTTTCCAGGCGCGGTGCCGACCCGAGGACAAGCTGGCGCGGATTCGCGCATTGCAGGAGCAGGGCGCGGTGGTGGCGATGGTCGGCGATGGCGTCAACGATGCACCGGTGCTGGCCGGGGCGCAGGTTTCGCTGGCGATGGGGGGCGGGACGCAGCTGGCGCACGCCAGCGCCGATATGATTCTGCTCTCCGAACAGCTGCCGCATCTGGTCGCGGCTATCGAAACCAGTCGTCGCACGCTCGCTGTAATTCGCCAGAATCTCGCGTGGGCATTGGGCTATAATCTCATCGCCCTGCCCCTGGCAGCGGCCGGGTTTGTCGCACCCTGGATGGCCGCCATCGGCATGTCGGGCAGTTCGCTGGTAGTGGTGGTCAATGCACTGCGCCTGCGCGGATAGTGTAAACAGGCCCTGGCGAGGTGCATATGGATATTCTGTTCTTATTGATACCGATCAGCCTGATTATCATGGGCATCGCCATTGCGGTTTTTCTGTGGGCGGTCCGTTCCGGGCAGTTCGAGGACCTCGAAGGGCCGGCTCACAGGATCCTCATGGATGATGATGATCCGCGCATTCCGCGCAAGCCGCAATTGAAGGACGATCCCGACTGACGTAAAATGCCGACGCTCCCCAACCGGGTCCCGGCGGCCCTTCCTGTTGAATTCAAAGGTAAAGCAATGTTCACTTTTCAAGGATTTCCGATGGTCATCGTGCTCACGCTGGTTGTCATGGCCTGGCTGAGTTTTCTGTCGGTGGTGCTGTTCGGTTGAATACAGACACCTGATACGGGCACACAACAGAAAACGGCCCCGGGAGGGGCCGTTTTTCTATCAGGCGTTCCGTGATTCCGCGGTTGTCAGGAAAGCAGCTTTTTCAGCTTCTTGATGGCATTGTTTTCCAGCTGGCGGACGCGTTCGGCGGAAACCCCGAAACGGTCGGCCAACTGGTGCAGCGTGGCTTTTTCTTCCGCCAGCCAACGCTGCTCGACGATGATGCGGGTGCGCTCGTCGAGTTGTTCAAGCGCATCCTGGAGTCCCGCGCTTTGCTGCTGCGACAGGTCTGCCTGTTCTAGCACCTGGGCCGGGTCCCAGCTGCCAGAGGCCGCAAGGTACGCCGCCGGTGTCCATGCGCTGTCATCGTCATCGCCGGCTTCGAGCGGATCGAAGGACATGTCCTGCCCGCTCATGCGGGACTCCATTTCCAGCACGGTTTCCGGAGCGACGCCCAGATCTTCCGCAACTGATTCGACTTCCTCGCGACTGAACCAGCCAAGCCTTTTCTTGGAACTGCGCAAATTGAAAAACAGCTTGCGCTGCGCCTTGGTCGTGGCGACTTTCACAATGCGCCAGTTGCGCAAAATGTATTCGTGAATTTCGGCTTTTATCCAGTGCACCGCAAACGACACCAGGCGAACGCCGACTTCCGGATCGAAGCGCCTGACGGCCTTCATCAGGCCGATACCGCCTTCCTGGATCAGGTCAGCGAGCGGCAGCCCGTACCCGCTGTATCCGCGGGCAATTCTGACAACAAAACGCAGGTGGGAAAGCACCAGCTCGCGCGCCGCTTCCAGATCGTTCTGATCCCGCAAGCGGATTGCCAGTTCGCGCTCTCTCTCCGCGCTGAGTATCGGGTAGCGGTTGATCTCCTGCAGATAACTGCCAAGCTGTTCGCTCGGAACAGGCAGTGACAGAGAAGCGGTGGTGACCAGGGCTTGACTCATTGTGTCGTCTCCATTTCGACTGTGGGCTGATTTTAGCACTCGTTTGCTGAGAGTGCTAACTTCGTGCCAAGTTCCCGGTCTGGCGTGCAAAGTTACAGCAGTATAGGAAGTGCTATAAAAGTCAAGCACATACCTGATTCCGTCCCTGTGCCTTGGCAGCGTACAACGCCTTGTCGGCGTGGTTGATCAACTGGGTGAGCGTCAAACCGGGATTCTGCTGATTGGTTGCCAGGCCAATGCTCACTGTGATCGCGACATCGGCCGGGTTCAGCGCCTCGATTTCCCTGCGCAATCCTTCTGCGCACTGCTGAGCCTGGTTGATGCTGCAGCGCGGTATCAGCAGCGCGAACTCTTCGCCACCGAATCGCACTACCATGCCGTTGTCCGGTATCCGCGAACGCAGCATTTCGCCCAGCGCTTCCAGTACCCTGTCGCCGGTGATGTGTCCAAGGTTGTCGTTGATTTTCTTGAAATGGTCGATGTCCAGAAGCACCGCGGCGACCGGGTGATTGTCGCGCCTGGCCAGGAACTGCTCGCCGTGGTCGAGCAGGTAGCGCCGGTTGTAGACGCGGGTGAGGCTGTCTGTGATTGCCAGGCGGTGCATCGAGTCAGTTTGCCGCTTTAGTGCTGCAAACTGCTGTTTAATAAGCAATAGTGAGCGAATTCGTGCCATCAGGACTTCTTCGACCACCGGCTTGAACACGAAGTCGTTGGCGCCGGCGTGGAACAACTCCACCTGTTTTTCCTCGTCTTTGGAGCTGGTGAGCACCAGTACCGGCATTTCCTGCTGGGAGTAGTGAAACTTGGCGCGGATGGCATGCAGCAGATCGCCCCCGGTCAGACGTCCCTCGAGATAGAAATCCGTAATGACGATGTCGAACTGTTCGGGAGCGAGGGGGCCGCTGGGCGAATCGCGCAGCAGCTCGAGCGCCTGCTCCGCGTGCGTCGTGTGGGTGACCTGCAGGCCGTGCTTTTCCATCAGTTTGGTGATCAGCGCAGCGGTCAACCGGCTGTCTTCTACATAGAGTATGCGGCCGACCAGGCCGAACTTGCGCTGCATGAAATCCTTGATGAACTCGACAAACGCCCGGTAGCCGAGCGATTTGTCGAAATAGTCGGTGACGCCGGCGGCAAATCCCTCGCGCAGGAGTCGGGAATCAGCGTCACCTGATACGACAATGGTCGGGGTATAGTGGTGATGCCTGGAGGCCCGCACATAACGACTGAGCTCGAGACCGTCGCGGTCGGGCAGCATTAACGAGGTCGTTACCAGATCGAAGTGGCTGTTTTCCAGCCAGGCGCAGGCTTCCTTGACTGTTGCGCTGGTGACTATTTCGGTATCCGGCATTTCCTCGCTCAGTATCCGCACGATGATTGTGCGGGCGACTTCGGATCCGTCGACCACCAGAATGCGATTCAGTTTTCGGGGCATGCAAAATCAGGCCTGTGGTGTTGGGTCAATTGTTGTTTTGTTTTCTGTCTGCAGTTAACCCGCAACACCGTAGATCGACGCCCGAACTTTAAACTTTAGTCACCCCTGTCCGGCAGTGCATTCGTAACTGAATCATGCTGTTATAAGTGCCCTGGCCAGAGCGCCAATACCGGCTCCCAGGTGCGTTGAAAGATACCCTCCGGTCACCTAGTGATCGGCGGCCCGCCGCGGTTTTTTCGCGCGCCGTCTCGCGATGACTTTCACAACTGTTGCCTGCGCTCCCAGGAGTCCGTGCTGCTCAATGAATCTTACCGGAGTGCCTGTTTCGAGCCGGTCGAAAGCATCATCGAGCACGCTGTTGCGGTGAAAGTACACTTCGGTGCCGTCACTCAAACCGATCTTTCCGTAATTCATTTCTTTGAAGACCTCCGAAATCCGCCCGCGCTTCGGTGTCGGGAGTCCGCCTGTGGTGTGTTCGATGTACTCCTCGAGTTGCAGTTGAATATCGTGAAACGCGTGCTGTATCGCAACACAGGCGTCGTCACGCGCCTGGTGCCGGCACGGTTCATCCGCAACCGATATCAGCTGTTTACCCGGCACGTCGAGATCAATACGCACGTGTAATCGATTACTCCCGTGGCGTTTTCGGGCAAGGTTTTCCACCAGTACGTGGCAGCCGGTGATCTGATCGCAAAAACGCTCCAGCTTCTTCTCTCTCTCCTGTACCAGACTGTCGATGATGGACGAGTGTTCCATGTTGCGGTAGGTAATCTTCAAGGGCTTTTGCATCGCCGCCCCCAGGTTTGCTGTCCTGCCGCAAACGCTAGTTAACTGCACATATCCGGGCAATGACAAATATCAAGAGTTGCCCTGTCTGAGCTGCGGCCACCACGGCGCGAAGATGGTCAGCGACGGCGTCGCAGAAATGGAGTGCCCGCCAGCCCGGGAAGCCGGGTTAACCGGGGTTGTCGGTGGGCGGCTGCGCCAGCATGCAGCTCAGGGTGGTTCCTTCGCCAACAGCGGATTTGACGCGTAACGTGGCGCCGATGATGTTGGCGCGATAGCGCATGATATGCATGCCGAGCCCCTCGGAATTGCGGCTGTCGGTCGCCATACCCTTTCCGTCATCGCTTACCGTCAATATAAAGCCTTCTTTACCGGTCGTGAGATCGATGCTGATATTGTTCGCGCGTGCATGCTTGACTGCGTTGTTAACCGCCTCCTGCGCAATGCGGTACAGCTGCATGGCAAGCGTACGGTCTTCCACTGTGACCGGGTGAGAAACCGTGAGGTGGCAGGCGATGCCGGCAGCACTCTGCACATGGTCGGTTAGCTTCTCCAGCGCGGCTTCCAGGCCCTTGGGATCGATCGGCACCGGCGCAAGGCCCAGCGACAGCGCATGCGCTTCCTCGGACGCGCTCTGCAAGTGTGTAACCAGCGCCCTGAGAGGCTCCGCTTCCGGGAGTGCCCGGTCCGCAAATTTGCGTTCCAGGCTGGTCGCCATCATTGTCAATGCGCTGAGCTGCTGCCCCAGTCCGTCATGGATCTCGTGACCTATGCGTTCCTGCTCCTGGGTGCTGACCTCGATGATCTGTTTTTCCAGCGCCCTTTTTTCGCTCATGTCGCGCGCGATACCTATAAAAAGCCCGCGATGGTCGATCTGTGTGACGTTCAACTCCATGGGGAATATGCTGCCGTCCTTGCGTCGTCCCCGGATTTCCTGCGGTCCGCCCCCTTTGCACCCGGGTTTCGCGAGGTAATGCGCGATACAGTCTTCTTGCTCCCCGGAATGCGGCGGTGGCATGAGCATGCCGAATTTCCCGCCGAGGGCCTCATCTGCCGCGTAGCCGAACATGCTTTCTGCCGCTGGATTGAAACTGTCGATGAAGCCGTCGCGGGTGATGGTGATGATGGCGTCGGGCGCGGTTGCGACAATGGCGCTGAGTCGCTCTTCGCGCTCCTGCAACTCCAGCGCCTTGCGTTCGGCCTCGGCAGTGCGTTCCGCAACCCGCAGCTCGAGTTCCGTATTAAGGTTAATGAGGTCATGCTCGATTTGCTTTCTCGCGCTGATGTCGCGTTCCGTTGTCGCCAACGCAACCGTTTCGCCGGAGTCGCCGCTAAGCCTGGTGGCGGTGAGCCAGACATCCAGGACCCGGCCGTGCCTGGTGATGCGCCGTGTCTCGAAGGGGTCCACCATCTCGCCGCCCAGGGTTCTCGCCAACAAGGATCGGTTGTGTTCCCGGTCGCCCGGCGGCACAAGATCCTGTGCGTTCATGCGCAGCGCTTCGGCGCGGGTATAGCCGTACATTTGCTCCGCGCCGCGATTCCACTCGATAATATTGCCGTTGGTGTCCTGCACAGTGATGGCGTCAGTTGAATGCATGAGGATCGCTGCGAGGTAACGCAGTCCGGCATCGATCTGCAGGCAGCGGGTCAGCTCCACGAAGCTGATAATGACACCCGCTGGCTTTTTGGCGCTGTCCCCAAGGGGGGCGATGCGGCGCAGGAAACACCGCGCATCAGCCATGCAGATCCCGGCTTCGTCCGCCGCCAGGGTTTCGAGCGCCGCGCGCGCGGCCGTAACCATGGAGGCGTCTTTGAAAAAGTCATGGAGATCGCTGACAGGGTGTCCCAGGCCGCTGTCCCGGAGTCCGAACGCCGTCGCCGCGGCGGGTGTGAAATGCCTCAGACAAAGGGCCGTGTCGAGAACGACGATGGCAATCCCGGTGCTGTCCAGAAAGTCATAGCGCATTTTCCTGTCCTCTGGAGTTGTCCCGGTTTCGGCCGCGTTTGACGCGATCGTGGCAGCCGATTGTCTGCCTGCGGCAACGTCGGGGCCGACGGCGTTCTGCTGGTTATCGCGCGCAGTCATAATGCTGTCGTTGTGTGCGCAGCAGCGCTGCGCGGCAGCGCGCACCTGCGATGTGATTTACTGCTGTTCCAGCGTCCACTGCATCGCCTTCAGCGCCAGTTCGTTGCCGTTTCCAAGACCGAGTTTCTTCTTGATGTTGGCGCGATGGGTTTCGATGGTCTTGATGCTGAGGTGAAGCTTCTCGGCGATTTTGCAGGTGGAAAGGCCGCGGCCTATGAGTTCGAAGACTTCCAGCTCACGGTTCGACAGACTTTCAATCGATGACGTCGTCTGTCTTTCACGGACACCGGTGGCGTTGCGCAACAGAACTTCCGTCATTTTCTGACTCAGGTAGATTTTGCCCCTGAGCACCTGCCGCAACGCCTCGATGACCTTGGCAGCAGCTTCCTGTTTGTTGATATAACCCGTGGCGCCGGCCCGCAACGCCCGCTCGGCAAACAGGGATTCGTCGTGCATCGATGCGACCAGAATGCGTATGCCCGGCGCACGGGCGTGCATTCGCCTGATCAGCTCCAGTCCGCTGCCGTCGGCCAGAGAGATGTCAACTATCGCCACTGCGGGTGTGCAACTGTCCAGGAGCTTGATCGCCTCCTGTACGCTGGCCGCTTCGCCGCAAACCACCAGGTCCGGCTCGTCGGCGATCAGCTGGCGCAGGCCGGCTCGCACCAGGGGATGATCGTCTACAATGAGTACGGTTGCCGCTGTTTTGGCTGTCATTGATTTTTGTATCCGCTGTGCACCGATCAGGGTATCAGGGGATCCCCGATAGAAATCTGCGCTGCTGCCCATCATCCTACAACAGGCAACGACATTGCAATGCGGCTACACCGGAGTGCAGGGACAGGAAAATGCAAAAACACGAAGCAACAGCTTCAGTGCCGGGGACTGCGCTGCGCCAGATGCGTCGAAGCAGGACCGGCTGTCCGGCGCAGGAGCCTGCTGTGCCGCCGCCGATTATCCGCATCGACACGGCGTATCTGCCGGCCGTCGACCGTGTTCCCGGTGCTAGCGCAGCGACCGCGCGCTGCCCGGATTGCATGCAGAGGCATTTCTGCCTGCCCCAGGGCCTGGCGAGCGACGAAATGCGCCGTCTCGGAAACCTGCTGTCCGGCAGTCGCAGTATCCCCCGGCACACATATCTATTCCGCGCCGGCGACAGCCTCGATTGTGTGTATGTGCTGAAGTCAGGCGTGGTAAAGCTGGTATGGGCGACGAGCGACGGGGACGAACAGGTGCTGGGATTTTGCCTGCCCGGCGAAATCCTCGGGCTGGAGGCGCTGGGCGCCGAGTCCTGTGTAAACGGCGCGGTGGCGATCGAGACAGCGACTGTGTGCGAACTCCCGATCGCCGCCCTTGAGCAGATGTGCAGGGAGATGCCTCGCCTGCAACACCGCTTGCACCTGCTGTTTGCCCGCCAGATCGTCAACAGCCACATGGCATTGACCGTTGTGGGGAAGGGAAACGCAGAAGCCGGACTCGCTTCCCTGTTGCTGAATCTGGCCTCTCGCCTCAAGGCGCACGGTTATTCCGGAAAAGAGTTCAATCTCTGCATGTCCCGAACAGACATCGCAAATTATCTCGGAATCGCCGTCGAAACAGTCAGCCGCATGTTCACCCGTTTGCGCCAAAAGGGTGTTCTGAAGGTGAACAAACGCAATATCGTCATACTTGACCCGGATTATATGCGGGCCGTCGCGGGCGAATCCCCGGCGGCCATGCGCGCGCGGCCGGGATGCGTTTACCCTGGCCAGGGTGTGCGTGCGCGGGGATTTGAAGCTTGAGAAGGCAGGGCGCGTGCCCTGTCACGCTTTTCAGTTGTCCATAATGTAATGAGGAGTCGGTGAGGATGGAACATCGTTGTGCCCCCAGAGTCGCCATGCAGGTAAATGTTGTCGTCCACTTGACGGGAACCACGCTGGTCAATGGAGTTACCAGGAATATCAGTTCTGACGGCATTTGCTTCAAGCTCAAGGAAGCCAGAGACCTCAGAAAGGATTCAGGCGACAAGATAAAGCGAAACCAGCTGGTGCGGGTGGCGCTGAACGCGGGCCAACGGCTGGTAATAATTCCGGCGCTGGTTTTGCGCAAGCAGGATAACGCCGTTGCACTCGTATTTTCCGAAGATACGTCGTCCAAAAAGCAGCTTTTGAAAGACTTCCTGTACGGTGCGCCGGAAAGCAGCTCCGGGCCGCTGAGGGTTGGCGGCAACGCGTGAAGCCGGGGCCCCCGGCAACCGGGATGCGCATACATTGTTTCTGCGTCCGCACAGCATGAAGCCCGCGTGCGGGCACCCCGTCCCCTGCTGACAAAAATCAATGACAGGCCCGGGGATTCGGCGTGATCATGAATCATCGACCGTCCGTTCCAACCCGATTTGTTACTAGAGGAGAGGGCAATCATGGCTCAGGGTGGCAAGAAATCACAGGGTAAGCAGAATCTGCAGCCGGCCAAGGCAGGGGGTCCCGCAGCCGGGCGATCGCTGGCGCCTTTCGAGGATATGGAACGGTTCATGAGTGAGTTCTTCGGCCGTGGCTGGATGCAACCCTGGCAATGGCCGCGCCCGGACTGGAGTCGTCTGGCGGCGCCATTCGAAGGCAGAATGCCGAAAGTGGATATTATCGATCGGAATGACGAAATCCTCGTGCGCGCGGAGCTGCCTGGTGTTGACAAGAAAGACGTCGATGTCTCGATGACCGACTACACCGTCACTATCAAGGGCGAAACCAGGAAAGAAGCAAAAGAAGAAAAAGGTGACTATTACCGAAGCGAAATGTCCAGCGGGATGTTTTCGCGCACCGTGACATTGCCCGCGGAAGTTGATGGCGCCAGGGCAAAGGCAACGTTCAAGGACGGGATACTGGAGCTGACACTGCCCAAGATCGAGGAATCGAAGCGGCGCAGCATCAAGGTCGAATGACGTACGGGTATCAGTAGCCCGGTTCGATGTCCGCCAGGTGGCGGCCGACCGCCAGCCAGGCGCCGAGCAAACCCAGCGTGGCACCGCACGCCAGCAACAGGAATACATCCGGCAGCGAGAGGGTCTGCAGCCTGAAGCCGCTCTCGTACAGCCCGGCCAGCTGACGTACGGGTCCGTGCAACTGCACGAAAGCCAGTTCCACCAGCACTCCTGCCAGCACTGCGCCGCTGATGCCGTACCAGAAACCGCTGTAAAGAAACGGCCGGCGGATAAAGGCGTTGGTCGCGCCGATCAGCTTGGTGATTTCGATTTCCTCGCGCCGGCTCTGGATCTCCAGGCGGATGGTATTGCCGATGATCAGCAACACCGCCAGTCCCAGCAGCGCCGCCATGACCCAGATTGCGCGGCGCACGATGTCGACAATGGCGTTGAACCGTTTCACCCACTGCAGGTCCAGCTGCGCCAGTTCGACCTCGGGCAATGCATCCAGCTTTTCCAGCAGCGCAGCCGCCGCTTCCGCATCGGCGTGCTCCGCTGACGGCTTCACCGCCAGTACCGCGGGCAGGGGATTTTCATCCAGCGCGTCGAGTGTCTCGCCGAACCCCGACAGTTCGCGGAATTCCTCCAGCGCCTGCTCGGGCGTGATCAGGCGCACGCTGTCGATTTCCGGCCAGGCCGCCACCTTTTCTCGCAGGGCCCGGGCCTCGCCTGCATTGACCGAATGCTGCAGGAACAGTGACAGGTTCGTATTGCCGTCCCACTGGGTGCTGAGGCGCTGCAGGTTGCCGGTCAACAGATACAGGCCCGAGGGCAACGCCAGCGCTATGCCGATGACCGCGGCGGTCATCAGCGAGGCGAACGGGGAGCGATACAGACGTCCCAGACTGTTGAGCGACACCTGGGCGTGGCGGGTAAGCCAGTTGTGGAGAAACCCGGGTAGTTTCATCACTGCGCCAGTGGCCCGCCATTCACCAGCTTGCCGTGGTCGAGACGCAACTGCGGATAAGGCAGGCGCGAGATCAGGTCCAGATCGTGACTGGCGATCAGCACGGTAACGCCGACCTGGTTGAACTGCTCGAACAGATGCATGATGTCGCGGGACAGGTCCGGGTCCAGGTTGCCGGTGGGTTCGTCGGCCAGCAGCAACGGCGGTTTGTTGACCACCGCGCGTGCGATACCGACGCGTTGCTGTTCGCCGCCCGACAGCGTGAGCGGGAGCGCCCGCTCCTTGCCCAGCAGCCCTACCTTGTCCAGCGCTGCGCGCACCCGCCGACCGATATCCTGGTGCCGGTACCCGGCGATCACCAGCGGCAGGGCGACATTGTCGAAGACCGTGCGATCGCACAGCAGGCGATGATTCTGAAAAATCATGCCGATCTTGCGGCGCACCATGGGTACCCGTCGATTCGGTGTTCGGGACAGGTTTTCGCCGTCCAGGAACAGCTGGCCGCGGGTAGTGCGCTCCACGAGCGTCACCAGTTTGAGCACGGTGCTCTTGCCGGCACCGGAGTGACCGGTCAGGAACGCCATGGCGCCGGGCGCCAGGTGGAAGTTGACATTCTGCAGGGCGTCACCGGTTGCGGGGTAACGTTTGCAGACGTTATCGAAACGAATCATCTATTTTTCAAACAGGGCGTCGACAAATTCCGCGGCGTCGAAGGGCCGCAAGTCCTCGATGGCTTCGCCGACGCCGATGAAACGGATCGGGATGCCGAGCTGTTTGGCGATGGCGAAAATAATGCCGCCCCTGGCGGTGCCATCGAGCTTGGTCAGTGTAATGCCGGTGAGATTGACGGCCGCGTCGAACTGGCGCGCCTGGTTGAGCGCGTTCTGGCCGGTGCCGGCATCCACGACCAGCATCACTTCGTGTGGCGCCCCGGGGTCCAGCTTGCCCAGCACTCGCGTGATTTTCTTCAGCTCGTCCATGAGATTGGACTGGGTGTGCAGGCGTCCCGCGGTATCGGCGATCAGGACATCGACATGGCGCGCCTGCGCGGCCTGCAGGGCGTCAAAGATAACCGAGGCGGAATCGGCACCCTGTTTCTGGGCGATGACCGGCACGTTGTTGCGCTCGCCCCAGCGCTGCAGCTGCTCGACCGCGGCGGCGCGGAATGTGTCGCCGGCGGCCAGCATCACCGAGCGGCCCTGATCCTGCAGATGGCGCGCGATCTTGCCAATGGTCGTGGTTTTGCCGGCGCCGTTGATGCCGACCATCAGCAGCACGAACGGCTTGCCGGACTCGGGAATTTCCAGTGGACGGCTGACCGGTTCCAGCAAGGCGCGCATGTCTTCGCGCAGGGCGTCGATCAACGCATCGGCATCATTGAGCTGTTTGCGCGCCACGCGCCGGGTGAGATCCCCGACAATGCTCTGCGTGGCTTCCACGCCCACATCCGCAGTCAACAACTGCGTTTCCAGGTCTTCGAGCAGTTCGTCATCGATCTGCTTGCGGCCAAGCACCAGGTTGGCGATGCCTTCCGTCAGCCCGCTGCGGGTTTTGGACAGGCCCGCCTTCAGCCGGCCGAACAATCCCGGTTTTTTCTCTTCCGCAGGCGGGTTCTGTGCAGGCGACCGGGAATCCCCGGATTTCTGTTTACCGAAACCAAACATCGTTTTTGCTGTCCAGATAAGTTCACGTATCCTATCATCCCTGCGTTAGCCGACCAACACAGGCAGCGAGGCGTGACAGCTGTGGTGACCGCTGTTGGTCGCGCAGCATACAGGTCGTATAAATTTAAGGAGCACAGAATGCGCGGACTGCTTGCGCTTGTCCTTGGCGCGTTTGCGTCAGCTGCACTGGCTGACCTGGCGATCCATGAGTACAGGCTGGATAACGGGTTGAAACTCATCGTGAAAGAAGACCATCGCGCGCCGGTGGCGGTGTCACAGGTCTGGTACAAGGTCGGCTCCAGCTACGAACACGATGGTATCACCGGTATATCGCACGTTCTCGAGCACATGATGTTCAAGGGGACGCAAAAGCATCCGGCCGGCGAATTTTCCCGCATCATTGCCGAGAACGGCGGCGAGGAGAACGCCTTCACCAGCCAGGATTACACCGCGTATTTCCAGACCATGGAGAAAAGCCGGCTGCCGGTGAGCTTCGAACTGGAAGCCGACCGCATGCGCAACCTCGCGCTGCCGGAAGAAGAGTTCCTGAAAGAAGTCCAGGTGGTTATGGAAGAGCGCCGGATGCGTACCGAGGACAACCCGCAGTCCCTGACTTACGAACACTTCAATGCGACCGCTTACACCGTCAGCCCGTACCGGACCCCGGTCATCGGCTGGATGGACGACCTCGAAAGCCTTGATATCGATGATCTGAAAGCCTGGTACCAACAATGGTATGCGCCGAATAACGCAACGGTCGTGGTGGCCGGCGATGTCGATCCTGCCGAGGTCCATGCGCTGGCGAAGCAGTATTTCGGTGCGCTCGAGCCGAGTGGCATCGAGCCTGCCAAACCGCGGCGCGAAGTCGAGCAGCGTGGCAGCAAGCGCATCGAGGTCAAGGCGCCCGCTGAACTGCCGTACCTGATCATGGGTTACAAGACGCCGGTCGTGCTGTCTGCGCCCGCGCAATCCTGGGAGCCTTACGCGCTCGAGGTGCTGGCAGGCGTGCTCGACGGAGGCAGCAGCGCCCGGCTGGAGACGGACCTGGTGCGGGGGCAGGCGTTGGCTACCAGCGTCAGTGCCGGTTACGATGCGTACGACCGGCTGCAAACCCTGTTCCTGTTATCGGGCACGCCTTCCAGCGGCAACAGCGTGGCAAAGCTCGAAAACGCCTTGCGCGCACAGATAGATCGTCTGACCGAAACGCTCGTCAGCGAGCAGGAACTGGATCGCGTCAAGGCGCAAATCCGTGCCGGGAAGGTCTATGAGCAGGATTCGATTTTCTATCAGGCTATGCAGATCGGCATCATGGAGACCGTCGGCCTGGACTGGAAAGAGCTGGAACGTTACCACCGGAATCTGAATGCAGTAACGCCCGAACAGGTGCGCGCAGTGGCTCGCAAGTACCTGACAGATGAACGTTTGACAGTGGCGGAACTGATTCCGCTTCCCATTGATCCCAACCATCCGCCGACAAGCGGGGGCGGTGGTGATGTCCATTAGCACAAAGGCGAGAGACGGAAAATCCATGACGAGAATGTTGCGCGGAATAGCACTGCTGCTATGCACTGGCCTGGCGGGTGTGGTTCAGGCGATGCCGGATATCCAGAGCTGGACCACGGATAAAGGCGCGCGGGTGCTGTTCGTCGCCGCCCCGGAGCTGCCGATGGTCGATATCAGGCTGGTGTTCGACGCCGGCGCGGCGCGCGACAACGATCAGGGCGGTATCGCCCGCCTGACCAACGCCTTGCTCGACCAGGGCGCGGCGGGTCTCGACGCGGATGCTATCGCGCGTGGTTTCGAACAGCGCGGCGCCATTATAGGCAACGGCTCGGAACGCGATATGGCCTGGTTGTCGCTGCGCAGCCTGACCGACAGCGAACGGCTGGAACCATCGCTCGAGCTGTTCCGCAAAGTCCTGACAAAACCGGATTTCCCCAAAGCGGATTTCGCACGAGAGCAGCAGCGCATGCTTGCCGGATTGCAATTTGAAAAACAACAACCCGGAACCATCGCCAGCAAGGCGTTTTACCGCAACCTGTTTGGCGAGCACCCCTATGCCGGCAATCCGTCAGGTACCGAAACGGATGTGGCAGCTTTGTCTCCGAAAGCGCTGCGCGCTTTTTATCAGCGGTATTATGTAGCGCGCAACGCCGTTGTCGTCATCGTCGGCGATGTTTCCGCAGAGCAGGCGCGCAATATCGCCAGCCGTCTGGCTGACAGCCTGAACGCAGGGGAGAAAGCCGAACCTTTACCGCAGGTCGATAGCATGGATGCCGGACGCGATGTTTTTATCGAACACCCGTCGACGCAGAGTCACGTGCTGATGGGTGGGCCGGGCATGCGGCGCGAGGACCCGGATTATTTCCCGCTTTATGTCGGCAATCACATTCTCGGCGGCAGCGGTCTGGTATCGCGCATCAGTGACGAGATCCGCGAGAAGCGAGGGCTCGCCTACAGCGCCTACAGCTACTTTATTCCGATGCAGCGCAAGGGCCCCTATACACTCGGCTTCCAGACGCGCAACGATCAGCGCGACCAGGCGCTCGCGGTGTTGCGCGAAACGCTGCAGACCTTTATCGAAAAAGGTCCGACGCCCGCGGAACTCGAAGCGGCGAAGAACAACATTGTCGCGGGTTTTCCGATGCGGGTGGCGAGCAATTCCAAGATTTCCGAATACCTCGCCGTGATCGGCTTCTACGATCTGCCGCTGGATTATCTGCAGCGCTTCACCGAGCGCGTCGAAGCCGTGACGGCGGAACAGATCCGCGACGCATTCCAGCGGCGTGTTCGTCCTGAGCATATGGTCACCGTCGTCGTGGGCGGGCCGGTCGCTACCGCCGCGGGATCCTGACACCGCCATCACGTCCGTACGCAAAATCTGACAACGTTTCAGATTTTGCGTACGTGTCTTTCAGAAATTCACGTCTTCCTCTGATCTCGCCGGCCGCTTAGCCTGACGGACCTGTTCATTGCGCGCCGTTGCCTGCGAGTGCTGGACATGGATGTCACAACAAAACCACGGAGGACATGATTGTGAAACTCTCGAAATACATTGGATTGCTGGTTGGGGCGGGCCTGGGTGCCACCGGCGCCGCCACCCCGGCAGCACCGGTAATTTCCGAACTTCTGTATGATGCGGCAGGTACGGATGCCGGCACGGTGTTCGTGGAACTGTTTGGCACGCCGGGTCAAAGCCTGGACGGCCTGTTCCTGGACGCGGTCAACGGATCGGGCGCAACCGCCGGCGCTGTCTACATGACTGTTCCGCTCAGCGGCATTTTTCCCGCTGATGGCGTCTTTGTCATTGGCGACGGCAGTGGCGGCGTCACATCCGTGCCCGGTGCCGATTTTGTCGCAGATGTCGATTTCCAGAACGGGCCGGATTCCGTGGTGCTGCGCACCGAAACCACGATTCTGGACGCGGTGGGTTACGGCATATTCGCTGCGGGAGATGTATTCGCCGGAGAAGGGTTGCCGGCGACGGACCCCGCTTCGGGCAGCAGCATTTTCCGCTTTAATCCGTTTCTGGATACGAATGACAACAGCGTGGATTTCGGTGTGCTCGGGACACCGACGCCAGGCACACTGCCGGCGGCCAGCGCGGTGCCTTTGCCCGCCAGCCTGTTGTTGCTGATATCGGGAATGATCCCGTTGATGATTCCGCGGCGGCGAACTGCGACAGCGCGGGAGATTTCGACCTGAATCCCGGTTGACCTTGGTCGGCGAGCTGCGCAACATGTGCGGATGAAGTCTGGACCGCATTGCTCAGCCACACGCCGCACCTTTGAGCCGTCTCGCAACGGACGGTGGTGAGGAATGCGGTCCAGGTCCAACCAGGTTCGCATCATTGCCGGGAGGTGGCGCGGTCGGAAACTGGACTTCCCGAGTGAACAGGGCTTGCGTCCGACCTCCGATCGCATTCGTGAAACGCTGTTCAACTGGCTTGCCCCGGCCCTGCCCGGGGCAAGCTGTCTGGATCTTTTTGCGGGCAGCGGGGCACTCGGATTTGAAGCGGCATCCCGTGGCGCCGCGCAGGTGGTGATGGTCGAGCCGCAAGCGAAAGTGGCGCAGGCGCTGAGGGAAAACCGACGGCGACTGGGTGCCGACTGCGTCGAAATCGTCCAGAGTGATGCGGAAACCTTTCTTTCCGGCACGACCGGGAAATTCGATGTCGTGTTTGTTGACCCTCCTTTCGACGACAGCCGTCTCCTTGCCGCCACGGTCCGTCTGCTCGGCACCGGCGATTGCCTCAAACCCGGTGCGCGAATCTACCTGGAAATGCCAAAAAAAGCCCCTCCCCCCGCGGTTCCCGAACACTGGTCGCCGGCCCGCCGAAAAATTGCGGGACAGGTCAGCTACCAGCTGTATTGCAGCGATGTCGAGGACGGCTTGCGGACTATACTTTGAGTATGCAGGGGAACAAGGTATTTATTCCGTTTGCTGACCTGGATCATTCTGAGTGAGTGGGTTGCGGGCCAGTATTTTGGTGGTTTGAACAGGAGAAAACACAATGGCACGTACCTGGATTCTAGTGGCGGAAAGCAGTCGCGCGAAACTCTATGCAGCCAGCACCCGCAAGGGGCCCCTTACCGAGGTGGATGCGTTTGTCCATCCGGAAGGACGTCTGCACGCCGGCGACCTGGTTTCGGACCGCGTCGGCAGCGATGGCGGCAGCATCGGGCAGGGACGTCATGTAGTGGACGACAAGAGCACTCCCAAAAAACAGGAGAACATCAATTTCGCCAGAACGATCGCACATTATCTGGAGGGGGCGCGCAGCAAGGGCGACTTCAAAAAGCTGATTCTGGTTGCGCCGCCCGCTTTTCTGGGTTTGCTGCGTGAAAACCTGAGCAAGGAAGTCCGGGATCTGGTGACCGAGCAGATCGACAAGAATCTCGTGCAACAACCGGCCGCGGTGGTTCGCGAGCATCTGTCCATGGCTGTATAGGTACTACTCAGACCTGGGTGACGCGGCATCGAGCAGCCAGAAAGGCCCTGAATCCGGGGCGGGGCGTTGCCGGCGCTTCGCCCCGGTACCGGGAGCCGCCGCGGGCGCCGCGGTCTGCGGCCCTGTCAGCGGGCCTCTGCGGAGGGCCTGCCCTGTGCCACCCGCACTTGAGAGTTCAACCGTTTACGCTTAGATTGCGCACTATTACGGAAACCATCAGGGCGCGGTTACAGAATGCAAGTTGCTGTCTATCCGGGGACTTTCGATCCCATCACCAACGGCCACACCGATCTGATCGCCCGTGCAGCCAAACGATTCGAGCGCGTTATCGTCGCCGTTCACAAAAGCCCGACCAAAAAGCCGGCTTTCGAGTGGAGCGAGCGGGTCGCTCTCGCACAGGCGGTAGCCGAAGGTCAACCGAATGTGCAGGTTGCCGGTTTCGACGGCCTGCTGGTCAATTTCGCGCGCGAACAGGGCGCCGGTGTCATCCTGCGCGGGCTGCGCGCGGTTTCAGACTTCGAGTACGAGTTTCAGCTCGCAAGCATGAATCGCCAGCTGGCGCCGGAAATCGAAACCCTGTTCATGACCCCTGACGAGCATTATGCATTTGTGTCTTCCAGCCTGGTGCGCGAGATCGCCGCACTCGGCGGCGACGTTACGCCGTTTGTCCATGCAAAAGTTGTAGCTGCATTGAAACAGCGATTGGGCTAGTATTAACGAATCCTTATATTACCCTGATTCTGCTCGGGAATTCGATATGGCCCTGATGATCACCGATGAATGCATCAATTGCGATGTGTGCGAACCCGAATGCCCCAATGGCGCCATTTCGCAGGGTGAGGAAATCTATGTCATCGATCCCGCCCTGTGCACTGAATGCATCGGCCACTATGAAACGTCCCAGTGCGTCGAGGTGTGTCCGGTCGACTGCATTCCGTTCAACCCGGATTACCAGGAAAGCCGTGAAGAGTTGATGGAGAAATACCGCCGTATCACCGGTGAAACCGCCTGATGCTGGACGGCACGGACTCGATGATGAAAAGGCCCCTGCGCGGGGCCTTTTCGTTGGTGGTCCAGGGGTGTATGGAGATGCTGCGGGGCCGTCTGCGCCGGGGTGGCAGCGTGATACTGCTGCTGATGCTGCCGCTGCTCTTCAGCTGCGCCGCCGTCGTTCCCGCGTCCGCGCCGCCGCAACAGGCGGTGGCCAGCGCGCATCCGCTGGCGACACAGGCCGGTATCGAGATCCTCCATGCGGGCGGCAACGCGTTTGACGCCGCGATTGCAGTGAGCGCCGCGCTGGCCGTGGTGGAGCCGTATAGCTCCGGTATCGGCGGCGGTGGCTTCTGGTTGCTGCACCGCGCCGGCGACGGCAGGCAAGTCATGATCGACGGGCGCGAACGGGCGCCGCTTGCCGCGCACGCCGATCTTTACCTCGATGAGCTGGGTGAGGTGGTTCCGCGCGCGTCGATGGATGGGGCGCTGGCGGCCGGCATACCGGGAGAGCCTGCAGCGCTGGCGCATCTGGCGCGCCATTACGGCCGGCTGCCGCTGGCCACCTCCCTGGCGCCCGCCATCAGGCTTGCGCAATCGGGCTTCGAGGCTGATGAGCATTACCGTGACATGGCGCGTTTCCGGTTGCCGGTCCTGCAGCGCTTCGCGTCGTCCAGAGACATTTTTCTGAGCAACGGCGAGGTGCCACCGTCCGGCGCCCTGATCAGGCAGCCGGAACTGGCGAACACGCTGAAAGCGCTCGCCAGCCAGGGACAGCGCGGATTTTACGA
Organism: Thiogranum sp.; assembly: GCA_024102665.1. Classification (GTDB taxonomy): domain Bacteria; phylum Pseudomonadota; class Gammaproteobacteria; order DSM-19610; family DSM-19610; genus Thiogranum. Next base: position 1,635 of record JAGFJP010000160.1, on the reverse strand, counting down.
GGGCGAGATCGCCGAGCGGCTGGTCGCGGGTGTGCGCGCCGCGGGCGGCATCTGGACGCTCGACGATCTGCGGCAGTACCAGGTCGTCGAGCGACAGCCCCTGGTCTTCGACTATCGCGGCATGCGTATCGTCGCCGCGGCTCCGCCGTCCTCGGGCGGCGTCGCTCTGGCGACCATGCTGCAGATTCTGGGCGGTTATGAGCTGGAGCGGTTACCGGAGGCAGACAGAATTCATGTCATCGTCGAGGCAATGCGGCGCGCCTACCGCGACCGGGCTGAGTATCTCGGGGATCCCGACTTTGTCGCGCTGCCGGTAGAGCGCCTGACGCATCCCTGGTATGCGGCGGGATTGCGCGCTTCCATCCGCCTCGATCGCGCTACCCCCAGCGGTGCGCTGCCGGGCATCGTCGATGCCGCGGAAGGCGCCGATACCACGCATTTTTCCATCATCGACCGTGAAGGCAATCGCGTGGCAGCGACGCTGAGCATCAACTATCCGTTCGGGTCGGGGTACGTCGTGCCTGGAACCGGGGTGTTGCTGAACGACGAAATGGATGACTTTTCCGCCAGACCCGGTACCCCGAATGCCTATGGGCTGGTGGGCGCTCAAGCCAACGCGATCGCGCCCGGCAAACGGCCTTTGTCCAGCATGACCCCGACATTCGTCGAGAGCGAGGCCGGTGTGGCGGTACTCGGCACGCCGGGCGGCAGCCGCATCATCAGCATGGTGTTGCTGGGTATTCTCGATGCCGCCGCCGGAAATCCGCCCGCGTCCTGGGTGGCCCTGCCGCGTTTTCATCACCAGTATTTGCCTGACGTGATCCAGTACGAGCCCGCGGCGTTTTCGCCCGCCGTGATCGAAGCCCTGCGGGCCAGGGGGCACGACCTGAAAGCGCTCGAGGATAGCTACGGCAATATGCAGGCGGTGTACTGGGACTATGCGCGGGGCGAGGTCGAGGCTGCGTCCGACCCTCGCGGCATCGGCGCGGCGCTGGTGCGGTAAACGGCGGTGAGATATGCGCGCTAGTGCTGGCAGCGTGGACAATAGAACGTCGAGCGCTGGCCGGTGCGGGTTTCGCGAATGACCGTGCGGCAGGCGGAACAGGGTTTTCCCGTGTTGCCGTAGACCTGCAGGGACTGTTTGAAATAGCCGGGTTTGCCCTCGCCATTGGTGAAATTGCGCAGGGTGGTTCCACCCTGACGGATCGCCTGCTTCAGCACCTGTTTTATCGCAGCCGCCAGTTTGTCGTAGCGCGCCAGGCTGATGCGCCCGGCCTGGCGCTGCGGATGGATGCCGGCCTGGAACAGCGCTTCGTTCGCGTAAATGTTGCCGATTCCCGCTACCACATGGCTGTCCATGAGAAAGGATTTCACCGCCAGCCTGCGTCCACGCGAGCGCTCAAAAAGCCAGGTGCCGTTGAAGTCGTCGCCGAGCGGCTCGGGCCCGATGTGCTTCAACAGCTCATGTGCGGCGGGATCTCCCGCAGTCCACAACCAGGCGCCGAAACGCCGTGGGTCGGTGTATCTCAGGATACGGCCGTTTTCCAGCACCAGGTCCAGATGATCATGCGGCCCCGGCGGTCGCTCGCGATCCAGGACGCGCAGGCTGCCCGACATCCCCAGGTGAACGATGAG
>JAGFJP010000120.1 GCA_024102665.1 Thiogranum sp. | reverse complement strand
CAACCGGTGCAGCAGTCGTCAGTTCCTGGCGCGCATAGCAACACCGACACTGATCCTGCATGCGCGCGACGATCCGTTCATGACACCCGCGGCGATTCCGCGAGCCGCCGAGCTTGGCAGCGGTATTCGTCTGGAGGTATGCGAGGCCGGCGGCCACGTCGGATTCATCAGCGGCAAGTGGCCATGGAAACCAGGGTACTGGCTTGACGAGCGTGTGTGCGCGTTTCTCAAAAGCGGTCTCCAGGAACCGGTCTGATCCGGGACTGATCTCGCACCTTGCTCGCTACGATTGGCAAAATGAGGCGGGTTCCACTAACGCGATCGATCGACAATGACGCACCAATTCAGTGCATATGATTCCAGCGTCGATTGCCTGTGATTCCGGAGCGAAAGCCCCGTCCCTCACATGCGGAAGATAGGGTCGAACTTGTCATTTTCTCACCTGTTTTCCAGCTTATCCTCACATCTGTTTGTTTTTAATTTCTATTAGTTAGCGCTTCATACACATTGCCAACCGGTTTCCTGCGGCGCATGCCCGCCGGATCAGGCAACGTCTCAAGCAACACCACCCCTGGCCGATACTTCGAATAGACCGTTTCGTCAATCTTTTGGCGCTTTTTTCTTACATATCTTCGGGTCCAGATTACCGGCACCCGTTTTCCAGGATGACAATAGTTAGGGCTGACACATGAATCTTTCGAACCTGTTCAAGACTGCTGCGCTGGGCATGACGCTGGTATCCGCCACCGCGACCGCGACAGAAGCCGACATCTACTCCATTCAGTTCTCCGAGGACGGCAAATATCTTGTCACCGGTGGTTCGGGCGGTTTCACCCTGGCTGAAAATGAAAAACATACCGGCGGCATCAAGATCTGGAACAGCGAAACCGGTGCGCTGGTCGAAGCGCTGGGACAGCGTTCCGACCTGGATGAAATCTTCGGCACGGATTATGGCCGGGTCGGCGACCGCCGCTGGGGCATCAGCAATTTCAAGGATGTGGTTCTGACCGGCTCCTACCCCAACGGGAAAATCCTGCTGCTGCCGAGCTCGCTCGGACACATGGTCAATAACGAAAAGGTGCAGATGCCGGACTTTATCGGTGGTTACCTCGATTTTGCAGGCAACCACGCAGCACGCATCGAACTCGACCAGCTGACCTCGAAAAAGGGCAACTGTGACCCCAAGACCGGGTTTCACGATTATGTCGGTCCCGTGGTGCCATCCGACAACGGCAAGTATGCCGCGATCGTTGTCAACACATGCAAGGCAACACCCGGCAAAGACGATCAGCAGCTAAGTTTCGAATACACCTCTGACCTCCACGTCATGGACCTTGCGGCCTTCAGGATCATCAAGAGCGTGAAGCAGATCGATGCGGGCGTCTATGCACTCGGCATAGCCGATAGCGGGAACCGCGTTGCCTTCGTGGGCCGCGACCAGTTTGCCGTTATCGATGTAGACAGCGGAAAACGCCGCGTTGTCGAGACCTATAAAGACAGTGAATTCATCATTCCCCGTCAGTTCAGCTCACTTGAGTTCAGCAAGGACGGCAACAAGCTGATTTCGCTGCGCAACATCTATGACATCGAAACCGGCATCGAGAAGAATCTCAAATGGGCCGAGAATGACGCCAAAAAGCCAAGGCGCATTTCCAGTGTCAAGGTCGCCCCGGACCTGAGTTACTTCGCTATCGTGGTGCCCAAGCGCTCGCTCATTACTTTCGGCGACGACGGTCTTCCGCAGTCCTACGGCAAGGCGGACAAGGTCATGCTGCTCAATACCGAGACCGGCGCCCGCACCGAGCTTGAGATCACCAAGTCGATGACCGAAGGCAAGCGCTGCGTCACCGACATTTCCCCGGACAGCCTGCGTGTCGCGGTGGGATGCAAGGGAGGTCTGCTGCGCGTGTATGAGGCGCGCACCGGCAAGCTGATCTGGGACAAGCAGAACATCGGTCAAAAACATGATAATGGCTTGATGCAGGTGCAGTATGGCGCCATCGACCAGGTGCTGGCGTTGCTCGACTCCGGTTCGACATATCGCTAGCGACAAAAAGCCAGGTCGGAAAAAAGGGGCTCCTGAGGCCCCTTTTTCTTTGGCCGTTCACGTCCATCACACTGCGACCCAAGCCCTGTTGCACAAGGTCGCCGCCCGGGTGGATCGGGACTTGACCTGCGTCAAACCATGCGCAATGGCAAGTTGCTAAGCTCTGTTCCAGCGCATAAGCCCACGCAACAGGAGCGGCAACCCATGAACGCAACAAGCGAAATGTCCGTGCGCGATATCATGCAACGGAATGTGCTTTCCGTGGAAGACAACTGGCCTCTGAACCGGTTGGCGATTTTCCTCACCGACAACCAGATCTCCGGCGCACCGGTCACGTCGGCGGCAAACGGAAGCCTTGTCGGGGTGGTATCCCTGACCGACATAGTGCGCCATGACAGCATGCCGGAGGGTCGGTCACGGGACACCGGTACTCACGAATACTACCTGCATAACCTGGAATCGCAGATAGCCCAGGAAGAAACCACGACCTATCATGTCGAACATGAATCCTCGGTCACAGTGCGCGACATCATGACACCGATGGTATTCGAGGTTCAGGAGAGCACCAGCGTACAGGAAGCCGCTGATACCATGGTCAAGGGTCACATCCACCGGTTGCTGGTCACGCGCGACAGAAAGGTTACGGGAATCGTCACGGCGCTCGACATTCTGAAAACGCTGCAGCAGTATCCGGACAAAAGCGCCATGCTCGATACCGCCTGAGTTCTGCGGTTTGTCGCGCTCGCCTGTCGTCGCGGCAGGCTGACCCTGCGAAGCCAGGTTTGCATGCGATAAAAAAGGGGCCTGACGGCCCCTTTTCCGAATCAGCGTTTGCCCTGATCCTAGTTCTCACCCACCGCTTTCATGCTCAGGCGGATGCGGCCCTGCTTGTCGACTTCAAGGACCTTTACCTTGATGGTATCGCCCTCGGACAGCTTGTCACTGACCTTTTCGACTCGTTCGTCGCTGATCTGCGAAATATGAACCAGTCCGTCCTTGCCAGGCAGGATAGTAACGAAAGCACCGAAGTCCATCAGTTTGGCGACCTTGCCTTCATACACGTGACCGACTTCGACATCGGCGGTCAGCTGTTCAATACGGCGCTTGCATTCCTCACCCGCGGCGCGGTCCACCGAAGCGATTTTCACGGTACCGCTGTCGTCGATGTCGACGCTGGCGCCGGTTTCTTCCGTCAATGCGCGTATGGTTGCGCCACCCTTGCCGATGACATCGCGAATACGGTCCGGATTGATCTTCATCGTGATGTAACGCGGCGCGTAGGCCGACATGTCTGCGCGCGGGACCTGAATGGCCTTGTTCATTTCACCGAGAATGTGAATACGCGCGTCATGCGCCTGCGCCAGCGCGACTTCCATGATCTCTTTGGTGATGCCGTCGATCTTGATGTCCATCTGCAGCGCATTGACGCCCTTTTCCGTACCCGCGACCTTGAAGTCCATGTCTCCGAGGTGATCTTCATCACCCATGATGTCGGTCAACACGGCATAGTTGTCGCCTTCCTTGATCAGGCCCATTGCAACACCGGCCACCGGTGCGGACAGGGGCACGCCGGCATCCATCATCGCCAGGCTGCTGCCGCAGACGCTGGCCATGGAGCTGGAACCGTTCGACTCGGTGATTTCCGATACAACACGAATGGTGTACGGGAAATCATCTGTATTCGGCATCACGGCCAGCACGCCGCGTTTGGCCAGGCGTCCGTGACCGATTTCACGGCGCTTGGGGCTGCCGACGCGACCGGTTTCGCCAACGCAGTAAGGCGGGAAGTTGTAATGCAACATGAAGTTTTCGCGGTATGAACCCTGCAGCGCGTCGATTATCTGCGCGTCGCGTTCGGTGCCGAGCGTGGTAACCACCAGCGCCTGCGTTTCGCCGCGGGTAAACAGCGCCGAACCGTGGGTGCGCGGCAATACGCCGGTGCGAACGGTGATCGGCCGAACGGTTTTGGTATCGCGTCCGTCAATGCGCGGCTTGCCTTCGATAATGCGGCTGCGCACGATGCGCTTTTCCAGCTTCTCTATAGCGCCATTCACCTGATCGGCGCTGTAGCCGTCGTCGCTGACCAGCTTGCCGAGAATTTCGGAACGGATAGCGTCCAGGCGAGCGTAGCGGTCCTGCTTGTCAGCGATCTGGTAGGCTTCGGCAATTGCCGCTTCGCCGGCATCCGCTACAGCGCTGGTGAGCGCTTCGTCGCTGGCGACCGGCTGCCAGTCCCAGGCCGGCGCGTTGACTTCCGCCGCCAGTTCGCTGATCGCCTTGATCGCCGCCTGCATCTGTTCATGACCGTAAACGACAGAACCCAGCATGACATCTTCAGGCAACTGCTTTGCCTCGGACTCGACCATCAAAACGGCCTTTGAAGTACCGGCGACCACCAGGTCCAGCTCGGACACCGCCATCTGACTGCGGTCCGGATTCAGCACATATTCGCCGTTGATGTATCCCACGCGCGCGGCGCCGACCGGCCCGTTGAACGGCATGCCGGAAATCGAACAGGCGGCGGATGCGCCCAGCAGCGCCGGGATATCCGGATCAATCTCGGGATCGAGAGACATGACCGTGGCAATGACCTGCACTTCGTTGGTGAAGCCCTTGGGGAACAGCGGACGCAGCGGACGGTCGATCAGGCGGCTGAGCAGCGTTTCGTTTTCACTCGGGCGGCCTTCGCGCCGAAAAAAACCGCCTGGGATGCTGCCGGCGGCGTAGGTGCGTTCCTGGTAATCGACAGTCAGCGGGAAAAAGTCCCTGCCTTCCGATCCGCGTTTCAAACCAACCGCCGTGACGAACACCATGGTGTCTCCCATGCTGACCATGACAGCGCCGGTGGCCTGTCGAGCGATTTCGCCGGTTTCGAATGTGACCGTATGGCTGCCGTACTGAAACGATTTCTTTATGGGATTCACTGGTTAGTCCTTACTGATTTAAAGCGGTTGGTTGGTACATGGCGAGGTGTGTTCGGTTTAGCGACGCAGGCCCAGGCGACCGATGAGGTCCTTGTAACGGTTGACGTCCTTGCCCTTCAGGTAGTCCAGCAGCTTGCGCCGGTTGCTTACCATGCGCAACAGACCCTGGCGGGAATGATGGTCATGCGTGTGCTCCTGAAAATGGGAAGTCAGGTGCTGTATGTTTGCGGACAGCAATGCCACCTGCACTTCAGGTGAGCCGGTGTCGCTGGCGCCACGCTGATAGTCCTTGACGATTTGCTGTTTCTCTTCAGTTGATAAAGCCATTCTTTGCTCCAGAATTTCGTTCCAGGTTTACTGGCGGCCGGGGTGCCGCGCGAAAGCAGGTTATTTTAACCGCCGATGGTAATTCGCTCAATAGCTTAGGCACTTTTCATCAGGCGGCGCGGGGCGACCCTTCCGTCATCGAGAATTTCGCCCATGCCGAGGAAGTCGCCCTGCCCCCGGTACAGGCGCACCCAGCCCTGGGTGGGCGCCCTGGGCACCAGCACCGGCTGCCCCTGCTGCAGGTAAAATGCTGCGTCGGCTGACAAATTTACTTCCGGCCACTGGGTCAACGCGGACTCCATCGGCAACAGCAGGCTGTCCATGGCGCGCTTGTCCCGCTCGTGCATTTCCCGCAGCGCATCGAGGGTAACCAGCCCGTCCTCGCCGTACGGGCCGACTCCGGTGCGCCGCAACACCGAAACGTGCGCGCCACAGCCGAGCTTTTCGCCGATGTCCTCGGCAAGGGTGCGAACATAGGTGCCCTTGGAACAATGCACCTCGATGTCTATCCAGTCGCTGCCCCGCCCGGTCAACGTCAGGGCATAAATCACTACCGGCCGCGACTCGCGCTCGACTTCAATGCCCTGGCGCGCCAGTTTGTAGAGACGCTGTCCCTGGTGCTTGAGCGCCGAGTACATCGGCGGGACCTGTTCGATGTTGCCGCGAAACGCATCGAATACCGCTTCGAGCTGTGTCGCGCTGTAATCCTCGACCGGGCGGGTTTCCACCACGGCACCCTCGGCATCGCCGGTCTCGGTACGCACACCCAGCTGGCAACGCACCCTGTAGCGCTTGTCCGCGTCCAGCAGGAACGCCGAAATCTTGGTCGCTTCGCCCAGGCAGATCGGCAACACACCCGATGCCAGCGGATCAAGACTGCCGGTGTGACCGGCCTTCTTCGCGAAATACAGGCGCTTGACCTGCTGCAAGGCGTCGTTGGATGTAATCCCGGATGGCTTGTCCAGCAACAGGATGCCGTGGACGTCTCGACCTTTGATGCGGCGTCGCCCCATAAGAACCTTTAAACCTCGATTAGTCGGATATCAGTCCGGTTCGGACTCGTCGTCGCTGTCCGGCTGCCGGTCGCGAACCGCGGAATCGATCAGGGCGCTCAATCGCGCTCCATCAGCCAATGAATGATCCTGCCTGAAATGCAGCTGCGGTACATTGCGCAGGGTCATGCGTTGTCCCAGCAAGCGACGCAGGTAGCCCGCCGCGCCTTCCAGCACCGCCAGCGAGTCATCGGCCTGCTGATCGCTGCCCAGCGTGGAAAAAAACACTTTCGCGTGCGAGAGATCACGCGACACTTCCACGGCCGATATACTCACCAGGCCGAGCCGGGGATCGCGTATTTCATCGCGAATCAGCGTGGCAAGCTCGCGTTGCAACTGCTCGCCTACCCGCCGCGTCCTTGGAAAATCCCTGGGCATTGAATACTACTGCTGATTCAGACTTTGAAAAAATGCTCGCCAGGCGGATCATTCCACCTGACGGGCCTTTTCGGTACGTTCGTACACTTCGATCTGGTCGCCGACCTGGACGTCATTGTAGCCTTTCACGCCAATGCCGCACTCGGTACCGGCGCGCACTTCATTGACATCGTCCTTGAAACGCCTCAGCGACTCGAGCTCACCTTCGAAGATCACCACGTTATCGCGCAGCACGCGGATCGGCAGACTGCGGCGCACTGCGCCCTCCAGCACCATGCAACCGGCGATGGCACCGATCTTGGGTGCGCGGAAAACGTCGCGAACTTCCGCCAGGCCGACAATTTCCTCGATCACTTCCGGTGACAGCATGCCGGAAACGGCGGCCTTCACCTGATCGATGGCTTCATAGATGACGCTGTAGTAATGCAGGTCGATGCCGTGTTCCTCGACGATGCGCCGCGCTGCCGCATCGGCGCGCACGTTGAACCCGATCATGATAGCATTCGAGGCAACCGCCAGGTTGGCGTCCGTCTCGTTGATGCCGCCCACACCCGAGGAAACGATTTTCACCGTTACCTCGTCGGTCTGGATCTTGGTCAGCGCGTCACGCAATGCCTCGACACTGCCCTGCACGTCGGCCTTGAGAATAATGTTGAGGGTTTCGTGTTCGCCGGCACCCATCCTGGAAAACATGTCCTCCAGCTTGGCCTGCTGCTGACGCGCCAGCTTGATTTCGCGCTGCTTGTGCTGACGGAACTCGGCGAGTTCACGCGCCTTGCGTTCATCGGTGATAACCACGGCATCTTCGCCCGCAGCCGGCACACCGGAAAGTCCAAGCACCACCGCCGGCATGGAGGGTCCCGCCGACTCGATGGCCCGTCCGGCTTCGTCGAACATGGCGCGCACGCGACCGATCTCCTGACCGGCAAGCAGCGTATCGCCCTTGCGCAGCACACCGTTCTGAACCAGGATGGTGGCAACTGGACCACGGCCCTTGTCCAGTGCGGACTCGATCACCACGCCCTGCGCCGGACAATCCTCGACGGCTTTCAGTTCCAGCACTTCAGCCTGCAGCAGCACCGCGTCGAGCAGCGCATCGATACCCTGGCCGGTCTTGGCCGAAACCTCGACAAACTGCGTATCGCCGCCCCAGTCCTCGGGAATCACCTGCTGTTGCGCAAGCTCGTTCTTGACCCGCTCGGGATCGGCTTCCGGTTTGTCCATTTTGTTCACGGCCACCACCATGGGCACACCGGCCGCCTTGCTGTGCTGGATCGCCTCGATGGTCTGTGGCTTGGCGCCGTCGTCGGCCGCCACTACCAGGATAACGATATCGGTGACTTTCGCGCCGCGCGCGCGCATGGCGGTGAACGCGGCGTGTCCCGGGGTATCGAGAAAACTGATGACACCCTTGTCGGTCTCGACGTGATAAGCGCCGATGTGCTGGGTGATGCCTCCGGCTTCGCCCGCGGCCACGCGCGTGCTGCGGATATAGTCGAGCAAGGATGTCTTGCCATGGTCAACGTGACCCATGATGGTCACCACCGGCGGGCGCGGCACTTTTTCGCCGACCACTTCGCGCGCCACCAGCTCACCGACCTGCGCTTCCAGATCGTGTTCGGAAACCGGCTTGGCGATATGCCCCAGTTCCTCGACGACCAGCGCCGCAGTGTCCTGGTCCAGGCTCTGGTTGATGGTCGCCATCACGCCCATTTTCATCAGCGACTTGATCAGCTCCACGCCCTTGACCGACATCTTCTGCGCCAGTTCCGATACCGTGATCGCTTCCGGCACTTCGATTTCACGCACCACCGGGGCGGTCGGCCGCTCGAAACCGTGCTCGCCGCTGCCCTTGACCGCGACACCACCGAAACCCGTGGCCTTTTTCTTCTTGCGGCGTCCGCTTTTGCCTTTCGCGACGTGCAGTTCCTGGCGGCCGTACTTGGTGTGCCGGTCGTCGGCGGCGGCGGCGGGCGTCCGCTGCTTGCCCTTGCGCTCGGTTTCCTGCTTCTGCTGAAGCGCTTCCTGTTCCGCGCGCGCCTGGGCCAGCGCTTCCTGTTCGGCCTTCTCGCGTTCTTCGCCCGCCTTGCGGCTGAGCGCTTCGTCGGCCTTGCGCGCCGCTTCCTCGGCCCGCTTCTTCTCTTCTTCCGCCTTGCGCGCCGCTTCTTCCTCGGCACGGTGCAGCGCATCCTGTTCGGCCTTGAGCTTTGCCTCGCGTTCGGCCTGGATACGCGCCTTCTCTTCGGCTTCCAGTTTCAGGCGATCCTGTTCCTCCGCAACCAGGTCGGCGCGCTTGACGTAGGTGCGCTTCTTGCGCACTTCCACGCTCACGGTTTTCGCCGCGCCGGAACGGCCGCCGGAACTCAGGCGCAGCTCACTGTGCGACTTGCGCTTCAGCGTGACTTTTTTCGGCTGCGATACCGACAGCGCTTCCGACTTACCATGGCTCTTGCGCAGGTAACTCAGCAGCTGCATTTTTTCCTTATCCGATATGGTTTCATCCGCGTCGGAAATTTTCAGGCCGGCTTCGCCCAGTTGCGCCATCAGGCGATCAACCGGCAAGCCCACCACGTCCGCGAATTGTCGTACGGTTACGTCTGTCATCGTAAGGCGTCTCCTCGACGATTACCCTTGCTCTTGATCGGCAAACCAGGGTGCGCGCGCCGTCATTATCAGTTGCGCGGCACGGGTTTCATCCATGCCTTCGATACTATCCATCAGGTCATCCACGGCCTGTTCCGCCAGGTCCTCCATGGTGACGATGCCCTTGGCCGCCAGCGCGTACGCCAGTTCCGTGTCCATGCCTTCCATGTCGAGCAGATCCTGCGCCGGTCGCTCGCCGCTTATGCCCTCTTCATTGACGATGGCTCGCGTGAGCAGCACGTCGCGCGCCCTGCCACGCAGTTCCTCGACGGTGTCTTCCTCGAATTCCTCGATCTGCAACAGCTCGCTGTTGGGAACGTAGGCGATTTCCTCGACCGTGGAGAATCCTTCCTGCACCAGGATGGCGGCGACCTCCTCGTCGACATCGAGATCGTCCATGAACAGTTTCTGCAACCGTTGCGCCTCTTCTTCCGACTTCTCGACCGCCTGCTGCTCGTCCATGACGTTCAGTTCCCAGCCGGTCAGCTGGCTGGCGAGGCGCACGTTCTGTCCGCCGCGTCCGATAGCCTGCGAGAGCTGTTCGGTGGCGACGGCGACATCCATGCTGTGGCTGTCTTCGTCGACCACAATCGATACCACTTCCGCCGGCGACATGGCATTGATAACGAACTGGGCCGGATTCTCGTCCCACAAAATGATATCCACGCGTTCGCCGGCCAGTTCGGTGGACACCGTCTGCACGCGCGAACCGCGCATGCCGACGCAGGCGCCAACCGGATCGATGCGCGGATCGTTGCTCTTGACCGCGATCTTGGCGCGCAACCCGGGATCGCGAGCCGCGCCGAGAATCTCGATCAGGCCCTGGCCGACTTCCGGCACTTCGAGCTTGAACAGTTCCACCAGGAAAGCCGGAGCGACACGGCTGACGAACAGCTGCGGCCCGCGGCTCTCGGAACGGACTTCCTTCAGATAACCACGCAGGCGGTCACCCGGACGCACGGCCTCGCGCGGGATCATTTCCTCGCGATAGATAATGGCCTCGGCGTTGCCGCCGAGGTCCAGGTAAACGTTGCCGCGCTCGACACGTTTCACGATGCCGGTCACCAGCTCGCCGACGCGATCCTGGTAGGCGTCAACGACCTGGGCGCGCTCGGCCTCGCGAACCTTCTGCACAATGACCTGCTTTGCGGTCTGCGCGCCGATACGCCCGAAGTCCACCGACTCCATCTGTTCCTCGATGTATTCGCCCGGCTGTATCTCGGGTTTGATCTTGCGCGCCTCTTCGAGAAGAATCTGACGGCTCGGAAAACGATAGCCTTCCTCGGCATCACCCTCGGCCTCGCCTTCAGACGCAGCATGTTCCTCGACCACTTCCCAGCGACGGTAAGTCGTGTAATCGCCGGTGTTGCGGTCAATGGCAACCCGCGCGTCGACGTCTTCCTCGTGGCGTTTCTTGGTCGCCGAAGCCAGTGCAGCCTCAATCGCGCCGAAAATCACTTCCTTATCGACACCCTTTTCGTTGGAAACGGCATCTACGACCAAAAGAATTTCTTTACTCATTACGCACCCTCCGAGCGATGCGATTCATAATCCGGTACCAGGCGCGCCTGGTCGATTTCATCCAGCCCCACAATCAATTCCTCATCATCCATCTGCACGACCACCTGGTTGTCTTTCATCCCCCGCAACACGCCCTTGAACTTGCGCCGCCCGTTCAGCGGCGCCGTCAGGCGCAGGCGCACCACGTGGCCGGCGAAGCGTTCGAAGTCGCGCGCCTGGAACAACGGCCGGTCCAGGCCGGGCGACGAAACTTCCAGCGAATAGTGGCCGGTTATCGGGTCCTCGACATCCAGCAGCCCGCTCACCTGGTGGCTCACCGCCTCGCAGTCATGCACCGTAATGCCGTCTTCGCTGTCAATGTAAATGCGCAGCAGACCGGGCTTTCCATGCGAGAATTCCACGCCGACCAGTTCGAAACCCAGGGCAGTCACCGCAGGTTCGACAAGGGTGCGAAGTTCGGTCGATTCACGCGGCATTTCCGTGTCACCACAAACAAAAAATGGGCCAATGGCCCACTCCAAAACGCGAAACCCGCCGAAAAAGCCAGCGGATCCGCCTGAAATCCAGCGCATTATATCAGAAGAAATCGGGTAAAAGTAGTCCGCCCTGCGATTGTTTTAATATCCTGCAGCGGCTGCACGCCGTTTTACGGGTGCAGTTCCAGGCGCCGGCGCAAGGTATCCAGCAGCTTCGTCCGGTAATCAGCAGCTTCGGTATCGATACGAACCGTTGCGCCCAGTTCGTCCTCGGTCAGCGGGTCGAGACTTCGACGCTGGGCGGCGAGCACCCCGAGGTCGGCCTCCGACACTTCCCTGCCACCGGCCTCCCGCGCCGGGATGCGACGCGCGAGTTCGGCGTCTGCTGCCTGGCAATGCAGGATCAGGCACGGCACGCCGCAATCGCCGGCCAGCCGCCGGAAGCTGTCGCGCCAGGCTTTCTGCAGAAAGGTGGCATCGGCGATGGCGACATAGCCGGCGGCGATTACGCTTTCCGCCAGTTCCCGCAACCGCGCATAGGTCTGCTCTGTGTGCCGCGCGGTGTAGATACCGCCGCCGGTCGCGGATTTGCTCTTGTCCAGCAAACCCAGTCCCGACAAGCGCTTGCGTTCCACGTCTGAGCGTATCTGTATCATACCGAGCGCCTCGCACAAGGCTCGCGCCACCGTGGACTTGCCCGATCCCGACAGGCCGTGCATCAGCAACAGCGCCGCTTTTGCGGGTGCCGCGTACGCTTCGGCCAGGTGCAGATACTGGCGGTAATCGGCGTCGGCCTTGCGATACTCCGGCGAGCCGGACGCTTCCTGGCGGCGGCGCAACATCGACACCTTGGCGCGCACCAGGGCGCGATACACCAGGTAATAGCGCAGCAGGCGCAAGCCGGCATAGTCACCGGTGCGTTGCAGGTAACCGTTCAGGAACCGGTTGGCAAGCTGCGGATAGCCGCGCTCTTCGAGGTCCATCATCAGGAATGCCACCTCGCTGATCACGTCGATCCAGCGCAGCTGAGGATTGAACTCGATGCAGTCGAACAGCGTGACCTTGCCATCGATGAGCGTCATGTTGCGCAAGTGCAGGTCGCCGTGGCATTCGCGCACGAATCCCTCGCGCTTCCTGTCGCGGAACAGGGTGTCGAGCTGTTGCCGTTGCGCTTCCACCCAGGCCCGCAATTGGTCGAGTCGCTGCAGTTCGTCCTGCGCGTCGATTTCCGGGCGGATGTGATCGAAGTTCTCCACCACCCAGTGATGAATCTGTTCCGGGGCCCCGAAAGGCGCGCCCGGCGCCGCGGGTTCGGCGATCCGGTGGAAGTCCGCCACCTGCTCGATCATCTGTTCCACCAGCGCGCCGTCGAGGCGCCCGTCGCGCGCCAGCTCGCTCAACAGCCCGTTGGCGGGAAACTGCCGCATGCGCACCGCGTATTCGAGCGCCGGCCCTTCGCCCTGCACGCGCGGCTGCTCCGGCGAACCGCTCACCGCCACCACATCGAGATAGATCTCCGGCGCGAAACGCCGGTTCAGGCGCACTTCTTCCTCGCAGTTGAAACGCCGTTTTTCGAGTGTCGAGTAATCGAGAAAACCGAAATCGACCGGTTTCTTGATCTTGTATGCGTAGCGACCGGTTAGCAGCACCCACGCGGCATGAGTTTCGATCAGTTCGATGTCGCGCGTTTCGTGTGCGTACGCCTGCGGATCGCGCAGCGCCTGCACCAGTTGTTGCGCCTGCTCCATGGACCTTTCCTGGCCGTCCGCTTCCGGATGTCCCCCATTCATCCGTCACGCCCCCGACACGCTGCCACCGTTGCCTCGTCGCGCCGGCGCAGCGGCATCAACAGATCCTCGGCAAGGGATCGTCTTCCAGTTCGTCGAGTATGCGCTCGCCGCCCAGCCGCGTACCGAGCAGCACTCGCGCGGCGCCGGTTTCCAGATGCCCGATCAACGCCGCGCCGGCGCCTTCCGGCAACTGGCTCCACGCGTCCAGCAGCGCCTGCGCCTGCGCTTGCGCCACTACCGCCACCACCCGCCCCTCGCAGGCCAGGTACAGCGGGTCGTAGCCGAGCATGTCGCACACCGATTGCACCGAATCGCGCAGCGGAATCGCCGCCTGCTCCAGCCGGATTGCCAGGCCGGTCTGCCGGGCGATCTCGTGGCACACGGTAGCGAGGCCGCCGCGCGTCGGGTCGCGCATGAATCGCAGTCCGTCGAACCCCAGCGCCGCGCGCGTCAACGGCAGCACGCTGCCGGCATCCGACAGCAGCTCGCCATGCAGGCCGAACTGCTCGCGCGCCAGCAATACCGCGATGCCGTGATCGCCGACCGGTCCGCTGACCAGCACCCGGTCACCGGCGCGGATTTGCTCCATGCCCAATCGCACGCCCGGCGCGCGGATACCGACCCCGGTGGTCGCCAGGTACAGTCCGCCGCCCTCGCCGCGGCGCAGCACCTTGGTATCACCGGCAACCACGTGCACGCCCACCGCTTTGGCCGCTTGCGCCAGGGTGGCGATAATCCTGTCCAGCACCGCGATCTCCAGGCCCTCTTCGATGAAGGCGTTGAGACTCAGGTAAAGCGGCTCGGCGCCGGCCACCGCCAGGTCGTTGGTGGTACCGTGCACCGCCAGCGAGCCGATGTTGCCGCCGGGAAACTCGAGCGGCTGCACCGTGAATCCATCGGTGGTGAAAAACACGTCGCCTTCGCTCAGGCGCAACTGCACGGCATCCGAGTTGATATCCAGGCCCGGGTTCGCCAGGTGCCGCGCGAACACCTCTTCGATCAGCTCGCGCATGAAGCGCCCGCCGTTGCCGTGTGCCAGTGATATATGCAAATCCTGCATGCTGTGTTTTTCCTGTTCAGTTAGCGTTGCGCCGCTGCGTCATTGCGAGCGCAGCGCGGCAATCTCTCTGGCGAGCAGCCATGGATAGAGATTGCTTCGGCACCGCACCCATAGAACCCCTTCGGGGTTCATTACGGGTACCTTACCCTTCGGGTCGAGGCATACTCGACCACCTGTCCGAAACTGATGCCGGCATCGTTCACCGGCAAACGCTCCCCGAGTCGAACATCGAATCCGTGCTGTTGCAAACGCGTCACACAGGCCTCGGTGAGACAGCGGTTCTGGAACACGCCGCCGCACAGACCGACGCGCTCGACGCCGTGGGCAGCGCGCACCGCGAGCGCCTGCTGCAGCAAGGCCTCGGCCATGGAGACATGAAACAGCGACGCGCGCTCGGCGACCGTGCGTGAATCGTCCATCATCGCCTGCGCCAGCAGCTGCCAGTCCGTGCGCAGAATTCCGTCGCCACCGTCACGCAGATCCAGCGCCACAGGTTCCATCGCCAGAGTCGCGAGCGTTTCCAGCCACATCGGTCCCTGGCCTTCGAAACTGGCGTTGAGGCAGACGCCGGTAAACGCCGCTGCCGCATCGAACAAACGGCCCACGGCGGAAGATTGCGGTGTGTTCAGCGATTTCCGCCACGCCTGCTGGAGCAACTGTGCCAGGTCGCGCTCGCCGGCATCCGGGACCGCGCGCTGGATCAGGCTGCGCGCGCATGTGTCGGCGCCTGTTTCCCAGGCCAGCGCGACGGCGCTGCGCCAGGGCTCGCGGCCCGCCTTGTCGGCGCCCGGCAGGCGGAACGGGCGCATACTGGCAACGCGCTGCCAGTTTCCGGGCGCGCCCAGCAAAGCCTCGCCACCCCACAGTGTGCCGTCATCGCCGTAACCGACGCCATCCCAGGTAAACACCAGGCTTGCCGAGCCATCAAGCTCGCCGCCCTCCGCGATCAGCGCCGAAGCATGCGCAGCGTGGTGCTGCACTTGCGTCACCGGCAAGCCCTGCGCGCGCGCCCAGCGCGACGTCACGTAGCCGGGGTGCCGGTCGCAGACCAGGCGCTCGACCCTGACGTCGTAGAGCCTTTGCAGGTCCGCGGCGAGTTGCTCGAACACCTGCAGGCTGCGCGCCGTGCCCATGTCACCGATGTGCGGCGACAGCACGGCGCGATCACCCCATGCCAGGCAGACGGTGTTTTTCATATGACCGCCGACCGCCAGCACCGGTTGCGCAACGGCGACCGGAAGCCGGAATTCCGCCGGCGCGCTGCCGCGCCCCAGTCGCAGCGGGCGTGGCTTGCCGTTGATGTTCCGGTACACCGGGTCGTCGGCAGGGCGCACAATCGGGCGGTCGTGATGCAGGAATGCCTCGGCAACGCCGCTCAGGCGCTGTTCCACCATGTCCGCGTCGGTCAGCACCGGCTCGCCGCTGATGTTCGCCGAGGTGGCCACCAGCGGCGCGCCGAAATCGTGTATCAATATATGGTGCAGCGGACTGTAGGGCAGCATGACGCCGACTTCGGCGAGTCCGG
The DNA here is from genome assembly GCA_024102665.1 of Thiogranum sp. Lineage (GTDB taxonomy): Bacteria > Pseudomonadota > Gammaproteobacteria > DSM-19610 > DSM-19610 > Thiogranum. The sequence goes on along the minus strand of JAGFJP010000120.1, from coordinate 6,732 downwards.
GCGCAATGGCTTCGGCAAAGGCATGGGTCGCCAGCAGCACAATCGGCCGTTCCGGACTGCGCAGGCGCTGTTCATCCCCGGCGTCGAGCCTGACCAGGCTGCGCAGCAGCGCCAGATCATCGCGGTCCGGAAACAGTAACGCCAGGGGTTTGTGCGGCCGCGGTTTGCGCTCGCGCAAGCGTTGCACGCTGGCGCGATTCGCCGCGTCGCACATCAGGTGATAGCCGCCGACTCCCTTGACCGCGACAACCAGGCCATCGCGCAATGCCTGCACGCAACCCGCCAGCGCCTGTTCGGTGTCGCGCAGTTCGACCGCGCCGCGGCGCAACAGCAGACCCGGCCCGCACACCGGGCAGGCAATCGGTTCGGCGTGAAAACGCCGGTGGCCGGGGTCGCGGTATTCGCGCAGACAGTCAGGGCAAAGAGCGAAGCCGGCCATGGAGGTGTTCGGACGATCGTAGGGCAAGGCGCCGATCAGCGTATAGCGCGGACCACACTGGGTGCAGTTGATAAAAGGATAGCGATAGCGCCGGTCGCCAGGATCGTTGAGTTCGCGCAGACAATCCTCGCAAACGAAGTAGTCCACCGGCACGTGAATGTCGCTGGTGCCCGTGGTTTCGCTGTCGAGTATGGAAAAATCCTCGAAGCCTGTGTCCGGCACCGCTTCCATGCGCTGCACCTGCGGCCGGGAAATGGCCGGCGCCCTGGTCACCAGGTCGTTTCCGAACGCCTGCAACTGCGGCTCGCCACCGCTGGCGACGATTTCCACCTGGCCGGTGCAATTCCTGACCCAGCCGCGCAATCCGTGATCGCGCGCCAGCCGGTAGACGAAGGGACGAAAACCGACGCCTTGCACGACGCCCGATACCAGCCAGCGACGGGTTGTCACTCCGCTTGCGGAATCCTCGACCGCTCCCGCCAGGCCGGGTATTGGCGCCGGATGCTCATGCACCGGATTCGACTGAGCGCGCAGCGCGCTCTCCGTTGCCGGTTTCATTCCTGCGCTCGCGCACACCGCTGGACCACCAGATGCGGCATGCGCCTTCATCCGACACCATGCAGGGCCCGATGGGATGGCGCGGATTGCAGCCGGCGCCGTACAGCCGGCATTCATCGGGATATATCTTGCCTAGCACCACCCGCGCGCAATCGCATCCGGGCGGCATTTCGCCGACGCGCTTGCGCGAGGCGTCAGCATAGGAAGGAAACCGTGCGCGCGCGTCCTGCGCGCGATAGGCGGGTTTCAGCGCAAAGCCCGATTTGGGGATGGACCCGATACCGCGCCAGTTGGCATCCACCACGTCCAGCGCCTGCTGCAGATGGCGGCGCGCTGTCGGGTTGCCCTGCGGGCGCACCAGTTCCGGGTAGCAGTTATCGAGAAACGCCCGTCCCTCGCGCAGCTGACGCAGGCAGGAATACATGGCGGCGAGCAGACTCTCGGGTTCGAAGCCGGCGACCGCCGATGGAATGCCGTGCCTGGCGTGCACGAAGTTCCATTCCTCCGAACCCATCACGGTGGCGACATGCCCCGGCGCGATCAGGGCATCGAAGCCGGGCGTATCCGCATCGAGCAGCATGGCCACCGCCGGCCAGGTCAGGCGACCGGACAGCAGCACGGAAAGATTATCCGGCACACCCTCGACCACCATGGAAGCGACCGGCGCCGTGGTGGTTTCGAAGCCCGCGGCAAAAAACACCACCGCCCTGCCGGGTGTCTCGCGCGCGATGCGCACCGCTTCCAGCGGCGAGGCGATGGGACGGATATCCGCGCCGGCGGCTTTGGCCTGTTCCAGAGAACGGACGTCCTTTTTCGGCACGTTCACCGGCACCCGCAGCATATCGCCGAACGCCACCAGGGTGACATCTTCGCGCAAGGCAAGCTGGATGGCTTCGTAGACATCTTCCTCGGGACAGATGCACACCGGGCAACCCGGCCCCGGAATCAGTTCAATCGCCGATGGCAACGCCGAGCGGATGCCGGCCATGGAAATGGAACGTTCGTGACCGCCGCAGACGTTCATGATCCTGACCCGTTCGGGCAGATCGAGCGAGCGGATTTCATCCAGCCAGTGTTGAGCGGTACGCGCCATGGCGCCTCCTCGTCAACGCCGCGCCGGCGCTGTCGTCATGGCGCCAGTCCGTGCAGCCGGGCCCCTTCGGGTTGAATGCGCGGCCGCAGCGTGGCACCGCGCGCGCAATGAGTTCGATACGCGGCGAGTTCCCCGTCCAGCCATGCCAGCCAGCTGTCGATTCCGCCGTCGCGGCGGGTGCTGAGTTCGAGCAGTGGCGCGCTGCTCGCCAGCGCCCGCACATGACCGGACGCGCGTTGCACCTGAAAATCATCCAGCAGCGGCAGCAGGTCCACCTTGGTAATGGCGACCGCGTCCGCGGCGCGGAATATCACCGGGTACTTGGCGGGCTTGTCATCGCCTTCGGGCACCGACAGCAAGGTGACGTTGCGATGCTGACCCAGGTCGAAGCTCGCCGGACACACCAGGTTGCCGACATTTTCGATGAACAGGATGTCGAGCTGCGCGAGATCGAGCTGATGCACGGCATCGTGGACCATGTGCGCATCGAGATGGCAGGCGCTGCCGGTGGTGATCTGCACCGCGTCGATGCCGCGCGCGCGGATACGCTGCGCATCGTTCTCGGTTTCCAGATCGCCTTCGATCACCGCCAGGCGATAACGGTCGCCGAGCGCGTCGATGGTCGCTTCGAGCAACGCCGTCTTGCCGGCGCCGGGCGAAGACATCAGGTTGATCGCCAGCACCTGGTGGCGGTCGAAATGCTCGCGGTTGTGCGCGGCGATGTGATCGTTCTCGGATAACAGGTTCTTAAGGACGGTGAAGGCTTCGCCGCCGCTGGCGGTCTTCTGCAGCTTGCCGCCCGGCGCCAGCAGGTGCCGGTTGCCGTGAGTTACGTTACATCCACAGGTGTCACACATAGGCCGTCTCCAGTTCCACCTGCAGCAACAGCAGGTCGTCACCGCTCAACAATTGCGTGCGCCAGTCGCCGCAACGGGCGCACAGCAAACGGTTTGCTGTCGCGTCCGACTCTTCTCCGCATTGACTGCAACGCACCCGCACCGGGCGTTCTTCGATCAGCAGTTCGGCATTATCCGCGACCGTTCCCGCCGCCGCCAGCGGCCAGGCCTGGCTGAGCAACGCCGGCTCGACGCCCGACAGGGGGCCGATGCCCAGTGAAACACTCAACACCTGGCTGGCGTTGCGTTCGCGGGCCAGGTTTTCGACCTGCGTGAGCAGCGCCTGGCAGACCGAAAGTTCGTGCACGGCGCTCAGCCTCCCGCCGCGAGCATTTCGTCATACAGCTCCCAGGCGGTGCGCGCTTCCTGCGGCGTGACTTTCTGAATCGCATAACCGACGTGGACAACCACGTAGTCGCCGGGTTCGAGGGTTTCTTCCTGCAGCATGAACAGGCTGACGTCGCGTCCGATGCCCTTTGCCTCGCAGCGCGCGACGTAGCCGTTGATTTCGCGGATCTGCATCGGGATACCCAGGCACATGGCGTTGTCCTCAGGCTTGTCTGCCTTATGCTGAAGATTGCGTCGTCGCGGTATTTTCCGCATTGACAGAGATCAATTTCAATGCCGATCGCTGCGCCCATAGAACCCCTGCGGGGTTCATTACGGGTACCTTACGCTTCGGGTCATGGGCGCGCTCGCCATGACCGCGCCGGGATCGTATGCTTGCAGCATACGCCACCGATTATAGCCCGTACAGACACAAAATCGATGCAAAACACCTTGATTCTCGGTATTGGCAACACCCTGCTTTCCGACGAGGGACTCGGTATCCATCTGCTGGAAATGCTGCGCCGCGATGCGCCGGATGTGCCGGGGGTGCGCTATCTCGACGGCGGCACGCTCAGTTTTACGCTGGCCCCTGAAATCGAGGATTGCGACAACCTCATCGTGCTGGACGCGGCGCAGTTGAATGCCGCACCCGGAACAATGGAATTATTCATCGGCGAGGCCATGGACCGTTTCATCGGCCAGGGCCGGCGCAGCGTGCACGAAGTGGGGCTGGTCGATCTGCTCAACATTGCACGGCTGCAGGACTGCCTGCCCGCGAATCGCGCCCTGCTCGGGATCCAGCCGGCGGAATTCGGCTGGGGCGAGGCGCCCAGCGACACCATTGCCGCCGTGCTGCCCGCAGCCGCGGCGCGCGTTCTGGACCTGCTTTACATGTGGCGAATGCCGACTAAGCTGTAAGCGGGCCCCGCGGTTGGGGTCATCTCGTGGATCGACAACAACAAGCGCGGGAGCGTGGCATGAACCGGCTCGAATCCATTCCGGTGGATGTACAGAATACGGCTTCTCTTACCGGCAATCTGCTGCCGCTGCTTCACGAGTTGCACCACGCCCTGCAAACGTACGCCGCGACCGGCGCGACCCACAGCATCGATCTCAACAGCCTGCCGATGGCGCCCGAAGAAGACGCGCAACTGGAACAGCTGCTCGGCGGCGGTGAAGTGCGCGCGCAACTGCAGGCGCTCGGCAACAGCGAAATAACCGAGACCGCGATTCCCGGCGTGTGGCGCGTCACCCACCGCAACGCCGACGGTGCCGTGGTGGCGCGCCTGCTCGAAATCACCGATTGCCCCGCGATTCTCAAGACCCAGCACCAGGATCTGGCCGACGGCGTGCAACGGCTGGAGACATTGATCAGCGAAGGGAGCTGAGTTTATCGCGGCATGCAGATCGCTTGTCGCGCGGCAATCCCGGACGGGAAACGAAGTGGAAAAAATGCGCATCCGTCGAGGCGCAGCCCGGCGGAACGGAAAGGAGGTTTCATGAACAAGCCTGTCACCGTCGCCGACGCCCTGCGCCTGGGCGGCGTCACGCGGCGCGGCTTTCTCAAGTACTGTTCCGCCATCGCCTCGCTGATGGCGTTGCCTCCGGCCAGCGTGTCGGTGATCGCCGCCGCGCTGGAAAAAGCGCGCCGCCCGTCGGTGATCTGGCTGTCGTTCCAGGAATGCACCGGCTGCACAGAGTCGCTGACGCGCAGCCACGCGGCGACCGTCGAAGACCTGATCTTCAACGCCATTTCGCTGGACTACCATCACACGCTGCAGGCCGCCTCCGGCGATGCCGCGGAAGCCGCGCGCGAAGCCGCCATGCACGACAACTACGGCAATTATCTGCTGGTGGTCGACGGCTCCATCCCGACCGGCAATCCCGGTTATTCGACCATCGCCGGCATCAGCAACAAGGATATGCTGCTGGAAGTCGCCGCAGGCGCGGCAGCCATCGTCTCGGTCGGCAGCTGCGCGGCCTTCGGCGGCATTCCGCACGCCGATCCGAATCCCACCGGCGCGGTTTCGGTAGCCGATCTCATCAAGGACAAGCCGATTATCAATGTGCCGGGCTGCCCCCCGATTCCCGCGGTGATCACCGGGGTGCTGGTGCAGTACCTGACCTTCGGACTGCCGCAACTCGATCACCTGGGCAGACCCGTCGCTTTCTACGGCCAGAGCATTCATGACCGCTGCTACCGGCGTCCTTTTTATGACAAGGGGCTGTTCGCCGAATCGTTCGATGACGAAGGCGCGAAGAAAGGCTGGTGTCTTTACAAGGTGGGATGCAAGGGTCCGACCACCTACAACGCCTGCGCCACCACCAAGTGGAACAACGGCACCAGTTTCCCGATCGAAGCGGGCCATCCCTGCCTGGGCTGTTCGGAACCCGACTTCTGGGATGCCGGCAGTTTTTACAAGGCGCTGTCGACACCCACCGGCAGCATCGGCGCAACCGCTGTCTATGCCGCCGGCGCCGGCCTGCTGGCGGGCGCGGCGCTCGGCGCCGTGCAGCGTTCTCGCAAGAACGCAGCGATCCGCAAGCATGAAAAGATCGGCATCGACGACCTGACGCAGGAGTCCTGAGCATGACGGATACCGATTTCCTTTTGCTGGTGCGCGGTCCGCTGTTCGATGCCGCGACCTTCATTCTGTGCGCGGGCATTGTCGTGCGCATCCTGGCGATCCTGCTGATGGGGCGCAAAAAGAACCTGGCGGAGCCGCGCGGTTCTGCCGTAACGGGCGGATTCGGCACCATGCTGCGCCGATCGCTGCCCGACGCCGGCACTTTTCACCGCTCCGGTTTCACCGTCATAGCGGGATACGTGTTTCACATCGGGCTGTTCGTTGTTATTTTTCTTTTCGTGCCGCATATCCTGGTTTTCGAACGCGCCATCGGCCTGAGCTGGAGCGGCCTGCCCTCGAACATCGTCGACGCTACCACCGTGGTCACCATCATCGCGCTGGTCGCAGTGCTGATTCACCGTTTCACAGATCCCGTCAAACGCATGCTTTCGACGTTCCACGACTACCTGGTGTGGGTGGTCACCATTCTGCCGCTGGTGACCGGTTACCTGGCATTCCACCGCATCGGCATGTCGGGTCCGGCGATGCTGGCCATCCACATCCTCAGCGTGGAACTGCTGATGGTGTTATTGCCGTTCACAAAGCTGTCGCATGCCTTCACCCTGTGGATGGCGCGCTGGTACAACGGCGCCGTCGCCGGTTACAAGGGGGTGCGCTCATGAGCGGTCCGTCTTTCGAACGCGCCTATAACAGTCTCAAGGAGCAGGTGGATGCGCCGACCGCGGCGTATCTCAGCAGTTGCGTCAACTGCGGCATGTGCGCCGAGGCCTGCCTGTTTTTCACCGAGACGCGCGACCCGCGCTACACCCCGATTCACAAGGTCGAACC
>JAGFJP010000108.1 GCA_024102665.1 Thiogranum sp. | reverse complement strand
ACCGCTGTCGATGGCCGTGAACCTCAGCAGCCGGCAGTTTCACGAAGCCGAACTCGCCGACCGGCTGATCGAAAGCCTGGAACGGCATGCGCTGCCGGCAAGCTCCATCGAACTCGAAATCACCGAGACCACCTTGCTGCAGTATCTTCCTGCCACCGCCGCGACCCTGCATAAACTGTCCGCCCGCGGCTTCAGTATCGCACTCGATGACTTCGGTACCGGCTACTCCTCGTTGAGCTACCTGCGCCGTTTTCCCATCGACACGGTGAAAATCGACCGCTCGTTCGTGCGCGACATTCCTGACGACGCCAACGATGTCGCTATTACACGCGCCATCGTGGTGATGGCGCAAAGCCTGCAATTGCGGCTCATTGCCGAGGGCGTGGAAACCACGCAGCAGTGCGAATTCCTGCGCGGACTGGGCTGCAATGCCATGCAGGGCTACCTGTTCAGCAAGCCGCTGGATGCCGATGCCATGAGCCTCTACCTGGAAGAGACCCACCGCTCGATAGAGGTAAGTGACAGGCAGGCCTGATCCGCGCCGGCGCAGCGTGTTTACCACCGCCACCGTCGACAGCACACAAGAGGAGATCCACGATGGAAACCAAGATACTGCTTCCGGAAGCGGAAATGCCGGACCATTGGTACAACGTCATAGCCGATATGCCGTCACCGCCAGACCCCTACCTGGGACCGGACGGTCAACCGGTACCGCCGGAAGCCATGGCGGCGATTTTCCCGATGAGTCTCATCGAACAGGAAGTCAGCGCCGATCGCTGGATACCGATCCCCGAGGAAGTACGCGAAGTATTGCGCCTGTGGCGACCGTCTCCTTTGTACCGCGCGCATCGCCTGGAGGCCGCGCTGAAAACGCCGGCGAAAATCTATTACAAGAACGAGTCGGTGAGCCCCGCGGGTTCGCACAAGCCCAACACCGCAGTGGCGCAGGCCTGGTTCAACAAGCAGGCAGGCATCAAGCGTCTGACCACCGAGACCGGCGCCGGTCAGTGGGGCTGCTCGCTGGCACTGGCGGGACAGATGTTCGGGCTGGAAGTGCGCGTCTACATGGTCAAGGTCAGTTACGAACAGAAACCCTACCGGCGTTCGCTGATGCAGGTATGGGGCGCGGAGGTGTTCGCCAGCCCCACCGATATGACGCAGGCAGGCCGGCAGATTCTCAAGGCGCATCCGGACTCGCAGGGCTCGCTGGGTATCGCGATCTCCGAGGCCGTGGAAGAAGCAGCCGGCCGCGCCGACACCAACTACGCGCTCGGCTCGGTGCTCAATCACGTGCTGCTGCACCAGACCATCATCGGCGAGGAAGCCAAAAAGCAGCTGGCGCTGGCCGGCGACTATCCCGACATGATTTTCGCGCCCTGCGGCGGCGGTTCCAATTTCGGCGGCATCGCCTTTCCCTTCTTCGCCGACAAGGCTGCCGGCCGCGAGGTGCGCCTGGTGGCGGTGGAGCCCAGTTCCTGTCCGACGCTTACCAAGGGCGTGTACGCCTATGACTGGGGCGACGCGGTCGGCCTGACGCCACTCATGCACATGTACACGCTTGGCCATGACTTCATGCCGCCGGGCATACACGCCGGCGGACTGCGCTATCACGGCGACTCGGCGCTGGTCAGCAAGCTTTACAACGAGGGACTGATCGAGGCGATGGCAGTGCCGCAACTGGAAACTTTCGAGGCCGGCGTGCTGTTCGCGCGCAGCGAGGGCATCCTGCCGGCGCCCGAATCCTGCCATGCTATCGCGGCGGTGGTGCGCGAGGCGAAGCACTGTGCAAAAAACCGCGAACCGAAAACCCTGCTGTTCAATCTTTCGGGCCACGGCCATTTCGACATGACGTCGTACGACCGCTACCTGAGCGGCAAACTGGAGGATTTCGACTACCCGGAGGAAGCCATCAGGGAATCATTGCAGCATTTGCCGAAAGTCGGCTGACCGACATTCACGCCGGGCCGCTTTTGACCAGCCGCATGCCGCGGTTGTCGACGCCCGGGACATTGCCGAACACCTCGCGCGCCGGCTGCGGTTTTTCTATCCAGTAGCCCTGCGCATAGTCGATGCCCATGTCGCGCAGCAGCTCGAAGCTTTCGCGGTTTTCGACGAACTCGGCAATGGTGCGCATGCCCATGACTCCGGCAACCTGCGCGATCGCTTTCACCATCGCCTGATCGACCTCGTTATCATGGATGGAGCGAATAAAGACACCGTCGATTTTCACGTAGTCCACCGGCAGGTTTTTCAGGTAACCGAAAGAGCTGACGCCGGCGCCGAAATCATCCAGGGAGAATTGACAACCGAAGCGCCTGATGGTCTCGATGAATTTAAGCGCCAGTCCGAGATTGTTGACGGCGACGGTTTCGGTGATCTCGAAACACACCTGTCGTGCCGACAGGCCGAGCCGCTCGACCTTGCGGGTGACGAAATCCAGAAAGCTTTTTTCGCCGATCGACTGGCCGGAAAGATTGATCGAAATGTTGACGGTCCGGCCGGCGGCCTCCTGTTCCAGCAACAGGCGTATGGCATCGCTGATCACCCAGCGGTCGATATCCGACATCAGCTGATAACGTTCCGCCGCCGGCAGGAAGGCGCCAGGCGCCACGTAACCGTTGTCCTCGTCGAGCATGCGCACCAGCAGTTCGTAATGAACGGAATCGTCGCCGCGGGTGCTGACGATCGGTTGCGCGAACAATTCGAAACGGTCTTCCGCCAGGGCCCGCCTCACGGCGCTAACCATGCCCATTTCGTTGCGCCGCAGGCGCAGGTGCTCGTCGTCCGGCTGGAAAATGTGCACGCGGTTGCGGCCTTCTTCCTTGGCGGCATAGCAGGCCATGTCCGCGGCAGACAGGATTTCGGCCGTGCAGCTCTGGTCCCGGGTCACCGGAACCAGGCCGATGCTGACATTCACCTGGAAGGATTTGTCGCCCCATACGAAGCGGAATTCGCTGATGGTTTTCCTTAACGCCTCGGCAACATCCACCGCCCGGTCAATGGCGCAGTGCGCCAGCAGGATGCCGAACTCGTCGCCGCCCAAACGCGCCAGCACGTCGGCCTTGCGCAGCGAGGCGCGCAGGTCGGCGGTCAGCTTCTGCAGCATCAGGTCGCCCGCGGCGTGGCCGCAGGTATCGTTGACCACCTTGAACTGGTCGAGATCCAGGTAACACAGGGCGTGCTCTTCACCGTCGCGGCGGGTGTGCTCGAGCGCACGTTGCAGTTCTCTGTCGAATTCCCTGCGGTTGTACAATCCCGTCAGCGGATCGTGGCTCGCCTGGTAAGACAGTTCGCGCTGCAACGCCCGCGCCTCGCGCACGTCGTGCAACACCAGAACAGCGCCGCGCACTTCGCCGTCCTCGCCGCAGATCGGCGACGCCGAGATCTCCACCGGGTGTGCCTGGTCGTCGCTGCGCAGAATGGCGCAATTGTCATCCAGTTCGATGGACCTGTTTTCGTAAACGCACTGCGTCACGGGATTACTGATCTCCTTGCCGGTGTTTTCATCGACAATCAGCATGGTGTCGCGCAGCGGTCTGCCCCTGGCCTCGTGCAGCGACACACCGAGCATGTGCTGCACCACCGGGTTCATGAATGCCACCCTGCCCTGCCGGTCGGTGGTCACCACGCCATCGGTGATCGAAAGCAACGTCACTTCGGCCAGTTCCTTGGCCTCCCAGGCCTGTTGCCGGGATGCGCGCATGGTCGTCACCGCTTCGTTGATGAAGCGCGAAACATAGCCGAATTCGTCGTTGCGCGTGTCGTCGAAGACGACATCGGCGCCGGCCTTGCCTTCGGAGATATCGCGCGCGGTCGCCACCATTTTCGTGAGCGGCCGGCTGAGAATGTGATCGAGCAATCCTTTCATGACGCTGCCGAACAGCAGCAACAGCATGCCAAGACCGATGAGCAGCGGCGTGCGCTGCTCGTGCAGCGCGGCTTCCAGATCCGGGAAGCGAACCAGTAACTCGGCCGATGCCATGCCGCCGTCGGGCTGCGTAATGCGGATAATCCGGGAGAGCGACTGGCTGTCGCGCTCGCCGGGATCGCTTCCCACCGATGCAATGTGTGTTCCGGCGTTGCCCAGTTCGATGAACAGATCCGGGTAGCGCGCGTTGAGCTGCACGAGTTCGCCTGACAAGCGGGGGTTGTCTTCCAGGTTGGCGTGGTCGAGCGTTTCGTGGATCCGGTAGGCGATGTTGTCAGCCAGCGCTTCGCGGCTGCCCTGAGTCGATTCTTCGAGATTATTGAACAGGATCGCAGCGAAAATCAGGCCGACGAAAATCAGGCCCCAGAATACGATGACGGTAATCTTGGTCGAGAGACTGGCGATCTTGTGCTCGTTGAACCCTGCGTTCATGACAGCCTGCCCTGACCCTTTCTATTTCAGACCGAGCCAGCGCAACGCCAGGACCATCGGGCAGATGCCGCTCAGTCCGGCGCCGATCAGGGCAAACCCGACAAACCAGGGCAGCAGCCAGAGCGCCGATCCGACACTGCTCATCGGGATCACGATCAGCGCGGCAACGATCAGGCGCAAACCGCGTTCGGCTTCGAAACCGATGCGCGCATCAGGATTGGCCTGCACAGCGTCGACCTCAGCAATCGCCCCGGAGCCGGCGCGCAACCGCGCCGTCAGCCTGGGCACCCGCAGGTTGGTGATCCCCTCGAACAGCAACAGGCCGACCAGGGCGTACATCAACGGGGTTGAGTTGGTCAGTAATGCAACCACCAGCCAGCCACCAAGAACAATGCGGAAATTTTTCTCTGACATACCGCGCTCCGCGCAAATCCGTTTCTAATTCATTCCGTTATCTAGCGACCGGCCGCAAAAAGTCCTTAACTTCAGCAGGGATATGAAAAGTTTGATAAGACCCGGTGCAGCATTGGCGGCGGCCGGGGTTCCGCCCCAGGGACAGGGAGCGACAGGCGGACCGGAACGGGGGGGTCAGGACAGGCTTTCCACGGAATATTGCACCGCGAGCCGATGCCGGTCACCGGCAGAGATTGTGACGGCATCTCCAGCGACATTGCCGCTTTCGACACACACCATGCGCAGATAGCCGTCTTCACCCATATCGCCCAGGCGCGCGGCCTTGTCGATCCAGGGATTCCAGACCACCGTCGAGGCGCTGTCCTGTTTGCGGATACGTATGCGTCGCGCCAGGCCGGGGTCTTCTATCACACAATCGCCCGTGTGCCGGTAGATGCGGTCGGTTTCGGCACAGAATGTCACCGGTCCGTGCTGCAGGCATTGGCGACCCGCATCGACCTTGTCGAAGAAAACGCAGCCATCCAGGCCCTCGACGCCAATACGGTGTATGTCGCTGACAGCGAAATAGGTGTGCAGCGCTTCGCTGACAGTGAACGCAACACCGCCGGAGTTGCGCGTTACCAGTTCCATGCCCAGGGCCGATGCCAGGTTGATGGTGATTTCAGTCTCGCAGTCGTGCGACCACATGGCGACATGCGCTCCGCTACGTTGCAGGCGCAGACGCAATTCGGTACCGGCGTTTTCCGGCGACTGCCGGCTGGCTACGACTTCCCAGAATGCGCTGCGCGCGAATCCGTGCGCCGGGTAATCCGCCTCGATGGCGTGCGGTCCGAACCAGGGCCAGCATACCGGCACCCCGCCGCGCACCGCTTTGCCGACCGTGAAGCGCGCCGCAGGCGACAGCCAGATGACAGGCGCCTGATCCCGCGGCGTCCAGTCGATGATCTGCGCGCCCTGCAACAGCACCCGCGCCGAGCCGTGCGCATTGCTCAGCTCCGCCAGCGCCAGGCCACCGGGGCCCTCGCTGAATGCCAGCTCGCCGGCGATGCCGAAACGCGCGTTCAGGCTGTCTATGTCGTTGCTCATTTGCGTTTCGGATTCACCCGTTTCCAGTGGAGGATGACCCGACGACGCCGGCGGCGATCAGGAAGTCACGCAGGTGGCGTATGTCGTGCTTGCCGCAAACCCCGCTGTGATGCGGGCGGTGCAGGGTCCCCTCGCAACCGTTGAGCTCGACCTTGAGTCGCGCACCGTGGCCGGGTTCGATGACGGCTCCCAGGTGATGCAGCAGCGACTCCACTTCGCGCCAGTGAATATTGCCACTCACCGGCTCCTCGAGGATGGAATGAAGTATGCGTTCGTGTTTCTGGCTCACGTCGCTCAGTCTTCGTGGGCAAAACTCTTGATGATGTATCCGCCGGACTTTTCGTCCAGTTCCAGCTCCAGGAGGTTGCGGGCCTTGGCTTCCTCGAGCAGCTGACCGAAACTGCGAAAGCCGTGATAGGTTTCGTTGAAACCGGGTTTGCGGCGTTTCAGTGTCTGCTTCACCATGGAACCCCAGACCTTGTCTTCCTCGCCGCGCTCCTCGAACAGGTCTTCCACCGTTTCCAGCACCAGGTCGAGCGCTTCCTGCTGCTTGTCTTCCTCTTTCTGCGTTTCGGTCTTGCGCGCCGCCTTTTTGGCCGCGGTCTTGCGCTTGGTGCGCTTGTGTCTGCCTGATCCACGCACCAGGTCGTCGTAGTAGATAAATTCATCGCAGCCGGAAATCAGCAGATCGGATGTAGAATTCTTCACGCCGACGCCGATGACCACTTTATTGTTTTCGCGCAGCTTGCTGACCAGCGGCGAAAAGTCCGAGTCGCCGCTGATGATCACGAAAGTGTCGACGTGCGATTTGGTGTAGCAGAGATCCAGAGCATCCACCACCATGCGGATATCGGCGGAGTTCTTGCCCGACATCCGCACATGGGGGATTTCGATCAGCTCGAACGCCGCCTCGTGCATGCCCCCCTTGAACTCCTTGTAGCGGTCCCAGTCGCAATACGCCTTCTTGACGACGATATTGCCCTTGAGCAGCAAGCGCTCCAGCACTTTCTTGATGTCGAAAGCCGAATACTTGGCATCCCTGACACCGAGTGCGACGTTTTCGAAATCGCAGAATACTGCCATGTTCTGTGTATTGGGTTGTGCGCTCATGTCTTTCCCTGCAGCAGCAATTCGTAAGTCCGGCGTCAGGATTACACACCGGCAGCCGCGCCATTATGGCAGATACCCGGGGCCTTACAATAACGGCCGCCGGGTCTCCGCAAAACCCGCGGGCGTCAGCCAGACAGCAGGCTGACCATTTCTTCGATTTCCCGGCGCGCATCCTCGATGATGCTGTCCGGATCGATGTCATGCAGTTGCAAACGTTCGCAAGCGGGCAGGTCCCTGGTGTCCCGCGCGCTGATCCTGTCTCCTCCCGCCAAAGCGCAATGCAGCTGTGCAACCTGCACCAGGTCACAGTAATCGGCGGTCTGCGCATCGCGCTGCCATTGTTTCGCTTCCCGCGCGACCGTCACCAGATCCGTCTCGAAACCCCACTGTTCGAGCAGCATGGCGCCGACTGTGCGACCAAGCTCACTGATGACATGTTCCAGCAGTTCGGCATCCTGGTTGAGCTTCTCGTGCCTGTCGGCCTTGACGAGCAGCGGCACCACACCGATATCGTGGATGAGCCCGGCGAGAAACGCCTGGCCGGGATCGAAACCCGTCAGCGCGCGCGCCAGCGCCTGGCTGATGGCGGCTACTCGCACGCTGTTGTGGTAGTAACGGATCATCCGCCTGCGCACCAGCGGCGTGCGCGGCGTAAACAGGTTTTTCAGGATCACGCTCATTACGATAGCCCGCACCGCCTGCAACCCGACACGGGTGATGGCGTATTGCACCGTGTGTGCAGAACGGCTGCCTGCGTACATGGCGCTGTTGGCCACCTGCACGATGCGCGCGGCGATCACAGGATCGGTCTGCACCACGGCAGCGATGCGGTGAAAATCCGCTGCGTCGCTCTGTACCGCATGGCTGATTCTGACCGCCAGTTCCGGCAGGCTGGGAAGATCGACCTCGCGGTGATAGAAAGCCTGGCGGATTTCATCCACCAGCCCGGTGGGATCATCCGACGCAGGGCCTTCTTCAAGAGTGATGCCGAATGCATCCGGCGGTTTGAGCGCAGCGCTGTAGCGTTCGTAAGTCAACTGGTTCAGCGACAACAGGCGCGCGGGATGCACGCAGCGCGCGACGAGTCCGTGGGTGCGGATGCGGAACAGCGGCGTCAGGGCGCGCTCGGTTCCGGCGCTGACGGTCTGCATGACCCTGCCTCCCGCGACCAGCTCGACCTCGCCCTCGAGCAGATAGACATGTCGATCCAGGTGCAGATCGGCTGCGACTTCGTCACCCGGCCGCAGCATTTCGATGCGGGCATCACGCGCCAGATCCAGCAGCGCCACATCGCCCAGTTCGTCGAGATCCCGCAACTTCAGCAGGATCGGGACCACTTCCATCAGATCGGAAGGCACACCCATCGCTTACCTCTGACAACACCAGACCCGGTGCCGGCAACGCCAGGCACTACCCGCGGGCATTGTGCAATGGCGCCGGTGACATTCCAAGTCATATACCTATATCCTCTTATGACTCATCGACACGCGCCGGGACAGGTTCATGAAAAAAGTTGCCATTGTCGGAGGTGGAATCTCGGGTCTGGCCACCGCCTTCCAGATCAGCAAGCGTCTGCGCTCCGCCGGTTGCGATCACCAGTTGCGCGTGTTCGAGGCGCAGGCGCATGTCGGCGGCAAGATCGGCGCCGCGCGGCGCGACGGTTTTCTGTGTGAAGCGGGACCCAACGGATTCCTGGATTCCAAACCCTCCACGCTGGAGCTGTGCGATGAACTGGGTCTGACCGGAAAACTGCTGCGCAGCGAGGACGCGGCGAGTCGACGTTACATTTATTCGCGCGGACAATTGCACGCGTTGCCGGGATCTCCACCGGCGTTTTTCCGCTCGAAGCTGCTCGATCTGCCGGCGAAACTGCGCATCGTCGGCGAACTCTGGGCACCGCCGTCCGCGCCGGGCAGCGACCCTACCGTCGCCGAATTCGGCCGCCGCCGGCTCGGGCCGCAGGCGACGGCGCGCCTGCTGGACCCGATGGTTTCCGGGGTCTTTGCCGGTGATCCCGAACGCCTCAGCCTCGGCAGCTGTTTTCCGCGTATCGCTGAACTCGAAGCACAATACAAAAGCCTGATCCGCGCCATGCTGGCACTGCAGTTCAAGCGTGGCGCGCGGCGCTCGAACGCCGGCCCGGCGGGACCGGGTGGAACCCTGACTTCGTTTGCCGACGGCCTTTCGGTGCTGCCGGCGACGCTCGCCGAACGCCTGGGCGAGCAACTGGTCTGCGCAGCGCCGCTGCATTCGTTGCAGCGCACCGGACATGGCTACCGCTTGCAGTTCCAGGGCGCTGCCAGCGATTATGACTGCGATGTCGCAGTGCTCGCGCTGCAGGCCTGCGACGCCAGCGCCCCGCTGCGCGCGCTGGACGAGGGGCTCGCCGGCCTCCTGCAACAGTTCGAATATGCCCCGGTGGCCGTCGTCGGTCTGGGTTACGAGCAGGCGGCGTTCGGGCGCAGCCTGGACGGTTTCGGCTTTCTGGTGCCGGGCGAGGAACAGCGCAAAATTCTCGGCAGCCTGTGGACATCGAGCATATTCGCGCAGCGCGCGCCCGAGGGTCATGTGCTGCTGCGAACGCTGGTCGGCGGCGCCCGCAACCCGCAGCTCGCCACGCTGTCCGAAGCCGACCTGGTTGCACTGGTGCGGGCCGAACTCGCGGCGATCCTGGGCGTTGCCGCGACACCCGTCTTCGCACAGGTGTTCACCTGGCCCCAGGCCATCTGCCAGTACACCGTCGGACACCGTGAACGCCTGTCGCAGATGGACCGTCATCTGTCCGCCCTGCCCGGCCTGTTCATCACCGGCAACGCGTTCCGCGGCGTCGCGCTGAATGACTGCACCCGCAACGCCGCGCTGGTCGCCGAAGGCGTCGCCGAATACCTCCGCCAGCTTGCGTGACACCCGGGGCTCGTTTAACCTCCCGTTGTTTGGATTACAGATTCCTGAATATCAGGATATACTTATCTCGGTTTTTTTATTTTCGGTGCCAGGAGGAGTTCATGCCACGCAATATTTTACCCGTTTCCCTCGTGTTCCTTGCTGCGGGACTTCTGTCAGCGTGTGGTGAGCCTGAGGTGAGCTTCTCCCGCGACGTATTCCCGATCCTCAAGGAAAACTGCCTGTCCTGTCACACCAAGGGTCATAAAGGCTACGAAGCCACCGGCTTCAGCATGGAAACCTATGAGGACTTCATGAAGGGCACCAAGTACGGACCGGTGATTGTCCCCGGGGCCGGTTTCGCCAGCACGCTGGCGATTCTGATCGAACACAAGGGCGATCCTTCCATCAACATGCCGCACAAGAAGCAGCCGCTTCCCGAGAAAGACATCGAGACCATCAAGGCCTGGATCGATCAGGGCGCCAAGAACAACTGATGCGGCGCACACGGCGGGCCGCCCGAGCGGCCCGCCGCATCCCCGCCGTCACCCGCGCTCCCGGCCTCCGCTCAGGTCTCAGCCAGTTGCCTGGCGATGCGCTCGCCTTCACGCACGTCCACCCGGTACAACAACATCCCCCCCGCCACGAACAGGATGACGATAGTGAGCAACGACACCCTGGCACTGCCTGTTGCCAGGCTGGTAACGCCGACCATCAAGGGTCCGAACACGGCGGCAAACTTGCCGAGCATGTTATAGAAACCGAAATATTCCGCAGATTTGTTCGCCGGGATAATGCGCGCATACAACGAGCGGCTGAGCGATTGCACGCCGCCCTGCACCAGCCCGATGACCACCGCCAGCGCATAGAACTCATGCACCTGATCCATGAACGCCGCACCGATCGTCGCCAGCACGTACACGCCGATAGCGATGAGGATGCCGTTTTTGGCGCCAAGATACGTGCCCAGGTAGCCGAAGCCCACGGCTGCGGGAAATGCCACGAACTGGGTGAGCAATAAAGCCGTCAGCAGATTGGACATGTCGAATCCGATCGCCATGCCGTAGTCGACCGCCATGCGCACAATCGTGTCGACGCCGTCGATATACAGCCAGTAGGCCACCAGGAACACGAACACCACCCGCAGCTTGCGGATCTCGCGGAAGGTATCCAGCAGTTGCCTGACGCCCGCGCGGATTGCGCCGACGCCGGTGACACGAGCGCGTGTTACCGGCTCCGGTACGTTGATGAAAAGCGGAATGGAAAACAGGAACCACCAGACCGCTACACACAGAAACGCGACCCGCACCGCCTCGGCCCGGTTGTCGAACCCGAACCATTCCGGCCATAGCAGCATGGCAACGTTGACTGCGAACAACAGTCCTCCGCCCAGGTAGCCGAGCGCGTAGCCGTATGCCGAGACCAGGTCGAGATCCTCGCGCCGCGCTACGCTGACGATGAGTGAGTCGTAGAAAATATTGGCTCCCGAAAAACCCAGCGTGGCCAGCGCGAAGACCGTGATCGCGAGCGGCCAGTCACCCTGCGCTATCAGGTACAGCGAGGCCGTCATGCCCGCGCCAAACAATGCGAATACGCCAAGAAACCATTTTTTCGCGGCGCTGCTGTCGGCGATCGCGCCCAGCACCGGCGCGAATATCACCAGCAGCGCGCTGGTGAGTGAACTGGCCACGCCGAGATGGAAGGTGCTGGTCGCCGCATCCAGCCCGCGGCTCCAGTAATCCTTGTAAAACGCCGGAAACAGCGCCGCCAGCACCGTGGTGGCATAGGCCGAGTTGCCCCAGTCATACAGCGCCCAGGACAGGACCTTGCGGTCAGTGAAAATCTTGCGCACGGATTATCCCCTGCTCCCCGTCGCTGCCGGGCGTAGCGTTTTTACAATTTTTAACATTATTCGCGCTGTTATTACTTTATCATCCCGATCAACAAAGCGGCTTCCGGCATAACCCCGCGAATCGCCGGTCCGGCATTATCCACGTGTTGTGTCAATGCGCTGCAAAATTCCGAGGTAATTGTAAATGAATGAGGTATGCACCACCCGGCAAGCCGCCGAGCGCCTGGGCGTGTCCTTGCGCACCATCCAGCTGTGGGTGGAAAGCGGCGTGCTGAAAGCGTGGAAAACGGCGGGGGGCCATCGGCGTGTGGCCCGCGATTCGGTCGAGGCGCTGGTGAAGCAAAAGCGCGCGGCGCTGAACGGGGGCACGGCACCGGCACTGAAAATCCTGGTCATGGAACAGGACACGGATATCGTCGAAGGGTACCGCTCCATTATCGGCGAGCGGAATCTGCCGGCCGAGGTCATTACCGCCGGCAACATCGTGGAGGGCCTGACGCTGCTCGGCAGGCACGATCCCGACGTGTTCATTTTCGACCTTGAATCACCGGGCCTGGACGGGCTGGAAATGATTCGTATTCTGCGTGGCAATCCCGAACACGACGGCATGTCGATTGTCATCACCTCTTCCCTCGACGCGGACGAAATCGACCGGCGCGGCGGACTGCCGGACAACGTCATTGGTATCCGCCGGCCAATCCCCGGCGGCGCGCTGGAAACCCTCCTACGGGACAAGCTGGGTTGCCAGCCGGAATCGCGGGCGGCATCACCGGGATAACGCCTGCCGGCGACGGTCACGCCTGAGGCTATTGGCCGCCGGCGGCGCCGGCACGATTTTGTCTTCGCTGGTCGATGCGCCGCCCGATCCGCCAGGCATCGACCGCGCCGAACAGCCAGCAGAACACCAGCACCAGCGTGGCTGCGCCCGGCAACCAGCCGCCGGATGCGGACGAGGCCTGCGCGGCCGCTTGTGAAATCGTGACGACATCCACCGCACCGCCGGCCTGTTCGATATTTTCCAGGATGATGCGCGCCTGGCGCAGCGCCGCCGTGGCCATCACGGCCAGGGCGGCGACCACCACCAGCATCAGCACCAGTGCGCGCCGGGTTCGCTTGAGGACGAGGTGTCCGAGCCCCGGGAACACCAGAGCCGACAGCAACAGGCCCTTGAGCGCATTTTCCATGTTCAGTCCCCCGCTACCGGTTATATTGCGCACGGCGGGTACCTGCCACGCCTCCCCGCGCACCTGCCGGGCCCGCCCGGCGCATTCGATCATACCGGCACTGCAGCGCCGATACACGCTCGGAGCACACAGGCGCGGGTCGCCTGCAAAAGCAGTCGCCTCGGCAAGCCTGCTGAGCTAACATCCCGTTTGATCTCACAATCCGTGAAACGATGTCGTCAAAAACCGCTCCGTTCGAATTCAGGCTCAGACCGGGCCAGATGCTCAGCCGCTACTACGAAGTGGTGGAAATGCTCGGCAGCGGCTGGGAAGGCGAAGTGTACCTGGTGCGCGAAACAAGCACCGGCATCGAGCGCACCGCGAAACTGTTCTTCCCCGAGCGCAATCGCGGCGACAGGACGGCAACGCGTTATGCGCGCAAACTGAACACCCTGCGCCACTGCCCCATCGTCATTCAGTATCACACCCAGATGAACATTACGCTGAAAGGCGTCGCGGTGACCATGCTTATCTCCGAGTTCGTGGAGGGCGAGTTGCTGAGCCAGTTTCTGGCCCGCCAGCCCGGGCGCCGGCTGCCGCCGTTTCAGGCCGTGCATCTGCTGCATGCGCTGGCGAGGGGCATGGAAACCATTCATGCCATCGGCGAATACCATGGCGACCTGCATTCCGAGAACGTCATTATCCAGCGCTACGGCCTGAGTTTCGACGTCAAGCTGGTGGACATGTATCACTGGGGGCCGCCCAGCCCGGCCAATATCAAGGAAGACGTCATCGACCTGGTGCGCCTGCTGTACGAAGCCATCGGCGGGCGCAAACACTACGCAAAACAGCCGGCGGCGATCAAGTCCATCTGCTGCGGCCTGAAACGCTCCATGATTACGCGAAAATTCCGCAGCGCCGGCGCGCTGCGCCAACACCTGGAGATGATCCGCTGGGACTAATCAGGCATGCCCAAAAAACAACACTACCAAACTCTTGAAAAGCCCCTGCTGCTGGCCCGCCCGGCCTGCCGCGAGCCTGCGCTCTGGCAGGCCGCCGGCACGCTGATCAGCGTCTTTTCCCGACCGGCTCCAGGCAAGGAAACGGAAAACGAGGACTGCGTCGCCCTGATCCCCGTGCACGACAGCGGTGTCGTCATCGCTGTCGCCGACGGCGTGGGCGGGCTGCCGCAGGGCGCGGCGGCCTCGGAACTGGCGTTGCAGTCGGTGATCAGCTGCATGGCCACCGCCGCGTCCCCCCGGGAAGGCATACTCGAAGGCATCGAACTCGCCAATCGCTCCATCCTGGAGCGTTCGGTCAACTTCGCCACAACGCTGGCCGTGGTGGAAATCGAGGGCGACTCGCTGCGCACCTATCACATCGGTGATTCCGGCATTGTCCTGACCGGACAGCGCGGCCGCATCAAGCTCGAAACCAATCCGCATTCGCCGACCGGGGACGGTGTCAGGGGCGGGTTCCTCGAGCCGCTCGACGCCCTGCAGCACGAGGATCGCAATATCGTCAGCAACGTCATCGGCTCCCAGGAAATGCACATCGAAGTCGGCAGCCCGACACGCATCGCGCCACGCGATACCGGGCTGGTAGCCAGCGATGGCCTGTTCGATAATCTGCTCAGCGGGGAAATCGTCGAAACCATCCGCCGCGGACCGCTGCACCGCGCCACGCAGACATTGATCGATTTCGCCACCCGGCGCATGGACGCCACCGATACCACCATCAGTGGTCACCCGGATGATCTCAGCGTAGTGTTGTTCAGGAAAAGTCCCTGATGGCGGATTGCCGACGCGGGGGAACTGGATCGCGGCCCGCGCCGGGATGGCAGCGTTCCATGGCTCAGGTAACTGCCATTGAGGTATTACCCTCTCTTTAGGGTGATTGAAAAAGCCGGTCTGCGACCGCATTTTAGGACCAGGCGCTGAGAGACCCAGATGATGCACACTGCCAAGCTAGCACCCGTCATTCCGCGAACCCGGGACCTCGAAATGCCCCTGCCGGGCAGCATCGCCCGGCCTGACTACCTTCCCGGGGAGCGCGAGCAGCTGATCGCGCGTATCAAGCAACTGCTGAAAACGCGCGATGCGGTGCTGGTCGCGCACTACTACACGGATTCGGATCTACAACAAATCGCCGATGAAACCGGTGGTTACGTCTCGGATTCGCTCGACATGGCGCGTTTCGGCAACGAACACCCGGCCAGTACCCTGGTCGTGGCCGGTGTGCGCTTCATGGGCGAAACAGCGAAAATCCTCAATCCGGAAAAGCGCGTGCTGATGCCCACCCTGAAAGCCGAATGCTCGCTGGACCTGGGCTGTCCCGCTGAAGAATTCATCCCCTTCTGCGACGACAATCCGGACCGGACCGTGGTGGTCTACGCCAATACCAGCGCTGAAGTGAAAGCGCGCGCCGACTGGGTGGTCACCTCGTCGATCGCCGTCGACCTGGTGCGGCACCTGCACGAAAAGGGCGAGAAAATACTCTGGGCGCCGGACCGGCATCTCGGCCAGTACATCCAGGAGCAGACCGGCGCCGACATGCTGTTGTGGCCGGGCGCCTGCATTGTGCACGAAGCCTTCAAGGCCGACGCGCTCAAGATCCTGATGCAGAAACATTCGGACGCGGCGGTGCTGGTGCACCCGGAGTCGCCGGAAGCGGTCATCGAGCTGGCCGATCGCGTCGGCTCCACGACCCAGATCATCAAGGCGGCGCAGCAAATGCCCAACCGCGAGTTCATTGTCGCCACCGACAACGGCATTATCTACAAGATGAAGCAGGCCGCGCCGGACAAGGTCTTTATCGAGGCGCCGACCGCCGGCGCGGGCGCGACCTGCGAATCCTGCGCTCACTGTCCGTGGATGGCGATGAACGAATTGCGCAACCTGGAACGGGTGCTGGAGACCGGCGCCAATGAAATCCATGTCGACGAAGCGGTGCGGGTCAAGGCATTGAAGTCGACACAACGCATGCTGGATTTCGCCCGCACCCGCAAGCAGGCGGTGCTGGGCGCCGGCAATGCCTGAGGACCATAATCAATTGCGAGGCGAATCACCATGGGCCAGAGTCTGACGTCAAAAGCGCTGTTCAGTGTCGGGCAGGTTGTGCACCACGTGCGCTTCGACTATCGCGGCGTGATCGTCGATGTCGACGCCGGATTCGAGGGCAGCGAGGAATGGTATGAGCATGTCGCCCGCAGCCGCCCTCCCAGGGACAAACCCTGGTACCACGTGCTGGTGGACGGCGGCGACCAGATGACCTATGTCGCCGAGCGCAACCTGGAGGCGGACACGTCGCGCGAGCCCATCCAGCATCCCGAGCTGGACGATTTTTTCGTTGCCTTCAGGGAAGGCAGTTACCAGTCCCGGCACACCATCAACTGACTGAGACAGCTATTTCCCGAAGTCGCCCGTTTCGCGGCCGTAGAGTTTGCGCAGTTCATCCTTGGCGGCCTGCAGAATCTCCAGCTGCTGCGAATCGAGGTTTTTTCCCGCGCGGTTGATGTAAAACACCAGCATCGACATGGCCGAGCGGAACGGCGATGCCTTGCGCCTGCGGCTGGCTTCGGCGGAGCGTTGCAGTGACAGCGCGATGCGGCGCGGATCATCCCAGGTGAATACGCCCTCCTCCAGGTCCAGCGCATCACTTTCGCGTGTCACCCGCGCCGACCATCTCTTGTCCGGTTGCGCCAAAACCGTTTCCACGGCGTTCAGGCGGCGAAATCCCGCAGGCGCACCGGCTGGCGGCGCGCGCCCCAGGCACCCGGGCGGGCTTCGAATACACCGGCGCAGGCTGTTCCGCAGGCCGCGCACTTGCCATCGGCGGTCAGCTTCCAGTCGGTGATTTCGTACCAGTCGCGGCCGATCAGTTTCGCCCCGCAGTTGTGGCACCAGGTACTGTCGCCGTCGGTGTTGTGCACGTTGCCGGTGTAGGCATAGCGCACACCGCTTTCCATGGCGATTTCGCGGGCGCGCACCAGCGTCGCGAGCGGCGTCGGCGGCACGTCCATCATTTTCCAGTCGGGATGGAATGCGGAAAAATGCATGGGCACATCAGGGCCGAGCTTTTCCACCACCCACTGGCTCATTTCATGGATTTCCTTTTCCGAATCGTTCTTGCCGGGTATCAGCAGCGTGGTGAGTTCCAGCCACACGTCGGTTTCGTGCTTGATGTATTGCAGCGTTTCCAGCACCGGCGCCAGGTGCGAACCGGTGATCTTGTGGTAGAAGTCCTCGGTGAATGCCTTGAGATCGACATTGGCCGCATCCATGTAGCGGTAGAATTCCTGGCGCGGCTCCGGACACACATAGCCGGCCGTGACAGCGACAGACTTGATGCCTTTCTCGCGGCAGGCGATCGCCACATCGATGGCGTATTCGTGGAAGATCACCGGATCGTTATAGGTGTAGGCGACACTGCGGCAGTGCAGTGCTTCGGCGGCGCGGGCGATCTGTTGCGGCGAGGCCTCGTCGGCAAGCGTATCGATTTCGCGCGATTTGCTGATGTCCCAGTTCTGGCAGAACTTGCAGGCCAGGTTGCAACCGGCGGTACCGAACGACAGCACCGGGGTGCCGGGCAGAAAATGATTCAGCGGTTTCTTTTCGATCGGGTCGATGCAATAGCCGCTGGAACGCCCGTAGGTGGTCAGGACGATTTCGTCATCCAGATTCTGCCGCACGAAACACAGGCCGCGCTGGCCGGCGTGCAGTTTGCAGAAGCGCGGGCACAGATCGCACTGCACCCTGCCGTCGTCCAGCTTGTGCCAGTATTTTGTGCTGACGGTGTATTTGTCACGGGCACTCATATCATTGCATTCCTGCCGCGGGATCGGAGTCTTCAGAATGTAATTATAGGAGATGGATCAGTGACTGCGCTGACGGACATCAAAATCCGGCGTCATGCAGGGGAAAACGCGCGGCGACTACTGCGTTCAGGTCGAGGACAGACGCGTCTCGTCACGCGTGCCGCTGTCGAACAGGATCAGCTCCCAGGCGCCGGAGGCGGCGTCATGGCGCAGGATGTAAATACCGCCGTCATCGCCGCGCAGCTTGAAATAGCTGTGCGCGGGTTCCAGCCAGCGGTCGACGATCTCGTTGACCGCGATTGCCCGCTGACCGATAAAAAACCGTCGCGGCGCTTCATCGGCGCGATGCCCGGCGTAGCATTCGACGCGTATCGAGCGTTGCGGTCTGTCGCTGCCAGCCATGCTTTATTCCTCAATGCCGCGCGGGAAATTCCCGGCCCGCCATGTTGC
>JAGFJP010000098.1 GCA_024102665.1 Thiogranum sp. | reverse complement strand
CGCTTCAGAATCCGCATCCTGCGCTAACTGTAGCAGGCGCGGCTGGCGCGTCCGGGCGGCTGGCGCGGCAAGCCGCCGGACGTGCCTGATGCTCAGACGTCCTTGCGGGCGAAGAAGTTCACTCCCTGGATGAACAGGTGCTTCGCCACTTTCGCTTCCGCCGTGGTGTCATAGAAACAGTTGAAGCGCCGCGTCACGTGCCCGTCTACGAAACCGACCTCGCTTGCGATTGCCTCCAGTTCCGGCTCGACCAGAGCACCGGCGATACACGCCGCCCACAGGTCGGGGTTGTTGCGCGTCTCCCGCGTCAGTTCCTGCTGCACCACGACATCGGCCAGGTACAGCCGGCCGCCCGGTTTCAGGACACGGAACACTTCGCTCAGCACCCGGTGCTTCTCCGGCGACAGATTGAGCACGCCGTTGGAAATCACCACGTCGACACTGGCATCCTCGACCGGCAGCTCTTCGTAGAAACCCTGGTGGAATTCGGCGATGTCCGCCAGGCCCGCCCGCCGTGCCGCCTCCGCGGCGCACTCGAGCATGCCGGGTGTCATGTCAATGCCGATCACCCGTCCGGTGGCGCCGACGCGGCGCGCCGCCAGCAGCAGGTCCATGCCCGCGCCACAGGCATGGTCCAGCACTGTGGCGCCGGATTCTATGGGGCCGATGGCCAGCGGATTGCCGACACCGGCGAAACGCGCCGTGCTCAGTTCCGGCAGCGTCGCCAGTTCATCGGCGTCGTAACCCAGGAAGCGGTGCGCATAATCGGCGCCGCGGTGGAAGTGGTAGTTGCCCGCGGGGTCGCGGGCAACCTGTTCGTATGTGGAACGCACCTGGTCACGCAGGTAGTTCACGTCGAAAGTGACTGGGCAGTTGCTTGTCATGTCGATCTCCTTTCAGGTTATAGCCGTTCAAACCAGGGTCAACAGCGCGGCGGAAATGCGTTCGCCCTGCCGCTCGTTGACCATGCTGCCGAGAATGTTCGAGAAGCGCGGTTCCTGGACTCCCGAGAGAATGTACTGCCAGCGGTAGGCGCGCAGCAGTCCACGGGCAATGTGGTCGCGTTCCTCGCGGCCGAAGCTGCGCCCGGCGATGTCGAAGAAATAACCGGCGTCGGCCGTGCTCTGCGCCTGCAGGATGCCGTCCACGGCGACCACCAGCTCGATGAGATCATCGACAGCACGGTCGCGCTGCTCCTCGCTCAGGCGCCGGTCTTCGCGCTTCCACTCCAGCTCGTCGAGAATTGCGTGCTGCGATTCCTCGCGCCAGTGAAACAGGAAAACGTCCTTGAACAGTTCGGACAACGCATCATCCGGCTCGATGCTCTGCTTGTAGTGCGCCTGGGTGAACAGCTCGATGTGGCAGGTCAGGCCCAGCACCGCCCAGGTCGATTTCGACAGTACCGCCCTGGCGACCTCGTTGGGCTGCGGCACGAAGACATATCCCTCGGGCATCCCGGCGCCGATCATCTGCTCGATGCGGCGAAACAGTTCCTGGTGCTTGAGCTCTTCGTCACTGAAGCGGATCAGCGCTTCCAGCGCTACCTGGTCGCCGAGGCTGTGATCGCGGCTGACCTCCAGCACCTTGGCGTTGATGAAACGTTCGACCAGTCCGAAGATGTTGGCGTAGCTGCGGCCCTGGATCTGGCTCAACAGGCGTTTTTCGCTGTCGTCGAGCGAAGGAAGTTCGTGAACTTTCGACAGGCCGTCGGGCAGAAACTTGTGTCCGAAGTCGAAGGATCTGCCGCGGATGACATCAGCCTCGATCTCCCAGCGGATGCGTTTGGATACCTCGATGCACTTTGCATAGCGATTGCTGTCGGCCTGATAGCTGGCGGTTGCGTGTTGCATGGTCTTGCTCCTGTGTTGCGTAAACGGTCGGCTTGAGTGTTCACGGTTGGCGGTGCAGGCACCGCGCCGTTGACAGCAACACTAGGGGAGATGTGTATCAGGATGACTTCAGATGCGGGCCGCTTTGTTATCCGTTTGTTGCGGTCCTGTAACAGCCGGCGCAGAACAGGGCCGTGACGCGCGTTCAGTCGCGATGCGTTGCGCTGTCCAGCAGCTCTTCGACCAGATCGTGCAGTCGCGCGGTATCGACCGGCTTTTTCACCAGGGCGCGGATGCCCGCCTGTTTGACGCTGGCCTCGGCGAGGTCTTCGGCGTAGCCGGTGTAGATGATCACCGGCAGGCCGGGGCGCAGCTTGAGCAGATGTTGCGACACGTCCATGCCTGTCATCCGCGGCATGGTCTGGTCCAGCACCGCGAGTTCGAAAGCGTCCGGGTCTTCGCCGAAATGCTGACAGGCTTCGACACTGTTATTGAACACGCTCACCGACAGACCCCAGTTCTCAAGCAAATCCTGCATGAATTCGCTTACCGCGGGTTCGTCGTCGACCAGCAGCACGCGTCCTTCCAGCAGCCTGTCCGTGCTGTGCACAGCACCCTGCGCATCGGTGCCCGCCGCAGGCAGTTCAGTGACAACGGGAAGCAGCACGCGCAGGCTGGCGCCGCCGCCGGGCCTGGAATCGATCAGTATGTGACCGCCGTATTCGTGCACGATCCCGTGCACCATCGCCAGCCCCATGCCGCTGCCCTGACCGGGCGCCTTGGTGGAAAAGAAGGGTTCGAACATGCGCTC
>JAGFJP010000081.1 GCA_024102665.1 Thiogranum sp. | reverse complement strand
CGTATTCAGGTTCGTGTTGATCGCCTCGTGCATGGAAATCCAGGGAAACACCGGAATCTCAAGGCGGGTGTCAGCGAACTCAAGATCGACGCCGGACCGGGTTACCGGGTGTACTACACGGAGCGCGAGAGAGAACTGATCATATTGCTTGCAGGAGGCGATAAGTCGACGCAGCAACAGGATATCGCGCTCGCGATCGAACTGGCGCAAAACTTGTGAGATCACCACCATGGCCAAAGCATCCTTGAAGTCCAGGAAAAAGACCAAGACGCTTCCCTATGATGTTGCGGGTCAATTGCGCACGTCCGAGGAAATGGCGGAATACCTTGATGCGTGGCTGACCGAGGCACCGGATGATGTTGCTGGAATAGCGAGAGCGCTGGGGGATATTGCGCGTGCGAAGGGAATGTCGAAGGTCGCGCGTGATGCGGGTCTCAGTCGCGAGAGTCTGTACAAAGCCCTGAGTGAAGACGGTAACCCGAGCCTGGCGACGGTATTGAAGGTGGCCAAGGCGCTCGGGCTTCGACTTCATGCTAAAGCTGCGTAGTCAATCAGGACGCAGTGAAGCTACCGAGTGTAGGCGACCTCCTTCGTCGGCCGGACCTTACGGGTGCCATTAAAGCTGTAGAAAAGCCCTTGGCGCAGTGAGAAAAGTGATAAAATGCCGCCATTGTTGAGATCTTGACCCCTCATGTAAAAGGAACGCGTGATGGTCCGGTACAAAGATGTTTACTACGACCAGGACAAGTTCATCCCGGTGTGCTTCCTTAATGGTGAGTTAGATAGCCAAGTTCGATGCTGCTGAATATCCGGACAGCGAGAAGTGATTGCAGAATACCTCAATGCAGCACTTGAGGATGAAGGTCCTAACGTCGTTTTTGGCAGCGCATACCCGGTAATTCAATGAGGTGATCAAATGAGACCAGATCAAATCAAAGACGAAATCAGCAGGCTGGAGCTATCTGAAAAGTTGCTTCTTGTTGAAGATGTTTGGGACGCTATTGCCGCCAGCAATTGTGAAATCCCCATGCCAGAGTGGCAAAAGCGAGAACTGAAAAAAAGATATGAAGAATATAAGGAAGGGAAGCTGGAATTACATGATTGGAAATCAGTGCACGAGGATCTGCGTGATAAATACAAATGAAACTGCGCTATACGGACAGAGCAAAGGATGATGTGGAGCTCGCATTTGCATGGTACGAAAGGCAGAGACGAGGGCTGGGCTTTGAATTTTTGGATTGTGTCGAGATCGCTGTAAAATCAAAGTTTCTCGTCGCGCTGCTATTGGCTGCCGGTGATGCGAAGCCTTACAGTACGGAATAAATAGCGCCCCCTGCTGATTGTTTGCCCGTTGTGCGCAGCTCCCCACGT
The DNA here is from genome assembly GCA_024102665.1 of Thiogranum sp. Taxonomy (GTDB): domain Bacteria; phylum Pseudomonadota; class Gammaproteobacteria; order DSM-19610; family DSM-19610; genus Thiogranum. Next base: position 7,195 of record JAGFJP010000081.1, on the reverse strand, counting down.
TGCTAGAGTCGGGCGCGAGGCCCATTCGACTGTGCGCGTTTAAAAATGAAAGCGTCACCCCGGTAGTCAGGGAGAGCATCGACGTGAAGCTACGCAGGTACAGAGCAGCGGATACCGAGGGCCTTGCGGCGGTGTTCACTTCGTCTGTTCATGCCCTTGCGGTCGATCAATACGATGCCGCGCAGCGTCACGCCTGGGCGTCGCTTCCACCGGATCTCGATGAATGGCGTCAGCGATTCGAAGGGCTTCACACTATCGTCGCGGAGGAGGCCGGTTCGTACCTGGGCTTCATATCTTATGAGGAGAACGGGCACATCGACCTTCTCTATACGGCGCCTGGCGCCGCGCGGAAAGGAGTCGCATCGGCGTTGCTGCGCGAGGCCGTTACGCAACTGTCCACTGCCGGCGATACTCCCGAACTCTTTACAGAAGCCAGCCTGGTCGCGGTTCCGTTTTTCTCGCGGCATGGATTCGAGATCACAGAGGAGCAGACCCTGGTCAGGCGTGGCGTAAGCTTCCAGAGGTTTGCCATGCGCAGGGGCTAGGTGAGAAATGCGGGCTAGAATTGGGAGACCACGCACCAAAAAAGGCTGAAACAACCCATGTATCGCATGCTGTTCATAATCGTCCTGACGCTGCTGGCCGGCGTCGCGCAGAGCGCTGATCAGCCGCGCTCCGCGGCCGTCGAGCGCATCAGCGCGGCCGTCGAATCGGTGCGGTTCGTGGCGTACACGCCGACCGATCTGCGTATCGTGGCGGGTGAGGTCCTGCCGGCATCGGCGCAGCAGATCCGCAAGGATCTCAGCATCTTGCGCAAGGATTTTCAGGGGCTGGTGATGTATTCGGGCAATAACGGCCTGGAGGAAGTGCCCGCTATTGCGCGTGAACTGGGTTTCGAGGCGCTGATCCTGGGGATCTGGGACATCGCGTCCGAAGATGAAATCGCCAACGTGATACGGCTGGCGCGCGCATATCCCGGGTTGATTGTCGGTGTCTCGGTCGGTAACGAAGTGCTGCTCGCGGAACGCCATGAATGGGCGGCGTTGCGTGAGGCGATCCAGCGCCTGCGCGCCGCTTTGCCGCAGGTGGCGATCACCACGTCCGAGCCGTTTTACTTTTATCTCAACGAAGATCCGCCGGACTTTCTGTCGGTGCAGGATTTTCTGCTGCCCAGCGTGCACCCGCTGTTCGAGACCTGGTTTCCCGAGGCTACCACCGAAATCGCTGTGGATTTCGTGGTGCAGGTTGCGGAGCGGCTGACGGCGAAGACCGACAAGCCGGTGCTGATCAAGGAGACCGGCCTGCCGAGCGGCCCGCCCGAACGCGGATTTACGCCGGCACGACAGAGCGAATTCTGGGTCGAGCTGTCGCAACGCTTGCCGCCGGCGGCGGGGCTGGTGTATTTCGAGGCGTTCGATCACGCATGGAAAGTCGAGAACGCCGAGGCGGAATTCGGTGTGCGTCCCGAAGAGGCGTTCTGGGGATTATACGAGGAGAACGGTGAACCCAAGCCGGCGCTGAAAGCGTTGCGGCGGGTGTGGAACGCGCCGCCTCCTGCGCCGTCCGGAAAACCGTGGGACCTGGGTGAACTCCGGGTGTCGGCAAACGGGCGCTATCTGGAACATTTCGACGGAGCGGTTTCCACGCCGTTTTTCTGGCTGGGCGACACGGCCTGGTTGATGCCGCATCGCCTGACACTGTCCGAGGCGGACAGCTATCTGGCGGACAGAAAGCGCAAGGGATTTACGCTGGTGCAGATCATGGTGACAGGCTCCGGCTCGATCGAGGGGCTGCTCGAACCTTCGCAGAGCCGGGGTATCCCCGGGGAGTTGCCCTTTCATGGCGAAGACGGCTCGCGACCGCAGTTCAATGACATCCCCGAAAAGGGCGCGAGAAACAACCTGCCGGATCCGACCAGACCCAACGAAGTGTTCTTTCAGCATATCGATGACATTCTCGACAAGGCCGGGGAATACGGGCTCTATGTCGTGCTGTCGCCGACCTGGGGCCGCTATGTCTGCCCGCGATGGTACGAACCCGATTACACGCCGGTCGTATTCGATGCGGAAAACGCGGTGGTCTATGGCCGCTTTCTCGGCGAGCGCTATAAAGACAGGCCCAATATCATCTGGCTGCTGGGCGGCGACAGGACATACTGCGATTACGGCGTGCGTGTGTGGAACGGACTGGCCACGGGAATCAGGCGTTCCGGCGACCGTCATTTGATGTCCTATCATCCGAGCAGGGGCGACGACGGTTACACATCTTCCGGCTACTGGCTATATGCAAACAATGATCAGCGATATCCATCGTGGCTGGACTTCAACACCAGTCAGCCGGATTCACACCTTATTCTCTACGTCAACACCCGCGACTATCAGCTGCCCGATATCAAACCGACGGTTGTCGGAGAGACGGATTACTTCGACCCCGGCAACGAGGATGATCTCTATGGACTGGGCGTTTTCCGATCGCAACCCTACTGGACGATTCTGTCCGGCGCCGCCGGCTATACCTACGGGAACGATCATGTCTGGTGGTTCGACAAGGATGATGCATCCTTTCCGGAGCGACGCTCGGCCTTCAATGTCAAAGACGGAAAGATCTGGAGCGACGAGGAGTATCTCAACTCCGAGGGCACGCAGGAGCTGATGATATGGAAAGACTATTTCAGCAGTATTGACTGGTGGAACCTGGTGCCCGATCAGAGTGTCATTCTGAAAGGCGCAAACCGGTTCAGCAAGTTCGACTACAAGGTCGCGGCAAGATCCCGGTCGGGCGATCGCCTGCTGGTTTATTATCCGGCTGCTGCGTCAGCAAAGATCGATGTTTCCGGCATTGCCGGTGGTAGCGCTGTCAGGGCGCGATGGCTCAACACCAGGGACGGTTCTGTTCAGCATGACTCCACGATTCCCGCGAAGTCCGCTGCAAAAGTCTACAGGCTGCCTTCCGGGTGGGAGGATGGTTTGTTGATACTGGAACGCGTGAACTCTTTCAGCTCTACGGCTGCCCCGGAGCCTGCCGCAGCGACAGCTCGCCGGCTTTCCGGTTCATGATCTGCTGCACGATATCCAGCAGCAATAATCGCTTCAGTCCGTACAGGAGGTATCCGGATACCTGGGAGGGACGGGGATTGATATAGGTGCGATGGGCGCGGACAAAGTACCGGGTGTTGCCCAGGAAGGGGGAGTCATCTGTCAGCTTCCACTTGGCGATGCAGCGGGCGACACTTTGCTCGCACCAGTTGTCACTCCAGCGCACAAAGAAAAAGGGCAGGTCCGACCAGGCAATGTCTGTGGGGGAAGGGGGCACATAAGTGACGACAGCATTGGATTCCAGGAATATCGGATGGCCGGTCTTCGCCACCGACATGCACAAATCGTCTTCCTCGCACATGCTCAAGAAGTCTTCGTCCAGCGGTCCCAGCGTGTCGAAGGCTTCGGTGCGCGCCAGCAGACAATGGAACTCCAGTATCTCGGTGTTGCCCGGCTGGATTTTATCCTGAACGTTGGCGAGCGGCTGGTTCATGAACGGGCGCTTTTGCGTCATCCAGTTTCGGCCCTGTTGTTCCCGCAATTCAATGCTGCCCCCGGCGAAATGGACCTTTTTGAAATCGCTTCCCAGCAAGGTCAACGGACCCACCAGCCAGGCGCCTGTTTCTTCCGCGCGATTGACCAGCGTTTCCAGCCAGCCCGCTGTTACCAGGACATCGTTATCGATAAAGACAACATATTTCGTCCCGACGTGAGCCAGGCCCAGGTTGCGCGCCTGGTTGGGGGAAAGATAATGTTCGGTGCGAATCAGCCTGAAGCCGTTTTCCCGCGACTGGCTTTCAAGATAGCGTTTTATTTTCGGGGGTGAATTACCGTCGACATAAACCAGGTCGAAAGGGAAGCGGGTGTTCTGATAGATGCTTTGCAGGGCATTTCGCGTGTAACTGAACCGTTCCCGCGGAACAACTACAATGGTGACATCAGCTTCGGACATGCGAGCCTCCGGACTTTTTTGTACCTGTTGTATACCTTCAACGATTGCCTGTCTCATCGCCCCCGCAAGCGGAATTTCCACACCCTGGCGCGAATCGCCCGGACCAGGACAGGCCGTCCGGCCACCTTGAGCAGGGGAATCGACTGCAGCAGGAGGTGCACCTTGCGCACGTTCTGCAGGGGTATGCTCCTGATCATGCGCGGGGTGACTTCCTTGTCGGCAAAGGCGCTCACCTCGTGCAGACGGCCGAGGCCGATCAGCGCGAGCATGGTGCGCACGCACTTTTCGCACTGACCGCAGTTGATCTTGCCCTGCGGGGGAATATGCACATAGTGGCAGGGCTGCATCAGGCGCCGTCCGTATTCCCAGTCGGCGAGCAGCGCGACCTTTTCCGCGCGCAGCATCTCGTCCTGGTCGCCCTGGATGGTCACGGCGTTGGTGGAGAACCAGGGCGTAAGCACGGGATGCATCGGACCCGGCGCAGGGTTCGGACCTTCGCCGTCGGAGGCAAACAGCACCTTGTCGAAACTGCCCTGGAACAGTTGCGCTGCGGCGATATGCCCGGCGCCGAAACCGACGCTGGTCCAGGCCTTGTAATCGGGGGCGAGACTGCGCACGTTGGTGCGTACCGGGTGCAGTTCAAACTGCTCTGCCTCGGCAAGGCCGCGCAGGCGGCCGAGCAGGGCGTCGAAGGCTTGCAGGCGTTCCGCAACCGGGCCGTTCCTGTCCACATCGTAGGTGTTGATGCCGAACAGCGTGATGCAGGCGCGGATCGACTCGGGGTGATCGAGCGGGTAGTCGAGCCGGTTCTGGCGCAACGCGGCCAGGCCATCCACGCCACCGGAAAGCATGCTGGCAAGGCGCCGGTGCGCGGGCGGCCGGGTGGGGACGAAGCCTCCGGCGGGTTCCACGGACACAATGCCTGACCTGGGGAACCACTCGGCGTAGGTGTGGTTGAGGCATTTCAGGCCGGCGCGCAGGCGGGTGCACAGCGGCGCGTCCACGCGCATGCGTTTTTCCCCCAGCCAGGCGGCCATCGGCAGGCAGGCGATGGCAAAGGCGTCGGCGCCGGGGTGCATCAGTTGCGCGGTGTCGCCGTCGGCGGAGAACCAGAGGGTTTGCCGCGGGCGGTCAGTGTCTTCCCACACCAGGTCCATGCTGATGGTGCGGGTGTCGCCGTCGCGCTGGTCGACAAGGTTGGTCAGTATCATGGCCGGCGTTTTCGGCGCCTGACTGCGTCCTGCAATGCGCGGCGAACGCTTCCCGGCAGTCGCCTGAGCCAGGCCTTTCTGCGGGCTTTCGTGCCCTCGTCCAGCAGTTCCTGCAACAGCGCGCGCAAAGCGGGATCGGCATTGCGCTGTTCCAGCACCCTTATCGCTTTGCGGAAACGATCGCGCTGATGCTCGTCGACCGGCAGCCACTGCCTGAGCAGCTGCGGGTCGGTTGTCGACGGAAATACCCGCATCGCGTCGAGGCGCCCCAGTGCTTCCAGGATCATCATGGTCCACTGGCATTTATGGCAGCGGCCGCAGTTGAGACCCTCGTTCACCGGCTGGTAGCAAACGCGCAGATGGTCGACAATCAGGGGCCAGTCGGCGATCGCCTGGATTTTGTCGAAACGGCCGTACTCCACGCCGTCGTGCAGCACGTCGATGCGGCCATTGCTCCAGTGGTGATCCAGGTCGGGATGCGAGCCCATGGGAATCACCTGCTCGTGCGAAACGCTGGCGGGCAGGTAGATGCGCGCGAAGCGCGGCGCCAGCAACAGGGCGACGGCGCCGAGCCCGGCGCCGAAATAGGCCTTCTCCCAGTTCACGTAGCGATCGCCGAAATCGCGCATGTTGGTTTCCACCTCCACCAGCTGCAGTTGCAATTGTTCCGCAACTTGCCGCGCGTTGTTCGCCATCTCGCGGCGGCGCTCTTCCTGATCCAGTGGCAGGTCGAATCCGTGCACGAACACCAGGTGCGTGAGTTCATCGCGGTGCTGCTGCAGTGTGAAAAAGGAATCGACCCCGCCGGAGAAGAATGCCGCCACCGCCCGCGGCAACGCCGTATCATCATGCGCCCTGGGTTGCGCCTCGATGGATACAGGCTGCAACTCGCGGTACCAGCCGCACATGACGTTCTGGATCTGTTGCGCGCCCTCGACCAGGGCAGGCGACAGGGCTCCGTCGACGCGTATCGTCCAGCCGCGACGCATGGAGGGGATCAGGGCGGCAGGCAGAAAGGGTTCCGCTGAATCATTGATCGCGCCGCCGTCGGTGCGAAACCAGACCTCGTAGGGACGCCTCGGACTGACGAAAGTGGCGCCGAGTGTCTTTGTGCCGTCGTCGGCGGTCTGCGTACTTATGTTGTTGATCAACAGTTCCTGCATCCACCCCCCCTCTGGGTCAGCGTTCGCGATCAACCGGGTCTGACTATCGCCAGCGGCCTCAGTGATGCGATGCTTCGCGCATCTTCGTGGAAATGCACCCGGTCGAAATAATCCCGGATGCTGGAGGCGAAGATCGCCCGCGACTTGAAATAGGAGCCTGCGTAGAGGTGCAGTTCGCGACCCATCAGGCAGGCGGCGATGGCGACGTGGAGACGGTCGGTGTGAATCACCTCGAAAGGCGCGATGGCGTCGAAGAAAGGTTGCACGTCCGAAAAGTGGTTGCCCCGGATGCTGATGTCGTTATTGCTCTCGGGCAGCGGGATGCGCCCGGAACTCTCGGCGTCGGTGCGGAAGAAAAAGCCCTCGCCAGAGCCTCCCGGTGCCGCGACGGCGCCGATGTAAAAAGCCATGTCGTGGCAAAAGCGGGCATCCGGGACATTGCCGGCGCTCTCGAAGCGGTCGCGGCAAAAATAAGTCACCCCGGGAATCTGCGGTGTGTAGTCGAAGGTGGAGGGAAGCACGATGACGTGCCGGAAGCGCCTGCGCACCTTTTCGACAATGGTGCCGTGGTTCCACAGACTGCACCAGGCGCCGCCGCCGCCGAAGATCAGCGTCCCTTTGGGACGCATCGCGACGCCAAGCCACTCCAGTCTCCGCGTCCTGGTCGGCGTCAGTTCCGTAAAGGGTATCCCGATGTCACGCAGGAACTTGAGGGTGCCGTAACGGATAAGCGCGTCGCCGAAATTGCCGGGGTTGGCCATGTAGTAGACCGGACGGTTGCCGCAGGTCTTTTTAATGGTCTCCTCCAGCTCGATAAACTCTTTCTGCACCTTC
>JAGFJP010000080.1 GCA_024102665.1 Thiogranum sp. | reverse complement strand
TACGTTCGACTGAAGGGGCACGTTCCTTGCTATAGCTATGCCTGGAGTGTGGAAATTCAGCGTTTACGGGCTTCAATAGCGAAACAAGACGATTTGCCGATCGGAATTCCGGCATGCATCGCCAGAAATCCGGCGCTTTCCGCAGCTTGAGCAGCCCTAATATAAGGAGAGCACGGTGTCACGTATTTGCAATTTCGGTGTCAGGAAACAATTCGCCGCGCTGGCCGCAGTGCTGGCGGTGGTGGTGACCATTGTCAGCGGCATGTCGATCTCCGCGACTTCAACGATTTCGGACCAGGCAGCCGACATCGCCGGGACCGGGATTCCCGCCCTTGACAAGGCGCACGAAGTCAAACTGGCTGTGGTCCAGGTGCAGCAGTGGTTGACCGATATCAGCGCCACCCGTGCGCAGGACGGCCTCAACGATGGCTTCGATGAGGCCCACAACAATGCCGAAAGGGTTCGGCAGCTGCTTGCGGAACTCTCCGCACTCGATGTGCAGAACGCGGCGCGTTACCAGGCCATGCTGCCGGTGTTCGAGGATTATTACCGGGTTGGCAAGCGCATGGCGCAGGCCTACGTTGACGCAGGTCCCGCCGGCGGTAACCCGATGATGGCCGACTTCGACGCCGTTGCGGCGAGCATCGGCGAAGAGGTCGACGCGATGCTTGTCGATATCCAGGCGCGCGTCGCGCAGGCAGGTGCCGGTCAGCAGACGGCGGTCCGGACTGCCACCACGCTGCTGTGGATCGGCCTTGTCGCCGTGCTGGTGGTGATCGGCGCATTGTACTTCATCATCGCGCACGCGCTGGGCATCCTGCCGCGTGTCGTAAATGAGTTGCAGCTGGTGGCCGACGGCAACCTGGCTTCATCCTTCACCGTGCAGCGCAATGATGAATTCGGTGAGCTGGTGCAGGCATTGACTGCCATGCGCCAGCGCCTGGTTTCAACCATCAGGCAAATCACCGGCAACTCGGAAACCCTGTCCGCTGCGTCGCAACAGATGTCCGCGATCACCGCACAGGCCAGCGCCAGCATCCAGCAGCAGCGTTCCGAAACCGAGCAGGTGGCGACCGCCATGAACGAAATGACTGCCACGGTGCAGGAAGTTGCCGGGAATATCGCGCTTACCGCCAGCACTGCGCAGGATGCCAACAAGGAGACCGTGGAAGGCAAGCGTGTTGTCGACCAGGCGGTGGGTCAGATCAAGAACCTGGCCAGGCAGCTGGAGGGTGCGTCCGAGACCATTCACCAGGTCGAGCACAACAGCCAGGAAATCACCAGCATTCTCGACGTGATTCGCGGCGTCGCCGAGCAGACCAATCTGCTTGCCCTCAACGCGGCAATTGAAGCGGCGCGCGCCGGCGAACAGGGGCGCGGTTTCGCGGTAGTGGCCGACGAAGTGCGTACCCTGGCCAGCCGCACCCAGCAGTCCACGGAAGAGATCAACCAGATGATCGAAAAACTGCGCGCGGGAACCGGGGAGGCGGTGGATGTCATGCAGCGCAGTCGCGAACAGGCGCGCAGCGCCGTCGACAGCGCCGCCGCGGCGGGCAACTCACTGGCGAGCATTACCGGCGCCGTGGCGCGCATCAATGATATGAGCACCCAGATCGCCAGCGCGGCCGAAGAACAAAGCGCGGTCTCCGAAGAGATCAACCGCAACATCGTGCGGATAAACGACATGACCGAGGAAAGCGCTGAAGCCGCCGCTCAGACGGCGAAGGCCAGCGAGGACCTGGCGCGTATTGCGGCAGAGCTGGGCAATCTGGTCGGACAGTTCCGGGTTTAGGGGGGGCTTCATGGATAGTTTGCTGCCTGGTGCAAGGCGCATCGCCTTGTGCCTCACGGGGTCACTGCCCCTTTTGTCAGCGCCTGCGGCGCTGTGGGCCGAGGATGGCGTAGAAAGCGTCGAGGTCCGCCACGGTGCCGTGAGCGGCTGGCGTGATGTCGAGGTGGAAGGAGGACTGACCGTTGTCGCGCAGGGCGCAAGTGACGACGATGCGGACGCAGCGCTTACGGCTTCTTTCGATCTGGTTGCGACCCTGCCGACAGGTCCCGGTAAACTGGTCATATATGTGGAAGGCAATACCTCGCCTTCCAGCAGCGGTGTCGCTGCGCTGTTCGCGGAAGCCAACGCCGATGCAGGCACGGCGCTGGACCGTGATGGTAATGGACGTCTGCAGGTATCCGAACTGCACTATATACAGGCACTCAACAGCCACGGTGTCGCAGTGGTCGGGCTGCTGGATCCCACCACGTCGCTGGATACCAGTCATATCGCCAATGACGAAACGGGCCAGTTTCTCACTACCAGTCTGGTTAACAACCCGAGCATTGAATTTCCCGACTACACGCTGGGCGCGATCTACAACCATGACCTCGACGGCAACCTAACCCTGACCCTTATGCTGACCGGGTCCAACGGGCTGGGCGATAACCCGGATGCTTCCTATGCTCAGCTGGTGGATGTCACGGAAGACGGCAAGGGTGTGTTTGCGGCTGCCGAACTGCAGTGGCTGCCCGGCGCGCATGCGCTGCGCGGAGGCGCCTGGCTCAATACCGCGGACCATGCCAGGCTCGACGGCAGCGGCGACGCAGAAGACAGCTACGGTGTTTATGCGGTGATCGACGGCGGCATCGCCCGCGGCGCCTGGTCGGTGAGGCTGGGTCTGGCCAATGAAGAGGTTTCACAGACCGCGGGTTTTGCATCGTTCGCACTGGAGTATCCGCTGGCGGGTGTCGCGGTCGGCGCCGGCATTGCGCGCAGCTGGTTGTCGGATGATGAGCAAACCCCGCAGCTGGATGACGCGACCCAGGCCGAGCTGTACGCGCGGTTCGAACCACGCGACGACCTGAGCCTGACACCGTCGGTGCAATGGCTGAAAAACAGCGGATTCGACGCTTCCGACGCGCTGCTTGACGATTCGGCCTTTGTGTACGGAGTCAGGCTGAACCTGGTTTTCTGAGTTCGGCGGCGCTTTCGCACCGTGGATCAGCGCCCGGCGTGATGCTGGTGCTTTTTCGGGTACTCGAGTAACACGGAGCGACCCAGCCCGGGATGCACGGCACGCCAGTCCTCCACATCGAATTCGATAACGGCGACCGCGCAGGTCGGCAGGTTGTCGAGCGTTTCACCGGTCAGCGCGTTGTACAGCTGTGTCATTCCCGGATTGTGTCCGACCAGGGCGGTGCGCGGTTCGTGGGCGTCAAGCGATTGCACACACTCCAGAAGCGTATCGACCGATGCGTCATAGAGGTCCTCGCGAATTGCGATCGCGTTTTCCGGATATCCGGTTTCCGCGGCAATCAGGCGCGCAGTGGTGATCGCCCGCTGCGCCGGGCTGGACACCATGCGGTCGAATGCCAGCCCCTTGTGTTTTATCACCCGTCCCATCATTGGCGCGTTGTCGAGACCGCGGCGGTTCAGCGGCCGATCGAAATCACTGAGGTTCGGCTCGTTCCAGCTCGATTTGGCATGGCGAATCAAAGTCAGCTGCAGCATCTGGTCCTCGCGTCCGACGCATGCGACCGCGCCCGGGTAAGTTCAGCATAATGCATCGCGGCTTGTTTGAATTTCAGATAAGTGATATTGATAAAAGCCGGCTTCAGCATAACAGATGCTCCCCATGAATCTGACCCTCCGGCAATTGAGAATTTTCGACGCGGTGGCGCGCAACCAGAGCTTCACGCGCGCCTCGGAGCAGTTGCACCTGACGCAGCCCGCGGTGTCCATGCAGGTAAAACAGCTCGAGGAGGCAGTCGGCCTGCCCCTGTTCGAGCAGGTCGGCAAGCAGATCTACCTGACCGAGGCCGGCGAAGAGATGCAGCGTTACGCCAGCGCCGTGCTATCGATCCTGGAAGAGGCGGACCAGGTGTTCGACGAAATGAAAGGCATGGAGCGCGGTCGCCTGAGAATCGCCGTGGCCAGTACCGCGAACTATTTCGTTCCGCGCTTGCTGGCAGCGTTCTGCCAGCGCTATCCCCGCGTCAAGGTCAGCCTCGATGTGACCAATCGCGAGCGCCTGCTCGAGGCCTTGTCCGACAACGAGACCGATTTGGTGATCATGGGCAAGCCACCGCAGAAAATGGACCTGGTGGCGGAAATCTTCATGGACAACCCGCTGGTGGCGATCGCGCCCCCGTCTCACCCGCTGGCCGGCGAGAAAAATATCCCCTTGCAGCGTTTGCAGGAAGAAACGTTCCTGATACGCGAAAAAGGCTCCGGCACGCGATCGGCGACCGAGCGTTTTTTCGTGGAACACGGCCTGTCGCTGTCATCCACCATGGAGATGAGCAGCTCGGAGGCCATCAAGCAGGGCGTCGAAGCGGGCCTCGGCCTGGGGCTGCTGTCGCTGCATACCCTGGAAATGGAGCTGGCGCTGAAACGCCTGGTGGTTCTCGACGTGTCCGGGCTGCCGATTATGCGCAACTGGTACATCATGCACCGCTCGGGCAAGCGCCTGTCGGCGGTGGCGCAGCAGTTCAAGCGATTCGTGTTGCAGGAATCCGCCGAGGTTCTCAAGCCGCCGAAGCTGAAACGCGCCTGACGGTGGCCTAACCCGCTTTGGGCGTCAGAGCCGCGCGTACCAGTTCGGCGATCGCAATGGCATCATCCAGATCAGCGGCGAGACAGTTGTAATGCCCCATTTTGCGTCCGGGCCGCGCATGGCGCTTGCCGTACAGGTGTAACTTGGCCTGCGGTTGCTCGAACAGTTTTTCCCACGGTGGCGGGCTGTCGCCCCACAGGTCGCCGAGGATGTTCACCATCACCACCGGCGACAGCAGCGTGGTGGCACCCGGCGGCAGATCGCACAAGGTCCGCACCTGTTGCTCGAACTGCGAGGTGAGACAGGCGTCGATGCTGTAGTGACCGCTGTTGTGAGGACGCGGCGCCATTTCGTTAATCAGCAGGTCGCCGTCCACGGTGAGGAAAAATTCCACTGCCAGCACACCGCAATAGTCCATGGCGTCCGCAAGGCGCTGAGCCATCTGCACCGCCTGCCGGGCGACCGGCTGCGCAATCCGCGCCGGCACGAAGGTAGTATCCAGGATGCCGTTGACATGCACGTTCTCGCCGACCGGGAATACCTCCGTCTGTCCGCTGCTGTTGCGTGCCAGGATCACCGACAGCTCCAGTTGCAGGGCAACGCGTTCTTCCAGGACGCAGGCGGTTGCGCCAAGCTGCTGAAACCCGCGGCGTGCGTCCTCGAGACTGCTGACCGCGATCTGCCCCTTGCCGTCGTAACCGAGTTGCGCGGTTTTCAGCAGTGCGGGCATCCTGAGCTGTGCGCAGGCGCTGGTCAGGTCATCGAGGGTGCGTATCGGGAAGAAAGGCGCTGTCGCCAGTCCCAGTTCGCGGAGAAAGGTTTTCTCGCGGATACGGTCGCGGGCGATGGCGACCGGCGCGGAACCGGGGCGTACCGGCACCCGGACCTCCAGGTATTCCAGGGTCTCGGCCGGCACATTCTCGAACTCGGTGGTCACCGCCGCGCAGTGCGCGCTCATTTCCGTCAGCGCCGCCTCATCGCTGTAGGGCGCTTCGATGTGACGGTCGGCAATGGAACCGGCGGGGCTGTGCGGGTCGGGATCAAGCGCCCATACGCGGTAACCCATGCTGCGCGCGGCAACGGTGAACATGCGGCCGAGCTGGCCGCCGCCCAGCACCCCGAGGATGGCGTCCGGCAGAATCACGGCCGGGGTGGCAATTGCATGTTCAGCGCCGCGTCGGTCTGGGCCGCGCGGAAGGCATCGAGTTTTTCGGCAAGCGCGGGATCGTGCAGCGCCAGCAGGCTGACGGCATACAGCGCTGCGTTGGCGGCGCCGGCGCTGCCGATGGCGAAGGTCGCGACCGGAATTCCTTTGGGCATCTGCACAATGGACAGCAGCGAATCCATGCCCTTCAGATGACGCGAAGGCACCGGCACGCCCAGTACCGGGAGGGTGGTCTTGGCGGCAAGCATGCCCGGCAGATGGGCGGCGCCGCCCGCACCGGCGATAATGCAGGCAAGACCGCGCTGGCGGGCGCCGGCGGCGTATTCGAACAGCAGATCGGGTGTGCGGTGCGCGGAAACAACGCGGGCTTCGAAATCGACGCCGAAGCTCTCCAGCTGCTCGGCCGCCGCCTGCATCACTTCCCAATCGCTGTTGCTGCCCATGACCAGGCCGACTTTACTGGGTTTCATGCTATGCCCCGGGTTTTGGGAAAACGCGCATTGTAGCACTGTCACAGACCATTCGCCGAGCGCCGCGGGCGCCGGTACAATGCGTCGGCAAGCGCCACTGTCACCACCACAGGATCACCCTATGCTCGATGTGCTGTTCGAATCGCAAATTCAGAGCCTGCCGCTGCTGGCGCGCGGCAAGGTGCGCGATATTTACGCGGTAGGCGATGATCGTCTGCTGATTGTCGCCACGGACCGGCTGTCCGCGTTCGACGTGGTGCTGCCGGATCCCATTCCCGGCAAGGGCGCGGTGCTCACGGCGGTGTCGAATTTCTGGTTCGAACGCACCCGCGCGCTGGTTCCCAATCATCTCCTCGATACGCCCCTCGAAGCCGTGCTGCCGGACCCCGCCGAGCGCCGGCAAGTGGAAGGCCGGGCCGTGATCGTGCGCAAAATGAAGGCGCTGCCGGTGGAAGCCATTGTGCGCGGCTACCTGATCGGCTCCGGCTGGAAAGACTACCAGGCGACCGGCGCCGTCTGCGGCATCCGTCTGCCGGCGGGATTGCAGCTCGCCGGGCAGCTGCCGGAAGCTATTTTCACGCCGTCCACCAAGGCCGAAATCGGTGATCACGACGAGAACATCGATTTTGCCCGCGCCGAGGCTCTGCTGGGCAAGGCGCTGGCCGCGCGGGTGCGCGAAGTCAGCCTGAAAATCTACACCGAGGCAGCCGGATATGCCCGGGAACGCGGCATTATCATCGCCGATACCAAGTTCGAGTTCGGCGTGGATGATGACGGTGAGCTGGTTCTGATCGATGAGGTGTTGACCCCGGATTCCTCGCGTTTCTGGCCCGAGGACGAATACCGGGTGGGCATCAGCCCCCCGAGTTTCGACAAGCAGTTCGTGCGTGATTACCTGGAAACCCTGGACTGGGACAAGACGCCACCCGGACCACGCTTGCCTGCGGAGATCATCGAGCGCACCTCCAGCAAGTACGGGGAGGCGCTGAAGAGGTTGACCGGGCGCGATCCGCAGGCGCTGCGGCCATGATGAGCGCCGGCGCCGGACGTCGCGCCCCTGCCCGGGATCGATCGCACCGGGCAGCCACTTTCCGGCGCGCCACCGCTATCACATCTGTTCAGCAGACTTGTGAATGAATTCATTAATGTTTTTGCGCGTACGCCGATACTGCGTGAAGATGTGCGTATCCGCTGTCCGGATACCCTATAATTGATCTCAGCCCCGCGGGGCATTCAACAGGAGAGAAAGGTCATGCGGATGATCTCCAAGAAACTGATGAGTTACCTGATGGCCGGCGCGCTGGCCGTGGCTTCGTTGAGCGTCCCCATGGTAGCCGGCGCCGGTACCGATCCCTATGGCGGCTTCGACACAGTCGAGCCCACCGGCGGTGAAATGCTGGCGGACGCCTTTCTGGTGCGGCCGTTCATGCTGGTCGGCACGGTGCTGACCACCGCGACGTTCATCGTTACGTTGCCGTTCAGCCTGCTCGGCGGCAATGTCGGCGACGCGGCTGAGACGCTCGTGCTGGAACCTGCGAAATACACGTTCGTGAGGCCGCTTGGCGAGATGTGACGCACTGCGCCTGGATTGCAAACGGGGCTTCGGCCCCGTTTTTTATTGCGCGAACAGCCAGAAATAACCGCTGTTATAGAACACGTGCAGCACGATCGGCGCTGTCACTCCACCGCTGCGATCCCTGAACAGCCCGAACACCAGCGAGGGAAAAAACACCGCCGCCGCCCACAGCGGCGGATGGTTGATGAAGTGCAGCGCGGTAAACAGCAGGCTGGTGAAAATATTCGCGTGGCTCAGGGGGCCGAGCCGCCAGGGACTGAGACGTTTGTGCAGTTGTTCCTGAATGATGCCGCGGAACACCAGCTCTTCGACCACCGGGTACAACAGGGCCGGATACAGGAACGCGAGCGGGGCGCGCAGCGGCCAGGCCAGATCGCTGCCGGCCGGCGTGGTCAGCGACAGCCCCATCCAGTACAACAGCGCGGCGGCGATAGCGGCGAAAAACAGCGGGTCGTGCCAGAAGCGGGGTTGCGCGGCAAGCATGACGGCAAGTCTACAGTGCAGCCCGGATACGCTACAATCGGACGATTGAATCATGTCGGGAGTGAACTATGTACGGATTTAATGTCCAGATGGACGGCAGCTTCGATGACGCCGTGAACCGGGTGACGGAAGCCCTGAAAAGCGAAGGTTTCGGCGTGCTGACGGAAATCGATGTCAAGGCGACGCTGAAAGCGAAACTCGATGTCGACCGGAATGCCTACAAGATTCTCGGTGCCTGCAATCCCGGGCTCGCCAACCAGGCGCTGAACGCCGATCCCGATATCGGCCTGTTGTTGCCCTGCAATGTGGTGGTGCGCGAAGAAGGCGACGGCCGGATTACCGTCGGCTTCATGGATCCGATCGCGGTAATGAGCCTGGTCGACAAGAGTGGCGTGAAAGAGCTCGCCGGGCAGGTGCGCGCGAAGCTCGAGCGTGTGCGCGATCAGCTCGCGACCGGCTGAGATTCACGCAACCCGCTAGCCCCTCAGGCGACTTTGAAGTGCGGCAGAATAGCCGCCCGCGCGTCATCGAACTGCCGGTCCGCGGCAGACATCACCGGTTCGACCATGTCCACGGAAAGCCCGGTCAGCTCCCATGCTCCGGCTTCCAGCGGAGACGCCTGGCTGGTGCCGTGTGCAGTGCCCTGCGCCGTGCCGCTGATGACATCGGCGAGGTGAACCAGCGCGGCTTCCAGGCCGCACGTTTCGGCGGCCGAGGGGCGGTGGTGGTGCAGCGTGGTGGCAACGAAACTTTCCGGCAGATTCCAGGCGCGCATCAATTCTGCGCCAACGTCGCAATGATCGAACGCGAATACCTGTTGTTCCGCGATATGCAGCGGCAGGGATTCCTGCGTGGCAAGCTCCAGCGCCTGACGGGCGCCGTCGGGTTGATGTCGATACAGCACCAGTGAGCCGATATCGTGCAGCAGGCCCATGACGAAATAGCGCTCGGTATTCGGGGCATGAATACGACGCGCGAGGATTCGCGCCACAACGCCGGTGTACAGGCTGTGCTCCCAGAATTTCTGCATATTGACGAGGTTGTTGGGTATCTTCTCGAACGCCTGGATGGTGCCGGTGCCGAGAATCAGGTCGGTGAGTTCGCGTGTACCGACAATGGTAATGGCGCGTGAAATCGTTTCGATGCGGCTGGGAAAACCGTAAAAAGCGCTGTTAACGATTTTCAGCAGCCGGGCGGTAAGCGCCGGGTCTTGGGCAATGACATTGCCGATATCGGAAGCCGAGGTGCCGGGTTGATTCAGCAGCTGCACGGCCTGCATGACCACGGCGGGCAACGAGGTCAGCTCGACGGCTGTGCCTATCAGTTGTTTTGTTTCACTGGACATGCGCAAGCCCTCGGCTGGCCGCCCGCTGGTCAGTCGTGCATCCGGGGTGTCTTTCCGGGCTGACAGGCGGCGATCCTAAAAACAGTCATTTTCGATACATGTTTTTGCGCAACCCGCTCGTTCAGCCATCCCACTTGCTCGGGAAGCGATTATAAGATACTGATCTTACATTAAATAATCTACAGATCAAGAGTATTTTACAGGGCGCCGGCGGTCTGAGAAAATAGGCGCCTCGTTTTGGCTACCTGTTGAATGGAATGATGCTATGAAAAAGTTTTTTGCAGTTGCAGTGTCCGGCCTCATGATGATCTCCGCCAGCGCCGCGATGGCCGCCGGCGACGCCGCTGCGGGCAAGGCCAAGGCGGCGACCTGCGCCGGCTGTCACGGCGCCAATGGCGTCAGCGCAAATCCGCTGTGGCCCAATCTGGCAGGTCAGAAAGATGCCTACCTGGTGAAACAGATGAAAGCGTTCCGTGACGGAACCCGCTCCGACCCGATGATGTCACCGATGGCCAAGCCGTTGAGCGATGCTGACATCGAAAACCTCGCAGCCTACTATTCCAGCCTGAAATAAAGTTTCCTCTGCATCGGAAATCCTCCGGCATGGCCTGCGCCATGCCGGACGCTGTTGGTGCGTGACGATCAGGTCCGTTGCAGCCGGTGGTTGATGAACAGCGCTACCGTCAGCAACACCAGTGCCCCGCCCTGATGGCTTGCGCCGAGAGCCACGGGCACATGCAGCAGCAGTGTGGCGATCCCCAGTCCGATCTGCGCAACGGCGACCAGCAACAGCAGGTGAGCGCCTCGCTTCGCGCTGCCCGGGAGCTGCGCGCTGCGGACGAAGAACCAGAACACCAGCACGCTGATGAAGGTGAGCGTGGCCAGCAGGCGATGGTCGAACTGCACGGTGGCGACGTTCTCGAACAGGTTGCGCCAGCCGGGTTCGAGCATCCAGCCGGCCGGCGGCAGCCATTGATCGCCCATTTTCGGAAAACTGTTGTAGGCGTGGCCTGCTTTCAGGCCGGCAACGAATCCTCCCGAAACAATGGTGAGGGACACCATGCCGAGAACGCCGGCGGCGGCTTTGCGCAAGCCCTGGAAGGGAAGACGGGGGGTGCGCTGCGGAAACAGCAGGTCGAACAGCAGCCATAACAGGTACGCGTAGATAAGCAGCGCCAGGGCCAGGTGCGCAGTAAGCCGGTACTGACTCACGTGCGGGTGATCGACGAGACCGCTTTTCACCATGTACCAGCCGAGCAGACCCTGCAGGCCGCCAAGCACGAAAGCGAACAACAATCGCGGAACCAGTCGCCGGCTGAGCTTCCGCCGCGCCATGAAATACAAAAAAGGTATCAGAAACACGGTGCCGATCGAGCGGCCGAGCAACCGGTGCGAATACTCGAACCAGTAGATCGATTTGAACCCGTGCAGATCCATACCGACATTGATTTTGCGGTACTCGGGTGATTCGCGATATTTGGCGAACACATCCTCCCACTGCGCTTCATTCAGTGGCGGGACGACGCCGAATATCGGGTCCCATTCGACCATCGACAATCCGGATCCGGTAAGGCGCGTGACGCCGCCGAGTATGACCATCGCGAATATCATGAAACAGCACAGCGCCAGCCAGGCGGCCACCTGTCTGCGTGCGGTATCGTCAATCTGTTCGGGGAAGCCTGGCATGGTTCTTTTCAGTCGCGGCCGGAAGCGGCTGCAATTGTAGCCGATGTTGCCGCAGCGTGCGCGTGCCGGATACACCATGCCTTGTGCGTTGCGGTAGAATCGCACCACTATGCTGCGCAGCTTGCTGATACTGATACTGGTCGCCCTGGGGTTCTGGTTCGCCGCGGACCTGGTGTTGCGCGAGCGCCCGCAGCAGGCGGATGTTCTGCCGCCGCGCTATGAGCTGGAACCCATTGTCCCGCCGCCCGGCCGCGACGAGTCCGCGTATGTTGCCGACGTCAGCGCCCATACGGCACAGGAACTGGAAACGCTGTTTGAGCGCGTCGAAGCCTTGCTCGACCGGCCCCGTGGCGAGGGCGAGGCGCCCCTGGTGACACTGGTGCTGCACGGCCCCGAGGTGGAATTTTTTGCGTTGAAAAACTATGCGCAACACAAAGCGCTGGTCGATCATGCGGCAAAACTCGCGGCCCTGGGCGGCGTTCAGATCAGTATTTGCCAGACGCAGATGCGCGCGCGCGGTATCGCCGGCGATCAGGTGCCTTCGTTCCTGCGGCAGATCCCCTATGGTCCCGATGAAGTGCAGAGGCTGATCGGAAACAACTACGTATTGATGTAGCCGCTCTATGCGGCGCATCCGCCTCGCAGTCAGCAGCTCAAGCCGGCTGTGGCTTCCGATGCCGCCGAAAGCTGTTGCCTTACAGCAATTCCGCCTGAATCACCTGCCCATAGCGGTCTAGCGTCAGACGCAGGTGGCCCTGGCAAGGCACCTGTCCGGTGACTGCACCGGAACCTTCCGCGAGAACTTCATTGAACTGGACGAAAGCGATGACCTGGTGATCGTCCTGCGCGATGATTTCATAGCGCAGGCTGCTCCTGTCGATCCAGCCGTTGTGCGCACCAAAGGCGGCAAGTTCGCGGCACGCCATCAGGTAACGCTCGATGTTCTGCATCAGGTCATGCATGGGACTGACGCCGCCGACGCGCGTGTTTGCCGCTCAATGGCGTTGTTCATTGTGGCCGTCCTGCCGTCTGTGACGACGTGCCGTGGTGCTGCAGATCGGTTTTGTTGCTTCAGGAGCAAAGAGATCGGCTGCGGTTATGCTGGAAAAGGCCGTTTTATTTAAGGGAATCTTCGATGTCGATGGGTGGCGGCCTCAATAAAGTATAGATGTTGCAGGTGCCGCGGCAAGACGGAGCCACGCCGCGGACATGAGGAGCGCGGGCTCAGACAAACAGTGTCAACACGCCGGTGTAGCCGTAGAGACGTTCATTGCAGATCTCTCCATTGGCGAAAAATCCCACCAGCGGAAAATCACCCAGTGTTTCGGCGATCATTTTCATCTCCCCGGCCTGCCGGCCGAACAGATCCTCGCCGCGCCCAAGGCAGGAAAAATACAGGCCTCCGCGCGGTGTTCCCGGCACGCGCTTTTTCAGCCCGTCGAGCATGCGCTGCATGTCTGCGCGCGCGGTTCCGGCGTCGCGCCGGCAAAACTGGATTTGCTGTCCGGGGTGCAGGATTTCGCCGACGGCAATGCGCTTGCCGTGAGTATCGATGCCGATGAGGTTGCGGACCAGGTAATCGCCGGTATCGGAAGCGGCGACCGGAAACCCGGCGAAGATGTAGCCGGCAGCCCGGTTGAGATCGCGCGCGAGGATTTCGCCGATGTCTTCGTTGAACACGTCCAGCGCCGGCCGGTTGTCGATCCTGTCGATGATGTTGGAATCGCAGTCAGTAATGGTGTGCTTGTCCGCGATCGGGCTGCAGCCCTGTGTCATGCCGGTGGCTACCGGCACCTTGTCATTGAAAATCACGCCTGACAACCCGCCGTCCAGCAGGGTGTCGGCGACTTGCGGATGCGGCCCGTGCGAAGAGCTCAGCCCACCCACCAGGTAGCCGCCAGGCAGTTCATTGCCGAGTTTGGTCAGTAATTCCGGCAGACTGTTGTTTGCCGGGTCCCCATGCAGCACGGCGATGTGACTTTGCGATTGTTTCAGCCAGTCTTCCCAGGCCGCCGGCAGGTTGTCGGCGGCGCGGTTATAGAATGGCAGCACACGGAAACCGTCTTCGGGCACGCTGCCCGCCATCACTGCCAGCGCGGATGTCTGGTGATACTCGGTAGCGCTGGCGCAGATGCCGATGCCGACGGTGCCGGTCCAGTGCGCCACGCCGGTGGCTGTGCGCAAGCGATCGACGATGAGGTGCAACTGGCCGGCGAAACTGTCAGTGGCGTAGACAAAACCGATATTGCTGCCGGCGGGAATGTCGCCAAGCTGTTGCAGGCATTGCCGGGTGGCGGATTCCCAGTCCGCGGACCGGGCGTGACCGAGGACAAATGCGGATGAGGTACTCATGGACACCGCCTGAACAAAAAAGGAGCGACTGCCTGGTGGCAGGTCGCCCCCTGTGGTTTGTGACAAGCCCTGCCGGTCAGGCCGTTTTCTTGTCGTTCATCATCTTTTCGATAATGGGCGCCAGGATAATTTCCATGGCAAAGCCCATCTTGCCGCCCGGAACCACGATAGAGTTGCGCCGCGACATGAACGAATTCTGCAGCATGTTGAGCAGGTACGGAAAATCGATATCCAGTTTCGCAGGATCGCGGAAGCGGATGACCACGAAACTTTCGTCCGGCGTCGGGATATCGCGCGCGATGAACGGGTTGGACGTGTCGACCGTCGGCACACGCTGGAAGTTGATGTCGGTGCGCGAGAACTGCGGCGTGATGTAGCGCACGTAATCATGCATGCGGCGCAGTATGGTGACGGTCACCGCTTCGGCGGAGTAGCCACGCTGCGCGCAGTCACGGTGAATCTTCTGTATCAATTCCAGGTTGACCAGCGGCACAACGCCGATCAGCAGAACGACAAACTGGGCGACGTTTTCCGCGCCGTCGACAACACCGCCGTGCAATCCCTCGTAGAACAGCAGGTCGGTGCCGGGCGGGATTTCCTCCCAGGGCGTGAACTCGCCGGGCTTCTGCTTGAACGGCCGGGCTTCCTCGTCACT
>JAGFJP010000079.1 GCA_024102665.1 Thiogranum sp. | reverse complement strand
CCGGCCAGCCGGCCCTCGGCAACAGTGAAACCCAGGCGCTCGCCGGCCAGTGTGGTGGCAAGACCGGTCAGTACGCGCAAGCCGCTTTCGGTGGCGGCGAGGAACCACACAGCGGCGCCCGACAGCAGCAGTATTGCGGCAATCAGCAGCGCCAGCGCTCTCATCCAGCGGACGCTGCGGCGGGGTCGTGTGGCGGGTTGCTCTGTCATCGATTACAGGTCCGGTCCGAAGCTGAAGTGCAGCCGCAGCGGATGGTCGGGTTCGCTCAGGGCCGCCGCCACATCGAGGCGCAGCATGCCGACCGGCGACTCCCAGCGCAGGCCGACGCCGGCGCCGTTCTGATTGTCGATCGGCAGATCGTTGAACGCATTACCACTGTCGAAGAACACCGCGGCGTGCCACTTGCCGCGTATCCGGTAGTTGTACTCGATGCTGCCCACGGCCAGGTAAATGCCTCCCGTGACCTCGTTGTTGTCGTCGCGCGGTCCGAGGTCCTGGTAGCCGTAACCGCGGACACTCTGGTCGCCGCCGGTAAAGAAGCGCTGCGAGGCGGGCAGATCGCCGACGTCGGTCAACACCGTGCCGCCCAGGTCGGCGCGCGCGATCCAGCGGCCACGTTCGCCCAGGGGCTGAACCGTTTTGGCCTGCAGACGGCTTTGCGCAAAGGTGGTGTCGGAAACGGGTGATTTTGCCGAGCCCTTGACTTCGAACTGCAGCCGGTTGCCCTTGCGGGTCACCAGCCGGTTGTTGGTATCCACCCACAGCCAGCTTGCGCCGGGAATCAGCAGATTGGAAATACCCTCATCGCCGCTGTCGAGTCTGAAATCTTCCCGCTCGTAGCTGACATACTGGGTGCTTTGCCACTTGCCGCGCTGGATGCTGCGACTGATTCGCAGCTCCTGGATATTGCTTTCAGCGGTATCGGTTTCCTCCGTTCTCACCGAGGCGATCAGGTCGAGCACATCGGTGCGAGGCCGCGACAGCGGGATCGAGTATCTGGCGTTGAGGTTCCCGCCGATGCCCGAAGCTTCGAGTCCTGCTTCGAAGCGGTGTCCGCGACGGTTGATCTGCCGGTGTTGCCAGTTCAGGGTCACGCGCGGGCCGGTATCGGTGGCGTAACCGGCGCCGATACTGTAGCGCTGTTTGCGACGCGGTGTGAGTTGCACCTCGACCGGGATGTGGTGATCACTCGCCTGTTGCTGCCGGGGCAGCATATCGACACGCGAAAAATAGTTGGTATCCAGCAAGGTGCGCTGCAGATCGAGCAACTTCCTGCTGGACCAGGGATCGCCTTCGTGAAACGGCAGGTAACCCTGCAGCAGCGTTTCGCGCAGTGTCGACCCCTGGAAGCTGACCGGCCCGAAATAATATTTGTCACCGGTGTCGAGATGCAGCGTGACCTGCGCCTCGTTATCCGGTTGCAACACCCGGACTTCGCTTTTCTCCCATGAAGCGTCGCGGTATCCGGCGTCCAGGGCCGCGGCCTGCAGTCTGTACTTGGCGCGTTCGTAATCCTTGTGCACGAAGCGCTCGCCGCTTTTAAGCTCGAGGTCGCGAAGCTGCGCCTGGATGGTTGCGTCTTCGCCGCCCGGTCCGGATATACGGATATCCAGCCCGGTGATTATCACCGGCGGGCCGCGATCCACCTGGTAGGTGGCCATCCAGATGCCGTTCTGCTCTCGCAGTTGCTTCTTTATTTCCGGCTGGTAATAGCCGAACGGCTGCAGCGCCCGGGCGATTTCGCCGTCGGCGCGTGCGTGGTAACGGCGCAGCCGCTGGGTGGTGAGATCGTCGGCGTTTTTCTGCTGTTCGATGGTCAGGAAGGCGCCGACATTTTTTTTCAGTTCCGCGTCGAGGCCCTCGATGCTGATATTCACCTTGATGCGGGATTCGGATGCGGACTGCGCATACAGCGGGCCTGCGCCGGGCATCAGCGACAACAGGCAGATTGTTATGACATATCGCAGCATCGGAACCGGGCAGGCTCGACGGTTCGACCCGGCCCGCTGTCTGTTGAAGTTCAGTACCCTGGATTCTAGCGGATATCCGGCGGCTTATGGCCGCGCTGCCGCGCCATGCCCATTTTCCATGGGGCTTGCCGGGAATCTGTGCCGGTTGCCGTGTTACAGTTTGCGACTTTTGAACACAGAGAAACGGAGCCGCAAATGACAGCAAGGTCTTTTCATCCTCCGGTGCGAACCCTGATGGGGCCCGGGCCTTCGGACGTGAATCCGCGCATTCTGGAGGCGATGTCGCGTCCCACCATCGGCCATCTGGACCCGCAGTTCGTGGCCATGATGGATGAAATGAAAGACCTGTTGCGTTACGCCTTCCAGACCGACTACGAACTGGCGATGCCGGTATCGGCGCCCGGTTCCGCGGGCATGGAGACCTGTTTCGTCAACCTCGTCGAGGCCGGCGATAAAGTCGTGGTGTGTCAGAACGGCGTGTTCGGCGGCCGCATGAAAGAGAATGTCGAGCGTTGCGGCGCGACGCCGGTCATGGTCGAGGACGAATGGGGCAAGGCCGTGGATCTGGACAAGGTCAACGACACCCTCAAGGCTCACCCGGATGCGAAAGTGCTGGCGTTCGTGCATGCGGAGACATCCACCGGCGCCATTTCCGATGCCAGATCGCTGGCGCGGCTGGCGCGCGAACACGGCTGCCTGAGTATCGCCGACACCGTGACGTCGCTGGGCGGTTCGCCGCTGAAAGTCAGCGAGTGGGGGCTGGACGCCGTGTATTCCGGCACCCAGAAATGCCTGTCCTGCACGCCCGGCCTGTCACCGGTAACTTTCAGCGAGCGCGCTATCGCCACGGTGAAAAACCGCAGCAGCAAGGTGCAGAGCTGGTTCATGGATCTCAACCTGGTGCTGGGTTACTGGGGCAGCGGCGCGAAGCGTGCCTACCATCACACAGCGCCGGTGAACGCACTGTACGGGTTGCACGAGGCACTGGTGATTCTTCAGGAAGAGGGCATCGAGAACGCCTGGCGGCGCCATCAGCGCAACCATCAGGCGCTGCGCGCCGGCATCGAGGCGATGGGCCTGGAGTTCGTCGTCGATGAAGCACAGCGTTTGCCGCAGCTCAATTCGGTGAGCATTCCCGAAGGCGTGGACGACGCGGCGGTGCGCGGCCGACTGCTGCAGGAATACGGGCTGGAAATCGGCGCCGGGCTCGGGCCGATGGCCGGCAGCATCTGGCGCATCGGCCTGATGGGTTACGCCAGCAATCAGAAAAACGTGCTGTTGTGTCTGGGCGCGCTGGATGCCGTGCTGTCGGACATGAAGGCGCCGGTGGAATCCGGCGTGGCGGTCGAGGCCGCGATGCGGCTGTACGCTCAACTGCAATAAAAAAGGCGCTCCCCGGCCGGACGGCGGGGAGCGCCTGATCAGCGCGCTGTTACTCGGCCTGTCCGGCGCTCTCCGCCGGTGTTTCTTCAGCCTGTTCCATGTTTTCCGCCGGCGCTTCCGCGGCCGATTCAGCACTTTCCGCCGGGGCCTCGCTGCCGCCGAAGTCAGCAATAATGTTGATGTTGGCTGCTTCCCGCAGCTCGGCGAGGTATTCCTGCACGCGCTGGTTCTGCACCATGGCGCGGATCTGCGGTTTCAGCATTTCGAAATCCGGCGGCGTGGTCTGGCGGACGTCGTCCAGCATGATCACGTGCCAGCCGAACTGGGTCTGCACCGGAGCCTTCGTGTAGCTGCCTTTTTCCATCGCCGCAACGGCGTCGGAGAACGGCGCAACCATCTGCTTGGCGGAGAACCAGCCCAGCTCGCCGCCGCCCGGACCCGACGGGCCGGTTGATTTTTCTTTCGCCAGCTCGGAGAAATCCGCGCCCTTGTCCAGTTCAGCGATCACCTGCTCCGCTTCTTCCTTTTCCTTGAGCAGAATGTGGCGTGCCTTGTACTCGTCACCGCTGCCGACATTTTCGTCGTAGATTTTCTTCAGTTCTTCATCGGTGATCGGCTTGTCCTTGAGGTGTTGCTGCATGGCGGCGGAGGCGAGCACCGCGCGGCGCTGCTGCTCGATCTGCAGGGCAACCTCGGGGTTGTCGTCCAGATTCTGCTTTTCGCCCTGTTGACGCGCCAGTTCGAGACTGATGATTTCCTCGAGAACCGCCGCATCATCCGCGTCGGCGCCCGGCTGGCGCGCCTGGCGCTGCTGCGCATAAATGTCGAGTACTGCCCGGGTGATGGGCGAACCGTTCACTTCGGCGACCACCGCGCTGTCGTCCCTGACCGGCGACGCGGCAGGTGCGGTGGCGCTTTCCTGCGAAGTCATCGGTACCTGGTCGCAGGCGCTCACCAGCCCGGCCAGTCCGAGCACAAAAAACAGATTACGCAATTTCATGGTTCCTTCCCCGTCTTGTATTGAGTCGTTGAATCAGGATCCCGCTTCGGCGGGCGTGGAGGCCTTGATGCTCAAGGCATGGATTTCGTTTTTCTTCATTTCGTCGCCGAGCGCATCGTACACCATTCT
>JAGFJP010000043.1 GCA_024102665.1 Thiogranum sp. | reverse complement strand
ATTCGAGTCCGTCGCCGAGGCGAAGTCGGAAGGCACGGTGGTGGTTCTCACCGACGGCATCGCCCGTATCCACGGCCTCGCCGACGCCATGCAGGGCGAGATGCTGGAGTTCCCGGGCGACACCTTCGGCCTGGCGCTGAACCTCGAGCAGGACTCGGTGGGCGCGGTCATCCTCGGCGACTACGAACACCTCTCCGAGGGCGACACGGTCAAGTGCACCGGCCGCATCCTCGAGGTGCCGGTGGGCGAAGGGCTGCTCGGACGCGTGGTCGACGCCCTCGGCCAGCCGATCGACGGCAAGGGCGCGGTCGAGGCCTCCGGCCGCTCGCCGGTGGAGAAGGTGGCGCCGGGCGTCATCTCGAGAAAGTCCGTCGACCAGCCCGTGCAGACGGGCCTGAAGTCGATCGACTCGATGGTGCCCATCGGCCGCGGCCAGCGCGAGCTGATCATCGGCGACCGCCAGACCGGCAAGACCGCGGTGGCCATCGATGCCATCATCAACCAGAAGGGCACCGGCGTAAAATGTATCTACGTCGCGATCGGCCAGAAGAACTCATCAGTCGCGTCCGTGGTGCGCAAGCTGGAAGAGCACGGCGCGATGGAGCACACCATCGTGGTGTCCGCCGGCGCCTCCGAATCCGCCGCCATGCAGTACATCGCACCTTACGCGGGCTGCTCCATGGGCGAATACTTCCGTGACCGTGGTGAAGATGCGCTGATCATTTATGACGACCTGACCAAGCAGGCCTGGGCATACCGCCAGGTATCGCTGCTGCTGCGCCGTCCGCCGGGCCGCGAAGCCTATCCGGGTGACGTTTTCTACCTGCACTCGCGCCTGCTGGAACGCGCCGCGCGCGTCAACACGGATTATGTCGAGAAATTCACCAACGGTGCCGTGAAGGGCAAAACGGGCTCCCTGACCGCTCTGCCGATTATCGAAACCCAGGCGGGCGACGTGTCGGCCTTCGTGCCCACGAACGTGATTTCCATTACCGATGGCCAGATCTTCCTGGAATCGGATCTGTTCAACGCCGGTATCCGCCCCGCCATCAATGCCGGTCTGTCGGTGTCGCGTGTTGGTGGCGCCGCCCAGACCCAGATCGTCAAGAAGCTTGGCGGCGGTGTGCGCCTGGCGCTCGCCCAGTACCGCGAGCTGGCGGCCTTCGCGCAGTTCGCGTCGGACCTGGACGAGGCGACCCGCAAACAGCTGGAACGCGGTCAGCGCGTTACCGAACTGATGAAGCAGTCCCAGTACTCGCCACTGTCGGTGGCGGAAATGGGGTTGTCGCTGTTCGCGGCCAACGAGGGCTACCTGGATGACGTGCCGGTAAACAAGGTGGTGGCGTTTGAGGCGGCGCTGCTGGCACATTTCCGTTCCAGCTTTGCCAGCGAAATGGCATCGATCAACAGCAACCCGGTCTACAACGACGAGGTTGCGGCGACGCTGCGCAAGATCATCGACGACTTCGTGGCGAACGGCGCCTATTGATTTCACGCCGCGGGATCGCGTCGAAGAGCGGCGCTCCTGCGGGTGGTGAAGAGGTCGACACCTAATCAGCAACAGGAACAGTTAAATGGCTGGCGGGAAAGAGATACGCACCCAGATCAAGAGCATCCAGAGCACGCAGAAGATCACCAAGGCCATGCAAATGGTGGCGGCGAGCAAGATGCGTAAAGCGCAGGAACGGATGCGTGCATCCCGACCCTACGCGGCGAAGATGCGCAACGTGGTGCACCACATGGGCAAGTCGCATCCGGAGTACAAGCATCCGTATCTTATCGAGCGCGAGGCGAAACGCGTCGGTCTGATCATTATCTCCACCGACCGGGGCCTGTGTGGCGGGCTGAATATCAACCTGTTCAAATCCGTGGTCAGGTCCATGAAAGAGTGGCGCGGCCAGGGGCTGGAGATCGATATCGCGGCGCTCGGCACCAAGGCCATCAGCTTTTTCAACCGGCTCGGCGGCAACGTGGTATCGCAGCATTCGCACCTGGGCGACACGCCCAAGGTCGAAGAGCTGATCGGCTCGGTCAAGGTGATGCTGGATGCCTATGATGAAGGCCGCATCGATCGCCTTTATCTGGCCAGCAACGAATTCGTCAACACCATGACCCAGGCGCCAACTATCGAACAGCTGCTGCCCATCGTCGGCGATGAAACCGATAAAGAACTCAAGCATCACTGGGACTATATCTACGAGCCCGATGCCAAAGAGGTGATGAACGGCCTGTTGATGCGCTACATCGAGTCGCTCGTCTACCAGGGTCAGGTGGAAAACGTCGCCTGCGAACAGGCGGCGCGCATGGTGGCCATGAAGGCGGCGACCGACAACGCCGGCAACATGATCGATGAGCTGGCGCTGGCCTATAACAAGGCGCGTCAGGCGGCGATTACCCAGGAGCTGTCGGAAATCGTCAGCGGCGCCGCGGCGGTTTGATGATGCATTCCCGGCGGCAGGATCCCATCCTGTCGCCTGATGAAATTAAAGGTTAGAGAGGACTTCTCATGAGTTCCGGAAATATTGTTGAAGTAATCGGCGCCGTCGTGGACGTGGAATTCCCGCGCGACTTCGTGCCCAAGGTCTACGACGCATTGCTGGTGGACGACGCCGGCCTGACGCTGGAAGTGCAGGCCCAGCTCGGCGACGGCGTGGTGCGCACCATCGCCATGGGTTCCACGGACGGCATCAAGCGCGGCATCAGCGTTTCCAATACCGGTGCGCCGATTTCGGTGCCGGTGGGCCAGGGCACCCTGGGTCGTGTCATGGACGTGCTGGGCAACCCGGTTGACGAAGCCGGTCCGGTGAACGCCGACAAGCGCATGCCGATTCACCGCACGCCGCCGACCTACGAGGAACAGGCCGCCAGCGTCGAGATTCTCGAAACCGGCATCAAGGTTATCGATCTCATCATGCCCATCGCCAAGGGCGGCAAAATCGGTCTGTTCGGCGGCGCCGGCGTGGGCAAGACCGTCACCCTGATGGAACTGATCCGCAACATCGCCGTGGAACACTCCGGTTACTCGGTGTTCGCCGGTGTCGGCGAGCGTACCCGCGAAGGCAACGACTTCTATCACGAAATGCGCGAAGGCGGCGTGCTCGACAAGGTGGCGCTGGTCTACGGCCAGATGAACGAGCCGCCGGGCAACCGTCTGCGCGTGGCGCTCACCGGGCTTACCATCGCCGAGAATTTCCGCGACGAAGGCCGCGACGTGCTGATGTTCATCGACAACATCTACCGCTACACGCTGGCCGGTACCGAAGTGTCGGCGCTGCTCGGCAGGATGCCCTCGGCGGTGGGCTACCAGCCGACGCTGGCCGAGGAGATGGGCCGCCTGCAGGAGCGCATCACGTCGACCAAGACCGGCTCGATCACGTCGATCCAGGCGGTGTACGTGCCGGCCGACGACCTCACCGACCCGTCGCCGGCCACCACTTTCGGCCACCTCGACGCCACCGTCGTGCTGTCGCGCGACATCGCGGCGCTGGGCATCTATCCGGCGGTCGACCCGCTCGATTCCACCTCGCGCCAGCTCGATCCGCACGTGATCGGCGAGGAGCACTACAACACCACGCGCCGGGTGCAGGCGACGCTGCAGCGCTACAAGGAGCTGCGCGACATCATCGCGATTCTCGGCATGGACGAGCTGTCGCCGGACGACAAGCTGGCGGTGGCGCGCGCGCGCAAGATCCAGCGCTTCCTGTCGCAGCCGTTCAACGTGGCCGAAGTGTTCACCGGCACCCCCGGCAAGATCGTCGCGCTGAAAGACACGATCCGCGGCTTCCAGATGATCGTCGACGGCGAATGCGACCACCTGCCCGAGCAGGCGTTCTACATGGTCGGCACGATCGAGGAAGCGATCGAGAAGGCCAAGACGCTGCAGTAAGGCGACCATCATGCACACGATTCACGTCGACGTGGTGAGCGCCGAGCGCTCGATCTTCGAGGGCAAGGCCGAGTTCGTGGCACTGCCCGGCGAGGCGGGCGAACTGGGCATCTATCCCCAGCACACGCCGCTGATCACCCGCATCAAGCCGGGCGCGGTGCGCATCAAGGTCGCCGGCCAGGCCGAGGAAGAATTCGTGTTCGTGGCCGG
>JAGFJP010000034.1 GCA_024102665.1 Thiogranum sp. | reverse complement strand
CTGCCCGCCGGCGCCATCCAGCGCACGCGCGCGCCTGCGGGCCATTGCGGCGCAAGCGCGCACGCCAGGGTCGTTGCGCCCGCGCGGAACCAGGTGAGTTTGGTTTCCGCGTCGTGGCGCAGGATTTCGCCGTCGAACAGGTTGCGCACGCCGACCAGGCGCGCGGCGGTTTCGTTCACGGGATGGGCAAGCACTTCGCGCGGCGCGCCGCTCTGCACCGTGCGGCCGCGACTGAGCAGCGTCAGGCGGTCGGCGAGCAGCAGCGCCTCGGTGAGATCGTGAGTGACCAGGATGGCGGGAATGGCGAGCTGGCGTTTCAGCTCGGCCAGTTCCAGGTAAAGGGTCTCGCGCGTGGCGCGGTCCACGGCGGAAAAGGGTTCGTCGAGCAGCAATATCGCGGGGTCGCGCGCCAGGGCGCGGGCCAGCGCCACGCGTTGCTGCTGGCCGCCGGACATTTCGGCGGGCCGGCGCTGTTCCAGTCCGTCGAGGTGCACTTTCGCCAACCAGCCGCGCGCCTGGTGTTCGCGCTGTGGACTGGAAAGATGCGCAAGCCCGGCCATCACGTTGGCAAGCGCCGTCATGTGCGGAAACAGACCGTAATGCTGCGGCACGAAGCCGACGCGCCGCTGCTGCGGCGACAGGTGCACACCGCGCGCACTGTCGCACCATATCGACGTACCGCAGCTGATGCGGCCTTCAGCCGGCCGCGCCAGCCCCGCAATGATGCGCAGCAGTGTCGACTTGCCGCTGCCCGAGGGGCCGACCAGGGCGAGCAGTTCACCGCCGTGGCAGTCGAGCCCGGCGTCGAGCGGGATCGGCGCGCGTTGCCGCACGAAGAGCCTGAACTCAGTGCCGGGGCTGCTCATGACGTCTTCCGATGCGCCGCCCGAAGCCGCTCGCCAGCGCCAGCACCGTCACCGAGAACACCAGCAACAGCAGCGACATCTGTCCGGCGGCGTCGAAATCGAAGGCCTGCACGCGGTCGTAGATGGCGATCGCCACGGTCCGGGTCTCGCCGGGGATGTTGCCGCCGACCATCAGCACCACGCCGAATTCGCCGAGGGTGTGAGCGAAGGTGAGCACCAGGCCGGTGAGCACACCGGGCCAGGCGAGCGGCAGTTCGACGGTGAACAGTGTGCGCCAGAAGCCCATGCCGCAGCAGGCCGCGGCGTCGCGCACTTCGACCGGGATGGTCTCGAAAGCGCGCTGGATCGGTTGCACGGCGAAGGGAATGTTGACGAGGATCGAGGCGATGACCAGCCCCGTGAAACTGAACACCAGGGTGTGGCCGGTGAGCCGTTCCGTCCACTGTCCGAGCAATGACTCGCCACCGAGGCCGACCAGCAGATAGTAGCCCACCACCGTCGGCGGCAGCACCAGCGGCACGGCGAGCAGCGCCTCGACCAGCGGCTTGCCGCGAAACGTGCGATAGGCGAGCGCGCGGCCGGCGATCAGTGCCGCCGGCAACAGCAGCAAGACGGTCACGCCGCCGAGCGCAAGCGACAGCCGCAGCGCAGTCCAGTCCATCAGCCATCCTCGCCGGGCAGCACGAAGCCGTAGCGTTGCATGATGGCGCGCGTGGACGGTTGCTGCAGGTAGCGGTAAAAGGCCTCGGCGGTAGCGCCGGCGTTTTTGAGCAATACCATGCGCTGCCTGAGCGGCGCGTGCCATGCGGCCGGGATCAGCGCATGGCGACCGAGACTGGCCATCTGCGGCGACAGGGCGAGCGACAGCGCGATGATGCCGCCGTCGGCGGAGCCGCTGGTGGCGAACTGCGCGGCCTGGGCGACGTTTTCGCCGATGATGAGTTTCGGGCGCAACGCGTCCCACAACCCTGCATGACGCAACGCTTCCTCGGCACGCCGGCCGTAGGGGGCATGTTCCGGGTTGGCAATCGCGAAACGATTGACCGCGCCCGCCTCGAGCTGCGCTGCGAGACCTTGCAGCTCGCTGTCCACCGGCAAACGCGAGCCGGGCGGCGCGATCAGCACAATGCGGCCGATGGCATACAGCGCGCCGGCGTCGCGCGTGAAGCCGTCGGCGTGGAGTGCGCGCACATAGTCCTCGTCGGCCGACAGGTACAGCTCGAACGGCGCGCCGTGGCGGATCTGGGTGGCGAAGGTGCCGGACGAACCGAAGGCGAGCTTCAGCGACCGGCCGCTGTCCTGCCTGAATGCCCGGGCGACGTCCTCCAGCGCGAATTGCAGATCCGCCGCGGCGGCTACCACAGGCTCCGCGGCCCTGACCGGCGCGGTCAGCGCCAGGGCCAAACACGCCACGACCCCGCGCAGGCATCTGATCCAGTACCCGTCCATGCTGTTCCTCATTGTTATGTGCCGAGACCCGCGGCATGCATTGTCCGGCGCCGGTGCAGTGCTTGCAAATTTACGGC
>JAGFJP010000164.1 GCA_024102665.1 Thiogranum sp. | reverse complement strand
GCAGGTCACCGGCATTTTGCTGGCCACCAAACAGCAGACCGCCATCGCCAGCGGCAAGCTGAAACACGCCCTCGAGATCCTCGATGACAAACCGGTGTTCGACAGCGACCTGATGCAGTTGCTGCTGTGGGCGGCGCGTTATTATCACTACCCGGTCGGCGAAACCCTGGCGGCGGCGCTGCCGGTGTTGCTGCGCAAACCCGGCGCAGCCTCCGAGCCCGACAACAAAGTGTGGAAGCTGAGCGCGCCCGGGCGCGCCGCGGCCAGCGATCTGAAGCCACGCGCGGCGCGCCAGGCGCTGGTGCTGGCCGAACTGGCGGCGCACCCTCACGGCCTGCCACGCGACGCCTTGCCGGTACCCTTGTCGGTATTGAACACCCTGCAGGCAAAAGGCTGGATCAGCCTGGAAGCGCCTGGCCCGGAAGCCGCGCCATCCAAACCCACCGTATCCGCTGCGACGCATGCGCTCAGTGCGGCGCAACAGGCGGCCGTCGATGCCGTAACGGCCAGCCTGGGACACTTCCAGGCTTTTCTGCTGGAAGGCGTGACCGGCAGCGGCAAAACCGAAGTCTATCTGCAGTTGATCGAACCGCTGCTGCAGGACAACAAACAGGTGCTGGTGCTGGTTCCCGAAATCGGCCTGACGCCCCAGCTCGTGGATCGCTTCAGGCAGCGTTTCAATGTCGATACCGCTGTGCTGCACTCCGGGCTGAATGACAGCGAGCGATTGCGCGCCTGGCAAAACGCCGCCAGCGGACTGTCGCGGCTGATCCTCGGCACGCGCTCCGCCATTTTCACCCCCCTGCCGTCACCGGGCATGATCATCGTCGACGAGGAACACGACACATCCCTGAAACAGCAGGACGGATTGCGCTACTCGGCGCGCGATCTGGCGGTGTGGCGGGCGCGACAACTGCAGATCCCCCTGCTGCTGGGGTCGGCGACCCCGTCGCTTGAAAGCCTTTATAACGCGCAGCAGGGTCGTTACCGGCACCTGAGCCTGCCGGAGCGCGCGGGCCAGGCCATGGCGCCCGGCATGCGCCTGATGGATTTGCGCGGCCAGCCGATGCGCGACCTGCTGAGCAAACCGCTGATGGACGCCATGGCCTGGCACCTGGGTCGCGATGGCCAGGCGCTGCTGTTCCTCAACCGGCGCGGATTTGCCCCGGTGCTGCTATGCCACGACTGCGGCTGGGTGGCCGAGTGCAAGCGCTGCGATGCACGCATGACCCTGCACAAACGCAGCGGCGAGTTGCGCTGCCACCATTGCGGCAGCCAGCGCCGGGTGGACGCGCACTGTCCGTCCTGCGGCGGCAGCGAATTGATCGGAATCGGCGAGGGCACCGAGCGCATCGAACAGGTATTGCATGAACGGTTTCCCGGGGAAGCGGTTCTGCGCATCGATCGCGACACCACGCGCCGCAAGGGTCAGCTGGAGAACGCCCTGGAGGACGCGCGCACCGGCCGGGCGCGCATTCTGCTCGGCACCCAGATGCTGGCCAAGGGGCACCATTTTCCCGATGTCACGCTGGTGGCCATTCTCGATGCCGACCAGGGTCTGTTCAGCACCGATTTCCGCGCCAGTGAACGCATGGCGCAACTGATCATCCAGGTCGCGGGCCGCGCCGGCCGCGCCGACAAGCCCGGTGAAGTGGTGATACAGACCCATCATCCGGACCACCCCCTGTTGCGTCAGCTGGTCGAGCAGGGTTACTCCGCCTTTGCGGAAGCCGCGCTGGAGGAACGCCGCCAGGCGATGCTTCCACCCTTCGCGAGCATGGCGCTGCTGCGCGCGGAAGCGACCCGCGCCGACCACCCCCGGGCGTTTCTGGAGGGCGCGCGGGCACTGGCGGAACCGTCGGCGCACAGCTCGGTCCAGTTCTGGGGTCCGGTGGCGGCGCCCATGGAGCGGCGTGCCGGTCGCTGGCGCGCCCAGCTGATCATCCAGTCCGCGG
>JAGFJP010000142.1 GCA_024102665.1 Thiogranum sp. | reverse complement strand
TCCACGCCCGCCATGCGCATCCACTTGCAGATCACGCGGAAGTTCATGCCGTGGTTCTTCTGGCGCGAGTAGGTGGAATTGCCGGCACGGTGCAGGTGCAGGATCATGTCGTTGTTGCGCGCCCATTTGGCCATGGTCTGGATGGCGGTATAGCCGATCACCAGGTCGATCATGACAATCACCGAGCCCAGGCTTTTGGCGAATTCCGCGCGTTCGATCATTTCGTCCATGGTGCCGGCGGTGACGTTGAGGTAATGGCCCTTGACCTCGCCGGTGGCAGCGGACGCCTTGTTGACGGCTTCCATGCAGTACAGGAACCGGTCGCGCCAGTGCATGAATGGCTGCGAGTTGATGTTCTCGTCATCCTTCACGAAGTCGAGCCCGCCCTTCAGCGCCTCGTAGACCACGCGCCCGTAGTTGCGCCCGGACAGCCCGAGCTTGGGTTTGGTGGTGGCGCCCAGCAGCGGGCGGCCGAACTTGTCGAGGCGCTCGCGCTCCACGACGATGCCGGTGGCCGGGCCCTGGAAGGTCTTGAGGTAGGCGACGGGCATGCGCATGTCTTCCAGGCGCAGGGCCTTGACGGCCTTGAAGCCGAACACGTTGCCGATGATCGAGGCCGTGAGGTTGGCGATGGAACCCGGTTCGAACAAGTCCAGGTCGTAGGCGATGTAAGCGAAGTACTGGGCGTCGATATCGGTGCCTTCGCCGGTGTTCGGCACCGGGTCCACGCGGTAGGCCTTGGCGCGATACAGTTCGCAGGCGGTCAGCCGGTCGGTCCAGACCACGGTCCAGGTTGCGGTGGAGGATTCACCGGCCACAGCGGCGGCCGCCTCTTCCGGATCCACGCCCTTCTGCGGCGTGATGCGGAACAGGGCGACGACATCGGTATCCCTGGGCTGGTAATCGGGTTCCCAGTACCCCATCTTTTTGTACGGGATAACGCCGGACTTGTAACGCTCTTTGGCGTTGGTGATGGTTTCCGCTTTACTCATGAATTTTCCCTCTCGGGTTCATGACCGGGGCTGTCAGTGCGGGCCCGGCCGGACCGCAGTGCGTGCCCGGCTGCGCGGCTGCCGGGTCAGTCAAGCTGCGTTACAGAGTGGCGGCAATTGATCATCGATAACAGTCGATTTTTTCGATTTCTATGATAGAGTTTTGTCTATCCATCAGGCTGCGCGCGCTGCTCAGCGCGCTGTCGCTCAAGCGGAGGTCGTATGCGCCATACCACGTTCCGCCAGCTCGAAGTCTTCGAAGCCATTGCCAGGCTCGGAAGTTTCACGCGCGCCGCCGAAGAGCTTTTCCTCACCCAGCCCACCGCCAGTATGCAGATCAAGAAGCTCACCGACGCGGTTGGTCTGCCGCTGTTCGAGCAGATCGGCAAACGCATCTATCTGACGGATGCCGGCAAGGCTTTGCAGTCCACCTGTCGGGAGATCTTCGACGCCCTGAATAACTTCGAGATGCTGGTATCCGACATGCAGGGGCTCAGGCGGGGCAGACTGCGCCTCGCGGTGGTGACGACCGCGAAATATTTTGCGCCGCGCTTGCTCGGACCGTTCTGCCAGCTGTATCCGGGCATCGACGTATCGTTGAAGGTAAGTAACCGCGAACGTCTGCTCGAAAGGCTCAGCGACAACCGCGATGATCTGTATGTGCTGGGTCAGCCGCCGGAAGGCCTGGACGTGGTGTATGAACCGTTTCTGCCCAATCCGCTGGT
>JAGFJP010000138.1 GCA_024102665.1 Thiogranum sp. | reverse complement strand
CCCGCCGACATCGACCTGGTGTTTGTCGGGCACCTGCACTTCGACCACGGCGGCGGACTGTGCGACATGGCGCACTGCGACATTCACGTTCACCAGCGCGAGCTGGAGGCGGCGCGCGAACCCGCCGACGGCGCCTATTTCGCCGATGACTTCGCCGGCGATTACCGCTGGAAGACGCAGAGCGCTGAGTACGACCTGGTCACCGGCGTGCGCGCCATCGAAACACCCGGCCATACCGCCGGTCACATGTCCATGCTTATCGAGTTGCCCGAGGGCCGGCCCATTCTGCTCGCCGGCGACGCCGCGGATCTCACCGAGAACATCGAAGATGAAGTGGCGCCGGGGCTGTGCTGGCGCGACCGCGAGGACATGGCGCTGGCCAGCATACGCAAGCTCAAGGCGCTGGCAGCGGAGACCGGCGCCGATCTGTGGCCCAATCACGATATGGCTTTCTTCCGGCGCTGCCGGCCGTTCCCCGGGTTCTATCGCTAGCCTGCATTTCTCACCGCGACTCCGGTTCGCACCGCTTTCGCGCACCATGGTCTGCGCAGGCACCAGATGAGCGCGCTGCTAGGCGCTGCCGATCAGCCGCCAAACTGAAATAACCCGTGCACTGATAGCAGGTTAAACGCTTTTTCCTGCTCTGGCACAACGCTTGCTCTGGCAGTAATACCCGAAAACAATTTCGTAATACTGGAGCATCCATGAAAACAACTTTCCGCACGCGCCTCGGTTCGCTGCTCGGTGCCGCATGTCTTGTCCTGTCGTCGCTCGCCGGCGCCGAACCCCTGAAAATCGGATACAGCGACTGGCCGGGCTGGGTCGCCTGGGAAGTCGGCGTCGAGAAACAGTGGTTCAAGGAAGCCGGCGTCGATGTTGAATTCGAATGGTTCGACTATGTCGCCTCGATGGACGCCTTTGCCGCCGGTCAGCTGCAGGGCGTGGGCATGACCAACGGTGATGCGCTGGTGACCGGTGCGACCGGCGCGCGCAGCGTGATGGTCCTGGTCAACGACTACAGCGACGGCAACGACATGGTGATCGGCGGTCCTGGCATCGCCGGCGTGAAAGATCTGAAGGGCAAGAAGATCGGCGTGGAAATCGGCTTTGTCAGCCACCTGCTGCTGCTCGACGCGCTGAAGAACAACGGCATGACTGAGGCTGACGTGGAGCTGGTGAATGTGCCGACCAACGAAACGCCGCAGGTGCTGTCGTCCGGCCAGGTCGATGCCATCGTTGCCTGGCAGCCCAACTCCGGCATGGCGCTGAAACTGGTGCCCGGCTCAAAGGCCATTTACACCAGCGCCGATCAGCCCGGGCTGATTTATGACGTGCTGGCGGTGTCGCCGGAAAGTCTCGCCGCCAATCGTGAAGACTGGATGAAGGTGCTGAAAGTCTGGTACCGCATCGTTGCTTACATCAATGATCCGAAAACCCGCGGCGACGCCGTGAAGATCATGGCATCGCGCGTCGGTGTGCCGCCGGAAGAATATGAAGCTTTCATCGCCGGCACAAAGATCCTGACCCTGGAGGAAGCGTTGCCACACATGAAGAAAGGCGACGGCTTCAAATCCATGTACGGTTCCACGCAGATCGCCGACGACTTCAATGTCGCCAACAAAGTGTACGAAAAGCCGCAACCGGTTGACGCGTACATCGATCCATCCCTGATGAACGCGCTGTAAGCGTGGTGCGATTGATCAGCAGCGGGCAGTACCGATGACTCAAACTCTCCAGTGGTTCGCGCCGCGCCGGCAACTTGCGCCCCGGCCCCGCCTGGTGCTGGGCATCATGAGCTTCGTATTGCCACTGCTGATCTGGTCGCTGGTCAGTTATGTGCCCTGGATCTGGCATCCGCTGGTGGAAGTCACTGAACCAGGTTCCGTTTCCTACTTCAAGGCCGGTCAGCGGGTGGAGCGCGAACTGTTCGCCGCCGAAACGGCGAAGGCGCTGGAAGCCGGCGCACCGCAACCGCAGGGCACGCCGGCCAATCCCGTTTACCTGCCGGCGCCGCATGAAGTGCTGCAGGCGTTTTACCTGGCATTCACCGCGGAACCCGAACGCCGCAACGAAAAGTGGCTGCACGAAAGCCTCGCTGACAGCATTTACGTGATCTTCTGGGGTTTCGTGATTTCCTCCATCATCGGTCTGCCGCTGGGCATTCTGTGCGGTACCTACGATGTGTTCTCGCGGCTCGCAGAACCCTTCGTGGAATTTTTCCGTTACCTGCCGGCGCCGGCTTTCGGCGCGCTGGCGGTGGCGATACTCGGCATCTACCAGGCGCCGAAAATCGCCATTATTGTCATCGGCACGCTGTTCCAGCAGATACTCGTGATCTCCAACACCACGCGCAAACTGGATCCGGCGCTGCTGGAAGCGGCACAAACCCTGGGCGCGCGGCGCCTGTCGCTGCTGTTTCGCGTGGTGGTGCCGGGGATCATCACCGACGTCTACAAGGACATGCGCATCCTGCTCGGCTGGGCCTGGACTTACCTGATCGTCGCCGAGCTGATCGGCACCAGTTCCGGCATCACCTGGTTCATCACCCAGCAGGCGCGCTACAAGAACTTCGATAACGTGTTCGCGGCCATCATGATCATCGGCATCATCGGTCTGTCCACCGACCTGCTGCTGGCGTGGCTGGGCAGGCGCATTTTTCCCTGGCAGCGCGCCGAGGCCAGGGCATGACACGCATGCAGCAGTTCGAACTGCCGAGTTACCTGGAACAGAGCGATGCTGTGCGCGATCGCTTCGCGCGGCTCAGGCAGCGCCCGGTGGTGCTGGAGGTGAAAGGTCTCAACAAGGATTTCGAAACCAGTCACGGCCCGGTTACCGCGCTGCGCGATATCAGCTTTGTCACCCACAAGCGCGAGTTCGTCTGTGTCATCGGGCCGTCCGGCTGCGGCAAGTCGACATTGATCCGCATTCTCGCCGGTCTCGAAACACCGACCTCGGGACAGCTGCTGCTGGACGGCAGGGCGGTGCACGGGCCGGGACCGGATCGCGGCATGGTTTTCCAGAGTTACACGCTGTTTCCCTGGCTGACGGTGAAAAAGAACGTCATGTTCGGACTGGAGCGCGCCGGCCGCGGCCGCCTGGCGGCCGAGGAAGAAGCCATGCAGTGGATCGAGCTGGTCGGGCTTTCGAAATTCGCCAGGAGCTACCCGCACCAGTTGTCGGGCGGCATGAAACAGCGCGTGGCGATTGCGCGGGCGCTGGCCAACCAGCCGCGCATCCTGCTGATGGACGAGCCCTTCGGCGCGCTGGACGCTCAGACGCGCGCGAAGATGCAGAGCTACCTGATGGAGATCTGGAAGAACATCGATATCACGGTGCTGTTCATCACCCACGATCTCGACGAAGCCATCTATCTCGCCGACCGCATCCTCGTGCTGAAGGCGCACCCCGGCGAAGTGCAGGAGCTGATCGAGGTGCCGGTGCCGCAGCCGCGCTCGCCGGAGCAGCTGCTGTCGCCGGAATTTCTCGCCACGCGCAAGCGGCTCGAGGAACTCATTCACCCGCCGCAGGACGACGCAGCGCTCAGCGAGGATCACCTGAACATGGTGCGCATGGTCGCGGTGGACGATGAAGTGGAGAGCGTGTTTTGAGCGCGACGCAATGGCACCGGCTGACCTGGGAGGAGATCCGCGCGCTGTGCGAACGGGGCATGGACGGCGTGATCCTGCCGGTCGGCGCCACCGAACAGCACGGTCCGCACCTGGGTTGCGGCGTCGACGCGGAGATCGCGCAGCAGCTGTGCGACGCAGTGTCGGCGCGCACCGGCGTGCCGGTGCTGCCGACGCTGCCCTACGGCTGTTCCATCGGTCATTCGCAGCACTGGCCGGGCACCCTGGCGCTGCAGCCGAAAACGCTCATCGACGTGGTGAAACAGATCGGCGACTGGGCCTATGCATCCGGATTCCGCCGCCTGTTCATGATCAACAGTCATGTCACCAATCTCGCGCCGTTGCGCTGTGCGCTGGAAATGCTGCGCGCCGAACACGACGACCTCAAGGTGGCGCTGATCAATACCGGGACCCTGAGCGAACGGGTGCGCGCGCGCCATTTCGAGGACGCCGACGACTGGCATGCCAACGAAGCCGAGACCTCATTGATGCTGGCGATGGCTGAGGACATGACGCGCCCGGCGCGCTTTATCGAGGCCGACGATCCGGATCGCACCGACGGCTGTGTGTTCGCGCACCCGGTGAACCGCACCAGCCTCAACGGCGTAACCGGCAAGCCGAGCCTGGCGAGCCGCGCAAAGGGCGAGGAACTGTTCGGCTGGATGGTCGACGACCTGGCGGATGTCGTCGCGCGCGGTATGAAGGAAATGCCGCCACTCGATCAATCGTACTTTATCTGAGCGACACACAAAGAAGGTTCTATGAGCAGCGTACAGGAAAGCATCGAAATTCCCCAGCAGCCGCGCGACATCGGTGAATTGCAGCGCGAGCTGCGCGCCCGGGGCGTGAAGTACTGTCTGGGCGCATACGTTGACATCCACGGTGTGCCGAAAGGCAAGTTCGTGCCCATCGATCACCTGCCACACATGGCCGAAGGCTCGGAGCTGTACACCGGCTATGCGCTGGATGGTCTCGGCCAGGCGCCCAACGATGACGAAATCGCCTCGGTGCCGGATCTCGATCACATCATCCAGTTGCCGTGGCAGCCGGAAGTGGCCTGGATGCCGGCGGACAACAGCTTCAAGGGCAAGCCCTACGAAATCAACACCCGCGTGGCCCTGAAAAAGGTGCTGGCGCAAGCCGCCGACATGGGCTTCGGCTGCAACCTCGGTATCGAGTGCGAAGTGTTCGTGCTGCGGCAGGAGGAAGACGGCAGCCTGTCGGTGCCCAATCCCGATGACCGGTTGAAGAAATCCTGTTACGACGTGCGTGGCTTCATGGACCAGTTCGCCTGGCTGGACAAGGTGGCGACCTGTATCAACGATCTGGGCTGGGACCTGTATTCGCTGGACCACGAAGACGCCAACGGGCAATACGAATTCGATTTCAAATACGCCGACGCGCTGACCAGTTGCGATCGCTTCATCTTCTTCCGCTACATGGCCAAGCAATACGCCAGGGAGGAAGGACTGATTGCGACGCTGATGCCGAAGCCCTTCGCCAACCGCACCGGCAATGGCGCGCATTTCAACATGTCGCTGTACGATCTGGAGACGGGGAAGAATCTGTTTGCCTGCGACCCTGCCGACGATCCGCGCGGCCTGGGCCTGACGGAACTCGGTTACCAGTTCATCGGCGGCGTCATCAGGCACGGCCGCGCCCTGTGCGCGACTTTCGCGCCGACCGTGAACAGTTACAAGCGCCTGCTGCGCCAGGGCAGCATGAGCTATTTTTCCTGGGCGCCGGTGTTCAATTCCTTCGGTTCCAACAACCGCACCAATTCCATTCGCGTGCCCATGAACGGCGGGCGCTGCGAATCGCGCAACGCCGACGGCGCGGTGAATCCCTACCTCGCGGCGACACTGGCTTTCGCCGCCGGCCTGGAAGGCATCCGCGAAGGGCTCGACCCGGGAGCGCCGCAGGATGACAACCTGTATGAACTGAGCGAGGCGGAGCGTGAGGCGCGCGGCATTGAATTCCTGCCGCAGAATCTCAACGAAGCAGTGCAGGCTTTCGCCGCCGATTCCTTTGTCGAACAGACGCTCGGCAAAGAGCTGCGCGATGAATTCATCCGCTATAAATCCGAGGAGTGGGAGGCGTATCACCACAGCATCTCGGCCTGGGAAATCGAGCGTTACAGTCATTTGTTCTAGTGACGAGGAAATGCAGTGAACAGTGTCGTCAAACCCTGCGTCAGCCGCATCAGCGTTTCGCTGCAGGAGCATCTGCTCGTGCAGCTCGACAGGATGGTGTCGCAGCGCGGCTTCGAAAGCCGTTCGCAGGCGATCGCGGAAATGATCGTGCAGCAGCTGGCGGAACACAGACAGCAGCTCGGCGAAGACATCATGACCGGCACCATCACGCTGGTGTACGACCATACGATTCCGGGACTGCAGAAGCATCTGACCGACCTGCAGCACCGTTATGTCGATGAAGTGATCAGTTCCCTGCATGTGCACCTGATGCACGGGCACACCATGGAAGTGATCCTGGTGCAGGGTCCGGCGACCCGGCTGCAAGGCATTACCGACAGAATGGTGACCTGCCGCGGCGTCATGACCGGGAAATTGCATTTGACGCCCGCGATCATTCCGCCGCTGCACCCGCTGCCGGCGGATGACGCGGGCACCGGCGCCACGCAACACATGAAATACGAGGTGAGTGACAATGTCTGAAGCTGCCGCG
Organism: Thiogranum sp.; assembly: GCA_024102665.1. Lineage (GTDB taxonomy): Bacteria > Pseudomonadota > Gammaproteobacteria > DSM-19610 > DSM-19610 > Thiogranum. The sequence goes on along the minus strand of JAGFJP010000138.1, from coordinate 3,782 downwards.
GCGTTCGCAGCCGAGCACCTGCTATGGGAAGACCAGGTGCCCGCCGGCGCGCACTGGTCGGGCGTCATCCGGCGCGGCACCACGCTGCGCCTGACGGATCCCGAGGGCGGCGCCAATGCCGCCATGCTGTTCTACAACTACGAGGACCGCCTGGAGCGCTACAACATGGCCGACACCCTGAAGGGCCAGCACACCGCTTTCCTCACCGCGGGGGATGTGTGTTATTCCGACATGGGGCGGGTGATGTGCTCCATCACCGCCGACACCTGCGGCTGGCACGACACCATCAGCGGCGTGTCCAGTGCGGCGATGGTGCGCCGCAAGTACGGCGAGGCCAGCTACCAGGATCACCATAACGACTATTACCGCAACGGTTTCGACAGCCTGGTCAATGAACTCGGCAAATACGGCCTGGGCAAACGGGACCTGGTGGCCAATCTGAACCTGTTCAGCAAGGTCACCGTCGACGAGGCGGGCAACATGCAATTCCAGACCGGCAATTCGGCGCCCGGCAGTTACGTGGATCTGCGTTTCGAAATGCACTGCCTGGTGGTGCTGAGCACCTGTCCGCATCCGCTGGACCCCACGTCGGTCTATGCGCCGAAGCCGGTGGCGCTGACCGCGTTCGATTCGGGCGCCGCACCGCTGGACGATGCCTGCCGCAACGCCTGCCCGGAAAACCGGCGCGCTTTTATCAACACCGAACGCCTGTACGGCGTGGTGCCCGGAGGAGGGGACGTCTGATGAGTCTCGACGCACTGACGGAAAGCCATCTCGACCCGGCCGCCGCGCAGTTCCGCCAGGTGGTGCCGGCCGGCCAGCCTTTCATGCGCGAAATCAGACAAGGCCAGATCCTGCGCATCCTCGACCTCAAGGGCAACCAGGCGGTGGACACGCTGTTCTACAACGCCCGCGATCCCGAGGAGCGTTACAGTGCCAACGACACCATTCGCGAACAGGGCAATATCTACCTCACCACCGGCACCCGGCTGATGTCCAGCGAGGGCAATGTAATGCTGACTATCGTTGCCGATACCTGCGGTCGCCACGACACGCTGGGCGGGGCCTGCTCGGCGGAAAGCAACACAGTGCGTTATGCCCTCGAGAAGCGCCACATGCACAGTTGCCGCGACAGTTTCCTGCTGGCGCTGGCGGAGCATGACAACGGCATGGACAAGCGCGACCTGTCGAGCAATATCAATTTCTTTATGAATGTTCCGGTGACGCCGGAGGGCGGCCTGACGTTCGAGGATGGTATCTCGGAGGCCGGACGCTACGTGGAACTGCGCGCGGAGATGGATGTGCTGGTATTGATTTCCAACTGTCCGCAGCTCAACAATCCCTGCAACGCGTATAACCCGACGCCGGTGGAAGTGCTGGTCTGGGACCCGCAATAGCGCCTGTTTGACCCGCGGGACGACCCGCCGGTCCGGATGATTGCCGGGACGACCCGGCTGCCACAGCCCGGTTCACTATGTTCAAGAAAGTCCTGATCGCCAACCGCGGCGCCATCGCCTGCCGCATCATCCGTACCCTGAAACGGCTCGGTATCCAGTCGGTGGCGGTGTATTCGGAAGCGGACGCGCATTCCCTGCACGTCGCGCAGGCCGACGAGGCCGTGTGCGTCGGCCCGGCGCGCGCCGCGGAAAGTTATCTCGATCACGCGCGCATCTTGCAGGTAGCGCAGGACACCGGCGCTGAAGCGATTCATCCCGGCTACGGGTTTCTCAGCGAGAACGCGGAATTCGCCGAAGCCTGCGAGGCCGCCGGCATCGCTTTCGTCGGCCCGACCGGTCAGCAGATGCGCGACTTCGGCCTCAAGCACACGGCGCGCCGTCTGGCGGAAAGCAACGGTGTGCCATTGTTGCCGGGCAGCGGCTTGCTGAATGATCTCGCGCACGCAACGCAGGAAGCGCTGCGCATCGGTTACCCGGTGATGCTGAAAAGCACGGCGGGCGGCGGCGGTATCGGCATGCAGCTGTGCTGGAACGAGCAGGAGCTGGGCGAAGCCTTCCATTCCGTGGAACGCCTGGCGCGCAACAACTTCAGCCAGGGTGGCATTTTCCTGGAAAAATATGTCGAGATCGCGCGTCACATCGAAGTGCAGATTTTCGGTGACGGACAGGGCAAGGTCGTCGCGCTGGGCGAGCGCGATTGTTCGGTGCAGCGCCGCAACCAGAAAGTGATCGAGGAAACGCCGGCGCCCGGCATCAGCGACGCTGTGCGTCAGCGCCTGATGCAGGCCGCGGTGCAGCTCGGCGAGGCGGTACAGTACCGGTCCGCCGGCACCGTCGAGTATGTCTACGACACCCGGGCACGCGAGTTCTACTTCCTGGAAGTGAACACGCGCCTGCAGGTCGAGCACGGCGTTACCGAGGAAGTCACCGGCGTCGATCTCGTCGAATGGATGCTGCGCGCCGCGGCCGGCGAAACGGCGTTTCTGAATGACTACCGGCACCGGCCATCCGGCCACGCCATGCAGGCGCGGCTTTACGCGGAAGATCCCGGCAAACATTTCCAGCCCTGCTCCGGCGTGCTCACGGAAATGATTTTCCCTGCCGGCGTGCGCGTCGACACCTGGGTGGAACAGGGCACGGAAGTGCCGCCTTACTACGATCCCATGGTGGCTAAAATCATTGTCAGGGCCGACGACCGCGACAGTGCCTGCCGCGCATTGACCCGGGCGCTGTCCGAGACCTCGCTGCACGGCATCGAGTCGAACCTCGCCTACCTGCAACAGGTGCTGCAAGACGCCGTGTTCGCCGCGGGCGAGCACTACACGCGCTACCTCGACAAGTTCCGCTTCAAGCCCCTGACCATCGATGTGCTGGCGCCCGGCACCCAGTCCATGGTGCAGGACTACCCGGGGCGCACCGGCTACTGGGACGTGGGTGTTCCGCCCTCCGGCCCCATGGACCACCTGGCGCTGCGCCTCGCCAATCGTGCCGTCGGCAATCCGCAAGGCACCGCGGCGCTGGAACTCACGGTCACCGGCCCGACACTGCAGTTCAACACCGACAGCGTCATTGCCCTGGCCGGGGCGCATATGAAAGCGCTGCTCGACGGCCAGGCCATCGACTACTGGAAACCGGTCGCGGTGAAAGCCGGATCGGTGCTCAAGCTGCGCAGCATCGATGGTGACGGCAACCGTACCTACCTTGCGGTACAGGGCGGGTTCGATGTGCCGGACTACCTCGGCAGCAAGTCCACCTTTACGCTCGGGCAGTTCGGCGGGCACGGCGGTCGCCCGCTGCGCGTTGGCGATGTATTGCGGTTGAACCGGCGCGCTGAATCCGACGCCGGATGCCGGCCGGTTCCGCAGGCGCTGATTCCCGTCTACGGCAGGCACTGGGACATACAGGTGATGTACGGCCCGCACGGCGCGCCGGACTTTTTCACCGACGATGACATCAGGATGTTCTTCGCCACCGACTGGGAAGTGCACTACAACTCCAGCCGCACCGGCGTGCGCCTGATCGGACCCAGGCCGCAGTGGGCGCGCAAGGACGGTGGCGAGGCCGGCCTGCATCCGTCCAATATTCACGACAACGCCTACGCCATCGGCAGTATCGATTTCACCGGCGACATGCCGGTGATCCTGGGTCCCGATGGTCCCAGCCTCGGCGGCTTCGTGTGTCCGGCGACCATCGTGCAGTCGGAGCTCTGGAAAACGGGGCAACTGAAACCCGGTGATACCGTGCGCTTTCATTGCATCGGCATCGAGGACGCCAACCGCCGCGAGCGCGCGCAGGACAAGGCGGTTGCCGATCTGGCCGGCAGCT
>JAGFJP010000130.1 GCA_024102665.1 Thiogranum sp. | reverse complement strand
GAAAAAGGGGACGGAGGGATTAAAATTTATTCCCTCCGTCCCCTTTAACTCCAGCAACGGGAACACCAGCACCAGGCCGATGTAGAACGCGAGATACCCGAGCGTTATCAGGCCGGCGATAATCGCGGCCCATACCAGCATCGGCAGCGGATTCTCGCGCACCACCCAGAGACTGGTCATGACGGCGGTCGCCAGATCGATGTCGCGGTCGAGCAGCATCGGCAGCGACACCACGCTGATGGCGAACACGAGACCGGCCATTGCCAGACCGAACAGCGCGTACGCCGCGAGGAACGGCAGATGCTCGCCGGAGCCGATGACCTCGCCGAAAAGATTGGTGACATCGGTGACGTTGCCGCCGAGGAACAGGCCGACGATGATTGCCGAGAGCCGCTCCCAGGTGACGAGGATAAACAGCAGCAGCACCACGTACATCCCGACCGAGCCCCTGTTGCGCCGCCAGGCCGTGAGCGCGTGCGCCAGCGACGGCTTCGCGCGCGACTCGATCTGGCGGCTGAGATCATAAAATCCCAGCGCCAGCAGGGGAGCCACCAGCAGAAAGCCGCTGGTCAGTGCCATGGCGAGGTGCAGGCGCGGCCACGCGAAGCTCAACAGCAAATAGCCGAGCAGCGCGAACAGCAGGCCGTAGCCGAGACTGACCGGCAGACTGCGGCGCATATCCTGCCAGCCATTGCGCAGCCATTCGAACGGACTGCCAGCGGATACCAGTACGACCCCGGGAAACTCCATGTGAATGGAGTGGGGCCTGAAGATAGATTTCTCCATACCACCCTCCTGTCGTTGCCGACTTTCGTTGCGTCTGGCGCGCAGTCCCCGGTGCGCGCTGCTAAAGCAGATTATAGACGTTGGGCCGCCGTACGCTGCCGCCGCGTGGAATGGAAGAAAAACCCGCCCGTTCGCGTCATACTGCAGGCACACGGGATCACCGGACAGCGCACGCAAGAGGAGATAATGGCATGAAAAATAGCACGGTAATCGCAACCGCCCTGCTTTTGCTCAGCAGCGCTCAGGCGCCGGCACAAGGACTGGTGAATACCAGACAGCTGTCACTGGATATGGCGCGCAGCGTTGCCGATGCGGCGATCGAGTCCTGTCGCAAGAAGGGCTACCAGGTATCGGTCGTGGTGACGGACCGCAGCGGTGAACCGCTGGTGGTCATGCGCGATATCTACTCCAACCGCTATTTCACCGAGCTGGCGCACGGCAAGACCCAGGCCGTCATCATGGCCAATACGACGTCGGCCGAACTGCGCAAGAACCGCCCGGACATGGTCGACGAACTGAATCTGCTCGACGGCGTGAAGGTGCTGGCAGGCGGGGTTCCGTTGCAGGCGGCCGGCTCGCTGGTGGGGGCGGTCGGTGTCAGCGGCGCCCCGGGCGGTGACCTGGACGAGGCATGCGCGCGCGCCGGTGTCGAAGCGGTTCAGGAGACCCTTGAGTTCGGGGAATAAGCGCCGCCCGCGTCTGACGCCGGGTTCGCCGGGTTCTGAATCGGATTCTGCCTGAAAAACCGGCTCAGCGCCCCGTACACCTCCGGGTAGGTGCCATTGAGCAGGACGGGATTCTCGAAAAAGACTTCACTCAGCACGGCAAGAAACTCGGCCGGATCGGTTGCACCGTAGTCGTCCAGTCCCGGTTTCGGATGTTCCTGGAAATCGGCGAATGCTGCGCTGAAAGTCGCGGACCAGGTTTCGGCGTCCACGTTTGCATGCATGGGCGGAAAGCCATCGGCCGCGCCATTCAGCATATCCAGCTTGTGGATGAACTCGTGGATGACCACGTTTTTGGCGTCCGCAGCTCCGGCAACTCCGCTGTCTTCCCAGGACAGAATGACCGGACCGTCGTGCCATGCCTCGCCGATCAGTTCTTCTCTTACGGTATGCACCAGCCCGAATTCGTCCTCGACTTCACGGACGGGCGCAAAGCCGGCGGGGTAGACGATAATGGTCGACCACCCCGCATACCAGTCAAGCCCGAGATGCAGTATCGGCAGGCACGCCTGCAGCGCAATCAGCAGGCGCATGTGCTCCGTGACTTCGAGACCATGCGCACCGAAAAAGGATTTTTCATTGAGAAAAAGGACAGCGAGATCCCGGAGACGATCTTTCTCCGCGGCGGACAAATGGCCCAGGATCGGCAGCTGCGCAAAAACGCTTTTCCAGGCGTCTTCGCTGATCCTGCTGCGCCGGATGATGCGTTTCCGTCGCCATTGCCTGAGATAGTTGAACATGGTGTGTGTGACCGTCCGATCCCGTCCGTCGGATTTTAGCCTTCCTGTCTCTTGCGGGAAACGCGGCAGTATCGATCGCCACCTGCGTATGCACTACAATGCCCGTCATCATTTGCCACCCGGATCACGCTGGACAATTTACCATGACAGAATATGCTTCCTGCCCCTGTGGTTCCGGGGCATCCCTCGATGCCTGCTGCAAGCCCGTGATTGATGGCGCGGCGAAGGCAGCGACCGCGGAGGCACTGATGCGCTCCCGGTACACCGCCTATGTCTTGCAGGACATCAACTACCTGGCATCGACTCTGCACGCCAGTGAGCTGCGGGACTTCGATAAAAACGCGACTGAGACGTGGGCACGCGACTCCACCTGGCTGGGCCTTGAGATCGTAAAAACGTCAGCTGGCGCTGCGGACGACAAGGAAGGCACCGTGGAATTCAAGGCCCGTTATGAACGGGATGGCGTGACGCACGAACACCACGAATTGTCCCGGTTCCGTAAAATCGACGGCGCGTGGCTGTACTGCGGCGGCAAGGACGTCGGTCCGGTGCAGTTTCAGCGTGAGGCGCCCAAGACGGGACGAAACGAGCCTTGCCCGTGTGGCAGCGGCAAGAAATACAAGAAATGCTGCGGCAGATGATCCAGGGCGCGCCCCCTTTATTTAAGCCTGCTTTATTTCTACTATGACAGCATGCTCAGGTACCTGCCGGGAATACTCATTATCCAGATCGCCACTGTTGCGCTGATACTGGCCGCGCAAAGAACCCGGGATCAGGAACTCTGGATTGCGATCGGTTGTCTCGCGCTGGTCATCAGTCTGGTCACGGCCTTCTGGTTCGAGTCCATTGCCGCTCATCTCCGGAAAGATGCTGTCGCCCGGGCCAAGGATGAATTTTTCAGCGAGCGCGAAAAACTTCGCCTGAATGCTGAGCGGCAGAAAAACCGGCTGATCGAGAAAAGCCACGCACAGATCACCAGGGAAACCAATCGTGCCCATGCCAGGGCCAGCTTCAAGGTCGGCGGCGCCTTTGTCGGTGTCATCGCTGCCGGTTCGCTGATGGTTTTCACGCAGTTTATGACGCTTGGCTTGTTGCTGCTGGCAACCGGCGGTGGCGCCCTGGCCGGCTATCTCGCCAGGGCAAGGCAGGATAGCCGGGCCCGCAAAGAACAGGCAATCCAGGTGGTGACAGAGGTGCCTCAAGCGCAAAAGCGATTGAGTGACCGCGATCAAGTGCTCTAGCAAAAGGAGCAAAAGGGGCAAAAGGGGACGGAGGGATTAAAATATATTCCCTCCGTCCCCTTTTCTCTCCTTTTCTCCCTTTTCTCTTTTCCCGTTTTCCCTATCCCACCGCCGACTTCCGCTCCTCTGGCTCATACCCCAGATTCGGCGCCAGCCACCGCTCCGCTTCCTCGACCGTCATGCCTTTGCGTCGCGCATAATCCTCGACCTGGTCCCGGTTGATCTTCCCGACCCCGAAGTACTTCGACTCCGGATGGCTGAAATACCAGCCTGAAACCGATGCCGCGGGCATCATGGCAAAACTCTCGGTCAGCGCGATGTCGGCGTTGGTGACCGGATCGATCAGCTTCCACAGCAGCGCCTTTTCCGTGTGCTCGGGGCAGGCGGGGTAGCCGGGGGCGGGGCGGATGCCTTTGTATTGTTCCTTGACGAGTTCCTCGTTGCTGAGGGTTTCATCGCTGGCGTAGCCCCAGATCTCCTTGCGGACTTTCTCGTGCAGCAATTCGGCGAAGGCCTCGGCGAGGCGGTCGGCCAGCGCCTTCATCATGATGGCGTGGTAGTCGTCGTGCTGCTTTTCGAACCGCTTGACGTGTTCGTCGATGCCGATGCCGGCGGTGCAGGCGAAGGCGCCGAGGTAGTCTTTCAGCCCGGTCTCCCTGGGCGCGACGAAATCCGCCAGGCACTGGTTGGGGCGACCCGGCGGTTTCTGGTTCTGCTGGCGCAGATGGTGCAGCGTGGTAAGCACTTCGCTGCGCGAGTCGTCGGTGTAGAGTTCAATGTCGTCGTCATTCACCTGGCTGGCGGGGAACAGGCCGATGACGGCTCTGGCCTGCAGCCATTTTTCGTCGACGATCTGCCCGAGCATTCTCTTCGCGTCGTCGAACAGTTCGCGGGCGTGGGGGCCGACGGTTTCATCATCCAGGATTTTCGGATAGCTGCCGGCGAGTTCCCAGGTCTTGAAGAACGGCGTCCAGTCGATGTAGTCGACGAGCTGTTCCAGGGGGAAGTTGTCGAACACCAGGATCGGGCGGTCGGCGTGGGAATCCGCGCGCAGCGCGGCATTGCCGGCGGCGGCATCCGCCAGCACCGCCGGGCGCGGCGGGGTGTAGCCGGTCCAGTCTATCCTGGTTTTGTTGGCACGCGCCTGCGCGATGGGCAGCCACTCGGTCTTGCGCTGTTTGCCGGCGTGCTGGGCGCGCACTTTCTCGTATTCGTCCTTGATGCCCGCGACATAGGCTTCCATGTTGCCCTCGCTGACGAGGTTCTGGGCGACGCCAACGGCGCGCGATGCATCTTTCACGTACACGGTGGTGCCATGGTAGCCGGGCTGGATCTTGACGGCGGTGTGCACGCGCGAGGTGGTGGCGCCGCCGATCAGCAACGGTATCTCGAAGCCTTCGCGTTCCATTTCCTTTGCGATATGCGCCATTTCATCCAGACTGGGTGTAATCAGGCCGGACAGGCCGATGATGTCGACCTTGTGTTCTCTGGCGGCGTCGAGAATTTTCTGCGCGGGCACCATGACGCCGAGGTCGATGACCTCGAAGTTGTTGCACTGCAGCACCACGCCGACGATGTTCTTGCCGATGTCGTGCACGTCGCCCTTGACGGTGGCCATGAGGATCCTGCCCTTGGCCTTGGCGTTGGCGTCTTTTTCGGCTTCGATATAGGGCAGCAGGTAGGCCACTGCCTTTTTCATGACGCGCGCGCTTTTCACCACCTGCGGCAGGAACATCCTGCCGTCGCCGAACAGGTCGCCGACCACGTTCATGCCGTCCATCAGCGGGCCTTCGATGACCTGGATAGGGCGGTCGAAGTCCTGACGCGCGGCCTCGGTGTCTTCCTCGACGAAAGCGTCGATGCCTTTCACCAGCGCGTGTTCCAGGCGTTTGGTCACAGGCCAGCTGCGCCATTCGAGGTCTTCTTTCTTTTCCACGGCGCCGCCTTCGCCCTTGTACTTGTCGGCGATTTCCAGCAGGCGCTCGGTGGCGTCATCGCGGCGATTGAGCACCACGTCTTCGACGCGCTCGCGCAGTTCGGCGGGCAGTTCGTCGTAGATGGCGAGTTGTCCGGCGTTGACGATGCCCATGTCCATGCCGGCCTTGATGGCGTGGTACAGGAACACGGCGTGGATGGCCTCGCGCACCGGGTTGTTGCCGCGGAAGGAGAAGGACACATTGCTGACGCCGCCGGATACGCGGGCGTGCGGCAATGTCTGCTTGATGGTGCGGGTGGCCTCGATGAAATCCACGCCATAGTTGTTGTGTTCTTCGATGCCGGTGGCGATGGCGAAAATATTCGGATCGAAAATGATGTCCTCGGCCGGGAAGCCGAGCTGTTCGGTGAGCAGCTTGTAGGCACGGGTGCAGATTTCGACCTTGCGCTCGCGGGTGTCCGCCTGGCCGGTTTCATCGAAAGCCATGACGATAATTGCCGCGCCGTACTTGCGGCACAACTTCGCGTGCTCAAGGAAGGCCGCTTCGCCTTCCTTCATGCTGATGGAATTGACGATGCCTTTGCCCTGGACGCACTTGAGGCCGGCTTCGATGATGTTCCACTTCGATGAGTCGATCATCACCGGCACGCGTGAAATATCCGGTTCGCTGGCGATCAGTCTGAGGAAAGTGGTCATGGCCTGCTCGCCGTCGAGCATGCCTTCGTCCATGTTGATGTCGATGATCTGGGCGCCGTTTTCCACCTGCTGACGCGCCACTTCCAGCGCGCGGTCGTATTCGCCGTTGAGGATCATTTTCTTGAACAGGGCGGAGCCGGTGACGTTGGTGCGCTCGCCGACGTTGACGAACAGCGAATCGTCGCGGATGTTGCAGGGCTCCAGGCCCGACAGGCGCAGCGTGAAGTCGGGTTTGATCTTCTTGCGCGGCGGAAAATCAGACACCGCATCGGCAATCGCCTTGATGTGCGCCGGCGTGGTGCCGCAGCAGCCGCCGATAATGTTCAGGAATCCGCTCTGCGCCCATTCGCGAAGTTCCGCCGCCATGGCTTGCGGCGATTCATCGTATTCGCCGAACTCGTTGGGCAGGCCGGCGTTCGGGTGCGCATTGACGTAACAGTCGGCGGTGCCGGCGAGTTCCTCGATGTACTGACGCAACTGTTTGGCGCCCAGCGCGCAGTTGAAACCGATGGAGATCGGGTTGACGTGGCGCAGGGAGTTGAAAAAAGCTTCGGCGGTCTGCCCGGACAGGGTGCGGCCGGAGGCGTCGGTAATGGTGCCGGAGATGATCACCGGGCGTGTGTTGCCCGAGTCTTCGAAATAGGTCTGCATCGCGAACGCGGCAGCCTTGGCGTTGAGCGTGTCGAAGATAGTCTCGATGAGGATGATGTCGGCGCCGCCTTCAACCAGCGCGCGGGTTGCTTCATAGTACGTATCGCGCAGCTCGTCGAATGTGACGTTACGGAACCCGGGGTCATTGACGTCCGGGCTGATGGAGGCCGTGCGGCTGGTCGGACCGAGCACGCCGGCGACGAAGCGCGGTTTGTCGGCGCTCGAAAATTCATCGGCGACGTCGCGCGCCAGCCGTGCCGACTGGTAGTTGAGCTCGAACACCAGGTCCTGCTGTTGATAGTCGGACAGCGAAATCGAGGTCGAATTGAAGGTATTGGTCTCGATAATGTCCGCGCCGGCCTCGAGATAGGCTTTGTGGATGTCGCGGATGATCTGCGGCTGCGTCAGCGACAACAGATCGTTGTTGCCCTTGAGATCGGTGGGCCAGTCCCTGAAACGCTCGCCGCGATAGTCCGCTTCGTCCAGCTTGTAGCGCTGGATCATGGTGCCCATGGCGCCGTCGAGAATAAGGATGCGTTCTTGAAGTAATTGTTCCAGTGTTTTCATGGTCTTGGAGATTGCCTGGGAGTTGCGCATTGTAACAGCTTTGGAGCGTCGATGCTCGGTGACGCCGAAAGCGGGAGAAAACAGGCGCTTCACTGCGCATTGCGGAAACGCACGCCAATGTGGCGATGCGTCGCGCAAACGTGGCAGAATCGGCGGCATCAAGCGCCCGAGAGCGCGACCAAGAACAATAACGACATGGAAGGAGGAGCCATGCGCAAACGTCCCGCCCGGGTGCGTTCGGGGGCCTGCCTGTTGTTTGTGGCGGTCATGTTGCCGGCAGTCTGCGGCGCGTCATTCTCGGCTTTCGAAAGCGGCCAGGTACGTCCCCTGGCAATGTCGCCGGACGGCAACCGCCTGTTCGCCGTCAACACCCCGGATAACCGCCTCGAGATATTCACCATAACCGCCGCCGGCCTGGTGCCGGAGGATTCCGTTCCGGTGGGCATGGAACCGGTGGCCGTGGCGGTGCGCAATGGCGGCGAAGTCTGGGTCGTCAATCATCTTTCCGATTCCGTCAGTATCGTCGATGTCGCTGCCACGCCACCGCGTGTCGTGCGCACGCTGCTGGTGGGCGATGAACCGCGCGACATTGTGTTCGCCGGCGTGGGCGGCAACCGGGCTTTTATCACCACGGCGCACCGCGGGCAGAACAGCCCGTACACCGATCCGCTCAACCCCGGCGAGCTGACCACGGCCGGCGTCGGGCGCGCGGATGTGTGGGTGTTCGACGCGAGCAATCCGGGAAGCGGTCCGGGCGGCACGCCGTTGACCGTGATCAGCCTGTTCGGCGACACGCCGCGGCCGCTGGCGGTGTCGCCGGATGGCTCGACCGTTTACGCAGGCATATTTCATTCCGGCAACCGCACCACGGTGCTCAACGAGGGCGCGGTGTGCAACGGCGGCGCGGCGGCGGGCACCTGCGTTGTGGACGGCGTGGTTGCCCCCGGTGGCCTGCCGGCGCCCAATGTCGATGCCGACAACCAGCCGCAACCGGAAGCGGGATTGATCGTGAAGTACGACGGCCTGCACTGGAAAGACGAGCTGGGCCGCAGCTGGGACGGACTGGTGCGCTTCAACCTGCCGGACAAGGACGTGTTTGCCATCGACGCCAACGCCAGCCCGCCGGTGGAGACGCAGTTTTATACCGGGGTCGGCACGGTGCTGTATAACATGGCGGTGAACCCGGTCAGCGGCAAGCTGTTTGTCGCCAACACCGAAGCCGTCAACGAGGTGCGGTTCGAAGGCACGCGGGCGCCGGGCAGCACTGTCAGTTCCGTCATCGGGCGCCAGCATGAAACGCATATCACGGTGATCGATCCTGTCAGCGGCAGCGTCGCGCCCCGGCATCTGAACAAGCATATCGACTACAGCGTGTCGCCGGCCCCGCCCGGGACCGCCGAGAGAAGCCTGGCGTTGCCGCGTCAGCTCGTCATTTCCAGTGACGGCAATACGCTTTACGTTGCCGCCAAGGGTTCAGACAAGGTCGGTATTTTCAACGTCGCGCAACTGGAGAACGACAGCTTCGTGCCGGACAGCGCCGACCACGTGCACATCAGCGGCGGCGGACCCGCCGGTCTGGCGCTGGATGAAACGCGCAACCGCCTGTATGTCACCACGCGTTTCGACAACGGGCTGTCCATTGTCGACACCGACACCGCCACCGAAATCGATCACATCCAGCTGGCCAATCCGGAACCGGCGGCCATCCTCACCGGGCGGCGTTTTCTGTATGACGCGAACCTGACATCCAGCAATGGTGAAGCGGCCTGCGCCAGCTGCCATGTTGACGGTGATCTCGACAGCCTGGCCTGGGACCTGGGTGATCCCACCGGATCGATACTCAACAATCCGCTGGATTTCATCATCGAGAACAACAATCCGCCCGCGTCCTACAAGCATTTTCACCCGATGAAGGGCCCGATGACGACGCAGACCCTGCGCGGCATGAACGGTCATGGTTCCATGCACTGGCGCGGCGACCGTACCGGCGGCAACGACGAAGCCAATGCCCAGCCCGACAGCGGCGCGTACAACGAGGTGCTGTCGTTCAAGAAGTTCGGAGTGGCCTTCGAAGGTCTTCTGGGACGCGCTGTCCCGGGTTCGGACGCCGAGATGCAGGCGTTTGCGGATTTCATCCTGCAGGTGCTGCCGCCGCCGAACCCGATCCGCAAACTGGATGATTCGCTGACCGCGAAGCAATCCGCCGGCCGGACGTTCTACTTCAATGCCATTTCCGACGGAATCACCACCTGCAACGGCTGTCATGTGCTGAATCCGGGGCAGGGGTTCTTCGGCACCGATGGCAGGGGCAGCTTCGAGTTCGAGTCGCAACACTTCAAGATTCCGCAACTGCGCAACCTGTATTCAAAAGTCGGCATGTTCGGCATGCCGGCCCTGCCGCCATTTTTCAATGTCGGGGATAATGCGCACAAGGGCGACCAGGTGCGGGGTTTCGGCTTCCTGCATGATGGCAGTACCGACACACTGCTGCGTTTCCTGAATATTTTCGGTTTCGGTTTCCCGAACGGCGATGCGCAAAGGCAGGAGGTCGAGCAGTTCCTCTTTGCCTTTGATTCCAACCTCAAGCCCGTCGTCGGACAGCAGATCACGCTCGATGACAGCAACAGCGCGGTGGTGAACCCGCGCATAGACCTGCTGATCGCGCGAGCCGCGGCCGGCGATGCGGATCTGGTGGTGAAAGGTATCGTCAACGGCCAGGCGCGCGGCTGGCGACGCAAACCGGACGGGAGTTTCGAGAGCGACCGGGCAGCCGAGGCCGGGCTGACAGGAGCTGCATTGCGCGCGCTGGCGCAGCTGCCGGGGCAAACCCTGACCTGGACCGCGGTGCCGCCGGGCGACGGCGTGCGCATCGGTATCGACCGCGATGAAGACACCGTACTCGATGGCGATGACAACTGCGTCGCGGTTGCCAATCCGGCGCAGACGGATACCGACGCCGACAACAGCGGTGATGCCTGTGACGACGATGATGATAACGATGGTTTGAGTGACTTCCTGGAGTCGCTGATTGGCACGGATCCATTGCTGGCGGACAGTGACGGCGACGGCCTGAGCGATGCCGACGAAGTCGGCTATGACGGCGATTACAGCGCCTACACGCCGGGCCAGGATCTCGATCCCCTGTCGGCGGATACCGACGGTGACGGGATCGATGACGGCGTCGATCCGATTCCGTTGACGGCGAATGTCGGCGATGGCGATTTGACGGCGGACGGCAGCGTGAATGCGGCGGATTTGCTGATCGCGACACGTATCGCGCTGGGGCTGCTCGCGGCGAGCGAGACCCATCTCGCGCACGGCGATCTGTATCCGGCCGGTGCGCCGGACGGAGCGTTGGGCATACCCGACCTGATCCTGTTGCAGCAACTGTTGCTGCAATGATTCGGGTGTCCGATTTTGCGTCATTGCGATGCCCGCACCCAGAGGGTGGAGTACCCATGCTATTGAAGGGGGGTACGACTTCCCCGTCGCGGGCGACGAAGTTACACTGACGTTCCTTGGTTTGGCGAGAACGGGAGCAGGGCAATGCGAAACATCAACAGATCATCATTGGTAAAAGCAGCCGGCATCATTGCGGCCGTGCTGCTATCCCCGACGGTCCAGTCGGATGCCACAATCAGGATGAAGGATTCGCGGGGCGCCGATGACGCCCTGATCCAGATCAAGGGCAACATGGTGCGCATGTCGCAGCCGGGTCAGGCGGATTACATGCTGTACGACAAGACGCGCGATACCGTCATCCACGTGCGTACCGCGCAGCAGGAATACATGGAAATCGACCGTGCGACGATCGATCGCTATGCCGGCACCATTTCAGCGATGCGCGAACAGATCGCGCCGCAAATCGCCATGATGCGCGAACAGCTGAAGAATATGCCGCCGGAGCAACGCGCCATGATTGAACAGCGCATGGGAGGCATGGTCGACCTGGGAACGATGGATTCGCAACCTGCTGACGACATTCGCACCGTCAAGCGCGGCAGCAAAACCGTGTCGGGTTTCGATTGCGACCTTTATGAAGTCCTCAACGGCGGGCAGCCGGTGGCCGAGGTGTGCCTGGCAACCGAAGCCGATGCCGGTATGTCGGACGCGGATTTCGACACGCTCAGCGCCATGATGGCTTTCACACGTGACATGGCCGGCAAGGCGCAGAAGCTGGCAGCCGGTATGACGACCGGCGTGCCGAACCTCGACATCGGTGACGCACAGGGCGTGCCGGTGGCGATGAAAGATCTCAAACAGGGTCGCGAGTTCTCGGTTGCCGGTGTGTCCGATGACAAGCTCGACGACGCAGTGTTCAGCGCCTACAAGTCATATCGCAAGAAGGAAATGCCGGGCATCCCATGATGTGATCTACTTGCACCTGACTAGCAGAATGGTGCCGTCGACACCGATGACTTCCACGTGGCTGCCCGCCGGGCAGTCGGCGCCGCGCACTTTCCAGGTCGAGTCGTCCACGCGGATTTTGCCGGTGCCGTCGACAATGCCCTCACTCAGGGTGAAGGTGCGTCCGACGTACTGTTCGGCGCGGCGGTTGAGCGACGGCTGATCGGTGTCTGCCGGCTGACCGCGAAAGAACCTGCGCCAGATGACAATGCTGGCCACCGACAGCACGGAAAAAATCAGGAGCTGGTATTCCCAGCCAATGTTCGGCCACAGGTAGATCAGGCCGCCCACCACGCCTGCGGCGATGCCCAGCCACAGGAAGAATGCCCCGGGTGCGAACACTTCCAGGATGACCAATGCTGCGCCAAGTATCCACCAGTGCCAGAAGCTCAGCTGGTCCATCAGGCTTTCCTGCCCTGCTGCTGGCTGAGCGCTTCTTTGGCCAGCTCGGTGATGCCGCCCAGCGCGCCGATGACGCTGGCGGCCTCAAGGGGCATCAGCACCAGTTTTTCATTGGGTGACATGGCGATGCTTTGCAGCGCCTCGACATACTTGGTGGCGACAAAGTAATTGATGGCGTTTATGTCGCCCTCGGCGATGGCCTTCGACACCATGTGCGTGGCCTTGGCTTCCGCTTCCGCCAGGCGTTCCCGTGCCTCCGCCTCCAGGAACGCTGCCTGACGTCTGCCTTCGGCCTCGAGAATGGCGCCCTGTTTCTCGCCTTCGGCCTTGAGAATCTCCGATTGGCGGAAGCCCTCCGCCTCGAGAATATTGGCGCGTTTCTCACGCTCGGCTTTCATCTGGCGGGCCATGGAATCGACCAGGTCGCGCGGCGGGGTGATGTCCTTGATCTCGATGCGGGTGACCTTGACGCCCCAGGGCGTTGTGGCATCGTCGACCACGTGCAGCAGCTGGGCGTTGATCTTGTCGCGCTGCGACAGCAACTCGTCGAGATCCATGGAGCCCATCACGGTGCGGATGTTGGTCATGGTGAGGTTGAGGATGGACAGTTCCAGCTGACTGACCTCGTAAGCGGCCTTGGCGGCATCCAGAACCTGGAAAAACACCACGCCGTCCACCGTCACCATGGCGTTATCGCGGGTGATGACTTCCTGTGAAGGCACATCCATGACGCGTTCCATCATGTTGAGCCGGGCGCCGATGCGATCCACGATCGGCGTGATAAGGTTGAGGCCGGGGCGCAGCGTGCGTGTGTAACGCCCGAAGCGTTCTACGGTGTACTCCATTCCCTGGGGCACGGATTTCACCCCCATGGCGACCACTACCACCGCCAGCACCAGGATCAGCAGTACAAACTCCTGAAATCCGAACATGGTTTCTCCTTATTTGTGTCGGTAGATGTTTCTGCCTGGCGCCTTTTGGGGCTGCAACGCCACGCTGCGGATAGTGTTAACAGGCCCTAGGGAACACGCTCGGCCCTGATCCAGATACTCGCGTTGGTTCTGCTGCCTGTAGAAGCGATATTCCCGATCCCCGAACCGGATCGTTCGACCTGCTCGGTAACACCGCCGATCTGCAACCACTCGCCGAGCGGACCGCTCACCGTCGTGGTGGCGCGCTGGGTGTCGATGGCGCCGGCGCGGGTCTGGCTGACTGCGTTTTTGTGCGGACTGATTTCCAGCGTGACATGCTCGCCGCGCACGCGTGGCAATACATAAAAACCGGTGGTGACATCCTTGTAGTCGACGGCGCTTTCAACGGAGGTGCCACGCGGCCCTCGCCAAACGCTTCCCGAGAAGTAGGGAATCGACTGGCCGGTTTCCACATAACCTTCAGAACCCGAGGTGACCCTGAGCTGGTGGATCGGGTTGTCCGACAATCGCCCGCGCGTTGCCAGGGTGCGCGCCGTGACGCTGGTGCCGTCGGTGCTGTAGCGGATACCGGCGCCGCGTTGCTGGCTGCTATGGTCGCCTGCAGAACCCTCCACGTGGTCGTTCTCATAGCGCAGGCCGCCACTCATGGCGAGCGCGCGCAGGTCCCGTTCGGTACCCTGGAAGACGGAAATCAGCAGCTGCTCCGGCGCCGTATCCAGCGCGTTCACCAGGTGCCTGATCTGCTCGAGGTTGCCGGGATTGCTGCGCACGATGAGCTGAAAGCCCTGGCCGGTCAAGGAGCCGCCGGCGTCCAGCATCGGCCTGATCACCGGTATCAGATCCGCGGCAGGCCGGTTGCGCAGCTCGATGACTTCGATGCTGTCGGCGGCGGCGGTCGCGGCAAACAGGGTCAGCGCGAGCAGGGAGAGAATGAGACGCTTCATCAAAGGTAGAGTCTGCGGAACTCCGGATTCACTTCGCTGCGCTCCCAGACTTCGGTAAAGAACGCCAGTTTGCGGCGCGCTTCGACCGGCGCATAAAAATTCGCCGTGCCCTCGTAACGATCGGCAAGGCCGCGATGGATCAGGCCACACTCGTCGACGATCATAAAGGCTTCGTTGAAATGCTGGTAATCCTGGTGCGGTTCGCGGATTTCAACTGAGCTGCTGAGCTTGCGGCTGAGTTCCAGCAGACGCAGGCTGCGCCGCACGGCGCTCACGGGATCCTGCACCAGGAACCGGATGCGGGACTTGCGGTTGCGCCTGCACAAGGCGGTGAGCGCGTCGAGAAAGGCCTGACGTTCGTAAAGCAGCCCATCCAGATCGCGGCTGAAAATATCCAGGGAGAACTGCGCCTGGCCGGCCATCAGGTCGGTGGCGTGCTGCGTCTCGGCGCGCGTGGCCAGATCGATTTCGATGTCCGAAACGCCGAGTCTGAGTTCAACAAATTGCCTGAAATTCTCTTCGCTGCTCATGGCCAAAGAGTACTGCGATCGTTTGCTACTGTACAGCCAGACGCATCGCCTGGTGAGCTATGCCGGCTTCTTCGAATACGGGACCGTCGGGGCGGAAACCGAAACGTCGGTAGAATGTGATCGCCGGGACCTGCGCGTGCAGATGCAGTTCGGCGAATCCTTGGCGGCGCGCCAGTTCCAGCAGCGTCTGCAGCAGGGCTGTGCCGATGCCCCGGCCGCGCCAGGCGCGCAGAACCGCCATGCGCCCGATTCTGCCGTCCGGCAACAGGCGCACCGTTCCCGCCGCGGTGCCGTCTTCCGTCCAGGCAATCAGGTGCGTCGCTGCGGCATCCCTGCCATCCCACTCGAGCTGTTCCGGAATGCCCAGTTCCTCGACGAAAACCGCGCCACGGACAGCTCTCAACAGCGCTTGATCGCGGTGCCAGTCGGCCCGTTTCACGTGGAATTCCGGTGATCCGGTCATGTGCGCCAGTGTCGCATAAACACGCGGGGGCGGTGCTTAATATTTGATAGTGTTCGCCGT
>JAGFJP010000105.1 GCA_024102665.1 Thiogranum sp. | reverse complement strand
ACTCTATTGACGCTATCGACCATATGGTGAAACTATCCTTCGTCCCGAGAAGCACTAATGGCTGTGCATCTCCAAAGTCTGATTGCATACGTATTGCCCGATATTGGTAGAAAGTAAAAAGGTATTTCTCGAGCTTTCCGATGACGCGTTCATGCCGGGCCTCTTGTGGAAGTGCGGGATGCGGAAATACCCGCCAAGCTACCGGTTGAGTCTCTCCGGCTTTGTAAAATGTGCCGCGCCTTACACGATTGGCCAGGTCGAACGAGTTCTCTCTGAAAATAAAAGTACCGGGGTCAAGACTGTTGTCCGCTGGTTCTGGATTGTCCTGCTGTGATGATCGAAAAGCCGCAGGAACGATGATCGGAGATGGCCACAGGGCATGTCCATAGAGCCCGCTGCCTTCGTAAACGAAATTCTTGTCTTTGTCCAGACCGAGGTCCACATAGGTACCTTTTGACTTAAAATGCTAGAGTGGTTGACAATACCCTAAAAGCAGCGTCACCGGAACAAATCCCATGGGCGGGAGTGTGGTCCTCGGAGAGCTCCCGCCACAGAAGGCAATGCGGGAAAGCATTTGGGTTGAATCGCACTAAGACATCCTGATCAGATCAGTGGATATCATTAATTTAGAACACAAGAATGGCAACACATTGGAGAATGATTGGCGTTTTCAATACCGGCTCAGACCCTACCTTGGAAATGCTGGCTATGGTGAGCTTAAGTCTCGACTAGATGACGTTCTTCGAAATGTTCTGAATTTCACTCCCGAAGCGAAAATTGGCCTTGTGCCTCCGGAGCAAGGTGGATCGCTTTGGGCGCAGAAGCTGGTTGACCTGCAGGTGGAATGTTTCCGGCGAAACACTGCAATTGAAAGCCTCGCGGATATGGCAAGCATGCCATGGAATAAAGAGGCATTGGAGCTGGTCAGACGCAATCACCATCTAGCTCCGCACTGCGCTAGGAAGGATATACTCTGTAAATTCGGGAGCGCTCGATGGATGCAGGAACTTTTGGAGCACGGCAGGCTGCGGCTATCACCGGCCTCATATTACTCTGGAGAAGAACACAACGTTGCTCGTCAAGACAACGAGCTTGTGCTGCGTACCTATATCACTCCCTACGACTACGATCTCGGAATAATTAAGGGAACGTTTAAAGATATGTGCCCTACCAGGGGATGGGGTGTCGTTGAGCACTCGAAACCTTCGGATCATTACATTTACTGTCTGACTGGGTCCTTCAACCCAAGGTATCACTTTGACTTTGGGGGAAGTGATGGCATAGCTGACGCCTGCGTCATCATTCGCGATCCTAGAGAATTCGAACGACGCCTTGTCAAGTCAGCACGACAAGCGTTGAAGGGATGGTCAATCGCTACGGGAATGGTCCGATACGTAGACCCATACTTTTTGCTCACGCTTCTTCCGGCAAGTTCAGAAGAAATATACTTTTTTAAGCCATTCCGATTTCTATATCAAAGAGAATTCAGATTGGTAGGGGTGCCCCCGCCCGATTTAATCGGCCCCTTCAGACATTTGTCGCTTAACCTCGGTTGTCTCGAGGACATTGCGGAGTTGGTGCATGTTGCTTCATGACTGATCTCGGTGCGCCTTTGCAATTCCTCTGCGGACCATGATGAAATATTCTTCCATTCTCAAGGCTTCTTCCAAGGGGAAAGGAATTTCGTAAGTTACGTCGCCGGATACGTACTGAAGTCGAACTATGGCCTTGTCGGGATCATAAAAAATGCCGCTCACAGTATCGACTTGGGCGTGGCGGTAGAAGTTCTCGTCGCTCATAGTTAGGCGCCAATATTGTTCTGCACGAATATTATAGTTGACCAGGCTGTGCAGTCCGCTTATACATTTAGATCCCGCAGATAAGGCTGCAGCTTCCTCATGTCAACTCGGCGATGCTTCGCTTCCTCTAGTGCATGTGTCCATCCTTCCATAAGATCCGCAATTGCGGAATCTGAGAGCTTGCGACCGCCCTTTATGAAATGCGGCGTCATGGTTGCGAAAACCCGAGCTGTGTGTTGCAAAAAATCGGCCTCTGACAGTGACCTTAGGTAAGGGTGGTTTCTATACGCCTGCCGCCATATTTCGTGGCGGGGCAGGAATAAGTTCTCTGTGGTTTTGGGCGGTTCAACCGGTCGTTCCTCAAACGTCAATTTGTCGAAGTTCTCATGCTCCCCAAGCGAAACAAATCGGACGCCAAGAAATTGCGCCCATTGCTCCATCAGTGAAGAAAGGTAATCTCCAGCGGAGGCATGAGCATCGGCCATCGGGCCGGCCAAGAGGATCGTGGACGCGTTACCTGAGTCCTCATCGCAGGATAATCTATGACTTTCGGAAATGATCCAGACGTATGCGATATCTCTGTACCGTATTTGTCCTTCTTTCCTTTTCAGCAAGATCTCGCTAGATTTGGCGGTAACGAGATCGGGCGCAAGCATACCGATTCTTTCATTAAGGATGACGGCCACACCACAGGCATCGGGTATGTTCAGAGCGGTCTTCGTGGCTCGGATTTGGTCATCCGCTTTTTCCAGCGCTCCCTGAATGGATCGAGTCACAGCATTGGATATCTCGCGACGAATATCTTCACCATCGGGAAGATGCCGTAGAACTTCATTTAGATCTGCGTCCCAGTAGAAAACTGGAAAGTCAGGGCGATCACGGTGAGGACCGAGGCGTTCCTCAACCTTGTACTCCGGATTCGCCTGAAGAAACTTGAGTTCCAATACGATACGGCGGTCGTCGAGCAAGAAATCAGCACGTTTTCCATTGGCAAGCAGCGCATCAAATGATGGGGCGTCAAGGCTTTCAGAGGCATCCCGTTCCCCAAGGAACGCTTTGAAACGGTCTTCTAGAGTTCCGTTAATGTGATTCGCGCCGACCTGCTTATCATAGTCGTTGACTGGCTTCATTTTGGGGTGGGGTCAGTGTGCTAGTCAAGATGAGGACCAGGTCAAATACATAAGGCGCGAGTAGTGTCATGGGAATAGCGAAGCTATTTTTTCGACTTCTTTTCAACCATGCCGCGCATTAATGGTACTTGAAGTTTTGGGAGATCAGCGGACCTCAGCGTTTCAAATACATGCTGGCGCCAAAAGGGCCACACATTGTGAACCGAATTGAACTTTGAAAATTCATCTGCCTCTTCAGCTGATAGAGGCTTCTTTTGATTATAATCCACCCGATAGGTGGCTTCTAACGTAAAGTAGATCTCAACCTCGTCATCCTCATCGTCGTCGCCTTCTTTGACAGCGCGAATCCCCAAATTTACATACGTTCTAAAAACATTGATAGTCTCGTCTTCCGCAGATTCATAAGAGATTTCCTCAGCCCGTACGGACAGCATCCCTTGTTGACTTAGATTCACTGGGTAGATCAAAGGGTCAATATCACTAGCTCGCTCTAAGCTTGTCTCATGCAAGACGATATTTATTAGTTCGAGCTTTTTCGTGGCAGAAGAGATAATGTTCTTATTCATTGTTCACATGCTGCCAGGCAGTGCGTTCAACTCGCCGAGATGGGGTCATTTGCTTCTTAGAACTTCTGCTTCCAATAGGAATAATATTGCTTTGCGGTACGTTTAGTTCCGAATCGCGGCATTCTCCATAGGCGCAAAGAGTGACTTCCGGTATTTGGCGAGTTCTTAGCGAAACTCGCTGCTTTGCCGATATAAGTATAAGTGCTTCGAAAACACCTGGAACAACGTCAGTAACCCGGAGAAGACGATCCATTGCGACACTCTGCACAACGTCTCCTTTTTCGTACTTGGAGAATGCGTTGATGCCACCGCCAAAAAGGAACGCAGCGTAATGCTGGGTAAGTCCGAGGGAGTTTCTTATTCTCTTTATTTCGCGACCTTGAAGGAGACCATCGAATAGTCGCTGTTTATCTCTTAACTTTTGGTCGTTCGTCCTCCTTTGTTTTGGCGTAACGAACTCTGTACCGCATTCATTACAGAACGAGTACTTGAAATTGTCTACTACGAGCTCCGCGCCTTTATATTCGAATTTCTCAACGTTGGTTTTCTCATCTACAGAAGCAGAGTCGCAAGCCGGGCATATTACGTGTTCAAGTGGCATATGTGTCTTTACTACTCAGGTTTAAACGAACCGATGAATATCCAATTATTTGCACTGATACGCAGTTTCACATACATCGGAATATCATCAGCATTTGAGTTCGGACATACTATCTTGTACACATCGAATTCGATCCGTTTCCCATTGCCCAGATCGTACGCGAGACGCTTATAGAAGTTTTCAGGCGTCAGCATACCCAAGCATCGAACGATGTCTTGGTCAAAGAACATATGATTTCTTGAGTCCCTGTTGGCATTACGCTCCAGGTTAATGTTCCCCGTCTGCGCAATCCTTCGAACGTCAGCTAAGTCATATATTGAGGTCTGAGCGCTCAATTTTCAACCATTATGGTTAATTGGGTTTAGCGCACGATTTTATAGGGACTGAAACCGTCGGTCAAAGAAAACGGCGGGTTATAAGCAAGCACAAGATATAACACCGAGTAACTGGTATGTCAACAAGATATTGTATAGCAGGCGAAGTTAAATCAAATAACCGTAGAGCAACAGCTTCGGAGGGTTCTCGCCAGTCCTTAACCACATGGATTCAAACGTTACATCCTGTAACTGCTGCTGTCATTCCTTATCCTGTTCCAGCACTAGCCTTGAAGCCGCCCTCAACACAGGCAATCCCCGGCCTTCCCTTGGGGACGCCAATGCAACAGCACAAAGCCCGGCTTGCGCCGGGCTTTTCCTTTTCTGCGCTTTGATCACGGTCGGTCTGGCGGAGCAGGCTGCACCGTCTATCTGTTTCCGGGGACTCCCTGGCAAACACTCAGCATTTAAATCGTTCATAAGTCGCTGCGGATTAAGGGGCTTTTCAGCCTCATGCGACACCGGCGATCAACGCCCGTAGTGTGCCACCGCCGGTCGGCGTGAGCAGCCAGATGAATATCCCGCAGTTCACCAATACCGTTAACCAAAATACTGAGCGGAAGGACTGTTTTTTCGACTTGTGACGCAGCGAGTGTTGAGCGGCTAGCGCACCAGGCCAGCCCCCGGTCAGCGCTAACAAGTGCAACGTGTTTTCGGAGATGCGCCAGGCGCCTTTCCTGGCTGCTGACTTATCTACCGCGTACGCTATGAACGTGAGCAGGCTGGCTACCATATAAACGGCGAGTAACAGAGGCGGCAGCCCGGCTGCAAGAACAGAACCACCCACAATGGCCAGGAAGCACGCGGCGACAACGACCGATAGTGAACTATTCAAGTCTTTCTTCCTTTCCGGAAGCCGATCGCCGGCCAGCGTGGCTTTGATAGCGCATGGTCGGCCCTTGGCGTCGGTAGAAACGGCGTAAGTGACCAACTGATTGATCTCCGGACGGCGCTGCCGGTTGCTGAAGGCATTGATGTGAACGAAGACACCTTGCCCACCGCTGACAGGCGTGATGAAGCCGAAGCCCTTCTCATCGTTCCAGGTGGTTATGGTTCCTTTGCTGCGCATATTCTTCCAGGTCTTTTGAGTCAACGTTTACCGTCACTCTGAGGAGTGCATTTTAACCATATCCGCATCGAGTATCTTCGGCCATCCCGGCTTCTTGTAGATGACGTATACGTCAATCCTGTCGTCCACAAAAAAGAACCGGAACCCGTGAAAGCGTTCGTGATTCATACGCCCCGACCGGCTTCGCCCGGACCCTGCGCGCAGCCCAAACTGGCACCGATCAATAACGCTGATAGCATGAACTGACGATTCAGTTGCATCATCTTAAGCCTGGCCACTCCTCCATGGCCGCGATGCAATGCCAGCGCTATCAGTCGCCATGGTTTTTCAGGATCTGCTTAACACCCGCGGGTAAGCGACTCATTCCTCCAGCCAGTTGCTGCTGAAACTTATCCGGCATGCCTTGAGCCGCCTCGAGCGCGATCCACACATCACCCGGTCGATCTTCCAGCAACACTGTCAGCAGCTCTTCGGCCTGCTGAATATCCTTGTTTGCCTTGGTCTGTTGCGCAACGGGACGACGTTGGGAAACGACGAGTTTATGCAGGGCAAAACGCGCCGGACTCGGTACATTGACGAGTACGCCACTACGAAAAGGAATGACAGCATCCTGGCTATCATCGAGCAGATATTCCAGAAAGCGCATGGGATGAGCAAAGGTCTTGAAGTGTGGCAGGTGCACCGGTTTGCTTGTGTTCGGACCTTCGAGTGGCGTCAATATGTCCACTTTAAACTCCTGTCCGCGCAACTTGAAACTGGTGGATGGCGATTTCGGATTCAATGCTGGCACCTCAAAAAATCCCATTCCGGATTCCAGTAAAACAGATTTCACGTCGGGGGCATCCCGGCGCATGGCTATTTCTATCTGGTGAAGGCTCGCGAGATCCATATCCTGGGTTTGCATGGCAGCGGATGCCCAACTCACACCCAGCATGTTGCCGTAGGTATTAAAGGCATGAGAACCTACCAATACGCCACCTGTCAGAAAAGTGCCTGCCTGGGCCAACACTTCCAGGACCCGCCCATCGGAACCACCGGGCGCGAACCCGCCGCCAGTCACCAGCATGGCAACCAGTTTCTCACGCTGTTTTAAATCCGGGGCAGCCTGGGAAAACAGCTTTTTCTGTTTTTCTATCAGCGCGCGAAGTTCATCGGTGTCTCGGCCAAGGGAATACTGACGCTTGGTACTGCCCACCACCAGTTCCATATACCAGTACTGGTTGCCGCCGACCGTCTTGGTCACAAATGAAACCCCGCGCTGATTCGGCAGTGCGATTGCGCACTGCTGAAGCAGTTCTGCATACAGAAGTTGCGTGGTATGTGGGAGTCTTTGCATGTCGCGTAGCCAATAGAATTATACGGAATATTACCCAAGACTCCGTATAATTCAAGTCCTGTATAGTAGTCTATACGGAGAATCTTTAAATACTCCGTATAAATGAGTTATGACAGCACAAATTCGGAGGCGGCCCTCAACACAGGCAATCCCCGGCCTCCCCTTGGGGACGCCATATTGGCTTCCAAGTACCCAGGAATAAAAATAAAAGATCGTCATAAGGATTCTGCTGAGCTACGTAGGTGTGTAATCAGCTGATTTCCAGATGAAAAGCCACAGGGGTTCGCCTAATCCGTCCGATGCCACACTTTCCACGTGTGATGTCATCTCCCGGTGTGACTTATGCGTATGGACAGCGTATGGCGTCACGCTGACGCAGATAGATCGCTGCCCCGCCTACACGACACCTTATTTATCCGAGGTCGGATTCCAGATATTTCCTTGGTCTCGGGCCAGGGAACCACCCGCGGCCCTCTCAGGAAAACCTCCCAAAATGGGAGCCTGCAAGGGTGTATCGATGAGGGTGATCGCAAAGTCCAAGCTGAGACAATTTTGGGAAAGTAACCGAAGATACAGCGATGCGAAAAAGCAAATGACGGAGTGGTGCAACTTTTGTGCGAAAGCAGAATGGAATACGCCACACGCGTTGAAGGCGGATTTGCGTAATGCGAGCATCTTAAAGAGCAATCGCGTGGTGTTTAATCTATGCGGTAACAAATACAGAATCGTAGTGCATATGGACTATGTTCGGCATGGAATGCTGATTCAGTTCGTTGGGACTCATAGGGAATATGACGAAATTGTGGATATTGAGCGTATCTGAGGTTTGAAATGAAACTGAAGCCCATTCGAAACGACCGTGAGCTGAACCGTGCGTTAAAGCGTATCGATGAGCTATGGGGCGCAAAACCCAATACGCAAAAAGGTGATGAGCTGGATGTCTTGATGCTGCTCGTTGAGAAGTATGAAGATGAACACTATGCGATTCCCGCGTCGGATCCTGTTGACGCGATCAAGTTTTTGATGGAGCAAAAAAGCCTGTCGCGCAAAGATCTCGAGGCGTATATCGGAACGAGTGGACGCGTGTCAGAGGTGCTGAATAAAAAGCGCAGTCTGACGCTGGGTATGATCAAGAAGCTGCACGAGGGTTTGAAGATTCCGTACGACTGTCTTATTGCATGAGGGAAAACGCCGCAGACATATCGAGCGACAAATGGACCTTTCCAGCAAGGTTTAGAGCCGGCGCCTACGGCTGGAAGTCGTCGAGTCTGGCGTGCCAGCGGCTTCGCGAGGCTGTTTCCACGATCAAAAAGGTCGCGAAGAAGGGCCCGATTCCTGGCGCGGAGGGCACCGTCCGTTTGGTTGAGAAACTCTGGCCGGCCCTGGAGCATGTGTGGGATCGGCCGTCAACAGGACGCTGGATGCGTCGCAATCCCCGGGGATTTGGTCCTTTTTTTCCGCTCACTGGATCTTCTGGCATCGGCTTTCCTCTGATATTTGCGTTCCATCTTCAAGGCGACTGGATATCCGGGAAGTAATCATTCGTCGATCTTCGCTCACCTGGAGGGTTTTCGTCGAAGGCTTGAGTTTCATCCCTGAAGGAACTGATCCTTCCGGCTTGTAGGTAATCGACCAGTTATTACCTTTGCCTTTCAGCGAATAGGTACCCCAGGTGGATGCCTGCATTGATCCGGTGTTGCAATTCATTGTTGTCTCAGACTCATAGTTACTGCCGGAGTATCGAGTTTGACCTTGGGCACGGCATTGCATCACCGGGTTGCTCGAGTATTGTTCGCAATTCCAGACCCCTTGAATCCATTCGCTAGCCCCCAGCGAAATTCCGGGACTCGCAACAACCAGGCTACATAAAGTTACCGTGACACTCGTTTTCATATTGTTGTTTCCTCCGCTCTTGAGTAGCGCTGCCTGAGAACCGTACACGAAGCCGAGCATCCGCACTGCTTCGACAAAGACCTCTCATTTAACGAGCAAGAAAGAATTGCCGGTCATACCTTGAGTCTCCGTCAAAGCCGACATCCGAGCTACTTCCGTTCCCAGGCCGAGTGACTCCACCGATGGCGAAGACAGGTTTTTTCGATCCTCCTGTCGGCAGGCCCCAATGGTGCTCCAATACCCCGCAGACGTGCATTGCATCAGCCACCCGCCGGAGCA
The DNA here is from genome assembly GCA_024102665.1 of Thiogranum sp. Classification (GTDB taxonomy): domain Bacteria; phylum Pseudomonadota; class Gammaproteobacteria; order DSM-19610; family DSM-19610; genus Thiogranum. The sequence continues at coordinate 34,889 of JAGFJP010000105.1, read as the reverse complement.
GATAGTTGCACCCTCGTCATAGGTCACTCCCTCATGCTCACAACCGGCATGCACCGCAAAAGAAGCCCCATAAATTACCAATAAACCTAGCAGTTTACGAAGATATTTCATAACGGACCTCCATTTACAATATGTCACGAGGATTGAGAAACCGCTTTTGTCAAGAATAGCCCCCGATCCGCGCAAATCAACAGCATCTGAACCGCCCGCTCCCGTACTTCCGGGGAATATCTCGTCGTCTTGTTCACGACTCCATCCTCTCATAAAAAAAAACGGAGTCTCCGGTAAAGCCGGGGCGATTCACTTCACTGGTTGAGTAAGGGTTGGGGATACGAGGTGACCAGTGGCGATGTGGTGGAAGCCTATGACCGTGCGATGGATGCCGCGGCCAGGTTGAATAACATTGACGATGTAACCCGACAGATTACGCAGCTCGTCGAGTCGAGTGAAAGGACGTCGGTGTCGTTCGTTCGGCGGTCTTTGGGCGGACACGTGATCGCGCCGGGATTTTCCGGTGATTGATTGCACCGCGGTCCAGCCGGGCATGGATATAGATGACTGACATATAAATCAATTGTGACGAGCGACGCAGGAGGTCAGCCGAAGCTCCGAAATCGCCCTCAGCACAGGCAATTTTCGGCCTCCCCTTGGGGACGCCATCTAGCCTTATATTCCGGGGGATCGAATCGGCTCCTGCACGCGATCTTATTCCGAGTACAGGGTAACAGCGGCATGTGGGGCGTGCTGTTTTGCGATAGTAAAGAGGCATGTAATCTTCTTTCATAAACGCCAAGACGTTCTCATGTAGTTTCGTTTGCGGTGTCTTAACCGCTTGCATGGAGTGTTGCTTCGAACTCACCGATCTCAAGCTGACGGCTACAACGAGAGGATACCGGGCGTATTGCGCCAGGGTACCAATTGCGCGATGGATCGTTGCTGGGATTCTTCACCGCCATAGATCACATGGTTTTGAATGATGGATGGCGAGCGTGAATTTTTCAGCCTGTCCGGTAGGAGTTGAAGGTGTTTGAAGAAGTCCGGGGATGCAGTACTCCCGGATTTGATTTCGATGGCATGCAGGCACTCGCCCTGGTCGATCAGCACATCGATCTCCGGTCCACGGCTTTCACGATAGTGGAACATCCGTGGGCGTTCACCCCGATTCGCCTGGGCCTTGTAGAGTTCAGACACTGCCCAACTCTCGAAGATCGCTCCGCGTAAGGGATGATGCCGCAGTTGTTCGGGCTCGCGGATACCCAGCAGATAGCACGCCACGCCGCTGTCAAGGAAATGCAGTTTCGGCGCCTTCACGATTTGCTTGCGGATGTTGCCATGCCAGGCCGGAAGGCGGTGGATGATATAGCTGGTTTCCAGAATCGATAGCCAGGCCCGAGCCGTGTTATGCGATATACCGGCGTCGTTACCGAGAGCGGAGAGATTGATTTCACACGCGGTACGTCCCGCGCACAGCTTCAGGAACTCGGAGAAGACCTGCAGGTCGCCAACGTTGACGACCTGGCGCACATCGCGTTCGATATAGGTAACGATGTAGTCCGCCAGCCATTGATGTGCGGGGATATCCCGATCGTAGATCCTGGGATAGGCGCCTTGCCATAGTGTCGTATACAGGTCATCCGGCGCGTTGGGAAAAGCGGTGAGTTCCTCGTAGTCCGGGGGCAACAGCGCCAGTATCCCGCAACGCCCGGCCAGTGACTGGGAAATCGACTGGGACAGACCAAAGTGCTGGGAGCCGGTCAGGATAAATCGCCCGGGCTCGGGTTCCGAGTCAACCTCGCCCTGTAGATAGCTCGTGAGTTCGGGAACTTGCTGGATTTCATCAATGATCGCCCCGTGTCGGTATTCGGCGAGAAACCCGCGCGGGTCGCTGTGGGCAAAATCGCGGTTATCCAAAGCTTCCAGCGACACATAGGCCCTGTCCGGGAAAGCGGCCTGACATAGAGTTGTCTTGCCGGCTTGCCTGGGACCCGTGATGAGTACGACAGGGTAGAATCCGGCGAGCTCGCGGGCCTTGGCTTGAAGCTTTCGGGGTATCATCGGTGGCTGATAATAGAGAGATATCCATGATATGTCAACTTGACTTACAAATAATGAATATCAGTGAAGTCGTTATTTAAGCTTCAGATCCTTAAGTATAAATTGACGCTGTAGATAACATTGAAATGCGGGGGATAAGGTCGACTCTCCTTGGGGACCCCAATGCAGCAGCAGAAAGCCCGGTCACGCCCCGGGCTTTCTGCGTTTCGATGCTGTGCCTGACTTCAATTTTTTCCCGGACGGTATTCATCAGCGCCGATATCCGGCGTCTTGAATATTTTCTGACCGTCAAGGTCCACGGTTTGACCGAGGTCTTCCGCGGCATCCACCGCGGGAGACGTCCTGGCGAGGTGATAGTCGCCGCTAGCGGCGTCGAGGAACAGCGGATCTTCGGCCAGCGAAGTGGCATCCTGCTGGCTGAGGGCCAGCCATTCATTGTAGTTGTACAGGGTGCCTGAATACCGGAACCAGGGACCCTGGCTCGGGAAGTACAGGTTGCGTTGCGAGATGAAATCGTTGTCCGGCGCCTCGTGATCCACCTGAACCGCTACCGGCACACTGGCGCTGGGCTCCGGGTTCGCGAAAATATTGTTCTTGATGTCCCAGCGGCGCGTTCCCCATCGGTACAGCAGGTTGGTGCCATTGCCCACCAGGGTATTATTGTACAGCCGGTTCCGGGTCTGGGTGTCGACGGTGCAATTGGCAGGCACCATGCCGATATCCGAATTCACAATCAGATTGTAACGGATCGTGTTGCCGAAGCAGGTATCCAGCACGGCGCCGCTGCCCACGTACCAGCCGCGTGCGGCAAATCCGTCGAGCCCGTGGACATTCTGCACCACGTTGTACTCAATCAGGTTGTTACTCGTGGTTCCGTCATTTCCGTTCCACATGGCGATGCCGGTGTTATGGCCACCGTTGACGCGGTTATGGTGGATGTGAGTGTTATTCATGCGTTGAAAATAGAAAAGTTCTGGATCGCCTTTCCAGACCTGGTGGGCATTGGCGTCATCCGACACATTGTAGGCAACCTCAACGTCAAAAAAACCGTGAGGGCTGGCCTGAGAGATGAACGACATCGAACGCTGCACATAACGGGAATAATTGTTCAGGACTTTTATCCTCCTGATGGGTGCAGGAGCGGACGAGGTTACCTCGAACTCCGGACCGAATTCGGTGGCGTAAAATACGCAGTTCTCCACGGCGATATCGCTGACAGGCGCAGTCTTGCTGCGGAACCGCAGTGGCCGGTGCGTGGAGCGGAACTCCAGATCACGTACCGTTATGTAGGACTGATCGTCGCTCGCAGAGGTGCCCCAACGACTGAAGTGAACAACGTGATCGGAGGGACTTCCGCTGGTCGGTTTGTAATACAAAGTGTTCCAGTGAATGCAGCCCGAGCAGTTTTCATTGTAGTGATACCAGTTTCCGCCGTCCGAGCAGGTTTCGTCGGCGCACTTTGCAAGCGGAATGTCGTCTTCAAAAAAACCGACGGTGTTGAAAGTCTGGCGTGACAGCATCCATACACCCGGCGTCGCAGATTCCGTCCACTCGTCATCCGCTGCTTTCGATACTCGCATGCGCACGATCGGCCTGTTGGTCTCGTTGCCCTGGTCGTCGTAAACGATGTCGCCGTAAGCGCCGATGATGATGGGCTGATTCGGTGCGCCGGACGAGCCGAACAGTTCGAGGTACGTAGCCGCAGATCCGCCTTCGGCGTTGCCCGCGTAATGCTCTTGTCCGCGTTGCAACAGAATCAGGTCGCCCGGCAAAAAGCCGGGAGAGTTGCTGTAAGCAAATACTTTCAACAGGCTCTTCCAGGGCGATAGGGTATCGGTTTGCGGATCATGGATGCCGCTGTTGGCGTCGTTGCCCGAATCCGCATCTACGTAGTACGTTTCCGCCATCGCGGAAAAACTGACGATAAAAAGCCCGGCAACGGCGTGAATGGTGCGGGCAATTATTCTGCGTCGTTTCATTCTGTTCCCCTTACAGATTGTTGATCGTCCGGTATTTTGTTTTTGTTGCCGTGTAAATAACGGGACGGAGGGATTAGTTAACATTCCCTCCGTCCCCATTTTTTCCGTCCCCATTTTTTCATTCAGATTCTCAGGGCGCTACGTTTCGGCACCTGTTGGTTGTCGAGTCGAACCAGGGATCGGCGCTGCCACATGCCGCCTGGCTGTAGATCATAAGGTGTGGCAGATTTCCCCCACCATCGCAGTTACCCAGGGTATCGCAATCTGTCTCAACGAAGGTATCAAACCCGCTTCTCGAAACGATCGCCGGTGGATTCGATGCGGCAGGCCACTGGAACGGCGCAAAGACGGTTTCGGGGGAACTGGGTATCTGGATTCGACGCGCCACGCCATTGCCGCGCGACTGAAGTCCAAACGATGTCTCGACGATGTGCGTCTTGACGGCATTTGCGGTACTCACCGCTGTGGCTTCGATATCCCCCGAGCCGCTGCCCGCGTTGGTTACGATCTCTCCGCCGTGCGCGTGGAAGCTGCCCCCCACCACCTTGACCGTCGTCACCTTGCCACCTGTGACGGAAGTATCGACAGTGGTCCGTATAGAGGAGCCATAAAAGCGGGCATCTCCCGCGCCGCCGAAGGTTTCTATCCGGATAGTCGATTCACCGGCTTTTCCGCCGCCCAATGCCGTCCAGTGTTGATCCACCTCGCTGGCGAAGAACCAGTGCTGGCCACAGCCGATATACATCGGCGCAGCGAACGTCGAGTCCCACCACTTTACCACGGGCTGATTGCCGAAGAGGCAGTAATCGAAAATGGCATTACTGGCGTCTATCACATGAACGTTATGGAAGGTGCTGTCACCGCCATCGACCCACCATACGCCATTCGAGCTGTTGCCATCAATTGTCACGTCATGGAAATGTATATCGCTGCAGGACGCTGCCGAGACAGCGGCGCCGCGGTAGTTGTCCTGATAGGCGATCGTGGTCTTGCCGCGGCCCGCGCCACGCAAGGAAACGTTGCTGAAGGCCTCACACTGAAAGTCGTAAAACTCGCCGGGCCCCGCTTCGATGAGCAGTGGCTCTGTCGGCGGGTTGCGTACGGTCTGAATCCAGTTGAGAAGGGAATCCATGTTGTCGAAACAGTTGCCCTGTCCGGTGCAATCGGTTCTCAGGTAGACATTCCGCGCGTCCGGCGGTGCCGAGTTAACGGCGTGAACAGAAGCGGCGAGGGTCGCCGCAGATACAAACAAGACCAGCTGGGAACGTACAGACATAACTCCTCCTTGTGTCTTTTGATGTTGTTACTTCTTGTCCCTGCATCGAAGCAGGGCTTGCTCGCGGCCCCGCAGAATCGGCCACGCATGCCCGACCTCCGCGGATGCAATAAGTAGAGTCTCAGTGTTCCCCACTGTCAAGCTTCACAATAGAGTATCAATAGGGTCAGGCTCGATCGGCGCAAATCCGGGGGATCTTTTCCACTGTCATTCGTTCGCACCGGAATCCACCGCCCCACCACAGTAGTGCTGCACCAGGTCCGCCTTCATCGCGGCGCCGAACTCGCTCATCCAGAGCCATTCATAGTAATCCCTGCCCACGGCGCTGGGTGGTCGTGGTTGTTTCAGCCAGTTCGCCCGCATGCGATGATCCCGCATAGTGTTATCCATCGCCTGCTGCACCGGCTCGAGCTGCCAGCCATTCTTTTCGAATTCCTTTTTATTCGCGCAGATTTCGTCTGCCAGTGCGTCGCACAGCAGCAGCATGCCTGCCGCGAACGCTGACACCCGCAACAATTGCGCTGTCATGATGATCTCCTCGCCCTTGCCCGCGTTGCAGGAACCCGGGCCTTTGCTACTGTCTAATCATAAGACGTCAACGGGAGGCAGGTTATGCCTGTATGCAATGGAGCGCTGATTCGCCGGACCCGATGCCACCTCGTGGCGCTGGTATTTGCCTGCGTGGGGATACTGGCGTTCGCTGCCGAGGCCATCTCCGGCGCGAAGATCGAGACGCCTTATGGCGAATCGCAGATTGAGATGGAACTCCACCAGGTGCCGGATGCGCCCGTCTATTATGTCATCGGGCGCCCGGGCGTGCCCGGGGCGGACAATGAAGGCCTGAGCTCCAATGCCGGGTTCGTTGTCACCGAAAAGGGTGTCGTGGTTTACGATGCGCTGGGCACCCCGGCGCTGGGTTATCGCCTCCTGATGAAGATACGGGAAGTGACGGACAAGCCGGTGGAGATCGTGGTCGCCGGCCATTATCACGCCGATCACGTCTACGGTCTGCAGGCCTTCGAGGAACACACCGATGCCACCATCTGGGCGCAGCAGGCGGCCTTGCAGTATCTGTCTTCGCCGGGCGCCGAAAGACGGCTTGAACAACGCCGCGAGGCGCTCTTTCCCTGGGTGGACGAAAGCACGCGCCTGGTTGCGCCGGACAAGACCTATACCGATCGCACAGTCCTGGATATGGGCGACACGCAGATCGAGCTGCTGCATATCGGACCCGCGCACGCCCCCGACGACACCATAATGATCGTGCACAGATACAATGTCGTTTTCTCGGGCGATCTGATTTTCGGCGGGCGTCTGCCGTTTCTCGGCGGCGAGAACGTCGACACCCGGCGCTGGCTCGACGGGCTCGCGTACCTGCAGTCACTGGAGCCGAGTCCGCGCTTTATCATTCCGGGTCATGGCGATGCTGACGAGAATCCGCAAGCGTCCATCCGCTTTACCAGAAACTACATCGAGTTTCTGCGCCGGCAGATGGGGCAGGCGGTCGACAACCTGGTGCCCTTCGCGGAGGCCTACGGCAGCACCGACTGGTCGGATTACGAGGATGTGCCGACGTTCGATGCGGCCAACCGCGGCAATGCCTACGAGGTCTACCTGGGGATGGAAAAGGAATTGTTCGATTAACCGGTGGGCACCGCAATCCGGGGCCGATCCTGGCCGCGAGCCAGATCCGCATACCGTCCCCGGAATGCCCGTCAAGTTTCGTTCAGACTTGCCGCTTGCGGAATTTCGGGGCACATTGATCAGTCCCGCAATCAGGCAACGGTTTTGGAATCTACACGCACGCTGTTTTCGGTTGTTCTCGCGCTGGCGTTCGCCGGATTGACCGCTTGCGCCTCGGCGCCCCCGACGCCGAGCCCTCGCGCGGCCGAACCTGTCGCGACCCCGCCAGTGCAGGTACCATCAGGCGCGCTGCGCGGACTCGCCATCGCACAAGACATGCTGGGCGCGCCTTACCGTTATGGCGGTTCAGGCCCGCGCGGCTTCGACTGCAGTGGCCTGGTCTATTACAGCTATCGCAAGGCGGGTATAGCGGTGCCACGCACCACGGGCGCACAATACCGGCAAAGCCAACGGGTGAAGCTTTCCGCTCTGCAACCGGGCGATCTCATATTCTTCCGGATTTCCCGGGAACGCTTTTCACATGTGGGTATATATGCGGGCGACGGCCGCTTTATTCACGCGCCTTCGAGCGGAAAACGCGTGTCCTACGCATTGCTCACCGATCCCTACTGGAAGGCGCGGGTAGTGGGTGCCGGGCGGGTTCCGCAGACAGCATACTTTTCTCCGTAACAGAGATTCTCGTCGCGGGTTGAATCCGTATACTGTCTCCGGAACTCTGAATTCAAAACAAACAACACAGCCCCGACAGGAGGTCACCCCATGGCAGCACCGATCGCGCCCTTTTACCCCATTATTTATGTCCGCGGCTATGCGATGACGCCGGGCGAAGTCGCCGAAACCGTGTCCACGCCCTATATGGGTTTCAACCTCGGCGCGACCAAAGTGCGGCAGTCCTGGGACGGGCGTGTGCATCGGCATGTTTTCGAGTCGCCGCTGATCCGCTTGATGAAGGACTATGGTTACTGCGACACCTATGCCGGCGGCACGGAGAACATCGGGCCGATCCCGGCCAAGAGCGTGGTCATCTACCGCTATTACGAGACGGCCGACAAGGATCTGGGCACGGGCACCGCGCTGTCGATTCCGGAGGCGGCGAAGGGGCTCAAGGATTTGATCCACCAGGTGCGCGGCCAGGTCTGCGGCGACGATGCGGAGCTGCTGGCGCAGTTCAAGGTGCACCTGGTGGCGCATTCCATGGGCGGGCTGGTGGTGCGCGCCTTTCTGCAAAACGACAGGATCAGCACCCAGGCCGACCGGGACCTGGTGAGCAAGGTGTTCACCTACGCCACGCCGCACAACGGCATCGAGATGGCGGGTATGAATGTGCCGGCGGTGCTGGGGTTGTGGGACCTGAACAATTTCAACCGCAAAAAGATGGCCGAGTACCTCGGTCTGCCCGGCAAGCCGGAGCGGGTCGATTCCCTGGGCGGCAAGTTCGATGCGCAGCGTTTCTTCTGTTTCGTCGGCACCAATCACCGCGATTACGAGGTCGCGATGGGGATGTCGCGCAGGCTCGCCGGCGAGATGAGCGACGGGCTGGTGAAAATCGAGAACGCAACGGTGCGCGGCGCGCCGCGCGCCTTCGCCTTCCGCAGCCACAGCGGGCCGTATGGCGTGGTCAATTCGGAGGAAGGCTACCAGAACATGGTGCGCTTCCTGTTCGGCGATCTGCGCGTGGATGGCGTGCTGGAGGTCGAGGCGCTGCCGCTGCCGCCCTCGGTGCGGAAGGCCATGGACAAGGGCAAGGCTGTTCGCGCCTCCTATTATTTCGAGGCGACGGTGGCGCCGCGCGGGGCGATCAACTTCAAGTTGACGGAGCGCAGGTGCGACACCTTCAGTGCCGTGCTGCGCGGTTTCGATGAACTGCTCGATCCGAAAAAGGCGAAGCTGGACAAGCCGCGCTCGCCGGTGCTGTTCTCGGCCTTTCTCGACACCCGCAGGATCACAGTGGGACGTACAGTGGTGTTCAGCCTGGAACTGGCGGTGTCGGCCACCGGCTACACCATCGACAACAGGCTCTGGCTGGACCAGCACGTCGAGGGCGAATACCTGTTCCGCGACACCGTCACGCTCAAGGTCACGCAAACGCAGGGCGGCTTCAACGTGCGTTACCTGCGCACCGACGAGCGCTGGAGCGAAGGCACCGGCACACTCGCCGAACAGGTCGGCGAGAATTACTTCATTCCGCTGTCGTCGGGAAAGGGATTCAAGGGGCGGCTGTGGCTGGCGGTGCAGCGGTGACGGTGTCAGCAGTGCCCGACCAGGATATCTGTCAACCGGAAGTTGAGTGCCGTTAGCCGCGCCACTCAATGGCAACTGCAGCCAGCTCGCCGCGACCTTCCACTTCCGTAGCGCTGCTGGTGTCCACGGTGTCGGTCGGCAGTATCACGCTGAAGTGAGCTGACCAGCTTTTCGTTTCGTAATGCAAACCCAGGATTGCGCTCCCGACAAAGGTTTTGCTGTCGACGCTGTGGCTGTGCCTGAAGGTGTTTCCGTCCAGAAAGATGTCGCGTGCGACGCCGACGGCGCGCAACACGACTGAGCCGTAGAAGGATGGCGCAGCGGGATTCGGGGGTGCCAGCGCGGCCTTGTACGTCATGTCGTAGCCGATGGGATCCGGAACATAGACGAATCCACCCGGCATGTTCACGCCATAGCGCATCTCGACAGAGGCGCCGGCCTGGGTGATGAGATTGCCGAGACAGACACGACCGCCCAGCGTGATATCCGAGGAGCGCTCCGATGCATACTCGAAACTTGCCAGCTTGCGCTTGCGTAAATAGTTGAAATTGATAATCAGCTCGTTGCGTAACTGGTTGTCCCAGCCCTTGGGTTCCGTTATGCCGAGCAGCTTGTGAGACGCTTGCTGGACGTCCCCGACGCCGGACGCCGGCCCGACGACGCCGGTGACGAATTCAAGACCGGCAAACGCATCGTTGCTGAATCCGTACCAGCTCAGTGACGCCAGCAGGGCGCCTGCATAGGGAACATCTTCCTCGATCAGGTCTCTGTGTTTCAGATCGACAGGCGTCTGGGTGATCTGGCCGATACCGGCGCTGACGCGATAGACACGCTGTCCGTCGCCGAGAGCGGGGATCAGGGCTCCCCATCGCCGGATGAAATCCGGAACCTTTTCCAGCGCCTCCCAGCTATCGGCGACGGCGGTGTGCGCTTGCAACGCCCAGGCGCCCGAAAGCTCCTGGTCCTTGCCGAAGTAGAAATCGTTGAGCGATTCGAGATTGTATCCGGATTGCTCGACCCCTGCGTGGTGAGGCGCGGGTCCGGCGCTGTCGCCGTAGCCGGGAGAGGATATGCCGATGCAGCAACTGAGGCCTATAGCGGTCAACCCTCTCTTCCCAGGGACCGTAAAACTGTCGCCAACGTACTGATACCGGTCGCGCGTCAGAGCCGTACCCTGTGCGCGGAATAGGGCACAAACCCAGTGGTATTGCCCTCGTCGCGCTTGTCTCGTGACCTTCGGTATAGGATAATGCCCGGCTCTTCCCGGGGGCAACCGAAAGTCCTGCCGCATCGTGCCGGTGACGGCGTTATGTTGATTGCCCGGATTCAAACTGAACAAGCAGACGGAGGTGGTGATGAACAAAAAGTGCATCCATGATCGTTACTGTCGCGTCCGCATGAGCGTGTGGATTTCAGCTGCCGTCATCCTGGGCAGCATCGCCGTCATGATGGCAGCAGGCGTTCCGCGCCTGGTGTGATCGCGGTTGCAAAGCGACGCTGAAACCGGCCTTGTGCCGGTTTCTTTTTGAGCGCTGTCACGAGCTGGCGGTGACAGGATCGTCGCGTCTTAGCAGCAGCGTCTGCGTCGGGTAAGCGAATTCTATTCCCTCTTTTTCGAACTGTTCGTGGATGACCAGGTTGATCGCCTGCTGGATGTCCATGTAAAGATTATAGTCGGGGCCCAGAACATAATAGACGGTCTCGAAATTCAATGAGAAATCGCCGTAGCTGGCAAAATGCGCGCGATCGAACCGGGTATGCTCCTGTGCCTCGATCGCGGCCCGCAGTATGCCGGGTATCTCTTTCAGTTTTTCCCGCGGCGTCTGGTAGGTCACCCCGATGGTAAAGGCGACACGGCGCTCGTACATGCGGCCGTAGTTGCGCAACCGGCTCTTGAGCAGATCCGAGTTGGAGAACACCAGTTGTTCGCCCGAGAGGCTGCGTACGCGCGTGGTCTTCAGACCGACGTGTTCGACGCTGCCCATGTAATCGTCGATGATGAGAAAATCACCGACCACAAAGGGCTTGTCGATGAGTATGGACAGGGACGCGAAAAGGTCGCCGAGGATATTCTGCACCGCAAGCGCCACCGCGATGCCGCCCACGCCGAGGCCGGCGATCAGCGCCGTGACATCGAAACCGAGGTTGTCCAGGATCAGCAGCAGCACCGCCAGCCACAGCAACAGCGTTCCCACCCAGCCGATGGCATTCAGCGCGGTCACGCTGCCGGGATCCTTTTTCAACTGCCGCTGGCGGTAGTGGTCGAGCGTGAAACGCAGCGCCGTGCTGGCCCAGATGCCGAACTGAATCAGAAACGCTATCACCAGCGCGCTGTAGATAACGGCGCGGCCGCGGTCGGGAAGTTCCAGCGACAGGGATCCTGCGAAAATCGCCACCAGCGCCAGCAGCCACCATCGGGTTTTCCTGATCAGGCTGACGATGCCGTCGTCTATCGGCGTGCTGGTGCGTTGCGCTATTGCGTCCAGCCGGCGACCGGCCAGGCTCATGATCATTCGCAATGCCAGGTACGTGACGATCGTCACCGTGATGGCCAGCAGCCACAGTTCCACCGGCCTGTCCGACAGGTCCAGACGCAGGTACTCTCCGAAAAACGCTGTAATACGCTCGTTCATGCTGACAAACCCTGTGTTTGTTCTCCTCTTTGTCCGGTATCCCGAACACGGCGCACACGCGCGCAGCCGCACGGACGATCGCTGACAGTGTGTATGACCTCGCCACGATCCGCAACCGCAGGTGGCGGCCGCGCCAAACCGGGCTCCTCAAAATCGCGGATACGTCTAGTATTATGGATATGAACAAAAAATCAGACGCCTGACTGCGGCACGCGACAAAAGGGGAAATTAATGAAGATGCAGATCGAATTTCTGGGCGCCGCGGGCGAGGTGACCGGGTCCTGTCATCTGCTGCGGGTGGGAGAGCATCGCATCCTGCTCGACTGCGGCATGATTCAGGGCGGTCACAAGGACGAGGAACGCAACCGTGAAGACTTTCCTTTCGATCCGGGCGCTATCGATGCCGTGGTGCTAAGTCACGCGCATATCGATCACTCGGGGCGCCTGCCGCTGCTGGTCAAGTCCGGGTATCGCGGCCCGGTCTATACCCACCGCGCGACGGCCGACCTGTGCCGCATCATGCTTAAAGACGCCGCCTTTCTGGCGGAGAAAGATGCCGAATGGGACAACCGCAAGCGCGAACGCAAGGGCCTGCCGCTGGTGGAGCCGTTGTTCACGGTAGAGGATGCCGAGGCGGCGCTGGCGCAGTTCCGGGAACTGGACTACGGCGAAAAGCAGGACATCGTGCCGAATGTCTCGGTGCGGCTGTCCGATGCCGGGCACATTCTCGGGTCGGCGATCGTCGAGGTGTGGATCGGCGCGCCCGGGCATCAACGCAAGCTGGTGTACAGCGGCGATCTGGGACGCTCCGGCATGCCGATCCTGCACGATCCGGCGCTGGTGCAGCAGGCGGACATGGTAGTGCTGGAGAGCACCTACGGCGATCGCCTGCACCGCGGCTGGGACAGCACCGTCGCGGAACTGGATGCGATTTTCAACGACGCGCTGTCCAACGGCAAGGGCAACATCCTGATCCCGGCGTTCGCCGTCGGACGCACCCAGGAAATCATTTACCTGTTCGCCAAATACCGCAAGCAGTGGGCGCTGGATCGCTGGCGCGTATTTCTCGACAGCCCGATGGCCATCGAAGCCACCGAGGCCTACATACGCAACAGCGAACTGTTCGACAAGGAGTCGATGGCGCTCTGGCGAAGCCACCAGCAGGAATCGCTGTTGCCGAACCTGCATTTCACGCGCAGCGCCGAGGAATCCATGCAGCTGAACCAGGTGCGCTCCGGCGCGGTGATTATCGCCGGCAGCGGCATGTGCACCGGCGGACGCATCAAGCACCACCTCAAACACAATGTCTGGCGTCGCGAATGTCATGTGATCATTACCGGATTCCAGGCGCACGGCACGCTCGGGCGCGCGCTGGTCGACGGCGCCGCGCGTATCCGATTGTGGGGCGAAACGGTGCGCGTCGCGGCGAAGATTCACACCATCGGCGGCTTGTCAGCGCATGCCGACCAGGCGGGTTTGATGCGCTGGTACAGCGGTTTCGGGAACCGGCCGCCGGTTGTGCTGGTGCACGGTGAGGCGCAGGCCAGCGACGGACTGGCGGCGCGGCTGCGCGATGAGCTGTCGGCACCGGTGCACATTGCGCGGCGCGGCGATCTGTTCGACCTGTCGGCGGATGCGGCTTTCGCTGCCAGCGTGAAGAAGGCGCGACAGTGACCGGGCTGCTGAAAAAGAAGCAGGGCGCGGTTGCCTCGGCTTCGTCGCAAAGCGAATCTGCTGCCGAACCCTGGCATGCCTTGAGCGGCATAGAGGTGCTGGAAAAACTTGCGGTCAGTGACAAGGGCCTGAGCAGCGACGAGGTGCTGGGTCGCCAGGAACACTATGGTCCAAACCGTCTTCCCGAGGGGCGTCAGCGCGGTCCATTGCTGCGTTTTCTGTTGCAGTTCCACAATGTGTTGATCTACGTGTTGCTGGGTGCCGCGGTCGTCACCGCGCTGCTCGCGCACTGGGTGGACACGGGTGTCATCATCGGTGTAGTGCTGATCAACGCGCTGATCGGCTTCGTGCAGGAAGGCAAGGCCGAGGATGCCTTGCGGGCGATTCGCCAGATGCTGTCGCCGCAGGCCATGGTGCTGCGCGACGGGCAGCGTGTCACGGTCGCCGCCGAGGAACTGGTGCCGGGCGACATCGTGTTCCTGCAATCGGGCGACAAGGTGCCGGCGGATCTGCGGCTGCTGAGCATCAGGAGTCTGCAGATTCAGGAATCGACGCTGACCGGCGAATCGGTGGCCGTTGAGAAAAGCAGCGAGCCGGTGGCGGCCGATACCGTGCTGGGTGACCGCACCGGCATGGCCTACTCGAGCACACTGGTCACCTATGGTCAGGGCCGCGGCGTGGTGGTGGCGACGGGTGCGCGGACCGAAATCGGCCAGATCAGCGCCATGCTCGAAGACGTGGAAACCCTGACTACGCCGCTGTTGCGCCAGATGGCGCAATTCGGCCGCTGGCTGACGGCGGCGATTATCGCCATCGCCGCGGCGACCTTCGCCTTTGGCGTCCTGGCGCGCGACTATTCTTTATCCGACATGTTCATCGCGGCCGTGGGGCTGGCGGTGGCGGCGATTCCTGAAGGGCTGCCCGCCATCATGACCATCACCCTGGCGATCGGCGTGCAACGCATGGCGCGCCGTCAGGCCATTATTCGCCGCCTGCCGGCCGTCGAGACCCTGGGTTCGGTCACCGTCATCTGCTCGGACAAGACCGGGACGCTGACGCGCAATGAAATGACGGTGCAGTCGGTGGTGACAGGCAGCCATGCGTTCGAAGTCACCGGTGTCGGTTATGACCCGCATGGTGCTTTCCTTTACCGTGATGCCGAAGCGCAGCTCGCCGATTATCCGGTTCTTACCGAACTGGTGCGGGGCGGGCTGTTGTGCAACGACGCCGCGTTGCAGGAGCAGGAAGGCCAGTGGACGCTGCACGGCGATCCCACCGAAGGCGCGCTGATAACGCTGGCGATCAAGGCGGGCCTGGATCCGCATTTCGAGCAGGAAAGCTGGCCGCGCACCGACATCATCCCCTTCGAGTCGCAACACGCTTTCATGGCCAGTCTGCATCACGACCACGCCGGACACGCGTTCACGTATGTCAAGGGTGCGCCGGAACGGGTGCTGGACATGTGTGACTGGCAGCGCATCCAGGGTGGAGACCTGCCGCTCGACTGTGAGTACTGGCATCATCAGATGAACCGCATGGCGCGCCAGGGACAGCGCGTGCTGGCCATCGCGTTCCGGGAAGTCGACAGCGGCTGCCAGCAACTGGATTTCGAAGAGGTGCAGACCGGGCTCACGCTGCTCGGCCTGGTGGGCATGATCGATCCGCCGCGTGAAGACGCCATTCAGGCGGTGCAGCAATGCCGCAATGCCGGGATACGCGTCAAGATGATCACCGGCGATCACGCCGTTACCGCTGTAGCCATTGCCAGGCGCATGGGTATCGCCGACGGCGAGCGGGCGTTGGCCGGCCACGAACTCGAGGCGCTCGACGAAGCGCAGCTGCGATCGGTGGTCGACGAGGTGAACGTGTTCGCCCGCTCCAGCCCCGAGCACAAGCTGCGCCTGGTGAAGGCGCTGCAGGCGAACGGTCACGTGGTGGCGATGACCGGAGACGGCGTGAACGATGCGCCGGCGCTGAAACGCGCCGATGTCGGCACGGCCATGGGACAGAAAGGCACCGAGGTAGCCAAGGAAGCGTCGGAGATGGTGCTGGCAGACGACAACTTCGCCTCCATCGCGCATGCCGTGGAGGAGGGAAGAACGGTCTACGACAACCTGAAAAAGGCGATCCTGTTCATCCTGCCGACCAACGGCGGCGAAGCGCTCACTATCATCGGCGCCATTGCGCTCGGGCGCACCCTGCCCATCACGCCGGTGCAGATTCTGTGGGTAAACATGATCACTGCAGTGACGCTGGCGCTGGCGCTGGCTTTCGAGCCACCGGAAGGCAATGTCATGCAACGCCCTCCGCGCAACTCGCACGAAGCGCTGCTGACGCCGCTGTTCATCTGGCGCATTGTCTTCGTATCTTTGATCCTGGTTACAGGCACTTTCGGTCTGTTTATCTGGGAACGCAATCTTGGCGCCGAGATCGAGGTGGCGCGTACCGTTGCGGTCAATACGCTGGTGATGTTCGAAATCTTCTATCTGTTCAATTCGCGCTACATTACAGCGCCGGTGCTGAACCGCGCAGGACTGTTCGGAAACGGCTATGTCCTGACAGCAGTTGCGCTGCTGATCGTCTTTCAGCTGGCATTCACCTACCTCGGCCCGCTGCAGATCCTGTTCGGCACCGCCGCCATCGATGCGGCGACCTGGTTGCGGATCATACTGGTGGCTTCGTCAGTGTTGTTTCTTGTCGAAATCGAGAAGGCGATTGTGCGGCGCCTGGAGTGACACTGGACTTGCGGTGATCTGCCGCGCCAGGGCGTCTCGCGCATCATCCTGACCGGTCAGTCGTGCGACCCGGTTTTGTCGCGCCGTATCGCCGTGCCGTCGTGCAGCATCGAGACCGGGTTGTATGCCAGTTGCAGCAGTTCCTTGAGTGCCTGCAGGGCACTGGCCCGTGACGCCAGTTCCGGACAGGCGATCACCGCCGCCGCAACCTCGCTGCATTCCGGTTCGACCAGTTCTCCGTCGATCCAGGCATGCAGATCCTGTTCCGACACCGTGGCGGGCGCGAGGCGACGGTTGCTCATGGCGCCTCCATGCGCTCAGGCAAGTCCTGCCTGCCGTGCTGGCTATCCATACCCAGCCGTTCGGCGCGCATCAGCGACTTGCGGTTCCACTCAATGGCATCGCGCAAGACGCCGCTCAGCCAGTGCGGTTCACCGCCGTCAGCGCAATGGTAACGTTCAGCCAGACTCTCCAGTCGGGCCAGTTCCTGCCAACGCTCGTTTTTGTGTTGCATTTCGTGCAGTCCTTGAACCTGTTTCCACTGTTATCGAGCAAAATTCGCGCCAGTTGGCCTGGCGGCGCCATGCGCCTGCGCCCAGCCGCAAGTTACAGAGAAAAGATGACAGAACGGTGTTTTCTGTGCACCAAAAGTTGACAGATGCAGCGCTACCGGCACCCATAACGCTCGCGGTCCCGTCATCCCGGCGCAGGCCGGGATCCGGAACCCGGGCTTCAGTCAGACTTGTGACGGGGCGAGGTGCGGCTTGAGTTCTTCCCAAAGCGCGCGGTAGGCTTCGGCGGCCCGGCTGCTGTGGGCGTAGGATTCCAGCGCGGTGCGTTTTGTTCCCATCAGTTCCACTTCACTGGCGTAGGGAATAGTGGAGCTGAGAAACCCCCGGCCGGCTTTGGGCGGATCGTCGATCATCAGCCGGTGCAGATTTTTGCGACGGTCCACCATGGAAAAAAACGGCAGTATTTCGAGATGCGTGTAGCCGCGGTCTTCGCAGAACTGCAGAAGCTGGTACAGCGTGCGCAAGGACAGCGTGGTGGGTATCGTGGGAACCAGCAGTATGTCCGCTGCAAGCAACACGTTTTCGGAAACCAGTGAAATACCGGGCGCGCAGTCCAGGAACAGGTAATCGTAGTCGCTGCGCAGCGGTTTTATCAGCTTGCGCAAGCGTTTCGTTGACTTGCTGAACTGCTCCAGCGTCAGATCCAGGTTGCGGTAGGAAAAATCCGCCGGTATGAGATCGAGGTGATCGTAGTCGGTGGCCTTGATGACGTCGTCCAGCTCGCGCTTGCGTCTGAAAAGGCTGCCGCTGCCGCCCTTGACTTTCGGCTTTACGCGAAAGTAGAAACTTGCCGCGCCTTGCGGGTCCAGGTCCCACACCAGGGTCGGGTGTCCCTCGCGGGCGGCCAGGCATGACAGGTTCACGGCTGTCGCGGTTTTGCCGACGCCGCCCTTGATGTTGTAGCAGGCGATGACTTTCATGGCCTGTTCTCCGCACCTGCATCTGGATGGAAAAGCCGTTCGAAGCGTTGCCGGTTGGCTTTTTTGCCGAACGCTTCGAAACGGTTTGCAAATTCGCTGCGGACGCGTTGCATGTGGTCTTGCAAGGTATCGCTGAGCGTCTCCATGGCCAGCGCAGTCTGTGGACTCAACCGGCCCTCGCGGTCCATTTCCACGCTGAATTGCTTCATCGCCTGGCTTTGCACTTGCAGGTCCTGAAACTCGCCCAGGTTGTCCTGCAGTTTCTTGAGTATTTTTATCAGTGCGCTTATCTCGCGCGCCGGATACAGGCGCTTGAAAAATTCCATCAGGTAACGCAGTTTCTTGCAGGATTTGCGCAATTCGTGCACTTCTTCGGCGGGCGATTCCGGCGTTATCGCATTGCCTTCTTTCAGTACGCGCCGGTACATGCGCCAGGTGCGGTGGTGCGCAACATCCGCAATCGGCTTGCGCGCGTCCGCCGCGGCGGGGCGTTGCGGCAGCTTCGATGTCAGGTAGCGTCGCCATTGCTGCTTCAGCTTCCGGTAGCGCGCGCCTTGCAGTTCCCGGCACAAGACTGCGTGTTCCTGCTGCCGATGGCGCGCCAGGTGATCGCGCAAGGGTTCCAGGTCGCCGCGCAGGTCTGCCGGCAACAGCGCCTGGAGGGCGGAAAATTCGAGCAGATACACGTCGAGGTCACGGCTTGGTCCGGTCATGCTGCCGAGCCAGGCAAATTCGTCGCGGAAGCGTTGCAGCGTACGGACAGGGAACACCTTTTTCATCTGCCCCAGCGCAGCGCGGCTGCGCCGCACCGCGACGCGAAAATCGTGCAGAAACTCGGTGTCCAGGTCATCGATGATTCCGGCTTCGTTGGTCTCCATGGTTTGCAGCAGCACCAGCAGGATACGCCGCATGGCGGCGTCGGCGCGCTGTTCCGGTTGCAGCGGGATGTCGATGCCCGAGGAATAGTCGCCCGGCGTTTTCGAGGTTCCCGACAGCGCTTCCGCAAGCAGATTCTGCGCTTGCGGAAGCAGTGCGAGATTTTGTTCGATGTGCTGCGTGAGGCGTTTTGCATCGTTCCCGTAGCCGTGCAGCGGTGCCAGGCGCAGTCGTTTCGCGAGGATTCGTCCGTGGCCACCGGAACCGGCCAGCCTGAGTTGCTCGAGAAACAGGCGCACGCGTGTCTTGCCCTCCTCATCGATCAAGCGGAAACACTGGCTGCGGACGTCCACGCAGGTCAGCGGCAGCAGGGCTCTCACACCCAGCAGTTTATCCAGTTGCCGTTGCAGTCGGCCCGCGGGCAGGTCCGCGGCAAAACGCGGCGGGGGACGATCGAGGCGTGTGGTGAGCGCTGTAACGTCGTTGCCGGAATCGTGCAGGCACAGTTCGGAAACGCCGTTGTGCTCCCGCCATTCCAGCAGCTTCCCCGCCATGAACAGCCGCCAGTCGAAGCTGTCATAGAAGTGCAGCCGGTAGCGATCCGCAGCGTCGGCGTGCAAGGGAAGACGGTCCAGCAGGGTCTGGCGCCAGCGCGGCAGACTGTCTTGCTTGGGCAGCGGGTACGTCAGAAGGGTTGCCATACAGGCTTTGGTCTTGTTTTGCGCTGTGTCGTCCGGCTATGGATAACGTGACATGCCGGGGTGGTGCGATGTCGAGTTGCCGAATTGTAACATTGTTATCCGTGAAAACCGCGTTGTAACAAAACTATCATATTGCTGTAACGACAGGAGGTATAGACTGTACCGCCGCTGTGCAGGCACAGTCAGGACGGGGGGGCGAGGTCATCCCCGGGCTTGTCCGACGAAGGGGGCGACCAGTCGCGAACGTGCAAGTCGCGCTGCGGGAAAGGAATTTCGATACCGTTGGCGCGGAAGGCTTTGTCGATTTCAAAATTGATGTCGCTGACAACCGTAAGGCGACGATCGATATTGCGAATATGACAACGCAGCTCGAAGTTCAACGAACTGTCACCAAAGGCCATGAACAGCACGATGGGTTTGGGCGCGAGAAAGCCGTCGGTAATCACCTCCGGATGACTATCGGCGATAGCCAGTAACAGTTTTTTCACTTTTTCCGTGTCGCTGCCATAGGCGACACCGACCGGGATGCGCGCCCGGCCACTGATATCCTGGAACATCCAGTTGGTCACGCTGCTGGCGACGAGTTCGGAATTCGGCACAATAACGTCGGAGCGGTCGAAGGTCTGGATGCGGGTTGAGCGGATGCTGATCTTTTTCACGTAGCCTTCCGTGGTGCCGACGATAATCCAGTCGCCGGTCTTGATCGGGCGTTCGAACAGCAGAATCAGGCCGGACACGAAATTATTGACGATGTTCTGCAAGCCAAAACCGATACCGACAGACAGCGCGCCGGCGATAATGGCCAGTTTGCTGAAATCCATGCCGCTGACGCCCAGCGCAATGACAATCGCGATTGCCACTCCGATGTAGCCGCTGATGGTGGCAACCGACTCGCGCGCCCCGCGCTCCATCTGGCTGCGGTTCAGCCATTCCTGTTCCAGCCATTTCCTGAACAGGCTGTTGATCGCAAGCAGCGCGGACAGAACCAGTATGCCTTGCAGGATGTTGACGGGACGTATGTCGAATGAGCCGATGGTGAAGCCGTTTCTGAGATAGCCGATCAGATTTTCAATGGTCGCTTCCGGCACCTGCCAGATCAGCATCAGGGCAGAGGCCAATGCGCCCCACAGGAAGAGTGTCACGACAACCCGCAACCACACCAGCCCCGGCACACGCTGATCGGGTTTGAGGCCCAGCAGGTTGCGGATACGGTGCTGCCAGCGGCCCTTGTCCTGATCGAGCGAATCCAGTTGATCGCGTAACAGATCGCTGAACAGCTTGTAAAGACCGAGTGCTGTCAATGAACCGATAAGGATCTGGAAGACATAGACAGACAGGTTGCGGTAACCCAGCAGCTCCGCGGAAAGGGTTATGATGAACAGCACGGAAACAGCGAGCCTGAAAACCAGCTGTCTTCCGGAATGCTGAAATCGTCCGATCAGCCAGCTGATCCAGATCAGGTTGATGATCATGAACACGCCATAGATGGCGCGCGTCAGCAGCAGGGCGGGTTCCGGCAGACTTTGCGCCAGTATGGTCGAGAACAGCAGATAGCCGACGAATATCAGCACCACGAGGACTTTGAGGCGTCGTCGCAGCTGAGTCGCCGTAGCGCTGACCTTTGCGGCGAAATGCTGCTCTGTCTCGGCCGGTTTGAAGAACAGGTCGATAAAAGCCAGCAGCAAAATCACCAGCGGAACGCCGTAAGCGACAATATTGATGAAGGACACGGTATCCCGGCCCGCGGCCTCGAGGTAGAAAAAGCCGGCGGCGACCAGTGCAACCATCAGCGCCTGAACATAGCGCTGCAACGTGAACAGGAGCGAGCGATAGAAAAGGTCCGAGCTGCTTTGCGGTGCGTCAAGCCGCTGCAGACGGTTTCTGATGCGTTTCCTGAGGTAACCTCCACCAGCGACAGCCACCCCCGCCGCGAACGCGAGCAGCAGCAGATCCCTGAAACTGATGTCTTCGAGACCGCTGTTTTCGAGCACGAAGCTCTTGCTCGCCTCTACCCAGGCAGCCGGGTTGTGCCAGTTGTCGAGCATGAGGGCAATGACGTTGGGACCCCTGGCGGTGAGTTCTGCAGCGAGCCGGGCTTTCTTGATCGCATTGGCGTCCGCCGCAAGCTGGCTGGTGCGTTGCAGGATAACCTGGCAGGTCGACAGCGTTTTTTCGGTCTTCGACTTTTCCTGTCCGAGACTGTCGCGCTGCCGGCTGACGTCCTTCGACTCACCCTTGACGGCTTCGCCGAGCACCTCCAGTTGCGCGTCGAGCTTGACCAGAGCCTGTTCCTCGCGATCGATACAGGATTGTGCCCAGGTTCTGTAGCGGGTCATTGAACTGATGTGTTCGTCGAGGTCCTGAACATCGGAATTCCGTTGTTTGAGCGTGGCCTCGATGCGGTCCAGGGATTTGCTGATCGTCGCGCTGTTTTCGCCGTTGGCATCGGTCTGTGCCTGCGCGAGAGGTGTCATTAGCGCGATCAGAAACCCCAATAACAGCATCCGGGCCAGGCCGGGCAGCGGCCGTCGACAGGCGACAGCTCTAAAACGGTTCCGGATTGAATCAGGGGTCGACATCATTCAGCGGTTTGTTGTGTGTGTGGATACAGGCGACAGTACTGCGGGGCGGCGCCTGCGGGCCCGGGACTGCGCAAGCACGCCCGTAACCCAACCCGGAGGCAGCTGTAACCAGCAACGTCGCTGCGTATAATACGCGATATGACGATACGGGAAACAAGTCTCGAACATTTCGAACAGGACGTGCTGGCCGCGTCGCAACAACGACCTGTCCTGGTTGACTTCTGGGCTGACTGGTGTTCGCCCTGCCTGGTGCTGGCACCGGTTCTGGAACGTGTTGCGACGGAGCTTCAGGGGGCGGTAGGTCTGGTCAAGCTGGAAGTCGATGCCGGCGAAAATATGAAACTCGCCGGCCATTACCGCGTCAGGGGTTTCCCCACCGTCATCCTGTTCCGGGACCGGCAGGAAGTCGGGCGTTTCAGCGGAGCCCGCTCCAGAACCCAGGTGCTTGAGTTCATCGAGGAACATATCGATCTCCCCGATCCGGTTTGAGCTGCCGGGTGCGCAAGTCAATCCCAGTCATCGGGTACCACGAAACCGCGTTCCACTTCACTGCCGTCACTGATTCTGGCGATACAAAGCGGGCGCTGCAGCGGATGCCGTTTCCAGTGCCGTAGCAGCGCATCGCACGTCATGCAGGCGGCTGCATCGACAGCTGTCACAGGCGCCAGCCACTGATGCCGCTCCAGTACTAACCAGCTTGATCCTTCCAGTTGCGGCGCTGCAGACTGATGCAGCCAGAAACCTCGCAGATGGCCGGGGTGACTGCCGTGCGGGGCCGGGCCACTGCGCCCCCAGGGGTAGTGCAGGCGGCCCTTCAATATCAGCCAGCTTTCATCCACCTGCACGTCCAGTTGCGCCAACAGCTTGCGTGCCTGCTCGTGTCGCGACAGGCGACTCTGGTGAATCAGCAGGCGCTGTGTCTTGATATCCAGCCGGTCGCGGCGCGCCGGTCCCCACCAGTTGGCCGGATCCGGGAGATTGCCTCTGCCGAGGTAGAACTTTACCGCGACCTCCCAGTGCAATGTCCTGCCGGTCTGCGTATCGCGAACCAGGAAATCGAATTCGCCCAGGGTGCGCTCGCCGGACCGCAGCGGCAGATTGGCGTAAAGCAATCGGTAGCGATCGCCGGTAGTCAGCCAGAACCGCCACAGTGTCTCGAAATAGTTGCCGAGACGGCGATCCTTGCGGTTGTTGACAAGTTCCGCCAGCGCCTGGGGCCGGCTGTCCAGCTGCAACAGATAGTCGCTGTAATGGTCGGTGACCTGCTCGAACCATTCTGCGTCGAGCCAGCGCACGCCCCTGTCAATGCGTTGCAGCAGCGGCGGGCTGCGCAGCGACCATGCCAGGTCGCGTACCAGCGGATTGCGGTAGGGCGGCTCATCACTCACAGCGTGCGATTATAACCTGTGACTGAGCGGGCGCCGAAAGCTTCGTCGGTATTGCCGCGGCGTGCAGGGGCGTCAGAAATCCAGCCGGTATCCGACGTTCAGGAACCAGGATGAACTGTCTTCGTTATCAACCGAGAGCTGGCGGGTCGACCACTCACCGCCCGCTTCGACCTCGAAGCGCAGGCGCCTGCGGAAGCGGTAATCCATGCGCAGCGAGGGAACCGTTATCCATTGTGTAGAGTCGTCGCGATCGTTTTCCCGGTAATCGACGCGCAATCGGGGATTGACGCGCCATACCTGGTTGACCGGGTAACGCGAGTTCAACGACGCGGAATAGATGCGCGCGGTGCTGAGATTGGAGTAGCGCAGGCCCAGGATGCCGATGTCGCCTGACTTTATCAAACTGCTGCCGATCAGCTGCAGACCGTAGAAATATTCGTTTCCGGTTCCGGGAATCGGTTCAACCCCACCGGATCCATCGGTGTCCGAGAGGTTGGCGATGGTGACATCGCCGCTGAGCTGAACGCGTTCCGAGAACGGGTGGGACGCGCCGAGGGTAACCGTGGTGCTTTCCGCGGTGCGGTCCTCTGCAAGATCGCGTACTTCCTGCTCCGTGAAGTTGTCCAGCAACTCGTCGATAGTCCTGAGCGTCTGGCCCTGCAAGGCATTGGTGGTGGTGAGAATCGGACTGTTGCGATAATCCACGGTCGCGTTGATGGTGGTGCGGTCGGGAAGCGTCCAGGTGCCGAGCAGGATCAGGGTATTCAGCGAATCATAGGAAATATCGTAGTCAACGAACGTCAGGAACGAGCGCACCGGATCGAAATAACGCGCTTCGCCGCCGATGGCGCGGCGGTCGAGTACTTCGTCCGCCTGCTGTTCGATAATGAATGCATTGAAGTCCCAGGCATTGGCGAAGGTTCCCAGATCGACGCTCAGACCATAGAGATATCTGCCCGTGTCGACCTGGTCGCGGGTGGACAGAACCGGGTAACCGGCGACGCCGTTGACGGTCATCCAGTCTGTCAGGCGGTAGCCCGCCAGCAGTCCGTCAAAACGGCCCAGCACGCCGCCAGTGTTGCGCGACTGGCGTCCAAAACGCAGGGAGATGCCGCGCTGCTTGTCAAAGGCATCGAAGTACAGGCTGCTCACGCTGGTTTGATCCCCGGCGCCGTCGCTGAGGAAGTCGTACAGGTAGGAACCCGTAAATCGGCTTTGAAAGTCGTATCGGTTCGAGCGCTTGCGGGCTGTTACATCGACGTCCGTGTACAGAGACGACTGTGTGACTATGTCGCCGGTGCTGTCGAGACTGCTTTCATCCCGGCGGTAGTACTGCGAAATACCGCCGTAGACATCCCAGGGTATGGCGGCGTCCTTGCTCTGGGGTCGCTGTGAACCCGGGGTGGGTCGCTGTGCCGCTGTAGTAAGGCCTGCCAGGCGTTGCCTGACACGTTCAGCGCCTTCGCCTTCGGGGTAGAGCGCCAGGTAGCGCTGGTATTCGCGTATCGCATGGGCCAGTTGGTTGTTGCGTTCACGGGCGAAGCCGAGAAACTCCAGCGCATCCTGGCGCCAGCGGTGATCCGGAAACTCCAGGATCTTGGTATACAGCTGAATTGCGCGATGATAATCGTTGCGCGCGACCGCCTGCCGCGCTTCTTCCATCAGCGCCTCGATGCGTTCGTCGGTGGTGCGCGGACGCGTCGGTTCGATAGCGGGCGGAGCGGTTTCGATTTCTGCGGAAGGCGTGGGCGCCGGCGGCGCGGCAACCGCGGAGATTGCGGGTGCCGGCGCAGCCGCAGCCGCAGCCGCAGCCGCGGGAATGGCTGCGGTGGATGTTTCGGCGGCAACGGCAACCCTGCCGCTTTTCGCCACCGCGTCACTGACCTCGACGTGGTCCGCGAACGCGATCCAGGCGCGCGGGTACTGTGGTTTGATAGCTTCGACAAAGCGTTGCGCGTCCTTCCTGCTGGCGAAGAAGCCGACGCGCAGGCGAGTCCATACACGGTCGTCGATTTCGAATTGCGCGGTGTAGACGAAATACTGTTGCGGATCCTCGACACCGGCCAGTTCGGGCACCGGAATCGGTTTGGTGGAGGATTCCAGATTGACGATGTAGCGATTTCCGCCAAGGATGAACATCGAAGGGGAATCTGCGGAACCGTTGCTGCCGGCAGGCGCCGTGGCAGGTGCTGCAGACTCTCCGGCGGGGTCGTTATCCATCGGAGTAACGACGCTGATAATCAGGTGACGTCGGTCCGCGCCTTCCCGCATCGACAGGGAAACTGTGCGCGCGAACCGCAGCGTGAGGGTTCCGCCGTCATTGGTGTCGGGCTCATAGCTGACTTCCCGCAGCGCAACTGCGCCGCTGGAAGGCGGGCTTATGTGTTGCGGGGGTTCGCTGAACTGTTCAACCGTATCGAGACCCATGCGCGGTTTGCGCAGCTGAATATGAAACTCGTCGCCGGCGGTTCGCGGTGCGTGTGTGATGTATTGCAGTGGCCAGGTGAAATTGACGCGGATTTCCGCCGGGACCTTGCGATCGTCGAATTCCACCGAATCTATGGCCCCTGCGTGCGCAGCGCCTGCAAGAGTCGCCAGCAGAAGGCCGACCAGCGCGTGCGCACAGCGCAGGATAAAGGTGGTGAGAAAGTCAGGTTCCCTGTGCATAATCTTCCCTGGGGCGCGGCGCCCGTGTCGCCGGCCGGATCGAGTCCCCCAAACTGCTATTCAATCGACAACACAACGATGCGCACGCTGCGGTAGTCCGCGCCCGCGATCACTTCATAGCGCGCATCGCGGGTAAAACGCACTGTCAGGTACGGACCGCCCTCGATATCGCCCTCATATATGACCTGGTCCAGCGCCACGCTATCAGTGTATTGAGGCGTGACGGCCTCGCGTTGAAACAAGGCATCGAGATCGGAAGGAGGCACCAGGAGCGGTTCCAGCCGGATCCGCAACTCGTCGCCCTGATCAAGGGGAAAGTGCGAGCGGTAGCGGAGCGGGAAGGAAAAATGCACTTCGATTACCAGGTTTCCGTCGCTCTTGATGATTTCAACATCAGCCAGCACCTTGTCGCGCACCGGTGGCGCCGACTGGGTGTTTGCCGCCAGGTACAGCAGCAGTGCACTGACTGCCGCGCTCAGGAAAATTCTTAATATGCGTTTCACTGTTGTGTATCCACTGCTAATCCCAGTCCTGGTCTCGCACACTGTGTTTAGGTTTGGATTTGTGACAGGTGCCGGCGCAGTTCTGGTCCTGGCTGACGGTACGGTTTTCGTGCTTGTTGGGCCTGTAGTCGCTTGCGTGGCAGCCAGCGCAGGAGGGCCGGTATGCCGGTGAGGTCCAGGTTGCGGTCTGGGTGTTGCTCTCGTGGCATTCGATACACGCCGGGTTGCCACTGTGGTCTCCCGGGTATTCCGGCGACGTATGATTGAAGTCAATCGAAGTCCAGACGGTTGTGTTGTGGCACTGATCACACTGCAGATTGGTGCCGAAGTGGGTGGCCGGCTTGCCGGTGGCCTGGGTACCGTTGTGGCAGGTGGAGCAGGAACCGGACACGCCGCTGTGATCGAAACGCGCCAGCGGCGACCAGACCCGTGTCGAATGACAGTCATCGCACTGGGCGTTGGTCACGATATGGTTGGCCGACTTCCCGGTGGCCGTGGTGCCGTTATGACAACCGGAGCAGGTGCCCGGCGCGACATTGTTGTGATCGAACACGGCCGACGCCCAGTTGCTGGTGGTGTGGCAGTCGTCACAGGTGTTGCTGCTGGCGATGTGGTTGGCGGATTTTCCGATGGCGGTGGTGCCGTTGTGACAGGAAAAGCAGGTGCCGACAACCTCGGCGTGATCGACCCGCGTCGCCGGTGTCCAGGTGGATGTTGAATGACAGGTCTCGCAAAGACTGCTGGTCTGGATATGGGTCGGGTTTTTCCCGGTGGCGGTGGAGCCATTATGGCAACTGGCGCAGTTGCCGGTGACGCTGTCATGATTGAAGCCGGCACCCGACCAGCTGTTGGTGTTGTGACAGTTGTCGCAGGTGTTGCCGCTGGCGATGTGGCTGGCGGATTTCCCGGTTGCTGTGGTGCCGTTGTGACAGGAATAACAGGTGCCGATCACGTCCGCGTGGTCGACCCGTGTGACCGGCGACCAGCTGGTGGTGCGGTGACAGTCCGCGCACAGGCTGGTGGTCTGGATATGCGTCGCGTTTTTCCCCGTGGCGGTGGTTCCGTTGTGGCAACTGGCGCAGTTATCGGCTACACCGGAATGGTCGAACACCGCCCCCGACCAGGTACTGGTGTTGTGGCAGGTGTCGCAGGTGTTGTCGCTGGCAATATGGTTGGCGGTTTTTCCCATAGCGGTGCTGCCGTTGTGACAGGAAAAGCAGGTGCCTATAACGTGTAAATGATCGACACGTGTGACCGGGGTCCAGGCGCTGGTTCGATGACAGTCTTCGCACACATTGGCGGTCTGGATATGCGTGGGGTTCTTCCCGGTGGCAGTGGCGCCGTTGTGGCAGCTGGCGCAGGTCGTGACGCCCGCATGATCGAAAACGGCGTTGCTCCAGTTATTGGTATCGTGGCATTCGTCACAGGTATTGCTGCTCGCGATATGGGTCGGTGACTTGCCGGTCGCGGTGACGCTGTTGTGGCAGGCAAAACAGGTGCCGATGACGTTGTCATGATCGACACGGCTTATTTGTGTCCATGACCGGGTTGTGTGGCAGGTTTCGCACAGGTTGCTGGTCTGGATATGCCGCGTGTTCTTGCCTGTCGCCGTCGTTCCATTGTGACAGCTGACACAACTCGCGCTGACCCTGCTGTGGTCGAAATGCGCGTTGCTCCAGCTGCTGGACCGGTGGCAGACGTCGCACTGTTCTCGGGTTTCGACATGCCCGGGCAACTTTCCCGAGGCGGTGACGCCGTTGTGACAGGATTCGCAGGTTCCGATCACTGAGTTATGGTCGACCCTGATGACCTGCGACCAGGCCACGGCGGTATGGCAGTCCTCGCAGCTGTCGTTGGTGCGGATATGCTCCGGTCCCTTTATTTCAGCGCTCATGCGCGACGTGCTCGAATGACAGGCCGCGCAACGCGTCTGCGTTCCCTTGAACACGCCGCCGGTATGGCAGCTTTCGCAGTCCGCCTGCGCGTGCGCGCCGGTGAGCGGGAATCCCGTGGCGAAATGGTCGAAGCCGGCTTCGGCGCCGAGAGCAACAGCCGGATCCGCAAACAGGATCAGGCCGAGGAGCAGCAACAACAGGATTGCCGTGCCGCGAAGGAGGGTGGACGGGCCCGTTGAATTGTTGCCTGCGGGACTGGCGCCGGCAAAGGTGTTCATGGTTGGGATGTTCATGGCGGTAACCCTTTCATTGAATCGTCACGTCGGCAAAGCTTTTGGTGTTGTGGCAGCGCTCGCAATTGCGGCCAAAACGGCCGCGATGTTCATCGTCCTGCTCATGGCAGGACTGACAACTCGAGGACTGACGAATGCCGGTGGAACCGGCCGGTGTGTTGTGGCAGTTCGCGCAGCCCAGTTCGGCGTGCGCGCCGTCGAGCCTGAAATCGGTCTGCTCGTTGTGATCGAAAATCCATACACCCCAGCCGTTGGGGTTGTGGCATTGCGCGCAACCGGTACCGAGCGCCGTCTTGTGGTCGTCGTCGCCTTCATGACAGGCATAGCAGTCGATAGCAGTGTCCTGGAAAGCGGCCGACAGGTGGCATTCTTCGCAAGGCGTCGATGCGTGCAGGCCCAGCAGCGGAAACCGCGTCAGTCCATGATCGAACACAATACGTTCCGACCAGCTGCTCTCCTGGTGACAGCGCTGGCACTGTTCGCCTTCCTGTCCGCGGTGGACATCGTCGGCGCGATGACAGCCATAACACTGCGCCGACAGCGACTCGCTCTGGAGTTCGCCCCGATGACAGGCTGCGCAAGCCAGGTCGGCGTGACGCCCTCTCAAGGCAAAGTCGGTATTCTTCGCGTGATCGAAGCGCGCCTGGTTCCAGCGTGTCTCGTTATGGCAGGACTGGCACTTTTTGCCATAACGCCCCTTGTGCTGATCATCGTTGCGGTGGCAGCTGTAACAGTCGGCTTTTGGCTTCGCCTTGCCAAGCGCCGGCGTATGGCAGCTTTCGCAGGCAGCGCTCCGGTGGGCGCCGTTGAGCCGGAATTCGGTTTGCCGGTCATGGTCGAAATCGGTTTTGTCCCACTGCTGCGCGTTGTGACAGTCCGCGCATTTGCTGCCATTGCGTCCGTTATGGACGTCGTTGAGGTAATGACAGGAATTGCAATCCGTCGGTGTCTTGTCGTAATGCGTGTCAAGGTGGCAGCTGCTGCAAAGCACTTTTTCATGTTTTCCGCGCAGCGGAAAATCCGTCTTTTCATGGTCGAATTGCGCTTTTTTCCAGCCTTTGGCGCTGTGGCAGTCCGCGCAGTCCTCACCGAGATTGCCGGCGTGCGGATCCTGTTTGCGGTGGCAGTCGTAACAGGCGCCGGGTGCTTCCGAGAACTTTTTTTCCGGTTCGTGGCAAACGGCGCATGAAACGCCGGTGTGCGCGCCCTCGAGTTCGAAATCGGTCAATGCGTGGTCGAAAGTTGCGCGGTCCAGAAGCGCGATGTCGCCGTTGCGTCCGATATGGTCTGTGTGACATCCGGTGCAGGTCTGGCTGCTGACCGCAGGATTCCGGCCGTGGAATCCCGTCTGTCCCTCAACATCGGCGTCGATGTCTTCGTGGCAATCACGGCACAACCGCGACTGGGTACGTTTCTGAAATCGCACATGGCACTTTGAACATTCCGACTCGAACTTGGCATGACCTTCGATCACGTCACCTGGCATGAAGAGGGTCTCGATTTCGGCGGCATGTGCTGTATTCAGCATAAGCAGTCCCATAACGGCGATAGCGAAAACGTAAGTATTCATCCGATGAATCATCTGTTATCCGGACCCGGGTCAGTACATGTGCACCGCGATGACATGGATGACACCGGACAGGATCAACATCAGAAACAGCGGAAAATGCAGAATGTGCCAGCCGGCGAACAGCCGTTCATAAAAACGGAATTCGGCGACTTTGCGAATACTTGCCAGTCGCGCACCGATGTGTACCGGCAGCGACCTGTCCATCCCCGCCGGGAACTGTCGCCGGACCCGCGCGATCCGGAACCACAGGTACAAGGCCCAGGTTCGGAATCCCAGCGACAGCAGCGTCCACAGACTCGACAACAGGTGCCCCGGGTGGCCGCTGGTCTGGGCTTCGAATGCAGCTATCCGTTCGAGTATCCACGGCGTTTGTTCAAGTTTCCCGGCGAGGGATTGTTTCAGGAGTTCGGCGTGCCGCTGAAGCTCTTCGAGCGTCGCCTTGCGGCCGTACAGGCCGTGATGAATCCGCGTGTAGAAGTAACGGCCGACCAGGCCGCTCGAGGCGACGATCAGCATACAGAACAGCGCTGCATTGCTGTTGAGAGACCCCGGCTGGAAACCGCAGTGAAACAGGATGCAGACCGGTCCCAGCACGCCGAACAGCATGTGGGTGCGGAACCAGTACTTGACGGGTCCGAGCCTGCGCATAAAGCGGGCGTGCTTGCGCAGCGGGTACAGCATCAGCAGCAGCATGAGACTTCCGCCGATGATGCCCAGCGCATAACCCGCGCCGGATTCAGCGGTCAACGGCCATTCCAGACGCTGCTTCCAGCCTGCGTAGATCAGAAAGGCGACCAGCAGGTAACCCGCCAGGACCAGCAGCCCGCCGAAACGCGGCCGGTAGAGAGTAACCAGATCACCGACCGAACGACGGTCGCTGGTCTGAC
This sequence comes from Thiogranum sp., assembly GCA_024102665.1. Classification (GTDB taxonomy): domain Bacteria; phylum Pseudomonadota; class Gammaproteobacteria; order DSM-19610; family DSM-19610; genus Thiogranum. The sequence continues at coordinate 3,798 of JAGFJP010000105.1, read as the reverse complement.
GCCGCGTCTCACGGCTTTCGGCCCCCCTGTCACCCTGCGTAAATTCAGCCGTCAGTTCCGACTCGATCCCCATAGATAAAGAGCCTTGTTGGTTTTTGTGAGTATCAGTGTTGTTATTCCGGCGATCCGGAACCGTGGCCGGTGTCACGAAAAGCGCGAAAAGTACCTGGAATTAGCAAGGTCTATGCCAGCCCAAAAGGCGCAGATCCTGGCCTGAATGCGGCTTATTATCGGAATTCCGGGCTTTAACCTTAAAAAAATGGTGACTTTTTAAATGACGCCCGCTTGCGGCGATGGTTGCGTCGCTGTTGTGCGACAACCCGACAGACGCATTCCCACAACGGTTTGGCACGTATGCCGTGTTGCTACTGCAGTGATGCTGTCGCCGATGAGTAACGGGGCAGTGATTCGAAGATGCGCAACTGTTGCGAAAACCGGGCGCGGCGGCGCGTGGCACGCGAGTTGCTGGATGGCAGCGTCACGTTGTGATTTCTGTCACATCGGTGTCGCCGCTGTTCAGGATGCCGGTGGAACGTGCCGCTTATACGCCTGCTCGATGCAGCTTCAGGGAATGCCGGATTGTTGTCAGCTATGGACGCCAAACTCTTTATCTATATTGCACCTTTGATACTGATCGTGCTCTGGACCGTCGGCAGCCGCAAACGCGTCCATGCATCGAACCTGGCGGTTCTGGAAGAGAACACCAGGGCAGGCCTGATCGAGCCGGCGTCGCTGCACCCGGTCATCGATCCGGTGAAATGCATGGGATGCGGATCCTGTGTCAGCGCCTGTCCGGAGGGCAATGTTCTCGGCCTGATCCACGGCAAGGCGCATCTGATACACGCCACGCATTGCATCGGGCACGGCGCCTGCAAGTCAGCCTGCCCGCTGGATGCGATCAAGCTGGTGTTCGGCACCGCCAACCGCGGTGTCGATATCCCCAACGTCAAACCCAATTTCGAAACCAATATGCCGGGTATCTTTATCGCCGGCGAACTGGGTGGCATGGGCCTGATTCGCAATGCCGTGGAACAGGGGCGCCAGGCGCTGGACAACATCTGCAGGTTTCCCGGCGTCGGCAAAAGCTCCGGAGATGTTCTCGATCTGGTGATTGTCGGCGCCGGTCCGGCGGGTTTCTCCGCATCGCTGGGCGCGTTACAGAACAAGCTGAAATTCGTCACAGTCGAACAGGAGACACTGGGAGGAACGGTCGCGCATTTCCCGCGCGGCAAACTGGTGATGACGGCGCCGGTACAGCTGCCGGTCATCGGCAAGGTCAAGTTCACCGAGACCACCAAGGAAGAACTGCTGGGCTTCTGGCAGGGTGTGGAACAGAAGACCGGCGTGGAAATCCGCTACCAGGAGCGCGTCGATGAAATAACGCGTGACGGGAATGTTTACTGCGTCAGAACGTCCAGAGACAGCTACCGGACACGTACCGTGCTGCTGTGCATCGGCCGCCGCGGCACGCCGCGCAAGCTGGGAGTGCCCGGCGAGGAGTGCGAAAAAGTCGTCTACCGCCTGATCGACCCCGAACAGTATCGCGGAAAGCATGTGCTCGTGGTCGGAGGCGGCGACAGCGCACTGGAGGCGGCTACCAGTATCGCCGGGCAGGCGGATACCACGGTCACCCTGTCGTACCGGGCGGAAGCGTTTTCGCGCGCCAAACAGAAGAATCGCGAGAAAGTCGAGCAGGCCCTGGCACAGGGCCGCCTTTCGGTGTTGCTGAAGTCCAATGTCACCGAGATTCTGGAACGCAGCGTGCGGCTTGATCATGACGGACGGACCGTGGAGATCGCCAACGACGCGGTGATCGTGTCTGCGGGCGGCGTTTTGCCCACTGCGTTTCTGAAAAAAACCGGTATCGAGGTGGACACCCGCTATGGCGAGTGACAACAGCCTGGCTCGCTGGGCGCTTGTTGCTGCGCTGTGTGTGCTGCCCGGCATCGGCGGCGCAGACCAGGCGGCGAGTTATGAAGAGGCGCAATATGCCATACGCAACCGCGATTTCTCTCATGCCGCAGACCTGCTGAACACGCTTGCGCAAAGCGGTCATACGGACGCGCAGTACCAGCTGGCCGCCATGTACCGCGCCGGTCAGGGCGTCGACAAGGACCATGCCAAAGCGGCGCACTGGTATCTGCAGGCGGCTGCACAGCACCACGCCAAAGCCCAGTACAACCTGGGCGTTATGTACGAAAACGGATGGGGTGTCAGCAAAGACAGGGCGCTGGCCAGACGCTGGTATGAAAAGGCGGCGGCGCAGGGACACGCCATGGCTGTCGCCAGACTGAAGGAATCCGGCCAGGGTGCGGATCAGGCGACCGCAACAGCATCCGGTGCACCGGCGTTATCCAGGGAAGCGCGCCTGCATCGTGCGGTCATCAAAGGCGACGTCGACGCGACCCGGGAACTCATCGAGCAGGGCGCTTCAATCGATGCGAAAGACAAATACGGCGCTACTGCGCTGATAAAAGCCAGTGAGCTGGGGTTTCCCCGCATCGTCGAGCTGTTGCTCGAACAGGGTGCCGATCCCGGTCACAGAGATCAGTACGGCGACACCGCGCTCCTGAAGGCGGCGCAAAACGGGCAGGGTGATGTGGTGACATTGCTGGCACGTCGTGGCGCCCCGTTGAATATGGCCAATGCCAATGGCAACACACCATTAATGCTTTCCGTGCGCGCCGGCGACGCAACGACCGCGGCGTTTCTGGTTGAGCGGCGCGCCGAGCTGAACCAGAAAAACAGCAAGGGCTGGACGGCGCTGGATTTCGCGAAGAAAGCCGGGAACGACAGCTTGCAACAGCTACTGGTTGCGCGCGGTGCAATTTCAGGGATCGAAACCGGAAAACTTCGCCCGCGACCGGGTGAGCAGATCCGCGAACGCGTGGCCAATCGTCCGCAATCAGTGGACGATCGCGATCTGCCGGTACTGCTGGAAGCCGCATGGCGCGGACAGGAGGATGTCGTGCAGGCATTGCTGAAGCAGGGAGGCAATATCGAAGTGCGCGACGGCGAGGGCCACACGGCGTTGTCCCGCGCCGCATGGCGGGGGCACGAAGCGATCGTGCGGATGCTGATTGACGCCGGCGCCGCCGTCGATGCATCCGACCGCGAGGGCAGAAGCCCCCTGTGGCTCGCCGCTGCCGAAGGACATGACCCGGTGGTGCGGCAGTTGCTGCAGGCGGGCGCCGACCCGAACCGGCCCGGCGCAGCGGGTGTGACCGCCCTGTTCGCCGCCATCAAGGCGGGGCACGCGGATGTCGCCGCGACCTTGCTCGACAACGGAGCGGAGACCGGCGCAATCCAGGATGGCGCGCGCAATCCGCTGATACTGGCGGTGCGCAGCGGCGACGCCCGAACGGCAGTCCATTTGCTCAAGCGCGGCGCCTGCCTGGCCTGCGCCGACGACAACGCCCGCACAGCGATCTGGTACGCAGCCGATGCCGGAGCCGCGGTACTGGTGGAACTGATGCCGGCGACAGCGTCTATCGTCAACCAGGCCGACCATGACGGATTCACCGCGCTGCACCGTGCTGGAATGAATGGCCATGCGTCGCTGGTGACCGTGCTGCAGCGCATGGGCGCCGATCTGGATGCCGTGACCGAAGACGGCAACACCGCGTTGATGCTGGCTGCGCTGGGCGGCCATGCGCCGGTGGTCTCGGCATTATCTGAATTTGAAATCAACGTTGACAAAAAGAACCGCGAAGGCAATACGGCCTTGATGCTGGCTGCCTCGGCAGGACATAGAGCCGTCGTCGAACGTCTGCTGAAAAAGGGGGCCGATCCCTCGCT
>JAGFJP010000091.1 GCA_024102665.1 Thiogranum sp. | reverse complement strand
TGGCGGCCATCTCTGTCAGCTCGCCCGAAATTCAGAACTGGTTCGACCATTCCGGTTTCAACTTCAGCTGGACGAACGGCAACCTCGATGCCGTGTCCATCGAGATTCTGGCCGGCACCGGTGCGCCCCACGCGATGAATTATATGGGGCCTCTGGGCAGCGCGCCGCTCGACAGCCTGGAACCGAATCCACAGATTGAAGTCAGCGCCAGCGGAGACGTTGACGCGCCGATCGGTGGCGGGTCCTTCGTGTTCCGGTTCAATAACGTGGACTTCGGCGACATGGCGGAGCGCCCGCGCGCTGTGGCGACGGTGCCGGACGCCAATGTGCAACTGATGAGTGAAAGGCTGGACATGGGCGACGGCACGACGCAGCTCAAGGTGGTGATTCTCAACCCGCACGGTTTCCGCAAGGACAATGTCAAGGGCACCCTGCTCGGTGGCATGAGTCTGCGCCGCAGTCTGCGGTTCAGCCTGGTGTGGGCTGCTACCAATGCCCTGGTAACGGACGACAACTGGCAGGATTCGCTGCAGTTGGTCAGCGGAGGTTATTTCGACCTCGATGGCAACGACATCCCGGAGTTGTCGGTGACACTGGAAAAAATCCGCTAGAGAGTTTCGAATTTCGAGGCCTTGCGTTTCTTGCGGAACAGCAGGCCGACATTGCCGACGCGTTGCACCAGCTCTGCGCCGCTGTGCTCGCACAATTCCCGGAATGCGACATCGCGTTTATCGCGATCGCCGAGACTGACCTTGACCTTCATGAGTTCGTGGTGTTCCAGGGACTGTTCGAACTCCTCGAGCAGCGACGCGGATAATCCCCCAGCACCTACAAGGATGACCGGCTTCAAGTTATGTCCGAGACCGCGTAGTCTCTTCTTCTGCTGTTCCGTCAACGGCATGATAAACCTGTATTCTTTCCAGTAACCAAAGCGGCGCAGTATACCGGACCCGTTCATGGCACGCAGTAAAAGCAGTCAGCGCTGGCTGAGAGAACATTTCGACGACGAATTTGTCAAACGAGCACAGCGCGAGGGCTATCGCTCCCGGGCCGTGTTCAAGCTCGACGAGATCCAGCACAAAGACCGTCTCATCCAGCCCGGCATGACCATTGTCGATCTGGGCGCGGCGCCGGGCGGCTGGAGCCAGTATGCGCTGGCGCTGATCGGGCGCAAGGGCAGGATTGTGGCGATGGATATTCTGCCCATGGAAGCGCTGCCCGGCGTCGAGTTTGTCGAAGGCGATTTTCACGACGAGGCAGTAATGGAAAAGCTGCTGCAGGCGCTCGATGGACAGGAGGTTGACCTTGTAATGTCCGACATCGCGCCCAATATTAGTGGTGTGGATGCGGTCGATCAGCCACGCGCCATGTATCTTGCGGAATTGGCAGTGGATTTTGCCGACCGCGTGTTGCGCCCCGGTGGTGACCTGCTGGTAAAGGTATTCCAGGGCGAGGGATTCGATGAACTGGTTCGCAGCTTGCGCGAGCGTTATGAAAAGGTCGTGATACGCAAGCCCAAAGCGTCGCGGCCGCGCAGCCGCGAAGTGTACGCGCTGGCGAGAGGCAGGAAAGTATAGTATGTTTCAGGAAACCATCGACCGGGCCGAAACGCCTTGCACGACAACACCTTTCAGCATCTTCGTTTGCGATAATCGCCGCTCACCTAGAGGTAATCCGACTTGAACGACATGGCGAAAAACATTCTTCTCTGGGTCATCATCGCCGTGGTGCTGATGTCCGTTTTCAATAATTTCGGACCGCCCACGCCGCGCGCCCAGAGTGTTCCCTATTCCGATTTCATCGCCGATGTGAAAGCCGGCAGGGTGCAGAGCGTGATTATCGACGGGCGCACGGTAAAAGGTCAGAGCACCGGCGGCGAGGCGTTCTCCACCTATACCCCCAATGATCCGGAAATGATCAACGATCTGCTGCGCAACGGCGTGCAGGTCAAGGCGCAGCCGCCGGAGCAGGATTCGCTGCTGATGCAGATCTTCATATCCTGGTTCCCGATGCTGCTGCTGATCGGTGTCTGGATATTCTTTATGCGCCAGATGCAGGGCGGTGGCGGCGGCCGGGGCGCGATGTCGTTCGGCAAGAGCCGCGCGCGCATGCTCGGTGAAGACCAGGTCAAGGTGACGTTCAACGACGTGGCGGGTGTCGAGGAAGCGAAGGAAGAGGTGGCCGAGCTGGTCGAGTTCCTGCGCGACCCGTCCAAGTTCCAGAAGCTCGGCGGCAAGATACCGCAGGGCGTGCTGATGGTCGGCTCCCCGGGTACCGGTAAAACGCTGCTCGCCAAGGCCATCGCCGGCGAGGCCAAGGTGCCGTTCTTCACCATTTCCGGTTCCGACTTCGTCGAGATGTTTGTCGGTGTCGGCGCCTCGCGCGTGCGCGACATGTTCGAGCAGGCCAAGAAGCACGCACCCTGCATTATCTTTATCGATGAAATCGATGCCGTGGGGCGTCACCGTGGCGCCGGTCTCGGCGGCGGACACGACGAACGCGAGCAGACGCTCAACCAGTTGCTGGTCGAAATGGACGGTTTCGAGGGCAATGAGGGCGTGATCGTTATCGCCGCCACCAACCGCCCGGATGTGCTCGACCCGGCGCTGCTGCGCCCGGGCCGTTTCGACCGCCAGGTGGTGGTGCCGCTGCCCGACGTGCGTGGCCGTGAGCAGATTCTCAAGGTGCACCTGCGCAAGGTGCCGATGTCCGACCGCGTCAACCCGACGGTGATCGCGCGCGGAACGCCGGGCTTCTCCGGTGCCGATCTCGCCAACCTGGTTAACGAGGCCGCGCTGTTCGCCGCGCGCGCCAACAAGCGCCTGGTCGACCAGGACGACCTGGAGAAGGCCAAGGACAAGATCATGATGGGCGCCGAGCGCAAGTCCATGGTGATGAGCGAGGACGAGAAGAAACTCACCGCGTATCACGAAGCCGGTCACGCCATTGTCGGTCGCTCGGTTCCGTCGCACGATCCCGTTTACAAGGTATCCATCATCCCGCGCGGGCGCGCGCTGGGCGTGACCATGTTCCTGCCGGAAGAGGACCGCTACAGCTTCAGCAAGCAGCGCCTCGAAAGCCAGATTTCCAGTCTGTTCGGCGGACGCATTGCCGAGGAGTTGATTTTCGGCGCGGACATGGTGACCACGGGCGCTTCGAACGATATCCAGCGCGCCACGGAACTGTCGCGCAACATGGTCACCAAGTGGGGCCTGTCGGAAAGACTCGGACCGCTGACCTACAGCGAGGAAGAGGGCGAGGTGTTCCTTGGTCACTCGGTCACCCAGCACAAGAACGTTTCGGATGAAACCGCGCATGCCATCGATGCGGAAATCCGCGCCATTATCGATCGCAACTACAAGCGGGCCGAAGGCATCCTGAAAGAGCGCATGGAAATTCTGCACCTGATGGCGCAGGCGTTGATCAAGTACGAAACCATCGACTCGCATCAGATCGACGACATCATGAACGGCCGCACGCCGCGTCCGCCCCAGGACTGGGATGACAGCCAGTCGCCGGACTCGGGCGTGAAAGCGGCGGGCAAGAGCGACGAGAAGAGCCCCAAGGACGGCAGCGAGCCGATCGGTGGTCCTGCCGGGCAACACTAGTCCGCCAGGTGCATCAGCCTTGCAGCTGGATTGCAACGGCAAGCTGGTTGATCTGTCGGGCCCGCAGGTGATGGGCGTGCTGAATGTCACCCCCGACTCCTTTTCGGACGGGGGTGATTTTTTTGCGCCGGAAAAAGCCGTCGAGCGGGCTTTGCAGATGCAGGCGGAAGGCGCGGCGATTATCGATATCGGTGGCGAATCGACGCGGCCGGGTGCCGCGCCGGTGTCGCTGAATGACGAATTGCAGCGCGTGATTCCGGTGATCGAGGCGCTGGGTCCACGGTTGCGGGTACCGGTTTCCATCGACACCCGGAAGCCCGGCGTGATGCGCGCCGCGATCGCAGCGGGTGCCGGACTGATCAACGATGTCAATGCCTTGCAGGCGGACGGCGCGCTCGAGGCGGCGGCGCAGTGCGGCGTGCCGGTGTGCCTGATGCATATGCAGGGCGATCCGCGTACCATGCAAAAAGATCCCCGCTATGACGATGTGGTGAGCGACGTCAGGGCGTACCTGCAACAGCGGGCCGCCGCCTGCGAACGGGCGGGCATCGCGCGCGAGCGGATTGTGCTCGACCCCGGCTTCGGCTTCGGCAAGACCGTGGAGCACAACCTGCAACTGCTGGCGCGGCTGGAAGACATCGTCAGCCTGGGATTTCCGGTGCTGGCGGGACTGTCGAGAAAATCGATGATCGGCAAGCTGCTCGGGACGGGCGTGGAGGAACGCCTGCCGGCCAGCATCGCGCTGGCGGTGCTGGCCGTGGAGCGAGGCGCCAGGCTGGTACGCGCGCACGACGTGGCCGCGACCTGGCAGGCATTGCAGATGGTGGTGGCGGTTGAAAACCCGTCATTGCGAGCGTAGCGCGGCAATCTCGTAATGCGGCAACAGAAGCTGGAGATTGCCGCGCCGCACCCGTAGAACCCCCTCGGGGTTCATCACGGGTAGCTTACCCTTCGGGTCAAGGCAGTGACGAAGCGTATTTGGAGAAATACAAATGGCAAGACACTATTTCGGTACCGATGGTATCCGGGGGCGGGTCGGTGAACACCCGATCAATGCGGAATTCATGCTCAAGCTGGGCTGGGCCACCGGCCGCGTGCTGGGCAACGGCGCCAGAACCCGCGTCGTCATCGGCAAGGACACGCGCCTTTCCGGTTACATGTTCGAATCGGCGCTGGAAGCCGGGCTGTCGGCCGCGGGCGTCGATATCCGTTTGCTGGGGCCGATGCCGACACCGGCGATCGCCTACCTGACGCGCACGCTGCATGCCTGCGCCGGCATTGTCATCAGCGCCTCGCACAATCCGCATCACGACAACGGCATCAAGTTCTTTTCCGCCGAAGGCACCAAGCTGCCGGATGAAATCGAGGAAGCCATCGAAGCGGAAATGAACAAGCCGATGACTACCGTGTCTTCCGAGAAACTCGGCAGGGCCGAACGCATCGAAGACGCGCGCGGCCGCTACATCGAATTCTGCAAAAGCACCATTCCGTCGCGTATCACGCTGCGCGGCATGAAGATTGTCATCGATTGCGCCAATGGCGCGACTTATTACGTCGCGCCCAACGTGTTGATCGAACTTGGCGCCGAAATCATCAGCATCGGCGTCAGTCCCAACGGTCTCAACATCAATGCCGATTGCGGCTCGACCAGACCCGAACGCCTGCGCGAGGAAGTGCTGAAGCACGACGCCGATGTCGGAATCGCGCTGGACGGCGACGGCGACCGGCTGATCATGGTCGATCACAAGGGCGAGGTGGTCGACGGCGACGAACTGCTGTTCATTATCGCCGCCGCACAGCACGCGGCCGGCAAGCTCACGGGTCCGGTAGTGGGCACACTGATGAGCAACCTCGGTATGGAGCAGGCATTGCAGAAGCTGGGCATCGATTTCATGCGCGCGCAGGTCGGTGACCGCTACGTGCTGGAAATGCTCCAGGCGAATAACGGCGTGCTTGGCGGTGAGTCGTCGGGTCATATCATATGCCTCAACCGCACCACCACCGGCGACGGCATGGTAACGGCGCTGCAGGTGCTGGCAACCATGGAGCAGAACAAGGCGCGACTGCACGAACTGAAGAAGGGCATGCGCAAATATCCGCAGTTGATGATCAATGTGCCGATCGCGCAGCGCATCGATGTCGACGCCAGTGAGACGATCCAGGCCGCAGTGCGCGCCGCCGAAAAGCGTCTGGCCGGCAAGGGTCGTGTGTTGCTGCGTCCGTCCGGTACCGAGCCGCTGATCCGCGTCATGGTCGAAGGCGAAGACGCCGCCCTGGTGCGCGAAGAAGCGACAAAGCTGGCTGCAGTCGTGGAACGGGCGGCACTGGCGCTTTCGGAAACGGCCTGACGCGCAGTGCGCAAACTGCTCTGGGGTGTGCCGGTTTCGCTGCTGGTGATCGCCGGTCTGTTCACCGGGCTGGTCGCCTGGAACCTGCATACCTTCAACCGCCTCACCGAAGAATCTCTCGTCGCTCGCCTGCGTTTCGTTGCTGTCGCGCCGCAACAGTACGACGTGGAGCTGCGCACCGGTGATTTCTGCAAAGCGCAAACCTTCCGCCTCTACGGCGACGAATGGCGTATCGATGCGCGCTTTCTGAAGTGGAAAGCCTGGGCGAATCTGCTCGGCATGGATTCCATGTACCGTCTCGAACGTCTCAGCGGGCGTTACAAGAATGTCGACGACGAAAACCGCCGGAAACATTTCGCCTACACCATCGGCGAAGAACCGGTCGTCGACCTCGCGCGTTACGCAGAGCGCGACTGGGGCGGCTGGATGCCGGTCGACACCTCATTCGGCAGTTCAGTGTATGAAGCCATCAATCCCGCATTCGAATATGCAGTCTATCGTTCGCAGTCGGGGTTGTTTGTGCGCAAGAGTCCTGCGGCGCCGGCGCGGTATGAGGACGGATCGCTGGTGATCCAGATTGAGAAGGAGTGCGGGGCGACGGAGTAAGCCTGGCGACCCGGTGGTCTCCATTCTCTCGGTCCTTGCCGACCTCCGCGATCGAGAGACATTATTTTGACGAAAAAGCGAAAAAGGGAAAAAGAAGCGAAAAAGGGAAAAAGGGGACGGAGGGATTAAACAATAATCCCTCCGTCCCCTTTTTCTCCTTTTTCTTTTTCCCTCACCAGCTCACGGTACGCGTGCCAGCTTGCATGTCCCAGTAACGGGAAAATCAGCGCCAGGCCCAGATAGCCTGTTGCAATGCCGACTCCGGTAAGACCGAATATGATCACAGCCCATTGCGCCATGGTGCGCTTGTTCCGCCTGACAGTATTCAAACTGGTCACTGCTGCGGTAACGGGGTCGATTTTGCGATCCATCATCAGTGGCAGGGTCACGACGCTGCCTGCGAATACCGCGATCGCAAACAACAGGCCGACGCCGGCGTAAACTGCGATGAATCCCCAGCCCTGCGCTGAAGAAACGAGCATGGCAAGGTCGGGTGCGAACACGCCGCCTGCGGTATCCATCATCAGCGCAGTCATCAGCCAGTTGAACCGGGACCAGAAAAACAGGACGAGGAACAGCATCAGCCCGTACAGCAGTACCGAGCGGCCATTGCCGCTCCAGCAGCGCATCGCCTGCGCCAGGTTCGGCACCAGGCCCTGCTCGCGTGCGCAACTCACCGCATAGAAGCCGATCGCCATTACCGGGGCGACGAGCACGAAGCCGGTTGCGGCCGTCAGCAGTGCCCAGGGCGCCTGCCACACCGCATAGCTGGCCAGGTACCCTGCGGCGACGAAAACGATACCGAGGCCGATGCTGAAAAGGGGGTTGACCTTGAGGTCCGACCAGCCTTTGCGCAGCCACCGGTACGGTGCGTCCCGCTCCACCCGGTTGATTTCCGGGATTTCGATTTCAATGCCCGTTTTGCTGATCAGCAAAGTCATCTGCCGGCCCTCCGCGCCATTGATGATGTTCGCGCCGATCCACCGGCGTCGCAGCACGCTGCCCGGCAGATGGTCTGGTGTGATTTCGAAACAGGCTGACCTCAGCCTTCGGCCTCACCTTCGCCATACGGGTTATCGGGGAGTGGCACGGGATGATCCATCGGCATTTCGATATACTGCCGTCGCGTGTCCTCGCTCTCGAAGTACATCACCACGTTGCCGTCGACGATGTAGGGGCGACCCTCCAGATCATCGATATCCCGCCCGGTAATCGGGTCGATGGTGGTGATCATCTGCTCAGGTTCATGTATGCGCCGGCTCTGGCGCTGGTCTCTTTCGAGTGCGTCGGTCGCTACGTAGTCCAGCGAGTTATAAGCGTGAACTGTCGTATCCTGCTCTTGCTGTGTCATGGAAACCTCCTTTGCCAACCGGTCGGATCTTTCTGGACTGCCATAAGCCGCACGTGCCGTGCAACGAGCGGCGTGACTGACCCGATAAATGCATCGTCTCCTTTATATAGACCCGTCGGGCCGAAATATATATGTGTCAATCACAAGGGGAATACAGGCCGACTAGCCTCCGGAAATTGCCCCCACGATCAGCAGAGGTTCCGCGCCGGTGGCAACGGCGTCTGGCAACGGCGCATCGGGCGATGCGTGGGAAATATCTTCCTGGCAGGCGAACAACCGCAGCCGCGGACGGCGCTGGCCGGTGGCGGGATCGCGCAGTGTGCCGGACAGCATCGGATAACGGCCTTCCAGCGCATCGATCACGGTTTTCTGCGTAACCGGCGCGTCAACCGCCAGCTTCACCTCGTAGCCGGCCCGCGCCAGCAATCGCAGCTGCGGCGGCAGAATGACGCGGATCATGACAGCGTCTGCACCTCCACCGAGAGCACCGCCGGCAGATCGCGCACAATCGGCGTCCAGTTGTCGCCGGCATCGCTGGAGGCATACACCTGTCCGCCGGTGGTCCCGAAATACACGCCACAGGGATCCAGGCTGTCGACCGCCATGGCGTCGCGCAGCACGTTCACGTAACAGTCTTGCTGCGGCAATCCGCTGGTGAGCGCTTGCCACTCGTTGCCGCCGCTGCGGCTGCGGTAAACGCGCAGCCGGCCTTCCGGCGGGTAGTGTTCGTAGTCGCTCTTGATCGGGATCACATACAGGGTATCCGGTTCATGCGCGTGCACCTCGACCACGAAGCCGAAATCGCTCGGCAGGTTGCCGCTGATCTCGTGCCAGGATTCGCCGCCGTCATCGCTGCGCATCACGTCCCAGTGTTTTTGCATGAACAGCACTTCGGGACGCGCCGGGTGCATGGCCAGACGGTGCACGCAGTGGCCGACGTCAGCTTGCGGATCGGGGATGTATTCGGATTTCAGCCCGCGGTTGATGGGCCGCCAGCTTGCGCCGCCATCGTCGCTGCGAAACGCGCCTGCCGCGGAAATGGCGATATACATCCGCGATGCATCCTGCGGATGCAGCAGTATGGTGTGCAGGCACATGCCGCCGGCGCCCGGTTGCCACTGCGGCCCGGTGCCGTGCTGGCGCAAGCCCGCCAGCTCCCGCCAGGTCTGGCCGGCGTCGTCGGAGCGGAACAGCGCAGCGTCTTCCACGCCGGCGTAGACGGTATCGGGATCGCCGGGCGAGGGCTCAAGATGCCAGACCCGCTTGAATTCCCAGGGGCGCGGCGTGCCGTCATACCACTGGTGCGTGCCGGTCTCGCCCTCGTACGCAAATTCGTTGCCCGCCGTCTCCCATGTCTTGCCGCCGTCATCGGAACGCTGCAGCACCTGCCCGAACCAGCTGCTGGTCTGCGAGGCGTACAGCCGGTCGGGATTCGCCGGTGAGCCTTTTACATGGTAAATCTCCCAGCCGCCGAAGTGCGGCCCGCTGACGTCCCAGTGACGGCGCTCGCCGTCGGAGTTCAGAATGAATGCGCCCTTGCGTGTTCCCACCAGTACACGGATTCCTGTCATGGTCTTTTCTCCTCGTGATCCTCCTGGATTTCCCGCTGCCGCTCTCCGGGTGCTTCAGTATAAACCCGCGCCCGCATTTGTCCCGGTCGCGGACGCGGCCGCGCACGGACATCAGCGGCGCCCGTGTTCGGCACAGGCTGTCTCCACGCCGTTGCCGGAGTTCGCAGTGGTGTGCGTAACGTCTGGACAAACAGCAAAAAATCCCGTCATACTGCGGCTGCCCGCGTGGGCATCTTCCGACCACTTTAGGAGTGTAACTAATGAAGAAAGCGTTAATTGCAGGACTCATCGCATCCGGTCTCTCCGGTGGCGCCATGGCTCAGCAGACCGGTCCCGGTTGCGGCGTCGGCGCAATGATTTTCGAAGGGCAGTCCGGCACCGCACCGCATGTTCTGGCCGCGACCACCAACGGCACCTTCGGCAACCAGACTTTCGGTATGACCTCCGGCACCCTGGGCTGCGATACCGGCACCACCATCACCGTTGCCGCCGCCGATCAGTTCCTCAATGACAACATGGAAAAAGTGGCGCGCGCCATGGCGACCGGATCCGGCGAGAGCCTGGACACGCTTGCCAGCCTGCTGGGTGTTTCCGCGCACGACAAGGGCACTTTCTTCACCGTGACCCAGAACAAGTTCGAAACCATCTTCGGTCACGATTCGGCAACCGCCGTTGAAGTGCTGACGCAGCTGAAGAGTGTAATGCAGCAGGACGAGATTCTGGCCAAGTACGTCGGCTGATCCCTGCAAGCGGGCGGCCGTTCCGCCCGTTCGGTACTGCGGCGCACTGCCCGGCTGAGCCGGGCAGTGCGCCGTTTTCTGATCATCTCAGAACTTTAAGCCTATTGCGTTCCGGATGTATTCGCCGCTGCAAAGCATGATGCGTTTTGCCCTCGTTCTCGTTTTTGTCCTTGTCGTTGCGGCGCCCGGCGCGGCGTCGGGGGCGGATGCCACGTCCCTGCGGGAGATCGTGCGGCAGAAACAACTGTGGACCGCGCGCTACTGGCGCGTGCTCGGCCATTATCGGCCCGATCGCCTCGGCGCCGGCTACACGAGCGAAATCGACGATCCGGCGTTTTTCCTGGCGGCTGACGGCAAGGGCAATCCCGCCGCCGAACTGCAGGCCACGCTGGACGCCATGCTGTCACCGCTGCCGGAAGGCGACCGGCACGCGCAGTGCCGGTTCCCGGCGCGTTACCAATGGCTGCGTGAACAACTGGATCTCGACCGCCTGGTCGCCGCGCGCGACTGCCCGGAGTACGGCACCTGGCGCACCACCATCAATGCCGGCAGCGTGACGCTGGTGTTTCCCGCCGCCTACATGAACGCTCCGTCCTCCATGTTCGGGCACACGCTGTTGCGGATCGATCCCGCCGACAGTCGCAAGGACACGCCGCTGACATCCTATGCCCTGAACTACGCGGCCAACGCCCTGCCGGATATGAACGGGCTGGTGTATTCCTATAAGGGCCTGTTCGGCGGCTTCCCCGGCGAGTTCAGCATCGTTCCCTATTACGAGAAGATCGCCCAGTACAACGACATGGAAAGCCGCGACGTCTGGGAGTACACGCTGAATCTTACGCCAGCGGAAATCGACCGCCTGATGGCGCACACCTGGGAACTGCGCGACATGCAGTCGGACTATTTCTTCTTCGACGAAAACTGTTCCTATATGCTGCTCACGGTGCTGGAAGCCGCGCGTGATGACGTCAGCCTGCTCGAGGCGTTCGCGGTCAAGGCGATTCCCGCCGATACGGTGCGCGCCGTGCACGATCAGGGGATGATCGCGGACCGCCGCTTCCGCGCCTCGAGCGCCAGCCGGCTGATGAGCCAGCTGGGCCAGATGACGCAGGCCGACCGCGCACAGGTGCTGCGCCTGGGCGACGTGAACGCGCCTGCAGCCGACATCGAATCGCAGCACACGCCGCTGCAGCGTGCCCGCATCTACGAGACGACTTACGATTACCTGCGTTACCTCGCGAGCCGCGACGGCGAGCGCGTGCCGCAGCGGGTGCGCCGCTCCTACGAGATGCTGGCCGCGCGCAGCCGTCTGGCGCTGGATTCGGAGTGGCAACCGCTGCCGACGCCACGGGTTGCGCCGGAAGAAGGTCACGGCACCAGCCGCATCGGCATCGGCGCCGGGCGCGCTTTCGATGACGGGTATCTCTCGTTCCAGTACCGCCCGGCGTTCCATGATCTGGTCGATGATCCCGCGGGTTTCGCGCCCGGTTCGCAGATCAATTTCTTTGCGCTGGATGCACGGTATTTCCCGGACGGTCGCAACCTGGAACTGGCCAGCTTCCGGCTGATAGACATCGTCTCGCTGTCGCCGCGCGATGCCTTTTTCCGTCCCTGGTCATGGCAGACCGAGACCGGTGTGCTGAACATAGGCCGGCCCGACGACCGCATGTACGCATGGAACGGCTCGGCGTCGGGCGGGGTGAGTTACCGTCCCGGCCGCGGCATCACCGTCAGCGCGCTGGCGGGAGGCGTGCTGGACGTTTCCGGCGAGCTTGAGCGCGATTACCGCGTCGGTCCGAGCGTGGAGATGATCGGCCTGCTGCGCTTTCGCGGCGGCAGCTCGAAGCTGTCGATCAAGGCCGTGGAATACTTTCCGGACACGCCGGACGAGTACCGGCTGCAGTACGAACAGGCGCACTACCTGGATCGCGATCATGCGATCCGTTTCGGGTTCACGCACCACCGCCGCTTCCGGCAGTCGGACCGCGATATACGCATTAACCTGCACCGTTATTTCTGATCGGCAGGCGCCGGACACCGATCAGCCTGGTCTATGCTTTGTAGTGTTCTGGCAAGCAAGGGGATTTGCGGCATGACAGTGGCGCGCGTAACACGGCATTTGGGCACAGGCACACTCGTCGCTTGTATGGTGGCGGGCATGGCCGCCTGCCAGACCGCCTACTACGGCGCCATGGAAAAGTTCGGCTACGAGAAACGCGACATCCTGGTGAACCGGGTCGAGGACGCGCGCGCGGCGCAACAGGACGCGAAGCAGCAGTTCGAGGACGCTCTCGAGCAGTTCATCGCGGTGACCGAGTTCGAGGGCGGCGAGCTTGAAAGCCGGTACCGCACGCTGAAAGCGGAATTCGAAGACAGCGAGGCGCAGGCGAAAAAAGTCCGCAGCAGGATCGACGACGTCGAGCGCGTGGCAAAAGACCTGTTCGCGGAATGGGACAGGGAGCTGGGTCAATATTCCAGCCAGGACATGCGCCGCACCAGCGAGCGGCAGTTGAAAGACACGCGCCAGCGCTACGCGGTGCTCATTGACAAAATGCAGCGCGCGGAGCGCAAGATCGATCCGGTCCTGAACGCGTTCCGGGACCGGGTTCTGTTTCTCAAGCACAACCTCAATGCGCAAGCCATCGCTTCGCTGCGCAACGATCGCGCGTCGATAGAATCCGACATCGCGGCGCTGGTGGCCGATATGAACCGATCGATCGCCGAGGCCGACGCGTTCATCAGGAATATGTCCGCGGAGTGATCCCAGGCAAAGTTTTTCCGCGCCGCGCTTGCGCCGGCCCGCTATCGCCTATAATGAGTGGCGAGTTGGTCAATGCGCCGCGCGCGGTCGCGCGGTGAACCCAGAGGGAGGAAGGAACGATGGCGAAAGCGGGGGACGGAAAGCTGACGATGAAAAACCTGTCGGGCGAAATGGAAGCGCTGCGCGAACAGGTGCGGACACTGGAGCTGCAACTGGAACGCAAGCTGGAAAGCTCACTGGAGAAAGCCGCCGAAAAACTCCGGTCACGGGCCGACGCGGCGCGTCGCAAGGGCGAGTCCGGGGCGGCCGTGGATACCGCGACCCGCCGGCAGATGATCGCCGAGATCGCTTATCTGCGCGCCGAGGCGCGCGGCTTTAGCGGGGGCGATCCGCAGCAGGACTGGCTGGAAGCGGAGCGCGAAGTCAATCGTATCCTGATGCAGTAGGGGGTGGCGCTCCGGCGCCGGTCCTCATCCCGGCGCATGCCGGGATCGCAAGGTATTTGATTTTTCTCCGGCGGCCCGCTAGGCTACGCGGCTGATTTCAAGGGCTTGCGGGAGAGAGGCATGCGGCAGACACTGGTGGCCGGGAACTGGAAACTGAATGGTTCCCAGGAGAGTATCAAGACGCTGGTTTCCGGCATTCTGGCGGGCGTCGGGGATACCGGTAACAACCAGGTCGCGGTCTGTCCTCCTTTTATCTATATCCCGCAGGTTGCCGAACTGGTGCGCGGCAGCAAGGTGGCGCTGGGCAGCCAGGACATCTGTGACCAGGACGCCGGCGCCTTCACCGGCGAGGTTTCCGGACCCATGCTGCGGGAATTCGGCTGCCGTTACGCCATTGTCGGTCACTCCGAGCGGCGCGCCCTGTACGCCGAGGACGACGAGTTCACGGCGCGCAAGTTCGCCGCGGCGCGCAACAACGGCCTGACGCCGATACTGTGCGTCGGCGAAACCCTGGACGAGCGCGAGCAGGGCATCACCGAAGACGTTGTGGCGCGGCAACTGGACGCGGTTATCGCCCTGGAAGGGATCGCGGCGCTCGGGGAGGCGGTCATCGCCTACGAGCCGGTCTGGGCGATCGGCACCGGCAAGACGGCGAGCCCCCAGCAGGCGCAGGATGTGCACGCGTTCATCCGCGGCAAGCTGGCCGGTCTCGATCAGGCGGTGGCTGACAAGGTGCAGGTGCTGTACGGTGGCAGCGTGAAGGGCAGCAACGCCGCGGAGTTGTTTGCCATGCAGGACATCGACGGCGGCCTGATCGGTGGCGCGTCGTTGAATGCCGAAGATTTTCTGGCGATTTGCAAAGCAGGCGGCTAGGTCCGCCATCGAGTAAAACAGAGTATGTTTACAGCGTTGTTGATATTACAGGTGCTGCTGGGGCTGGTCATTATCGGGCTGGTGTTGCTGCAGCAGGGCAAAGGCGCGGACATGGGCGCGGCGTTCGGCGCCGGCGCCTCGGGTACCGTGTTCGGTGCCGGCGGCGGCGGTTCGTTTTTCTCCCGCACCACGGCGATCCTGGCGGCGATCTTTTTCATAAACAGCATACTGCTGTCTTCGCCGCTGATCCTCGATCAGCCCGACCCCACGGTCAGCGTGACCCGTTCGGTGCCGGCGCAGCGCGAAGCGGCGGACCAGCCTCCCGGGGAGGTCGCCGATGGTGACGCGGCGGCCCCCGCACAGGCGGATCTCCCGGACGTTCCGGCTCAGCCGCCCATGCCGGAATCGGACCTTCCTCCGGAATAACCGTACTTTGCCGACGTGGTGGAATTGGTAGACACGCTAGCTTGAGGGGTTAGTGGCGAAAGCTGTGCCGGTTCGACTCCGGCCGTCGGCACCATTATCGAAAAGGGACAGAAGCCATGCTTTGTCCCTTTTTTTCACTTTAGTTTATGGGCTTTTTTTATAGGCCCAAAAGCTAAATTAACCCTTTGATTTTTTGTATAAAGCATTGACCTCATTGCTTGACACCCGCAAAGCGGCTGGCCTAGACTGCACTGCGTTTATTTGACCACGCGCCATAATAACCACCCGGAAACAATCGGGAAGCGTCGGATGAGGTAACATGCTGGAAAACTATCTACCGGTCCTGATCTTCATGGCCGTCGGCATCGGATTCGGGTTGGTTCCAGTTGCTGCAGGTTTCCTGCTTGGTCCGCGAAAACCCGACAGCGAAAAGAACTCACCCTACGAATGCGGCTTCGAATCTTTCGAAGACGCCCGCATGAAGTTCGACGTGCGTTATTACCTGGTCGCCATCCTGTTCATCATCTTCGACCTGGAAATCGCCTTCCTGTTCCCCTGGGCCGTGGTCCTCGCCGATATCGGCATGTTCGGCTACCTCGCCATGATGTTGTTCCTCGGCATCCTCGTCATCGG
>JAGFJP010000067.1 GCA_024102665.1 Thiogranum sp. | reverse complement strand
CATCTGGACGCACCAACCCGCCTTCGCTATGGTTGCGCCATGGTTGACCCGAAGATTTTCGATGACATCGCCCGTCGCGTAAGCGGCGCCATGCCGCCGGCTGCGAAAAACCTGCAGCGCGACCTGGAGAAGAACCTGCGTGCCGCAGTCCAGTCCGCGTTTTCCAGGCTCGACCTGGTGACGCGCGAGGAGTTCGACGTACAGACCCGGGTGCTGGCGCGCTCGCGTGCAAAGATCGAGGAGCTGGAAAAACAGGTTGCCGCGCTGGAAGCCCGGCTGCTGAATAAATAACCGCAAGGGGATTGAACGGCGACGGATGTCGAATCCGTCCCCGTACCTCGTTTCCAAGGATGGAAACCCATGTCACTCGCTGTCGTATTCAGCCGCGCCCAGCTGGGCGTGCGCGCTCCGCTGGTTACCGTTGAGGCGCACCTCGCCAATGGTCTGCCGGCCTTGTCCATCGTCGGACTGCCCGAAACCGCGGTGAAGGAAAGCCGCGAGCGCGTGCGCAGCGCGCTGATGCACAGCGGGTTTGAATTCCCTCCCAGGCGCATCACCATCAATCTCGCCCCCGCCGATCTGCCCAAGCAGGGTGGTCGTTATGATCTGGCCATCGCGCTTGGCATTCTCGCCGCATCGCAACAGATTCCCGGCGACGCGCTGGCACGCTACGAGTTTATCGCCGAGCTTGCGCTGGGCGGCGCCCTGCGTCCGGTCAGGGGCATCCTGCCCGGCGCGCTCGCCAGCGCCGAACAACAGCGGCAACTGGTATGCGCAACGGCAAACGGCGGCGAGGCGTCGTTGATCGATCCCGCCGCAACGCTGGTCGCCGACCACCTGCTGGAAGTCTGCGAACACCTCTGCGGCATCCGCGCGCTGGCAGCGCCCGCCGCCGTGGCGGTCATCGCGCCATCGGCACAACCCGATCTCGCCGACGTGCGCGGCCAGCACCAGGCGCGGCGCGCGCTGGAGATCGCTGCCGCGGGCAATCACAGTCTGCTGCTGGTCGGACCGCCGGGCACCGGCAAGACGCTGCTCGCCAGCCGCCTGCCGGGCATTCTGCCGCCACTGGAAAAACGCGAAGCGCTCGAGCACGCGGCGGTGATGTCGGTCAGTCGGCGTGGTTTCGATCCATCGCGCTGGCGGCAACGACCCTTCCGCGCGCCGCACCACAGCGCCTCGGCCGCGGCGCTGGTCGGCGGCGGCCCGGAACCGGCGCCGGGCGAAATCTCGCTCGCCCACCATGGCGTGCTGTTCCTGGACGAACTGCCGGAGTTCAAACGTCACGTGCTGGAAGTGCTGCGTGAACCGCTGGAGAGCGGCAGCATCACCATTTCGCGCGCCGCCAAGCAGGCCGAGTTTCCGGCGCGCTTTCAGCTGGTCGCCGCCATGAATCCCTGTCCCTGCGGTTACCTCGGCGACCCGAACGGTGCCTGCCGTTGCACACCGGAGCAGATCCAGCGCTACCGCAGCCGCATCTCCGGACCACTGCTGGATCGTATCGACGTGCAGATCGAAGTGCCGCGGCTGTCCTGGGAGCAAATGCAGATGAGCGCCGGCGAAGACAGCGCGCAGGTCCGCGAGCGCGTCACGGCCGCGCGCTCGCTGCAGCAGACGCGCGGCTGCCTGAATGCGCATCTGCCGCTCAGGCAGCTCGACCAGGTCTGCCGGCTGGCGCAGCCGGAGCGGCAGATCCTGCAAAAAGCCATGCAACGCTTTCAGCTTTCGCCGCGTTCGCTGCACCGGATACTGAAAGTGGCGCGCACCATTGCAGACCTGGCACACAGTGAATGTATCGGCGTGCCCCACCTCCGGGAAGCGATTGCTTATCGTTGCCTGGAGAAGCAGCAGAATTCAGGGTCGGAGTAGAACGGACATTCCCGAAAACAAAATATTTTGCAAGCTGCCGCTGGCCGGCGATGCCCGCTACAATGGCCGGCATGCAGCATTCCCCTTCCTGTATCTGACCCGTGGCTGATCTCAATCCCCAGCAGCTCGCCGCGGTGCGCGAGGTGAACCGGCCGTTGCTGGTGCTGGCCGGCGCCGGCAGCGGCAAGACGCGCGTGATTACGCAAAAAATTGCCCACCTTATCCGTGAATGCGGCGTGCCGGCGCGCCACATCGTTGCCGTTACCTTTACCAACAAGGCCGCCCGCGAAATGCGCGAACGGGTCAGCAAGCTGCTGCCCGGCGATGCCGGCAAGGGCCTGCAGGTTTCGACCTTTCATACCCTCGGCATGCGCATGCTGAGGCGCGACGCCGCCGAGCTCGGTTACAAATCGAACTTTTCCATTTTCGACAGCCAGGACAGCCTGCACCTGATCGATGAACTGCTCAGAAAAGGCGGCAGCGCTTTCCCCTCGGACGCCCTGCGCAACCGGATCAGCGACTGGAAAAACCAGCTGATCCTGCCCAGACAGGCGGTGCAGGAAGCGGCCAGCGAATTCGAGACGGCTGCTGCGTTGCTGTACGCCGAATACCAGCGCAGCCTCAAGGCCTACAATGCGCTGGATTTCGACGACCTGATCCTGCAGCCGGTGCTGGCCCTGCAGGACCATGAAGAGGTGCGCGAATACTGGCAGACACGACTGCGTCACCTGCTGGTGGATGAATACCAGGACACCAATGCCGCGCAATACCGGCTGGTGCAACTGCTGGTCGGCAAGACCACGCCGTTCACAGTGGTGGGCGACGACGATCAATCGATCTACGCCTGGCGCGGCGCCAATCCGGAAAACCTGCACCGGCTGCAGGATGACTTTCCGCGCATGCAGATCGTCAAGCTGGAGCAGAACTACCGTTCCGCGGGTTGCATCCTCAAATGCGCCAACCAGTTGATCGCCAATAATCCGCACGTCATCGAGAAACAGTTATGGAGTGCGCTGGGCTACGGCACTCCGCTGAAAATCCTGGCCTGCCGCGACGGTGAACATGAGGCCGAACGCGTGGTCTCGGAAATCCTCCACCACCAGTTCACCCACGCCACGCGTCACGGCGAGTACGCCATCCTGTACCGCGGCAATCACCAGTCGCGCAGCTTCGAGAAAGTGCTGCGCGAACACAGCATCAGTTATCACATCAGCGGCGGCACCTCGTTTTTCGAATACGCCGAAGTCAAGGATCTGCTCGCGTACCTGCGCCTGCTGGCCAATGAAGACGACGATCGCGCCTTTTTGCGCGTCGTCAACACACCGCGCCGCGAACTGGGTGCGGCGACGCTGGAGAAACTCAATGCCTACGCTGCCGAACACGGTCTGAGTCTGCTCGCTGCCTGCTTCGAAAGCGGACTCGGCGCGGTGCTGAACCCGCGCGCATTGACACGCCTGCGGGCTTTCGCCGAATGGATTGTTGCTCTCGCCGACCAGGCCGCGCGCGGCGACGCCATGCCGGTGGTGCATCAGCTGATCCGCGATATGGATTACGACGCCTGGTTGCAGGACAGCGCCAAAGATCCCAGGGACGCCGAACGCCGCCAGCAGAATGTCGGTGAACTGCTGGGCTGGCTGGAACGCCTCAGCGAAAAAGGCGAGGAAACACCGAGCCTGGCGGACATGGTGAACCGCATCAGCCTGCTGGACCGCCTCGACCGCAACGACGAAGGCAACGACAACTGCGTGCGACTGATGACCCTGCACGCCGCCAAGGGACTGGAATTCCCGCACGTGTTCATGGTCGGCATGGAAGAAAACCTGCTGCCCCATCGCAGCAGTATCGAGGCGGACGATCTCGACGAAGAGCGCCGCCTGGCCTATGTCGGCATCACACGCGCGCAGAAAACACTGACCTTGACCTACGCCAGCAAGCGCAAGCGCGCCGGACAATGGGAAAGCTGCGAACCCAGCCGCTTTCTTGCCGAACTGCCGCAACAGGATGTGCAGTGGGACAAACCGGGCAGCGTCAAGACACCCGGTGAACAGAAGCAGCGCGGCCAGGCGCACCTGGCCCAGCTGCGCGGCATGTTGTCCTAGATGCCGGTCTGCGTCAGCATGTGCTCGATTGCAGCCTGCAGCTCTTCGTCCGAGCAGTCCGCGCACGTGCCCCTGGGCGGCATGGCGTTGAGACCGTTGATCGCCGTGGACAGGAGTCCGTCGATGCCCTTCTGCGCGCGCGCTTCCCAGGCGGCCTTGTCACCGACCTTGGGCGCACCGGCGACACCGGTGCTGTGGCAGGCCATGCAGGCAGTGTTATAAACCTGCTCGCCGGAGCGGGCGGCCGCGGGAGCAGCAGCGCCGGCGCCACTTCCAGCCGCGGGTACGGCACCGACATTGACCTGGCCGACCGGCGCGATGTTTTCCTCGACCTTGGCCTGCCAGCGTTCGTTGGGACCTTCCGAATCCGAGCCATTGGTCACGAAACTGGCAACAACATAGAAAATGACGGCGGCGGCGATCAGCACCGCGAACACCCAGATAAAACTCTTAACTAAAGCCTTGTCTTGATGACTCACAACATCTCTCCGAAAATCAACCTGTTATAAGGAATGCGTTGGTTTTACGGAGCCATTGCCCTGGTTCCGCCGCGCGCCAAAACTGGCGCGCAAGTATAGCCACAAATATATGTTCATGAAAGGAAAAAACCCTACGCGTGACTAAAGTATTGAGGCGCATCGCCGTTGTTTTCGGTTACAAGGACCGGCAAAACAGCGCAGGGATGGGCTTCGAGGTACAAGCTCATGAACACTGATCCGCTGTCCCCGCAACTGCCGCCCGTCGCGATCCCCGTCCGCTCCGTCCACACGTCGCCCGACCAGGCATCCAGCCGTCCGGTCGAACGCCCGCACCATGGCGAAGCGGCTGACAACCAGAACCGCAACGGCACAGCTTCGTCCGATGCGGCCCGGGATCCGCGACAACAACAGCCTGCAAATCACAACCGTTCGCTGCGCCAGGAATCCGAACTGACTCCCGAAGAGAAGCGCGAAATCGACAAGCTCAAAGACCGCGACCGGGAAGTGCGCGCGCATGAAGCGGTACACGAGAACGCGGCGGGCCACCTGGCGCGCGGCGCCGCGGAGGCCAGCCGCATGCAAGCCGACGCGCGCAAGGAACTTGCAGAACAGCACGCAGGTGAACAGGACAGTTCCGTTGCGACACAATCAATGAGCACGGGCAGACTGGCCGAACCGGCCCCGGTCGGCACCCTGCTCGACGTCATTGTATGAGGTCATTATGAAGATCGAAGGCGCCCTCTCCCAGGCCATGACAGGCATTCAACAGGGCCTCGCCAGTGCCCGCAGCCACGCCGGCCAGATCGCCAGTGCCGGACAATTCAATAATGAGAGCCCGGCAAGTCTGGCGGAGCCGCTGGTCGGCCTGATCCAGGACCGCCTGCAGATCTCGGCATCCACCCAGGTGCTGAAAGCGGTCGACGATATGCTCGGCTCGCTGTTCGACGCAAAAGCCTGAGACCCGGGTTACGCTGCGCCCTCTGCCAGCCAGTTCCGCCAGCCTCCCCACGCGCTGATCTCCATGGCGCCCTCGAGCCCACAGGGCTCACAGATAAATCCGTTCACCCAGCGACCGTCGGCCAGTTCCAGCTTGCCGAGCCCCAGCGGCGCCGGTATCAATTCCAGAAATCCGCCTACCTGCTCACGCGGCACCGCCCAGACCTCGACTTCGACAGCCACACCGCCGGCATCGCGCACGAGCCCGGGCCGGCGCGGCGGTCCACCGGCCAGCGCATACAAGCGGTAAGTCGGCGCAGTGCGCGTCGCTTCCAGCAGCCGTGCGCCGCGGTCGGTAAGTTGCGCGTTGAGCGGCAGGCCCGACAGGTGCGCCCCGCATACGGCGATCGGCACGCAACCGGCAACAGCGTCTTCGACGGGCACTGGCGGCGGCAAAGGCTCTGCGCCGGCACCCATGGCGACACCCGCGGTCCGGTGCA
>JAGFJP010000060.1 GCA_024102665.1 Thiogranum sp. | reverse complement strand
AATACCGCTGCCAAGCTCGGCGGCTCGCGGAATCGCCGCGGGTGTCATGAACGGATCGTCGCGCGCATGCAGGATCAGTGTCGGTGTTGCTATGCGCGCCAGGAACTGACGACTGCTGCACCGGTTGTAGTAGTCATCGACATCCCTGAAACCGTGCAGCGGTGCGGTGACCTGGTCGTCGAAGTCCCTGAACGACTTCAGCCGCGACAGTCTGCTCACATCGACAGGAAGCTGCATGCGTTCCGCCTTGCGCCGCGTCGAGCGCCGCAGTTTGCGCAGCAGATGGGACTGGTAGAGACGGGAAAGGCCTTTCTCCAGCCTGAGTGCCGCGATATTCAGCTCGAAAGGAACCGAGACGGCGACCGCGCGTTCGACACGCGATTGCGCGCCCTGCTCGCCAAGCCATTTGAGCAGCACGTTGCCGCCGAGCGAGACGCCGACGATGTATAACGGCCGCCGTGGCTGCCGGGTTTTCAGGTGCCCGACGATGGTGTCTAGATCGCCTGTTTCTCCCGAGTGATAGCTGCGTGGCAAGCGGTTGGGTTCGCCGCTGCAGCCGCGGAAGTAGAGCAGGGCGGTCTGAAAGCCGCAGTCGGCCAGGGTGTGCAGCAGACCGGCGACGTAGTGTGAACGTATAGAACCTTCCAGCCCGTGCAGTAACAGCACAAGCGGACCGGGTTGCGCTCCGGTCCAGTCGATATCCACAAAGTCGCCGTCGCTCAGTTCGATACGCTCGCGTTTCAGAGGGGGCGGGCGCTGGCGACGGAACACATAAGGGAAGAGCGTCTGCAAATGGGCGCCCGGTAACCACCACGCGGGTTTGAAGCTGCAGTCGACGAGCATCTCAGCTCAACAGGCGCTGAATCGTGGTGCGCAGCGTGTCGACGGTAAAGGGTTTGTCGAACACCGCTGAAACGCCGCTTTGCGCGAATCCGGATGGCGCACCTGCGTAGCGCCCATATCGGCCAGATAGCCATCGATGATCCTGTGCTGCGTGCTCGACGGCTCAACGAGGAGCACATCGAGCTCAGCCAGGGACAGCCGGCTCACCGGTTGGCCCGGTTACTCTTGAGATCGTCCACGACGCCGGGATCTGCCAGCGTAGAAACATCGCCGAGGTTGTCGATGTCATTGGCGGCGATCTTGCGCAGTATGCGCCGCATGATTTTCCCGGACCGCGTTTTGGGCAGGCCGGGCGCCCATTGAATGGCATCGACGGTGGCGATGGGACCGATTTCCTGGCGCACCAGCGCGATCAATTCCTTTTTGAGCGCGTCATCGGGTTGCCTGCCCTTGATCAGCGTCACGTAGGCATAGATGCCCTGGCCCTTTATATCGTGAGGGAAGCCCACCACAGCGGCTTCCGCGACATCCGGGTGCAGCACCAGGGCGCTTTCCAGTTCCGCGGTGCCGAGACGGTGACCGGATACGTTAAGCACGTCATCGACGCGTCCGGTGATCCAGTAATAGCCGTCCTGGTCGCGGCGCGCGCCGTCACCGGTGAAGTACATGCCGGGATAGGTTGAAAAATAGGTGTCGCGGAAACGCTGATGGTCACCGTACACCGAGCGCATCTGCCCCGGCCAGGGGCGGGTGATCACCAGGTTGCCCTCGGCTGCGCCTTCCAGTACCCGCCCTTCGTTGTCGACCAGCGCCGGCACTACGCCGAAGAAGGGAAAGGTCGCCGAACCCGGCTTGGTCGCCGTGGCTCCCGGCAAGGGAGTGATCAGATGACCGCCGGTTTCCGTCTGCCACCAGGTGTCCACGACGGGACAGCGCGCCTCGCCGATGACGTTGTAATACCACTCCCATGCTTCGGGGTTGATAGGCTCGCCGACCGTTCCCAGCAGGCGCAGGGAACGGCGCGAGGTATTTTTGACCGGAGCGTCGCCCTCGCGCATCAGCGCCCGGATCGCTGTAGGTGCTGTGTAGAAAGTGGTGACCTGGTGTTTGTCGCACACCTGCCAGAAACGCGAGGCGTCCGGATATGTCGGAATGCCCTCGAACATCAGCGTGACCGCGCCGTTGGCCAGCGGACCATAGACAATGTAGGTGTGTCCGGTTACCCAGCCGACGTCGGCCGTGCACCAGTAGGGTTCGCCGTCCTGGTAGTCGAACACGTATTTGTGCGTTATGGCTGCGAACAGCAGGTACCCGCCGGTGGTGTGCAGCACACCCTTGGGTTTGCCGGTCGACCCCGAGGTGTAAAGAATGAACAGCGGGTCTTCCGCATCCATGGGTTCCGGTTCGCAATCGGCATCGACTGTCGCGGCGATTTCGTGCAACCAGACATCGCGTTCGCTGTGCCACTGTATATCGCCACCGGTGCGGTTGACGACGATAACGGTGTGTACGTCGGGGCACGATTCCAGCGCCCTGTCGGCGTTGGCCTTGAGTGCGACCGCTTTGCCGCCGCGCACGCCCTGGTCGGCGGTGATCAGCACCCGGCAGTCCGAATCGAGGATGCGGTCTTTCAGTGACTCCGGCGAAAAGCCGCCGAATACCACCGAGTGCACGGCGCCGATGCGCGCGCAGGCCAGCATGGCGTATGCCGCTTCCGGAATCATCGGCATGTAGATGCATACGCGATCGCCCTTGCGCACGCCGCGTTGCTTCAGGACATTGGCAAAGGTGCAGACTTCTTGGTGCAGTTCCCGATATGTGATGTTGCGGTCCTGCTTCGGATCATCGCCTTCCCAGATGATGGCGGTCTGGTCGCCGCGGCTGTCCAGGTGACGATCGACGCAGTTATAACAGGCGTTGAGCTGCGCGCCTTCGAACCAGCGGATGCGCGCATCATGAAAGTCCCAGTCCAGCACGCGGTCCCAGGGCCGGTACCAGGAAACGAACTTGTTCGCCTGTTCGGCCCAGAAAGTCTCGGGATCGTCGACCGATTGCCGGTACATTTCGCGATACTGGTCGGCATTGATATGGGCTGTTGCGGCGAAGGCCTCGGGTACCGGGTAGACTTTTTCCTCGGACATGCTTTTGCTCCTGTCGATGCGCGCTGGATCCGGAATCGGTCGTAAATCACCGGTATTGTACGGATATAATCAGACCGGTATCAACGCTCATAAAACGCTGATCAAACGGGTTCGCGGAATGCTGTCGGGGTCCCAGTGCTGCGTTGCCCAGTCCAGCACCTCTTCGACAGCGCCGGTTTCGAGATCCAGGGGCACCGGCTGGCCCAGGAAACGCAGCGCGTCGACGAGCAGCGCTGCCGCGCGCTCCGTCGTTACCGCAGGCGCGCGGGTCTGCTTGCTGAGCTTTTCACCCGCGGCATTGGCCGCCAGCGGCAGATGCATGTAACGCGGCGTCATGAAACCCAGTGACTGCTGCAGGTAGATTTGCCTGCCCGTGGAATCGAGCAGGTCGACACCCCGCACAATGTCGGTGATGCCCTGGATGGCATCATCGACAACCGTTGCCAGCTGATAGGCGAACAATCCGTCTGCGCGCCGCAGCACAAAATCGCCGACCTGTTCGGGAAGCCATTCCTCGATGTCACCCTGGAGGCGATCGGTAAAGCGTACACCCGCATCGCTGACGCGTACCCGCAGGGCGCGCGCCTCGCGTCCTTCCGCGAGGCCATTGCGGCAGGTGCCCGGGTATACCGGTCCGGTGGCGGTGCCCAGCGCCTGTTTCTGGATTTCCTTGCGTGAGCATCCACAGGGATAGATCAGCTGCATATGATCAAGTTGGTCGAGCCTCTCCTGGTAGATGCTGTGACGCTGACTCTGGAACAGCACCTCGCCATCCCAGTACAAGCCAAAGCTATCCAGCGTGCGCAAAATAGAATCGGCCGCGCCCGCCATGATGCGCGGTGGATCCAGGTCCTCGATACGCACCAGCCACTCGCCACCGCGGGAACGTGCGTCAATGAAACTGCCCAACGCTGTCACCAGCGATCCGAAATGCAGCGGTCCGTTCGGTGTGGGCGCGAAGCGCCCGCGATACGTCTGTTGCGGCATGATGAAAATCCTATCGCAAAAAAAAAACCGGCGCAGGGCCGGTTTTTTCAGGTCTTTTGCAAACCCCGCTTTCCGGCAACGGCTAACCGCGCTGCTTTTCCCGGATTTCGTCGAGCGTCTTGCAGTCTATGCACAGGGTGGCGGTCGGTCGCGCCTCGAGCCGGCGAATGCCGATCTCGACGCCGCAACCCTCGCAGTAGCCGTATTCATCGTTGTCCAGATTCATTAATGCCTCGTCGATCTTTTTGATCAACTTGCGCTCGCGATCGCGCGCCCGCAGCTCCATGCTGAACTCGGATTCCTGGGTCGCGCGGTCATTGGGATCAGGGAAATTGGCAGCTTCGTCCTGCATGTGGTGGACAGTGCGATCGACTTCTTCCATGAGTTCCCGCTTCCAGGCCAGCAGGATCTTGCGGAAATGTTCGACCTGGGCTTCGCCCATGTATTCCTCGCCCTTCCCGGGGGTGTACGGCGCGATGCCGGGAACCGGGCCGGCATGTGACGAGGTCGAGGCCGGTGTCACGCGGCTTCCTGTTGCCTTCTTTCTGGCGGGTTTGGAGCGGGCCGCGGGCTTCGCAGCGGCTTTGCTGGCGGCAGGCTTCGCAGCTGCCTTGGGCGCTGTCGATTTCGCCCTGGTTGCGCTTGCTTTGGCGCGGGCCTTGGGAGTTGCCGCTTTCTTCGGCGCGGCGGCTTTTTTCGCAGTGGTTTTCTTTTTCGCCGCTGCTTTTGCGGCAACAGTTTTCTTCTTCACTGCCGGCTTGCTGGCAGCGGTTTTCTTCTGTGCCTTGGTTTTCGTTTTCGCGGCCTTTTTCTTGGCAGCCATTCAACTTCTCCCAACCTGGATAAAACAAGCGGTGCTCTATAGCAAAAAGTTCGATATTAGGCAAGCTTTGAGCGGCCCCGCCGCGATCAAGTGCGGTAGTTTCCGGCTGTGCATCTGTGGAGTCAAGAGCGAAACCGCGAAAAGACCGGGCCCCGGAATTCGCTTGTTGCGCCTTTCGTCGATGCGGTAGGCTAGGCGCCCGATAAAGATAGCCGGGACAGGCTCCTGTCCCGATCATTCCGACTGATATGATGTTCGAGAACAGACTGATGAGCAGGCTTGGCGTATTGTTGTTCGATGTGGATGGAACCCTGGCGGAAACCGAGGAAATTCACCGGCAGTCCTTCAACCGGTCGTTTGCGCAGGCGGGCCTGGACTGGGTGTGGTCGGAAGAGCTGTACGCGCGACTGCTGGCCGTCACCGGCGGCAAGGAGCGCATCCGTCATTATATCGAGACCTGCGTGCCGGATTTCGAGCCACCGATGAATCTGGACGAATACATCGCGGGCCTGCATGCAGCGAAGACCGATGTCTACACCCGCATTATCGCTGCCGGAGAAATCCCTTTACGTCCCGGGGTGAATCGCCTGATCAAGGAAGCGCGCCGCGCCGGTTTGCGTCTCGGCATTACCACCACTACGACACCGGCCAATGTCACGGCGCTGTTGCGACACAGCCTCGATCCGGACGCCGAAAGCTGGTTCGAGGTCATCGCGGCCGGCAGCATTGTCCCGGCGAAAAAACCGGCGCCGGATATTTATCATCACGCGCTGGAGGCAATGGCTGTCGGCCCTGATGAATGCATCGCTTTCGAGGATTCGGCCAACGGCTTGCGTTCCGCCCGCGAGGCCGGCGTCACCACGCTGGTCACGCGCAGTCTCTACAGTCGCGATGACGACTTCGAGGGTGCGGCTCTGGTGGTCGACCACCTGGGCGAGCCGGACCTGCCGTTTACCGTGATTTCCGGAGACGCAGGCGGCCATCACTATGTTGATCTGAAGTTGTTGAAGGAATTGCACGCCCGGGCCGGGCGGGCGAGCGCAATCCCTTGATCGCGAAGCGCATCCGTTCCATGGCGCCGTTTCACGTCATGGCCTTGCTCGGCCGCGCGCGGGAACTGGAGGCGCAGGGGAGATCGATCGTACACATGGAGATCGGCGAACCGGATTTCAACACGGCGCAGCCGATCGTCGATGCCGGAATCCGTGCCCTGCACCTGGGCAAGACGCACTATACGCCGGCAGCCGGCCTGCCGGAACTGCGCGAGGCGATCGCCCGGCACTATCAGGACAGCTACGGCGTCGATGTGGATCCGCGCAGAGTGCTGGTGACGCCAGGCGCTTCCGGAGCGCTGCAGCTGGTGCTGGCATTGCTGGTTGACCCGGGCAGCCAGGTGCTGATGACAGATCCCGGCTATCCCTGCAACAGGAATTTCGTCTATCTATTCGAGGGTGAACCGGTAGCGGTGCCGGTAAGCGCGGCGCAACATTACCAGCTCAACGTCGCGCTGCTCGACCGCTACTGGACCGACAGAACCCGCTGCGCGTTGATCGCCAGCCCTTCGAATCCGACCGGAACCATGATTGCGCCGGATACGCTGCAGGCGCTGCTGCAGCGTATTCGCGAACGCAACGGTTACCTGATCGTCGACGAAATCTACCAGGGCCTGTGTTATGCCGGGAACGACGGCACGGCGTTGGCGCTTGGCGAGGATTTGTTCGTCATCAACAGCTTTTCCAAATACTACGGCATGACGGGCTGGCGCCTCGGCTGGCTGGTGGCGCCGCACGACTGTGTCGGGGACCTGGACATGCTGGCGCAGAACCTGTATCTCGCTGCTCCCACGCTGGCCCAGCACGCGGCGCTGGCCGCGTTCCTGCCCGGGACCCGCGACATACTCGAGCAGCGTCGCGAGGCATTCCGGGAACGCCGCGATTTTCTGCTGCCCGCGCTCGCGCAACTGGGTTTCGATATCGCCGTGCAACCGCAGGGAGCCTTTTACCTGTATGCCAGCTGCAGCCGCTTCACCGACGACAGTTTCGCGTTCTGCAACGATTTGCTCGAACGGGCCGGGGTGGCGGTAACGCCCGGCATCGACTTCGGCGAATATCGTGCCCGGGAACACCTGCGTTTTGCCTATACCACGTCGCTCGCGCAGCTCGAGGAAGGGGTGCGGCGCCTTGCGCAGTTCACGGCCGGCGTCTGAATGAAAGATCTGCTGGCGGGCGCGGGTTATCTGGCGGGCGGCTTCGGACTGCTGCGCAGGCGCGGCGTGCGGCGTTTCGTGGTGGTGCCGTTGCTGGTCAACATGCTGCTGTTTGCCGGCCTGATCTGGTGGGCCTACGGCTGGGTCGAGGCGTTTTCCGGGTACCTGACGGGCTGGCTGCCGGAATGGTTGAGCTGGTTGAACTATATCGTGCTGCCGGTGTTTGTGCTGGGTAGTCTGGTCATTGTTTTCTACAGTTTTTCAATGCTCGCCAATTTGATCGCCGCGCCTTTCAACGGCCTGCTGGCGGAAGCGGTCGAATGCGAGTTGACCGGCAGGACGCTCGACGCCGGCTGGCGGCAACTGCTGGCCGACGTCCTGCCCAGCATCCTTTCAGAGTTGCGCAAACTCGCTTATTTTGCCCTGCGCGCGATTCCGCTGCTGTTGCTGATGCTGGTGCCGCTGATCAACGTCGCCGCGTCTTTGCTATGGGTCTTGTTCAGCGCCTGGATGATGACCGTGCAGTACATCGACTATCCCATGGCGAATCACCAGCTGTTTTTCAGCCAGCAGCGCGCGCGCCTGCGCAAGCGTCCGCTGCTGGCATGGAGCTTCGGCGGCGCGGTGATGTTGTTCACCATGATCCCGGTGCTGAATTTTTTCGTCATGCCGGCGGCGGTGGCCGGCGCCAGCCTGATGTGGGTGCGCGAAAATCAATTAGGCGCGCAACGCTAGCAGCGCTGCACCGTAGGCGGCTTCCTGGTGTTGCGCCGCACTGACCGGAACCCCGAGCATCTGTTGTCGTATCTGCGTCCACGCCTGATTGGGCGCGCCGCCGCCGACACTGATAACGCGTTCGGGCCAGGGCGCGCCCAGTTCGCTGAGCAAGCGGTAACCACGCTGCTCGATGCGCGCCAGCCCCTCCAGTATTCCCTGGAAAAACTCCCGATCCAGCGCAGGGCGCGGTTCCAGCCCGGGTTGCAGCTGCGGGTCGTACACCGGGAAACGTTCGCCAGGCGCCGGCAGTGGATAATAATTCAGGCCCGTCAGTTGCGACGGGTCGACGAGGCGACTGAAGCG
This sequence comes from Thiogranum sp., assembly GCA_024102665.1. Classification (GTDB taxonomy): domain Bacteria; phylum Pseudomonadota; class Gammaproteobacteria; order DSM-19610; family DSM-19610; genus Thiogranum. The sequence goes on along the minus strand of JAGFJP010000060.1, from coordinate 13,463 downwards.
ACGGATGTCGCAGGCGCTGAAGTGCTGCGCCAGCACGGCGCCCCCGGCGTTGGATGCGCCGCCGACCAGCCAGCGATCACCCAGGCGATGACTGTAGATGCCGTGCTGCGCGGCGAATACCGGCGTGTCTGACAGTACCTTGAGTACCAGCGTGCTGCCCAGGGCGGTGACAGCGGTCCCTGTGCGGTCAGCGCCTGTCGCGATAAAGCCGGCTGTGCTGTCGGTTGTGCCCGCCACCACTTCGACGCTATCGGGCCAGCCCCAGCTTCGGGCTACAGCCGGGTCCAGCGATGCGATCAGCGTAGCGACCGGAACCACGCGTGGCAGACACTGCGCCGGCAGTTGCAGTTGTTGCAGCCAGGCCGGCCAGCATCGCTCACGGGGATCGTAGCCGCTTTTCAGGGCATTGTTTTCATCGCTGATACCGAAGCGGCCGGTCAGCTTGCCGGTCAGCCAGTCGGCCTGGTGCGCGGCCAGCCAGCCTCCTGCGCCGAGGCGCCGGCTGAGGTGGAGCAGTTTTGCCAGACCCGAGCTGGCGCCGGACACCGCATTGTCCGGCGGCGCGACGCGGCTGATGATGGCGGCCTCATCGACGGCCCTTGCATCGTTGTACATGAGCCCCGGCGTGAGCGGCCTGCCGCTGCGATCGCAAAGCAGCAGCGTCCCGGAAGTGGCGTCAATGGCGATGCGCTTTACGGCAGACGGGTCGATGCGCCGGTTCAGCGCATCGACCGTCAGCGTAAGGCAGCGCCACCAGATCCCGGCGTCCTGCTCGACACGGGAGCCGTCGCGGTGCGGCGCGGGGAGTTCGGTGCGGGCTTCGGCGACGATGTCGGCATCCGCATTGACAGCGCAGGCCCGGCAGGCGGAGGTGCCGACGTCGATGCCGACAAAGAGGTTCATGCGCAACCTGTCAGGCGTGCCGGCGGCTTTTCAGGGCAACGCGATGTTTTCCGGCGCATGCCAGTCCGGGTTGCGGTGTTCGGCAACCACTGTCGTGTAGATGCCGCCGCGCACATTGAACTCGGCGGTGAGACGCATGAAACGTGGCCGGCAGGCGCGCACCATGTCGTCGAGCATGCGGTTGGTGACGTCTTCGTGAAACGCGCCTTCGTCGCGAAACGACCAGATGTAGAGCTTGAGCGCCTTGAGTTCCAGGCAGTGCCTGTCCGGTACGTATTCCAGATTCAGGACGGCGAAATCGGGTTGCCCGGTCTTGGGACACAGGCAGGTGAACTCGGGCATCCGGATACGCACCGTGTAGTCGCGCCCGGGTTGCGGATTGTCGAAAGTTTCCAGTGCCTTGGACGGTTGCGTTGTCATCCGCGAACATTACCGCAATGACTTCAAACAACACAAGTTGCCGGGTAACCGGCCAGGCCCGATTTCGCTGCCGCGAAATCAGCGGCGCCGGCGCAGCTCAGGCTTGTCACCGCGGGTGGGTACCGGTATTGTTCGCGCATGCGTTTAAGCAAGCTAAAACTGGCTGGTTTCAAGTCCTTCGTCGATCCTACTACCGTTATTTTCCCGTCCGCCCTGACCGGCGTGGTGGGGCCGAACGGTTGCGGCAAATCGAATGTCATCGACGCGGTGCGCTGGGTGATGGGCGAGTCCTCGGCCAAGCATTTGCGCGGCGACTCCATGGCCGACGTCATCTTCAACGGGTCGTCTGCGCGCAAGCCCGTCGCCCAGGCCTCGGTGGAGCTGGTCTTCGACAATTCCGACGGCGCGCTGGGCGGCCAGTACGCGGGTTACAACGAAATCGCGCTGCGGCGCCAGGTTTCGAGGGACGGCCAGTCCGCCTACTTCCTCAACGGCACGCGCTGCCGGCGCCGCGATATCACGGACATCTTCCTCGGCACCGGCCTCGGGCCGCGCAGTTATTCCATTATCGAACAGGGCATGATTTCCCGCCTGATCGAATCCCGGCCTGAAGATCTGCGCATCTTCCTGGAAGAGGCCGCCGGCATCTCCAAGTACAAGGAACGCCGCCGGGAGACGGAAAACCGCATTCGGCATACTTATGAAAATCTTTCCCGGTTGAATGACTTACGGGAAGAAATTGAGAAACAACTCGAGAAGCTTCAGCGTCAGGCACGCACCGCAGAACGCTTCAAGGAGCTGCGTGAGCAGGAGCGCCGCGTCAAGGCCGAACTGCTCACCCTGCGCTACCAGCATTTGCACAAGGAAAGCGGCGGCCGGCGCAAACTGATCCAGGAACGCGAAACCCAGCTCGAGGCGGTCACCGCCGAGCTGCGCGCGCTGGAGGCGGCAATCGAGCAAGGGCGCGAGCAGCACATCGAAGCCGCCGACCTGTTCAACGTTGTCCAGGGCCGTTATTACGAACTCGGCGCCGAGGTGGCGCGCATCGAGCAGGCCATACAACACCGCAAGGAAACGCGTCTCGCGCAACAGGAAGAGCTGGAGAAAACCGAGACCGCCTGGAACGAAGTGCAGGCGCACATCAAGGTGGACAGCCAGCGGCTGGAGCAACTCGCCGTCGACCTGGCAGAGAATGCGCCGGCGCGCGAGCAGGCCAGCGCCCGCGCCGAGGCGTCCCGTGAAAAACTCGACACGGCCGAGCAGGCGATGCAGGCCTGGCAGCTGGAATGGGACGCCTTCAATGCGCGTACCAACGAAGCCTCGCAGACCGCGCAGGTCGAACGCACCCGCATCGATCACATCGAAAGGCATCTCAACCAGCTCGCCACCCGGCGCGAACGCATCGAACAGGAACTGCAGCAGCTCGACGCCACGGCGCTGGAAGCACAGCTGGGCGAGCTCGAACAGCAGGCCGGTGAGCGCCAGCAGCAGGCCGCGCAGTTGCAGGAGCAGCTGGAGCAGTTGCGCAGCCGCATCGATGAACTGCGCGAAGTGACGCGCAGTCAGCAACGCGATCTGCACGATGCACAAAATCGTCAGCAGGACCTGCGCGGCAGACTCGCGTCATTGCAGGCGCTGCAGCAAGCCGCCCTGGGGCAGGGCGAGAACGTCAGGCAATGGCTGGATGCCCAGGGGCTCGCCGACGCACCGCGGCTGGCCAAGCAGCTCGATGTCGACGCCGGCTGGGAACGCGCGGTAGAGACTGCGCTGGGCTTTTATCTTGAAGCCGTGTGCGTAGACGGAAGTCAGGACCTTGCCAATGCGCTGCTGGAATTCGAAGAAGGCGCCCTGTCGGTGTTCGACACCGGTGCCGCGGTCAGCGCCGAATTCGGCGCCGGTATGCCGCTGGCGGAAAAAGTCCGCGCGCCCTGGCCGCTGGGCGGCGTGCTGGCGGGTGTTTACGCCGCCGAATCGCTGAACGAGGCGCTGCGGCTGCGCCCCGGGCTGGCGCCCCACGAATCCGTGGTGACACGCGACGGCATCTGGATCGGGCACAGCTGGCTGCGCGTTGCGCGCGATCAGGATGGCAAGGCCGGTGTTCTTGAACGTGAACGAGAAATCAATGAGTTAGAAGAACAAATTAAAGTTATTCAGGAAACGGTTTCCAGCCTCGAGGAGATGCTGGAAACCGGTCGCGGTGAACTCCAGGACGCCGAGGCCCGCAGGGAAGAGCTGCAGGTCGAGGCCAATGTGGCCCACCGCCAGTTCAGCGATGCGCGCGCCCAGTTCGACGCGAAGCGTACGCGCCTGGAACAGATTCACAAACGCACTGCGGAACTGCACAAGGAAGGCGAGGAGATCAGTCATCAGCTGGACGAGGACAGCAGCGCCGCGGACCAGGCGCGCAGCCACATGCACGCGGCGCTGGCAGCCCTGGAAACGCTTGCCGACGAACGCGAGCAACGCGCCAGTCAGCGCGATCACCTGCGCGCGGGTCTCGATCAGGCGCGCGCCGAGGCGCAGCGTGACCGCGACCAGGCGCACGGACTGGAACTCAGATACCAGTCGCTGTTCACGGAACAGGAAACCACTGCGCAGAATCTCGAGCGTATGCGCGGGCAGCAGACGCATCTGCAATTGCGCCGCGACGAGTTGCGCCAGGCGCTGACCGACGGTGAGGCGCCATTGCAGGGCATGGAGCAGGAGCTGACCATCCAGTTGCAGAACCGGCTCGAAGTCGAGGCGGAGCTGAGCGACAAGCGCCGCAAGGTCGAGTCGATCGAGCATCAGCTGCGCCAGCAGGAACAACAACGCCATCAGAAAGAACAGGCCATCCAGCAGTTGCGCGAGCAGTTGAGCCAGGAAAAACTTGCCTGGCAGGAAACCAAAGTGCGCGGCGAAACCCTGCTGGAGCAGATCGCCGAAAGCGGATTTGAACTAGCCAGCCTGGTGGAGGAATTGGCCGAGGACGCCAGTATCGAAGCCTGGGAAGCGGAAGCCGAGCAGCTCGCCGGCCGTATCCAGCGGCTGGGTCCGATCAACCTGGCGGCGATCGAGGAATACGAAGAACAGTCCGAGCGTAAAAAATATCTGGACGCGCAGCACGAGGACGTCACCAACGCGCTGGAAACGCTGGAAAACGCCATCAGGAAAATCGATCGTGAAACCCGCACCCGGTTCAAGGAGACCTACGACAAGGTCAACAGCGGTCTGCAGGCCATGTTCCCGCGCCTGTTCGGTGGCGGCCATGCGTATCTGGAATTGACCGGGGAAGATCTGCTCGACACCGGCGTCACGGTCATGGCGCGCCCGCCCGGCAAGCGCAACAGCACCATCCACCTGCTGTCGGGTGGCGAGAAGGCATTGACGGCAGTGGCGCTGGTGTTTTCGATTTTCGAACTGAACCCGTCGCCGTTCTGCATGCTCGACGAAGTCGACGCGCCACTCGACGACGCCAATGTCGGGCGTTTCTGCGACATGGTGCGGGAGATGTCGGAACGTGTGCAGTTCATCTTCATCACCCATAACAAGATCACCATGGATCTCGCCAACCAGCTGACCGGCGTGACCATGCACGAGCCCGGCGTGTCGCGCCTGGTGGCCGTCGATGTCGACGAAGCGGTAAGACTCGTCGCTGTGTAGCCTGGACTATTCATGAACGACCTACTGCGGACGCCGATATACCTGAAAAGACAGCGCGTGCTCCCTGCAGGTGCTCGACATACGATCAAGTATGCCTGCGCGCCTTCCGGTCCGCGCCACGCTGTCTTTTCAGGCATCTCGACGCCCTCGCTACGGCAGTTCATGAATAGTCCAGGCTAGCCTGGCGCCCCCGTCTATGTCTGACCTGAGACTGATCCTGCTGCTGCTCGGCATCGGGGTCATCCTTGGCGTATACGCCTGGACGCGCTTCCAGCAACAGAACCGCCGCAGTGCGTCCAGAACTCCGCCGGCAGTCGCCCGCGCGTCAGCGGCCGAGCCCGACAACGCCGATATCGAACAGGAGCTGCAGCGCATGGAGCGCCTGGTGTCGGGTCGTGAGCCAGAAACAATGGACGCGGATATAGGGACGGAAGCCGAAGCCGGCACGGGGTCCAGCGCCGAACGCCTGCTGGTGATCTCAGTGGTCGCCGCTGACGGCGAGCCCTTCGCCGGCGAGGCCTTGCTGAAGGCTTTCGAACACAACAAGCTGCGTTTCAGCGACAAGGGCATATTCGAACGTGTGGTGATCCATAACGGCAGGGAACTGCCGGTGTTCGGCGTTGCGAACCTGGTCAAGCCCGGCACTTTCGCGCCACAGGACATGGCGAACTTCACCACCCCCGGGCTGACCCTGTTTCTGCAACTGCCATGTCCCGTCAACGCAGTCGATGCGTTCGACGACTTCGTGAAAACCGCGGAACGTCTCGCGGTTGAGTTCGGCGGCGAACTGCGCGACGAGCGCCACAAAGTCCTGACGCACCAAGTGCTGATGCAGATACGCGAGAGTATTGTCGAGGCCCGGTTTCATTCCGGGGTCGCGTCCTAGACCGGCAGACAGCACCTGTGACTCTGCAACAGCGCGCCGAAAAACTCCGCGAAAAAATCCGCTACCACAATTACCGCTATTACGTGCTCGACGATCCGGAGATCCCTGACGCCGAGTACGACCGCCTGCTCAAGGAACTGCAGGAGCTGGAACAGGCGCACCCCGAACTGATAACCGCGGATTCACCGACGCAACGCGTCGGCGCGGAACCGCTCGCCGAGTTTGGGGAAGTCCGCCACGAAATGCCGATGCTGTCACTGGATAACGCCTTCAGTGACGAGGAACTCGGGGACTTTGACCGTCGGGTGCGCGAACGGCTGAAAGTCGACAGTGTCGAGTACACAGCAGAGCCCAAGCTCGACGGACTGGCGGTCAGCATGCTCTACGAAGACGGCGTGCTGGTGCGCGGCGCGACGCGCGGCGACGGCACCACGGGCGAAGACATCACGCAGAACGTACGCACCATCGATTCTGTGCCGTTGCGGCTGATGGGGAAGGGCTGGCCGACGCGGCTGGAAGTGCGCGGCGAAGTGTTCATCTCCCGCAAGGGTTTCCATGACCTCAATGAAGACGCGCGCCGCCAGGGCCAGAAAACTTTCGTCAACCCGCGCAACGCCGCAGCGGGCAGCCTGCGTCAGCTCGATCCGAAAGTGACCGCCCGGCGTCCGCTGGAGATTTACTGTTACGGGGTGGGGCTGGTCGAAGGCGGGGAGCTGGCGGAGCGTCACAGCAAAATTCTCGAACAGCTGCGTGACTGGGGATTGCGCGTCTATCCCGATATCCGGCTGGTCAAGGGGCTGGAGGACTGTATTGACTACTACCGCGACCTGGAACAGAAGCGCGACAAGCTGCCGTTCGAGATCGATGGCGTGGTGTTCAAGGTGGACCGTATCGACCAGCGTGAGCAGCTCGGCTTTGTCGCGCGCGCGCCGCGCTGGGCGGTGGCGAGAAAATTCCCTGCCCAGGAAGAGTTGACCAAAGTGCTGGATATCCAGGTGCAGGTGGGGCGTACCGGCGCCATTACACCGGTGGCGCGCCTGGAGCCGGTGTTTGTCGGCGGCGTCACCGTGACCAATGCCACGCTGCACAACGAAGACGAGGTGCATCGCAAGGATGTGCGCATCGGCGACACTGTGATTGTGCGCCGTGCCGGCGATGTGATTCCGGAAGTGGTCTCCGTGGTCACCAAACGTCGGCCGCGCAATGCGAAAAAATTCGTCATGCCTTCGCATTGCCCGGTGTGCGGCGCCGACATCGAGCGTGTGGAGGGCGAGGCGGTAGCGCGCTGCACCGGCGGTCTGTACTGCGAAGCGCAGCGCAAGGAGGCCATTAAGCATTTTGCTTCACGGCGCGCCATGGATATCGAAGGACTGGGTGACAAACTGGTCGAGCAACTGGTCGATGCAGGGTTGGTCAAGGATATCGCCGATCTCTACACGCTGGATGCCGCGACCCTCGCCGGCCTGGAACGCATGGGAGACAAGTCGGCGGCCAAACTGATCAAGGCGCTCGAGCGCAGCAAGAAGACCGCGCTGGATCGCTTTCTGTTCGCCCTGGGTATCCGCGAAGTCGGCGAGACAACGGCGCGCACGCTTGCGCAGGCATTCGGCGAACTCGAGCCGCTGATGAAGGCGTCGCGGGAACAGCTGGAGGCGGTGCACGACATCGGTCCGGTGGTTGCGGAACACATCGTGAATTTCTTCCAGCAGAAACATAATCGCGAAGTCATCGACAAGCTTGTGAAAGCGGGCGTGCACTGGCCTGCCGTGAAACGACAACGCCACCAGCCGTTGCAGGGCAACACCTATGTCATCACCGGCACGCTGGCGGCAATGACCCGCGACGAAGCCAAGGAAAAACTGCAGGCGCTGGGCGCCAAAGTTTCGGGCAGCGTGTCGGCAAAAACCACGGCGCTGATTGCCGGCGAGAATCCCGGCTCGAAACTGGCGAAGGCGGAAAGTCTGGGGGTGCCGGTGCTCTCGGAACAGGATCTCGGCGAACTGCTCGAATGATCACGGAAAGCAAGCAGATGGGCGGTTGCTATGCATGAAGTCCACTACTGGCCACTGTTCATAGGCTGGACTATCGTGATCCTGCTGCTGCTCTATGGCTGGAAAAGACAGGCGGCGATCGCGGCCGCGGGTATGGCTATCGTCACATGGGCAGTGCTTTCGGCGGGGTTTGGCACGGGATGAAAAACCGCATCCGCGCGGCGGAACGGCATCTGCTGAAAGCCGACCCGGTCCTGGCGCAGGTCATGGAGCGTCATGGGCCCTGTACCCTGATGGCCGATCCCAGGCCGCACTTCCATACCCTGGTCTGGGCCATCATCAACCAGCAGTTGTCGGTGAAAGCGGCGCAATCCATAGAACGCCGTCTGCTGGAACGTTTCGGTTGCGAACTGTTTCAGCCGGAGCATTTTCACCGTGTCCAGGAGCGCAGCCTGAAACGTTGCGGGCTCAGCGGCGCCAAGGTGCGTTATATCCGCGAAATGAGTCGCCGCGTGCGCTCGGGCGAGCTGGATCTGGCGCAGCTGGATACGCTCGACGACGAACAGGTAGCGCAATGCCTGATGGAACTTCCCGGCATCGGGCGCTGGACCGCCGACATGGTGCTGATGTTCGCGCTGGGGCGACTGGATGTGCTTCCGGTCGGTGATCTGGCGTTGCGCAAGTCGATCCGCCTGCACTACCGGTTGCCGGAGGATGCGGACTATGAAAGCTACCTGGAAGTTGCCGAACGCTGGCGACCCTACAGAACCATTGCCAGCTGGTATTACTGGGCAGCCGTCGACTAGCGCGGAGTCTCCCACGCCATCGGATAGAGCAGATCCAGGACCTGGTTGAATGCGACAGTGCTCTTGCCGATCGCTGCGATAATGTCCGCCTGATTCACCCGCGTTAACGCCAGGGCGTCCGGCTGTACCTCGCCCAGGGCCTCGCTGGCAATGCGCTCGGCGCTCAGATCGGCGTCCAGCAGGGCGCCGTAAGGATCGTAAAACGGCGAACCCAGCGGGTCCTTGCTTTCCTGGGCGCTGTGCGTGACCTGGTCGGCAATGTGCAGCAACGCGGCTTCCAGACGGGCGTCGTCAGCGGCTGCCGGGTTGTGGTGATGACGCACCGAGGCGCACAGATTGTCAGGCATATTCCAGTGCCGCAACAGCGCTTCACCGACCTCGGCATGATCGAAGCCGATCAGCTCGCGTTCGATTTCGCAAATATCCTGTTTCGACTGCATGCGCCGGGACTCGGAATGAGCGGTCTGGTCGGGCAGTTTCATCAGCATCAGCAAACGTCCGACATCGTGCAACAGGCCGGCGGTAAACAGCCGCTCGCTGTGCAGCACGTTGCAGGACTGCGCGAGGTTGCGCGCCACCAGGCCGCAGAACACGCTGTGCTGCCAGAACGTGGCCATATCGATAAGATGGCTGGGAATACGGTTGAAAAGCTCGGCGGCGGAAGCCGCCAGGGTAAGACTGCGCAGTTCGCGCATGCCGATCAGGTTCACGGCGCGGGTGACGGTATCGACTTTACGCGGCAGGCTGAAGTAGGCGCTGTTGACCAGTTTCAGCAGGCGGCTTGTCAGGGCGGTATCCTTGCCGACGACTTCGCCGATGTCTTCCGCGGTGGTCAACGCTGAATCGGCCAGTGCCTGCACCTGGATACAAACCTCGGGAAGCGATACCAGTCGAACGTTACGCGTAACCAGATCCTGCGGTGTCACTGCCTGTCCTCATCGTCATAAATCAGTGCACTGTTTGACGGCGCAGCAACGGCATCCTTTAACCCGGTAGCCATAATGATGAAATAGTTCAAGAATAATATTCAATTAATTGTTATATAAAGTAAAAAATGCTACCGCCACACGCCGCGTGAAGCCTGAAAACCATCCAGCAACTTGACGTAGTTGGTGCGCTCGTAGGCCGCCGGATCGATGGCATGCTGCTGGCTGACGCAGCCTTTCAATTGCTGCAGCGAAGCGTAGCCATTGTCCTCCAGCCAGCGCTGCATGTCATCGCGAATGCGCGTCAGTTGTTCGGGGCCCTGCTGCAACAGAACCGCGCACAGGTGAACCACGTCAGCGCCGGCCATCACCGCCTTGAGCGCATCCTCGGCGGTGTGGAAACCACCGGTTGCCGCCAGTGACAGATCGACGCGTCCGTGCAGGATGGCCAGCCAGTGGATGCGCAACAAGGCTTCGTAAGGATGGGACAGGTGCATTTTCGGCAGCACGTTGCGGGTGTCGAGATCGATGTCGGGTTGATAGAAGCGGTTGAACAGCGATACGCCGCCGGCGCCGGCGGCCTGCAGGTTGCGCACGAAATGGCCCGGCGAGCTGAACTGTGACGACAGTTTCATGGTGATCGGCAATGTGACCTGTTCGCGCAGTTCGTAAAGCATCCGCACATAGCGGCCTTCGACTTCGGCTGACGACTCCTCGATGTTGGCGGCAACGTAATAGATGTTGAGTTCCAGCGCATCCGCGCCGGCTTCCTGGAGCTGTTTGCCGTAGCGGATCCAGCCATCGGATGAAATGCCATTGAGACTGGCGATCACGGGAATCGCCAGCGACGCCTTGATGGACTCGAGCAACTCCAGGTAGCCATCGAGCGTGGTGGAATAGTCGTCCGGTATCGGCAGGAAACTGTCGGCCTCGCCGAAGCCGATGGCCTGTTCATGCAGGAAACGCGTGGTGGTTTCCTCGAACTGGTGAATTTCCTCTTCGAACAGCGACGGCAGTATCACGGCGGCGGCGCCGGCATCTTCGAGGCGGCGGCAGCCGTCGAGACTGTTGGTCAGGGGAGACGAGGAGGGCACCAGCGGGTTGGCCAGTTTGAGACCGAGGTATTCCGTGGAAAGGTCTGCCATTGCTAGTGCTCCTTCGTGTTGTCCGCGTCTTTGTCTGTGCCCGCGCAGGGCAGGTCTGCCAGCTGTTTATAGCGATTGTACCGCTCTCTCACCTCGGCCTGGGACTGCGCCAGAAAAGCCTCGGCGTTCGCCGGCTGCGAATGCCACAACATGCTGAAACGTGTCTCCGTCTCGATGAACTGGCGGTAGGGAATGGACGGTTCCGGTGAGTCCAGATGCAAGGGATTTTCTCCTTCGGCCGCACGCGACGGCGCATGACGAAACAGCGGCCAGTGACCGCTCTTTACCGCCAGCTCCTGTTGGCGGTGGTTGTTCGACAGGTCCACGCCGTGGGCGATACACGGCGAGTAGGCAACGATCAACGACGGACCCGGATGGGCTTCGGCCTCCAGAAAGGCGCGCAGCGTCTGGGTGTCCTTGGCGCCGTAGGCGACATGCGCCACGTACACATCTTCGTAATCCATGGCCAGTCTGGCGAGATCCTTCTTGGCCGTCGGCTTGCCGGCGGCGGAAAACTTTGCCACCGCCCCGCGCGGCGTCGCCTTCGAAGTCTGTCCGCCGGTATTGGAATATACCTCGGTGTCGAGCACCAGGATATTAACATCCTGGCCCGACGCCAGCACATGGTCCAGCCCGCCGTAACCGATATCATAGGCCCAGCCGTCACCGCCGATTATCCACACACTTTTTCTCACCAAAGTGTCGGCGACGCTCTCCAGCTCTCTTGCATCGGGGGCATCGATGGCGGCAAGACCGCGACGCAGTTCGACGACCCGGTCACGCTGCTCCTGGATGCCGGCTTCATCGCTCTGGTCGGCATCGTGGATGGCCGCGACCAGCGGCTTATCCAGGCGTTCGCCCAGGCGTTGCAGCAACTCGAGCGCGTACTGTTTCTGCGTGTCGACAGCGATGCGCATGCCGAGGCCGAACTCGGCGTTGTCTTCGAACAGGGAATTGGACCAGGCCGGACCGCGGCCTTCGGCGTTGCAGGTCCAGGGCGTGGTCGGCAGATTGCCGCCGTAGATCGACGAACAACCGGTGGCGTTGGCAACCAGCATGCGATCGCCGAACAGCTGGGTGGCCAGCTTGATATAAGGTGTCTCGCCACAACCCGCGCAGGCGCCGGAAAACTCGAACAACGGCTGCAACAGCATCGCGCCCTTGATGGTGGCGCGCTTGACATCGCGACGGTCGTACTCCGGCAATGTCAGGAAGAACGCCCAGTGTTCGCGTTCGCTTTCACGCAGTCCTTCGACGGGCGCCATGTTGAGCGCCTTGCGGCTGGCGTTGGACTTGTCGTGGATCGGACAGATGTCGACGCACAGTCCGCAACCGGTGCAATCCTCCGGCGCCACCTGGTAGGCGATGTGATATCCCTCGGGGTAGTCCTTGCCCTTGACGGGCGTGCTCCTGAAGCCAGGCGGCGCCTTGTCGAGCAGCGCTTCGGGAAACAGCTTGCTGCGGATGACGCCGTGCGGACACACCAGTGGACATTTGCCGCAGTGCGTGCACAGATCCGTTTCCCAGACCGGAATTTCCAGCGCCAGGTTGCGTTTCTCCCAGGCGGCTGTGCCCAGCGGAAAGGTGCCGTCGACCGGCATCTGGCTGACCGGCACATCATCGCCGTGACCGGCGATCAGTTGCGCAGTGAAGCGTTTGACGAATTCCGGCGCGGCGTCGCTGACGGTTTGCGGCCGCTCCCTGGTGGCGGTGGCTTGTCCGGGCACGGTGACTTCATGCAGGTTGGCCAGCGCGGCATCGATGGCGCGGAAGTTGAATTCGATAATGCGCTTGCCCTTGCCGCCGTAGGTGGTTTCGACGGCATGCTTTATCGCCGCGATGGCCTGGTCCCGCGGCAGTATGCCGGAGATGGCGAAAAAGCAGGTCTGCATGATGGTGTTGATACGTTTGCCCATCTGCGCATCGCTGGCGACCCGGTAGGCGTCGATGCACCAGAAGCGGATTTTTCTGCGGATCATCTGCTCCTGCATGCTGCGCGGCAATGTATCCCAGACAGTGTCGGGTGGTTCCGGGGAGTTGAGCAGGAACACGGCGTTGTCGGCGGCCTTGTCGAGCATCGGATAACGGTCGAGGAATACCGGCTGGTGACAGGCGACGAACTGTGCCTCGCCGTCACCGATCAGGTAGCTGGATCGTATCGGTTGCTCACCGAAGCGCAGATGCGAGACCGTGACGGCGCCCGCTTTTTTCGAGTCGTAGACGAAATATCCCTGCACATGAAGTGGAGTCGTTTCGCCGATGATCCTGATGGAATTCTTGTTGGCGCTGACCGTGCCGTCCGAGCCCAGTCCGTAGAACAGCGCCTGCATGCTGTGTTGTCGCGCGGCATCGGTGCGGAACGCCGCGTCCCATTCCAGGCTGGTGCGGGAAACATCGTCGTGGATACCCACAGTGAATCCGTGCGGGGGATCCGGTTGTTCCAGGGCCTCGAACACTGCCTTGATCATACCCGGCGTGAATTCCTTGGAAGACAGTCCGTAGCGTCCGCCGACCACCAGTGGCATGGCACGGAAGCGGCGCTGCGTTGCGTAGCAATGCCGGGCCAGTGCGGTGATCACGTCTTTAAAAAGTGGTTCGCCGTCGGCGCCGGGTTCCTTGGTGCGATCCAGTACCGCGATGCGTTGAACGGTCTCGGGTAATGCGTCGATCAGCGCCTGCGCTGCGAAAGGGCGGTACAGGTGCACGCGCACGACACCCAGTTTCTGACCTTGAAGGTTGAGGTG
>JAGFJP010000042.1 GCA_024102665.1 Thiogranum sp. | reverse complement strand
GCGTGCTCGTTACTCGGGCCTTCGGCCCTCGCCCCTTCGGGGCCGCCTTCGCTGCGCTCCGGCGTTGTCTCGCGTCGTTTCACGACGCTCGGCTCGACCGCTCGGACACCTCTCCGGATTAGACTTCTTTCCGCCCTCGCGGGATCGGACACCGCTTCCGGAAAACGCGGCAGGTTATACCAGAACCCCCCGACTTGCAAACCGCTTTGCGGTGCTGTGCAAGGGCGCTCCGGGTGCTGTACCTTTTGCTATAACGAAACCATGCTCGATGTGAAAGGAGACACAGGTGCAGATACTGACGGGTGACATCGGCGGCACCAATACGCGGCTGGCGATGGTCGATCTGGGGCCGGAGGGGATCCGGGTCCTGGACCAGGCGCGCTTTGCAAGCGCTTCATTTCCTTCTTTATATGACATCATCAGGGAGTACCGCGCGGCGCGCGAGGATTTCGAGCCCGCGGCGGCGGCGTTCGGGGTGGCGGGGCCGGTGCACCAGGGGATCAGCCGTATCACCAACCTGCCGTGGGTGGTGTCCGCGCAGGAGCTGGCCGAACGGCTGGGACTGGGCGCGGTGTTTGTGCTGAATGACCTCGAGGCGCTGGCCTGGGGCATCGATGCGCTGGCGCCGGAGGAGCTGGTTTCCCTGCAGGCGGGTGGCGACCTGCCGTGCGACAACCGGGCGGTGATCGCCGCCGGCACGGGTCTGGGCCAGGCGGGGCTGACGTTCGACGGCACGCGCCACAAGCCTTTCCCCACCGAGGGCGGCCATTGCGACTTTGCGCCGGTCACGGAACAGGACTGGCGGCTGCTGACGCACCTGCAGCCGGAGTTCGGGCACGTGAGCTGGGAGCGGCTGGTATCGGGCCCGGGACTGGAACGCCTCTATGCGTTCCTGCTGCACGAGTCCAAAGCCGTGGCGCCGGACTGGTTCACGGATCCCGACGCGGATGCCGCGGCGCAGATCACCACCCGCGCACTGGTGCAAAGCGATGGCCTGTGCGTGGAAGCGCTGCGCTGGTTCGTGCGCCTGTACGGCGCGGAGGCCGGCAACCTGGCGCTGAAGATGAAAGCCACCGGCGGTCTTTACCTGGGCGGCGGCATTGCGCCGAAGATTCTCCCGACGCTGCAAGGCGGCGGCTTCATGGAAGCGTTTCTGGACAAGGGGCGCATGCGCGAACTGCTCGAGCGCGTGCCGGTGCGGGTGATCTGCAACGCTGACGTGGCGCTGCTGGGTCTGGCGCACTACGCGGACCTGTACAGCGGCGGACCGGTGCCCTACGCCTGAGCCTGAGCCTCAGCTACTTGACGACTTTGAGCGACGGCTTGGGCGGCGGCTTCGGTCCCGAATCGTCGGGCTCCGGCTCGCCGTCGCCTTCCTCGAACATCATGCCGCGGCCGTTTTCCCTGGCATAGATCGCCAGCACCGCGCTCACCGGAATGGCGACCATCTGCGACACGCCGCTGAAACGCGCCAGGAAAGACACCTCGTCATTGCTGACGCGAAATCCCTCCACTGCATTGGGCCCGATGTTGAGCACGATCTTGCCGTCCTGCACGTATTGCCTGGGCACGTCCACGCCCTGCGCGCCGGCATCGACCAGCAGGTGCGGCGTGCACTGGTTGTCGAGCAGCCATTCGTGAATGGCGCGGATCAGATAGGGGCGATTGGATGTCATGGCACTGCTGACGTGTAACGCAAAACCCGGCTTGACGAAGGGCGCCACCGAAGCCGGTCGCCCTACTCGTGCATTTCCTTCTCGGCCTCGGTGAGGCTGGCCTGGAATGACTTGCGTTTGAACAGACGCTCGGCGTAGGCCATCACCGGTTTGGCCTGCGCCGGCAGGTCGATCTTGTAATACTTCAGGCGCCACAGGATGGGCGCTACCGTGGCATCCACCAGCGAAAACTCGTCGCTGAGAAAGAACGGCTTGGCGCCGAACACTTCGGCGCTGGAGGCGAGGCTGTCGCGCAGCGCCTTGCGTGCCTTGGTGGCGGCTTTCTCGCCTTTTTCGAGTTCTTCGAGCAGCGAATACCAGTCTTTCTCGATGCGGAACAGCGCCAGGCGGCTGCGCGCGCGCGACACCGGATCGACCGGCATCAACGGCGGATGCGGGAAACGCTCGTCGAGGTACTCCATGATGACCTGGGCATCGTACAGCACCAGCTCGCGGTCGATGAGCGTCGGCACGCTCTGGTAGGGATTCAGATCGATCAGGTCCTCGGGCAGGTTGTCCGGATCGATGTTGACGATCTCGACCGTAATCCCCTTTTCGGCCAGCACCATCCGCACGCGGTGGCTTTGCGGGCAGGTGGCATCGGAAAACAGGGTCATCACCGACCGGCGGTTGGCGATTACAGCCATGCGCTATCTCCAGTATAAAAACTTGCGGGCGCCGGCGGCGGGCGCTGTGTGCGACCGCTGCCGGAGACGGGATTTAATGTACGTCCTTCCAGTACTCTTTCTTCAACAGGTAAGCGAAGATGAAGAACACCAGCAGGAACAGCAGCACCTTGATGCCAAGCGCCTGGCGCTCCTGCTTTACCGGTTCGCCCATGTAGGCAAGGAAGTTTACCAGATCGCGCACCGTCCGGTCGTATTCGGCAGGACTTTGCGAGCCCGGCTCGACCAGTTCCAGTCCTTCCAGGACCTTGTGCTCGTGGCCTTCAGCATCGGTCTCGGTCTTGTACACCGCTTCCTGCCAGCCCTGCAGTTCCCACAACACGTGCGGCATGCCGACATTGGGGAACACCTTGTTGTTGACCCCGAACGGCCGCGAGTCGTCCAGGTAGAAGCTGCGCATATAGGTGTACAGCCAGTCGATACCGCGCACCCGCGCCACCAGCGTCAAGTCCGGCGGCGCCGCGCCAAAGTACATCTTGGCGTCTTCCTTGGTGATGGCGACATCCATGTGATCGCCGATTTTTTCGCCGGTGAACATCAGGTTTTCGATGACATCCTCGTCACTGATGCCGAGATCGCGGCCCAGGCGGATGTAACGCTGGTACTTCGCCGAATGACAGCTCATGCAATAGTTGACGAAGGTCCGGGCACCGCGCTGCAGCGACTCCTTGTTGGAAGGATCGATGTTGGCCCTGTCCAGGTGCACGTCGCCGCCGGCGGCGAATACCAATGCCGGAGCAGCAAGCAATAGAATAGCGAGCAGTTGTTTTTTCATTATCGTCACCCCGTCACTCTGTCCGGCACCGGCTTCGTCCTGTCGAGCTTCGTGTAGATCGGCATCAGCAGGAAGAAGGCGAAATACACCGCGGTGAACAGCTGCGCCAGCATGGTCTTGCCTTCGGTCGGCGCCTGGGTGCCGAGCCAGCCCAGTACCACAAAGGCCACCACGAAGGCCCCGAGCATGAACTTGTACACCGGCCCGCGGTAACGGATCGACTTCACCGGACTGCGATCCAGCCAGGGCAGGAAAAACAGAATCACCACCGCCGCGCCCATGAGGATGACGCCGAGGAACTTGGCGCTCAGCGGCCCGAGATCGATGGTCACCGCGCGCAGGATGGCGTAGTACGGGGTGAAGTACCACACCGGCGCGATGTGCGCTGGCGTCTTCAGGGGATCGGCCGGTTCGAAGTTCGGCGGTTCCATGAAGTAGCCGCCGCCTTCGGGCACGAAGAACACGACAATGGAGAAGAACATCAGGAATACCACCACGCCGACAATGTCCTTCACCGTGTAGTAAGGGTGGAAGGGGATGCCGTCTTTGGGAATGCCGTTTTCGTTCTTGTTTTTCTTGATTTCGACGCCGTCCGGATTGTTGGACCCGACTTCGTGCAGCGCCAGGATGTGCACCACCACCAGGATCAGCAGCACCAGCGGCACGGCGATGACGTGCATGGCGAAGAAGCGGTTCAGCGTGGCGTCGGAGATGACGAAGTCACCGCGGATCCACAACGCCAGGTCATCGCCGATCACCGGGATGGCGCCGAACAGCGAGATGATGACCTGCGCGCCCCAGTAGGACATCTGGCCCCAGGGCAGCAGGTAACCGAAGAAGGCTTCGGCCATCAGCGCCAGGTAGATCAGCATGCCGAATATCCAGATCAGTTCGCGCGGTCCCTTGTAGGAGCCGTACAGCAGGCCGCGGAACATGTGCAGGTAGACGACAATGAAAAACGCCGAGGCGCCCGTGGAATGGATATAGCGGATCAGCCAGCCCCACTCCACGTCGCGCATGATGTACTCGACGGAAGCGAAGGCATGCTCGGCATCGGGCTTGAAGTTCATGGTCAGGAAGATGCCGGAAATGATCTGGATCACCAGCACCAGCAGCGCCAGCGAACCGAAGTAGTACCAGAAGTTGAAGTTCTTGGGCGCGTAGTACTTTGAAAGGTGCTCTTCCCACATCTTGGTCATGGGGAAGCGCGCATCGATCCAGTCACGCAGGCTGATTAGCATTCCCATCACACGACCCCCGTTGTGTCTTCACCGATCAGGATCAGTGATTCGCTGATGTAGTTGTGCGGCGGCACCTCGAGGTTGAGGGGCGCCGGCACACCCTTGTAGACGCGGCCGGCCAGATCGAACTTGGAGCCGTGGCAGGGGCAGAAAAAACCGCCCTTCCATTTTTCGTCGTAGGGCTGGGGCACGGGTTCGGGCTCGAAGGCCGGCGAGCATCCGAGATGGGTGCAGATACCGACCAGCACGAGAATTTCGGGTTTGATGGACCGGGCGAGGTTCTGGGCGTATCCGGGCTGCTGGGGGTCGACCGAGTCGGGGTCGCGCAGGCGATCCCTGAGTCCGGGCAGGTCGCCGAGCATTTCGTCGGTGCGACGCACCACCCACACCGGTTTGCCGCGCCACTGCACGCGAATCATCTGTCCCGGTTCCAGCTTGCTGATATCGGCTTCGACCGGCGCGCCGGCCGCCTTCGCGCGTTCGCTGGGCATCCAGGATGCCAGGAAAGGAACCGCGGTATACACGGCACCTACGCCACCGATAACCGTGGTTGCGGCTATCAGGAACCGGCGCTTACTGGTATCTACACCGTCGCCACTCATTCAATGGTCTCCACAAAAAATCACCGGCAGCTGCTCAGTCAGCGGGTCCGCTAACGCCAATGAATATTAGAATATTCTGAAATTCAAACCCATGTTTGAATAGCGGGCATAGCATGTCGGAACTGCCCCATCAGGTCAAGTAATCCGCGGGTTTAAAAAGCTGATATGCACATAAAAAACTCAAACCGGGTTATCAATATCGCAGAACCGGTGTTCGATCCCGAAATGCGCGGCGAGACGCTCGCCGAGCGCCTGAACGCCGTAACGTTCGGTGGCGTGATGACCGGCGGCGAAATAGTGAATCCCGTACTCGCGGGCGATGTGCACGGTCTGCTCCGAGATCTCGCCGCTGACAAAGGCGTCGAGGCCGCGGCGCGCAGCCTCTTCGAGGTACGACTGCGCCGCGCCGGTGCACCAGCCGACGCTGGCGACACGGTCGCCGCCGCCGGCGATCCACTGCGGCGCGCGTCCCAGGGCGCGCTCGATGCGCGCGCCGAACTCCGCCGCCGGCACCGCTTCAGCGAGTGTCGTGTAACAGGCGAGATCCGCAGCGCGCCCGCCGCCGCCGAAACGACCCTGCTCGACCAGTCCCAGGCGCGCGGCGAGCTGCGCGTTATTGCCGACTTCCGGGTGGGCATCGAGCGGCAGATGATAGGCCAGCAGGCTGATTCCGCTTGTCAGCAACGTCTGGATACGACGCCGTTTCATGCCTGTGATGCAGGCGTCCTCGCCTTTCCAGAAGAACCCGTGATGCACCAGCACCAGGTCGGCCTGCGCCTGCACCGCGCAGTCGAGCAATGCCTGGCTGGCGGTGACGCCGCTGATGAGGCTGTTGACCGTGCCGCGTCCTTCGACCTGCAAGCCGTTCGGGCAATAGTCCTGGAAAGCCGCTGCGTCGAGCAGCGTGTCGCAATACGCAACAATCTCGTTCAGTTCAGGCAATGATGGAGTCCCCGACGCTAATCCGCGATAATCACAGCCCATGAATATACGTGATACGGTTTCGTTTTTCCTGCAGGCGGCGACGGTCGGCATTGTCGCGGCGTTCCTGTTGCTGCTGGTCAAGCCGGAGTGGTTCGGTTCCGCGCCGCCGGTGGTCGAACTGCAGCAGGCCGGCAGCAAAGCGCCACGCCTTGCCACAGACGCGTCCGGCCCCGCGCCCGGGTCCTATGCCGATGCCATCGAGCCGGCGGCGCGCGCCGTGGTGAATGTCTACACGGCCAAGGTCATCACCCGCCAGCGCCATCCCCTGCTCGATGACCCGCTGCTGCAGTACTTTTTCGGCGATCAGCTGAAGGCGCCGCGCCAGCGCCTGCAGACCAGCCTGGGATCCGGCGTTATCGTGTCGCCGCAGGGTTATGTGCTCACCAACAATCATGTCATCGACGGCGCCGATGAAATCCAGGTGCTGTTGCAGGACGGACGCAGCGCGCGCGCGGCGCTGGTGGGCGCCGACAGGGATACCGATCTTGCGGTGCTGCGCATCGATATGGACGATCTGCCGGTGGTGACGCTGGCCTCCATGGAAAAGCTGCGGGTGGGCGATGTGGCGCTGGCCATCGGCAACCCCTTCGGCGTCGGGCAGACCGTGACGCTCGGCATTATCAGCGCTACCGGGCGCAACCATCTCGGCATCAACCGCTATGAGGATTTCATCCAGACCGATGCGGCCATCAACCCGGGCAACTCCGGCGGCGCGCTGGTCAATGCGTATGGCGAGCTGATCGGAATCAATACCGCGATCTACAGCCGCACCGGCGGCTCGATGGGCATCGGCTTTGCCATCCCGGTGCACATGGCGGTGGATGTGATGAAGCAGATTATCGAGAACGGCCGCGTTGACCGCGGCTGGCTCGGCATCGAGGCGCAGGACCTGACGCCGCAACTCGCCGAAAGCTTCTCGCTGCGCGACACCCGCGGCATGCTGGTGGCCGGCGTGCTGCGCGACGGCCCCGCGGACCGCGCCGATATTCAGCCCGGCGATATCCTGGTGCGGATCGCCGGCAAGGACGTCGACAACGCGCAAACCGCCATGACGCTCATCGCCCAGCGTGGTTCGGGCACCGAGATCCTCATCGAGGGTATCCGCAACGGCGAGCCGTTCCGCACCACCGCGGTGACCGGCACCCCGCCCGAAACGCGCTGACAGATTGCAGTGCGGGCAGCGGCGTCAGGGTTGCGCCGCGTGGAAGGGGTCCCATTCCGGGTGACCGGTGAGCAGCGCAATCTCCGCCCAGGTCAGCGCCAGCTGGTACTTTGCCTGCGCCTGGTGCAGGCGGGCGCCGGAAAAATCCGCCATGGAATTGCCGAGGTCGGCGGTCGCTTCCAGCTCGTACAAGGTTCGCGCCTCGTCCAGGTGCAGATCCCGGTAGGCCAGTTCAACGGCCGCCTGCTCGCGCTGCACGCGCAACACGGCGAGTTGCTCGGCGGCCTCGCGCAGCGACAGCCGGATCTCGCTTTGCGCCCGCTCGATGCCGGCATCGGCTTCGCGCAGGCGCGCCAGCGCCGCGGCACGTTGCG
>JAGFJP010000154.1 GCA_024102665.1 Thiogranum sp. | reverse complement strand
AGCAGGATATCCGGGCTGGCATCGCTCAGTCCGCGCACCAGGTAGAGATACAGATCGCGCGTCGCCGACACCGGCTGCTGGTAGAACAGGGTGATTTCCAGAGGATCATCAGCGCCGGAAATCACGGATTCGCTGGCATACAGTGTCGCCCCTGCGCGGCGTTTGCCGCGCAACTGCATGGCGCCACCCAGACTGCCGTAGAACACATCGTCATAGTCGATGTTGTCCGCATCGCCGTTGAATTCGTAGCCGAGAGCGGCTGACACGAGAAATTCGTCGAACCCCCTCACGGCGCCACCCTCGAGGGCGAAATCGTTTTCGCCGGTTCCCAGGCCGTCGCTCGAACTCGCTGTGCCGAGCTTGACGATGCCGGTCATGCGGTATGCCAGTTCGCGACGGTAATCGGCCGGCAGGTGATAACTCGCCGCCAGCTCGATATCGCCGATGCCGGACGCGGACTCGCTGCCGGTTTGCGTGGCGGGCTGGGCGTTGTTGCCGCGGCGTTTGCCGGTGGTTGCGGTGCTGACAGTAATGGCGCCATCGCTTTGCGCATACAGAAAAGGCACGGCAGCAGTGATCGAGACATCACCGCGCCGCCAGCCGAACTGAACCGGAACCCGCCACACACTGGTGGTGTCGGGCGACTCATAGTCACCGCGCTCGTATTCCAGCCCGGTGGCCAGCCAGGATTCCTGCGTCTCAAGCGCATCCAGCCGGACGGCGCGTTCCAGGGCGCCGGCGCTCTGCAACAGCAGCGGCGCCGTCAGCACAGCGACAGCAGCAGTACGTTTAGGCATGGATAACGCCTACAATCGGCCATCATGAAACTGGATGCTAGTCCGGAACGCCCGGCATGAAATTGATCTTTATCATGCTTTCGTTGATTCTCCTGCACGGCTGCAGCAGCGTGCCGGAAGCGCGCTTTGACAGCGTTGCCCCGTCACAGCCCGAGGCGCAGCTGCTCGAGCAGGCGCGGCAGTTGTTCAGCGCAGGCGATTATACGCAAGCGCGGGCCCGCGCCGAGCAGGCGCTGGCGCTGAATTCCGCCAGCGCCGAAGCATGGTTTGCCGTCGCCGCCAGCTGGTTCGGCATGGAGGAGTACCGCAACAGCATCGAGGCCGCCCGGCTGGCGGCGCGCTATCGCAGTGATCTGCTGCCCGATATCTACCTGCTGCTGGGCGCTGCGCATGAACGTCTCGACGAACCCTGGCAGGCGCTGCGCACCTGGCGTTACGGCAGTCAGCGTTACCCGGACAATGCGCTGCTGCACTATCGTCTGGCGTTGATGTACATCCGCCTCGACAAACCCGAGCTGGCCGCGGATACCCTGAAAACCGTGCTGCGTCTCGAACCCCTGAACCCGGATCCGCACTTTCAGCTCGGCATGCTTTACGCGGACCACGGCTACCGGACACCGGCGCTGCTGGCGTTGAGCATGGCGCTGGCGCTGGCGCCCGAAATCGGCCCGGCGAGTCTGATCAACACGACCATCGATGCGCTGCTGGGGATTCGCCGAACGGCAACATCTGACGTGGTCCACACGACACCTGCGGCGGCCCTCAGGACAGACGAAGGTGATTTTTCAGTAGCGGAAACGGCATTGTCGAAGCTATGGACTGCGCGGACGGATCGCGGCGTCGATGCCGACGCTCCGGCCATGCTCAGGGCCGCATATGAGGAGCTGTTCCGGATTCTGCAGGCGATGCCGGTGTCCGAAAGGCAGGTGTTTGTGCCCGCGTTTTATGTTCCCGTCTACAAAGCGATCGCTGACAAAGGGCTCGCCGACGTGTTCATCAACCATATCTTCCAGGGCAGGCAGGAGCCGCAGTTCAGGCAATGGCTGAAGGAACACGCCGGCCAGGAAGCGCAGCTGCAGGATGTCATCAGGCGACATTACGCGTCCGGAACCCTTGGTGTTGACCCATGAGCGCCGTTGCCGGGGTCTCCGGTAATTACCCTGCATCCACTGCTATAGAAACATTCACCCCGGTGCGCTAAGCCTTGATTGAAAGGCGAACATAGCTGACGACGGAAGTTCAGGGGAGCTTATCATGACAGTGACGGGCGTGAGTACGGAAGGTGGCCGCTCAGCGATGCTGGTGCTGTGCGCAGGCATTTTGTTCACGTTCATCAGCGTTCAGGCAGGCGAACTTGTGCACGGCGCACTTATCAGCCGCGGCGCGGGCAGCGACGCGGCGCGTCACGATCTGCCGGATCGCGCCATCGACACCGATCAGCTGCCGCACACCAGGCTTTCGGCGCAAGGCGACCGTGACGCCGCGTTGCCGCTGTACCGCCTGGGACCTGACAGCTACTTTCTCTATGGCAATATCGCCACTATCGACGATGATAACCGCGGCTTCAACGCTAACGCCGGGTTCGTGGTCACAGATGCCGGGGTGCTGGTGATCGATGCGCTGGGCACGCCACGCCTCGGCGAACGGCTTATAGCCAGCATCCGTTCGGTCACTGACCAGCCGATCCGTTACCTGGTGCTGACGCACAATCATCCTGACCACGCCTATGGCGCCAGCGCGTTTCGCGCGCTGCCGGATGTAAAGATCGTCGGCCATCCGGGCATGCGCGAGTACACCGGCTCCGAAACCATGCAGCGTTCGGTGGACTACCGACGCGACCTGTTGCCGCGGGACATGCAAGGCTTCGAAGCTGTAATGCCGGATCTCTATGTTCCCGGGGATCGTTTTGGAAAACTGCGTATCGAACTCGGTGGCAAGACCTTCGATATCTACAACGCGGGCTCGCATCATTCGCACGGCGATCTGGTGGTGCACCAGGTCGAGGACAGGATTCTGTGGGTGTCGGACCTGGTATTCAATCAGCGCGTCACCTTCATCGGCGACGGTGACAGCAGGCAGATACTGGCGGCCCATGACTGGCTGTTGAAAACCTTTGCCGACGCGCGGCTGATGGTGCCCGGTCATGGCAGCGCCCAGACGCCGCCGTTTCCCATGGCGCAACAGACCCGCGCCTATATCGAGCAGCTGCGCGATCTGATGCGGCAGAAGCTGGAAGCCGACGTGCCCTTGCTGGAAGCGGTGGAGCAATCGGATATGCCGCAATGGCGGGCGATACCGCTGTACGACGAAAACCAGCGTGCCAACGCCGCGTTCATCTATCGCGAAATGGAGTTCGAAGTTTTCTAGGAGATAAAGCCGGGGACCGGCTTTGCGGGCCGGCCTTCTGGCAGGAACAATCCGGCCTGCTACACTACAGGGGTAGCGGCAGATAACGCGTTGTCACTTACATCTCAAGGGCCAACGCTTATGATGGAAGACGTGCATTCTGCGGATCATGGGCATGATGTCAACCGGCTGATCCAGGAGTTGACAGCCTGCCGCGTCGCGCTGGAAAACGTCGATGCGTTGCAGCAGACGTTCTGGAAGACGCTGCGCGTGGGCGTGGCGATCCACGATGCCGAAACCGGCGTGGTCGCCCGCAACGATGTCGCGCGGCAATTGCTGGGAATCGCAGACGGCCCCGCACCCCGCACGCCCTCTGAAAACCCCGCCTGGCGCCTTGCCCGGGAAGACGGCAGCGAGATGCCGCGCGAGGAATACCCCGTCAATATCGTGCTGCGCACCGGCCGGACGCTGGATAATTATATCGTCGGTATTATCCGGGGGGGTGAAGACCCCATCGCATGGGTGCTCGTCAATGCGGCGCCAGTCGCGGGCGGCAACGGGGGCGTCACCAGGGTGGTTGTCACCTTCGTGGATATCAGCGAACGCATGCAGGTCGAGGAAAGACTGCGTCTGCTTGCCGAAAAGGATGCCCTGACCGAATTGCCGAACCGGCGCGCGTTCGGCGATATCCTGGATCGGGAATGGCGTCTCGCGGTGCGTTACAACCTGCCTGTGTCACTGGTCATGATCGATATCGATTTCTTCAAGGCCTATAACGATCAGTATGGTCACCTCGCCGGTGACGAATGCCTGATCCGCGTGTCCGGGACCATGGTCAACGCGCTCAGGCGGCCGACGGATTTTCTGGCGCGCTATGGTGGCGAGGAATTCGTGCTGCTGTTGCAGAATACCGATATCAACGGCGCCGTCACCATTGCGGAAGAACTGCGTGAATGTGTCGAGAAGCTGCAGATACCGCACGCCGGGTCTCCGGCTACCGGCTGCGTCACTATCAGCCTCGGTGTGGCGCAGACCTCGCCGAAACGCGACGCGCGGATCTCCGAGCTGCTGCTGGACGCCGATAACGCCCTGTACCGGGCCAAATACCTGGGGAAGAACCAGGTGGTGGTGGCCGGCGAATAGCGCGCCGCGTTGCGCGCGCTACTCGATCTTGATGTAGGCGTAATCGTCGTGCTGCAACTCGGCGATGCGCACCACGCCGGAGCGCACCAGCCTCACGCCATCGTACAGCTTGTCTTCGGCGAGCTGCACTTCCGAGCGCGTGATATCGCACAACTCGAGATCGACGCCATGTACCTTGTGCAGGCTCAGCAGTCGGCCTTTGAGATTGTCGCGGCGTTCGGCCAGCGCCGCGTCTTCAGCGAACGGCGTGTCTGCCAGCCTGTCGTCGGTGACGAAACGGATGCCGTGCGCGACCAGCACGATCTTGATGTCGTATTCGAGAAGCTCGCTGTTGTATGTGGTGACCATATTGTTGATGCTGGTCAGCATGGCGCTGAAGCGGCGCGGGTCTGCAAAGTCCGCGTGATAGACAACCTTGATCGCGTCCTGCGATTCCTGTGCGGTAGCCGGGCGCGACGCGGCGGCGTTGAACAGCAGCGCAGCGGCGCAGGTCGCCAAGAGTGCGGCGATCAAGGAGGTCAACGAGCGCTGAAGCAAGCGCGAAACGGGGGCATTGGACATGACGGCGCTCCTCTCGTCTGAAAGGCCTGAAAGCAAAGTATAGACCAGTGCGGCATCCGCCGGCCTGACGCGGTTGACCTGGATACGGCCTTGCCCTTATAAGGAAGCGGGAACATAGCCGAGCCGTTTCGATATGAATGACAGGAAAGCGGATAACCCGGAGGCCAACCGGCGCGCGTGCGACCGGCTGAGCGTGAGCAGGAAAATGCTGCTGGAGCTGGACAACGGCGAAATTGTCATCGGCGAGTCCGGGGACATCAGCCTGCGCGGCGTGCTGCTGAACACCGATAGCCTGCCGCAAGGCGAGCTGGAAGGCATGGCGGGAACACTTTACGTATTCGGCGATAACGGCGTTCAATCGAGCGGTTTCCCGTGCCGCGTGATCAGACGCCGCGAAACATCGCTTGCCCTGGAACTGGACAGAAAAGTGATTGCGGCGTTCGGCCAGTATGTGACCAGGGACCTGTTAAGGCGCTAGCGAACCGGACGGACTCCTGAACAACCACATCTGGTAGACGGACACGAACCACTGGATGGCGAAAGTCAGTCCCATCAGCACACCCCCGATCATCACGACCCATGCAAAGCCTGTAAAGAGCTTTGTCAGATACCATGAGGCAATGTCCAGCATAATTGTGATAAAGGGCGTGGCGATGACGGCGCATTTGAACCAGAACGGCCGCACGCTGGCCCTGACGAAGATGCTGCTGGTAATGAAGAAGATGAACGTCAGCCCGAACAGGTGAATATGGGAGATGCGTATCAAGGTGAAGATATCCATCCCGGTATCCATTTCGACAACCCCGGACAGGTCTGCGAAAGTCGACAGATTGGGAATATGCGGGTTGTTCCCGCCATGACAGGCGAGACAGCGCTTTTCGATAATCGGTTTGACTGTCCTGTTATATTCCGCCTCGCCGCCGCCCCGGTGCACGATGCCGCCTGAGGCATGTATCCAGTCAAAAATGATTTCCCGTTCCTCGGCCGGAAGCCTGTCTTTCATGGGCCCCTTGAGTGCCGCCTCGAGCCGGGTATCGGCGTGGCTGCCGCTGTAGGCGATGACCAGGTCCGTTGCCGAGAGGCCGGACTTGCCGTCACGTCCCGCGTGGACTTCGTAGACCTGCAGCATGGCGAACAGGTAACCGACACCCAGCACCAGCAGGGTCATGGTGTACAGCACCCTTGTCTCACAGGGCAGGCGATGGAGAGGTGTGAATTCAGCGTCGGCCATGAACAAGGCTCCTTTTCTGCCGGCGTGCCACGGGACTGCGGGTGACACGATGAAATGCACCGGATTCAGCGGTCAACCGGTCACAGATGAATCGGGATCACGGCGCGCTGCTGTTCAAAGTTGTCGTTGGTCAACGACACAACCCGCAGCAGCAGACCGTCTCCAACCTGACGTGGATGATAGCAGATTGCGCTAATGCGTTGTTATCCAACGCAGCCGGTGAAATGGCACGAAAACTGAATAATGCAGCCACGCAATCCATTACAACAATCTCGACGCAGTTCGGGTGTTACCAGGGGACAACGAATGCCGGTGCAAGTTTGCAAGCGCTTATGGTCAGAAACAAACGGTTTACGGAATACAGCAGGTATTTACAGGTTGGCGACAGCGGCTTTGCTGCTGTTGCCGGGCATGGCTTTGGCGAGTCTGGTGGGCGTTTCGTTTCTGACCGCTGCGCCGGAACCCGCGCAAGAGTATGAAGCCTTCGTGCAAGAGTATGAAGCCGAGGACGCCTTGCTGAGCCCCGGATTTCAGGTCGCTGACAACCATGCGGATTTCAGCGGGACCGGCTTCGTCGATTACGTGGGCGAGGGGGCTGTCGAATGGATCCTGGACGCAGGCCAGGGCGGGCCGTTCCGGCTGTCGTTCCGCTATGCGTTGCAATCCGGCGACAGGCCGCTGGACATCCTGATCAACGGTTCGGTGGTCGCGCGCAACCTGTCGTTTCCGGCCACCGGCGCCTGGCAGACCTGGGGCACGGTCGAAACGGAAGTCATGCTGAATCCCGGCGCCAATCGTATCCGCGCGCGGACCCGCGGCAGCAGCGGCGCAAACATGGACCGACTGGACGCGAGCCTCATCGCGCCTGCGACAGCGCAGGTAATGAGCGACTGATGATCAGCGCGGCAGACTCACCGCCGCGACCCCGTACAACACCACTGCCATCACCACCACCGCGCTGAAGCCGAGGTGCATGGCGAGCAGGGTGGCCAGCACAGCGCTGATCACCGAGGCGCAGCCGTTGATGCCCCAGGCCCAGGGAATGAGTTGCGGCGCCGATTGTCCGAGGCGCCCGATGGCGAGCGGGAAAGGCATGCCCATGCAGAACGCCAGCGGCGCGATCAGCAACAGCGCGACGGCGATGCGCATCGCATCCGGCCATGCGCCCAGCGGCGTGAACAGGTTGTCGAGGCCGGCGAGATAGACGAGGCTGGTCAGCGCAATGACAGTCACCGGCACAGCGATGCCGGCGTGGTTTTGCAGCAGACGCTGCGAGTAAAGGCTGCCGGCGCCGGCGAACAGCAGGAAGCCGGTCAGCACCACGGCGACCGCGTACAGGGGATGGTGCAGAAACAGGATGAATTTCTGGATGAAGGCGATTTCGAGAAACAGGAACGCCAGGCCCAGCGCCGTGAAATACACCAGCACCCGCCAGCGTTGCGCGCCTTGCGCGTCGCTGCCGCTGGCGCGCCGGTAGACCTGGAACGGCAGCAGGATCAGCAGCAGGCTGGCGACAATGGCCTGCAACAGCGTGGCGAAGAGTATCAGGTACCCGGTGTCGAGCAGTGGCGCGCCGCCCCGGCCGTACAGTTCGAGGATCTCGGGTAGCGAACGCCAGACGAAGAACTGGAAAAAATACGGCCGGTCATCGGTGGCGGGCTGCAGGTTGAACTTGTAGCCGGCGATGAACTGTTCGCGCTCCGCTCCCAGCAGCGCGCGCGCGGCAAGATACAGTTGCGGTTGCGCCATGACGTTGTAGCGGTTGACTTCCGCCGCGTCGATCCCCGGATACCAGCTGACGTCGAAGCTGCGCTGTCTGCAAAAACGCCGCAAGCCCTCGGTTTCCGTTCGTGTAAAGTCGCCGTTCTTGATCAGCAGCGTGCTGGTCTGCCAGCTGCGGATCAGCGCCAGGCGCTTTCCGGGGTCGGCGATGCCGGCGTTTTCCAGCGCCGTGACAGCCGTGGCGAACAGTTTCGGCGCATCGCGCGACGGCAGCTTGATCCAGCGGCTGATCGCCAGGTAGCCGTCCGGGGCGAGTTTCCCGAGGTAGGCCTGCAGCGCTTCCACCGTGTACAGGTAGCCTTCGCTCAGCGCATAGAGACCCGCGGCGGAAGCGCCGAAGCTGTCGACCAGGGCGACCTGGATCAGGTCGTAGCGTTGCGGCGTCGCCTCGATGAATCCGCGCGCCTCGCTGGCGATCACACGCACGTTATCCGCGCTGAACAGATGTCCGGCAAAATCGCCGTAGCTATCCCGTACCAGGTCGATCATCTGCGGATCCAGTTCCAGTGCGTCGATATTCCGCGCGCCGAGGTGGCGCGCCTGCAGCACTTCGCTGCCACCGCCGGCGCCGATAATCAACACCGATTGCGGTTGCCTGAGGTGGTAGGGCAGCGCCCAGCTGAGCTGATCCAGGAACGCCAGCGCGTCTGCATCCTCATTGTTCCGCGTAATGGCGCTGGGACCATTGCCATCCACGAACAGACCGAGCTGTGCCGGAGGGCCCGCTGCGGCGTTCAGGCTCAGGCCGGGCGCGTGACGCAGCGGGATCAGCGGATTGTCGATGACCGTGATCAGGCCCAACGGGCTGGAACGCTGTTCGATAATGCGCGTGCCGCTGATCTGCAACGCCTGGCTGAGATCCTTGTAAGGTGACATGCCCGGTTGCAGCCACGCCGAGGGAATCAGGAACGGCAGCGCGGCCAGCGGCGGCACCAGCAGTGCAAACACAACGCGGCGCGTGCGCAGTTCGAACGCGGCGACCAGCACCGCAGCGCCTGCCAGCGCGGCGAGCAGCTTGAGCGCGGTGTCGGGGAACACGGCGAACAACAGCGCCACAATACCGAGACTGCCCGTCGCCGCGCCGAACAGATCCGCGCCGTAGACACGCGATGTGCTGCGCCGGCAGGTCATCAGCGCCAGGCCGATGGCGTTGGCCACGAAAAAGAACGGCAGTGCGAGATACAGGTAAATGCCGGCGAGGCGCGCCCACTGGCGCGGATCCCAGAGAATCTCCTGCGGGTTGAAAGGGCTCTGCTTCGCCAGCAGGTAGCTGAGCAGCATCGCCAGCGGGAACAACAGCAGGTTGGCGAGATAGGCGCCGGCGAAGTGTCGTCGCAGGCGTTCCTGGAACAGCGCGAGAAAAGCGCCGCTGACGCCATAGCCGAGCAGCGCCAGGCTGATGATCATATAGGCGTAGTGATGCCAGTGGCTGATGGAAAACAGGCGCACCAGCAGGATTTCCCATGCCAGCGCCGCCGCGGAGGCCAGCATCACCGAGACCAGCGGCGCGCGTTGGGTATCAGGGGCGGACATGGCAGGATCCCTGCGCCTAGTGGCCTCCGGTGAACGGCACGAAAGCGACCGGCAGTATCTGCCGGGTGACGATCTCGCCATCGGACTGCTTGCGCACCAGCAGCAGTTGCTGGGTAAGAAAACGGCTGCCGACCGGAATGATCATGCGGCCGCCCGGCTTGAGCTGCTTGAGCAGTGGCGGCGGAATGTGGCTGGCCGCCGCGGTCACCACGATAGCGTCGAACGGCGCCTGCTCCTCCCAGCCGTAATAACCGTCGCCGATGCGCACCTCGACGTTGTCGAAGCCGAGCCGTTGCAGGCGCCCGGCGGCCGCTTCACCCAGCGGGGCGATGATCTCGATGCTGTACACGGCATCGATCAGGGCCGCGAGAATGGCTGCCTGGTAACCGGAACCGGTGCCGATTTCCAGCGCCCGGTCGCCGGGCTGCAGGTCCATGAGATCAGTCATGATGGCGACGATGTAGGGTTGCGAAATGGTCTGGCCGTAGCCGATCGGCAGCGGACGGTTGTCGTAGGCGCGCGGGCGCACGTCCGGCGGCACGAATTCGTGCCGGGGAACGCTGCCGATGGCCTGCAGCACGCGTTCGTCCAGCGCGTCGCGTTCCAGGTAGTCGCTGGTGGCGCGCACATGATCCTCGATTTCCTCCACCAGTTGCGCTCGTGCTTCGGCATAAGCGTCATTCCCGGCAGCATGCAGGGCCGCACTCTGACAGAATGTCAGCACCATCATCAAACCGATTGCGTTCGGCAACGTCATCCGGAGGCCAGGCGATGCGCGCGGCGCGTGGTTTCGGGTAATCGGAAACGTGGCGTGCAGGCCAGCACGTAGTCGATGGCGGTGGGCAGACTGATGCGATGGCCGATGGACACATAGACCGGGCTGACGTTGTCACGTGTGCGCAGCACCGCGCCGATGGTTTCACCCTTGTCGAGCAGCGGCACCCAGTGCCCGCGTTGCGGCGGCAGTTCGGCATGCGTGCCGATCAGCCGCGATTTGGCGACGCCGATGCTCGGCAGGTCGGTCACCACACCGAGATGGCAGGCCAGTCCGAAGCGCCGCGGGTGGGCGAGGCCGTGGGCGTCGCACAGCAGCAGATCAGGTTGCGTCTCCAGCAAGTCGAGCGCTTCCAGTACCTGGGGTGATTCGCGAAACGAAAGATAACCGGGCACGTAGGGAAAGCGCGTCGGGCCACGGCTGACTGCCTGATCGCAGAACTCCAGCCCGGGAAAATCAAGCACCACCACCGCCGCCCGCGTGGTGCATCCGCCGTCCTCGAAGCCGACATCGATGCCGGCGACGCGCCGGACCTTGCCGAGCCGGTCTTCGGTGATCACGGCGTCGCGCAGCCGCTCCTGCACTGTACGCGCCGCGGCGACATCGGTCGGCCAGTCGCGCAGCTTGCGCGGTCGCGGCGCAGTGTCCCGCCGCGTTGCAGCGCGACTGTTCACGCCGGCCGTTGTCATGACAGATGTCGGGCTGTGTGTGCCGCCTTGAGCATCAGGGGCCTGCGACGCAATCCTGCATCATGCGTGTCAGCCCGCCACATGGTGCTTGCCTTCCACATGCACCGTGCTTGCCTGCGGTCCAAGGTCACCGCTGGTCTCGGAGAAATGCACCCGGTCACCGATGCCGAGCTGCTCGAACCCGGTTTCTATGACGCTGTTGCGATGAAAGTAAACGAGCCTGCCATCGGGGGTTTCGATGCGCCCGAAATCGCTGTTGAGTTCGACGATGCGTCCGTGCGGCGGTGTTTCGTGGGTCTTGACATCGCCGCGCTGGCGGCGCGCATGCGCCTCGAGCTGGCGCCGCATTGCGTCGAAGGCGTCGCGTATCGCCACGTAGACGTCTTCGTGGGCGTGATTGTCGTGGGGTTCACGGCTTGCGACCAGCTCGGCGCCGGGCACTGTCAGGTCGATGCGCACGTGGTACAGGATACCGTTATGTTTGTGCTTGTGGTGCGATTCAACGACCACGCGACAACTCATGATGCGGGGATAGAGCTGATCCAGCTTTTCGGCGCGTTGCCGGATTTTTGCTTCAACGGCGGGGGATGGTGGAAAGTCACGAAACACGATTTCCAGCGGGAGCTGCATAATACTGTCCTCCTCGATTGCTCATCTTCATGATCTGCCAAATGCACAGGGTTGTGATTGATTACCGTCAATATTTCGCTTGCGCCGGTCGGGTTTTATCGCCGTGTATGTTGAGATAAATCAAGCGTCGCCCGGGAATCTTGTGCTTTAATAATTTTAGTCGGGTATTCATGCAACACCACACGGCCCGTCAAGGAGGTAACAAAATGGCAAACAGCCATCAGGCACCCATGGTCGGCGCACCTGATCCGGAATTGAAAAATTCACCGATTTTTGATGAAGCAAGCGACGAGTTTCTGTCGCTGGATCTGGAGATCGAAACCGGCGCCTGCTATTTCAATGGCATTGCCTATCCCATTGGCGACTATGTCTGCAGCGGCGACGAGCTGCTGCGATGCGAGGAACGCGGTGTATGGGTGCGCGAAGGCGATTGCAGGCCGACGTGATGACGGATGCGCTGTTGCTTCCGGGCGATGACCGCGCACAGCGCGCGGGCGAGCCGGAGGTGCCCCCGGAAAAGCCGCTGCCGGACGCGCCGCCGGAAAAACCGCTCCCGGAGGAGCCTCCGGGCATTCCGCCCGGCGTGCCGGAAGAAGTTCCCGACCAGCCGCCACCGCAGGAAAGTCCGCCGGATGCGCCGCCGCTTGAAGTGCCGCCCGGATCACCGCCCGAGGTTCGCGATGCAATCGCTGCCTGAGCAGGATCTGCGCGGCGTTCCGTGCGAACTGGTTTCCTGGGAAACCTTTTACCGGCTGTCACAGCGCCTGGCGAGAACCATTCATACCTCCTGGTTCCGTCCCGACCTGATCGTCGCAATCGGGCGCGGCGGCTATATGCCGGCGCGCATTCTTTCCGATTACCTCGATGTCCTGGATCTCGCCAGCATCAAGATCGAGCATTATCACGGCATGCACCGCGATGCTGCCGCGCAGGTCCGTTATCCGCTCGCGGCGCAGGTCGACGGCCGGCGCATACTGCTGGTCGATGATGTGAGTGATTCCGGTGACACTTTCCAGGTTGCTGTGCGGCATCTGCGCGAGCACGGCGAGCCCGAGGAGCTGAGAACGGCGGTGCTGCACCACAAGATCGTTTCGGACTTCGTGCCGGATTATTATGCGCGGGAAGTGAAAAGCTGGCGCTGGATCATCTACCCCTGGGCGATTATCGAAGACCTCGGCAGTTTCCTGCGCGACATGGACCCGGCGCCGAAATCTGTCGAGGCTTTCGCCGCGGCGCTGGCGGAACAACACGGCATCGTGGTGGAACGCTCGCTGCTGGAACATGTCATGGCATTCGCGACGGGTTGAGGTCGTCGCAGGCGTGCCGTTTTTCAACCGTAACGCAAAGAGGCCTGTCTATGCTGGACGTGAATCCCGAGACTGTCTGTTTCCTCATAGCGCAAGCGCGCCTGTTTCACAGCAAGGAAGGCATGGTGCTTCCGGACATGCCCGACAGCCCGGCGGACGACTGGGGGCGCCAGGCGCTGGAGGATCATGCCAATGACGTGGTGTTCCAGGAGTTCAAATCCACTGTCGACGACCTGGAGGAGGACCAGCAGCAGGCGGTGGTGGCGCTGATGTGGATCGGGCGCGGCGAATTCGGACCCGACGAATGGGACGCCGCGATGCAGGAGGCGCGTGACAGCTGGAACGAATACACCGCCGAGTATCTCATCGTGCATCCGCAGCTGGCCGACTACCTGCTCGAAGGCCTGTACCTGATGGGCTACGGTTGCGAAGAACGGATGTAGCCGGCGCTGCGCCGACTACCGGGTATCGACGCCGGGATCTTCGCCAGTCGTTTCCTGCATCGTCTCCGGATGCTCCGCGCCGGCATCTGCGGCTATTCCGCCGAAGCTCTGCATGCACAGGTCAACGTAGTACTTGATATCATCCTCGTTTTCCAGTCCGGTCGATATCGCTTCGTTCCTGCAGTTGGACAGTGCCGACTGATACTCGGTGGCTGCCAGGGCCGCGCTGTGCGGGGAAACCAGCAGCGGGGAAACCAGCGCGCATGCAAGTGTTGTTTTTTTCATTGCTCGAACTCCTGAAATTTATGCGTGCGGCAAAGCGCTTCTATTCAGATCAGTAGCCGGATCGGTTAAAGTGAAACAAGCCGGTCACCGGGATCGGAATTATTGATCGGGTATCCGTGGATACGCAACTGCTGAAAACGTTTCTCGAGGTATACCGTACCCGCCATTTCGGGCGGGCCGCGGAAAATCTGCATCTCAGCCAGTCCGCCGTCAGCGCCCGAATCCGCCAGCTCGAGGAAGAACTCGGCACCAGCCTGTTCACCCGCGACCGCAATAACATCCAGCTCACCGCCTCGGGCAGGAAACTGCTGCGCCACGCCGAGAGCATCACCGGTTCCTGGAACCGCGCCCGGCAGGAAATGGCCATGGGCGAGGACAGTCCGCAACTGCTGTCGGTGGGGGCGGTCGCCAGTCTGTGGGATATCGCGCTGCAGGACTGGGTCAACTGGTTGTGCCGGCAATGCCCCGATATCGCCTTCAGCGCCGAGGCCCACGGCGCCGAGGCGCTGCTGCGCAAGTTGCTGGAAGGCAGCGTCGATCTGGGGTTTCTGTTCGATGCGCCGCAGATGCCGGAACTCATGGTGGCCGAGACCATACCGGTACCGCTGATCATGGTCGCCACCCGCCCCGGCCTCGACCTCGAACAGGCGTTGGCCAGCTATATCCTGGTCGACTGGGGCACTTCGTTCGCCATCAGCCACGCCCGGCACTTCCCGGACCTGGTGACACCGCGGGCGCGTGTGGGGCTGGGTCGCATGGCGCGCGCCATGCTGCTGCATTGCGGCGGAGCGGCCTACCTGGCCGAGCCCATGGTCGAGGATCTGCTGGAAAGCGACCGGCTGTTCAGGGTCGCTGAAGCGCCGGTGATCGACCGTACGGCTTACGGGGTTTATCCGGTCAATTGCGGGCGGCGGGATGTGATCGAGAGGGCGTTGTCGTACTTTTCGCTGACGCGGGCGGCCCGGGACAGTGCCTGAGAACCGGCGGCACTGCCCCGGAAACCGGTTTAACTTCTTTCTTCGCTCAGTTGCCAGTCGTCGCTGAAGCTCCAGTCGTCGACCAGGCTGCTGAGGCGTTTGGCCTCCATCAACTGTTCGAGCTTCCTGCGGGCTTCCATTTGCCGGCGGATGCGGGATGAATCCCTTTCGCGCACCGTGATTTCCGGCCATTCGTCGCCGGCATCGGCGTCGTCAACGTCATTCCATTCGTCTTCGCCAGGCTTGGCTGCCTGGCCGGCGGCCGGCGCTGCGGCCTGGCGTTTGCCGGCTCCTGCACCGTTGCCGGGTTTCTGCGATCTCTTTGCCATATCTGTTTCCACCTAGACCTACCGAACAGGTCGATGCCGCCTATGTACGGCTTGCGGCAGTCAATTTAAAGTGAAAAAAACCGATTGTGACGATTAAAGGATTTGTTCGAGAACGCCTTCAAATGCCGCGCCTCTGGTCGAGGCGACGCACGAACTCCCTGAGAATGCGTTCGTACAGGGCGCTTTTCAGGCAGCAGTCCTCGACGCCGCCATCGATGCTCGGGTTGTCGTTGACTTCGATGACGAAGACGCCGCTTTCGTTGCTTTTGACGTCCACGCCGTAGAACCCGTCGCCGATCAGGTTGGCGGCCTTGAGCGCGACTGCCACCACTTCGGGTGGCGCCTCCTCGATACAGAAGGTCTTGAAGCCGCCTTCGGTGAAGCGCCCGGCCGGTCCGTGGTTGACGATCTGCCAGTGGGACTTGGACATGAAGTACTGGCAGGCGTAGAGCGGCTCCCGGTTAAGGATGCCGATGCGCCAGTCAAAGGCGGTGTACAGGAATTCCTGGGCCAGGATCAGCTCCGATTCCTTGAACAGGTTGCGGGTGATCTCCATCAGTTGCTCGCGATTCTCTACCTTGCAGACGCCGCGTGAGAAGGAACCGTCCGGCACCTTCAGCACGATCGGGTAGGGGATGTGCTGCTCAACGTCGCGGATCTGCTGCTTGTGCAGGATCAGGGTTTTCGGCGTCGGCACATTATGCGTGCGCAGCAGTTCGGCCAGGTAGACTTTGTTGGTGCAGCGCAGGATCGAGGTCGGATCGTCCATTACCACCATGTCTTCGCTTTCCGCCTTCTTGGCAAAGCGATAGGTGTAATGATTGATCTTGGTCGTATCGCGAATGAACAGCGCATCGTACTCGGCGAGCCGCGAATAATCCTTGCGCTGGATCAGGTCCACGTCGATACCAAGGACCTTGCCCGCCTTGATAAAATTATTGAGCGCGCGGGCGTCGGACGGCGGCAGCTTGTCTTCCGGGTTATAGAGTATGGCCAGATCGTAGCGCGCGGGCGTGCGCGGCCGCGGCGTGCGCCAGCGGCTTTTCTGATAGCGCGTCAGCGCATCGCCGAACCAGGTCTTCTGTTCCGCGTTCAGCTTGTGCAGCGACATCGACTTGATGGCGTTG
The DNA here is from genome assembly GCA_024102665.1 of Thiogranum sp. Classification (GTDB taxonomy): domain Bacteria; phylum Pseudomonadota; class Gammaproteobacteria; order DSM-19610; family DSM-19610; genus Thiogranum. The sequence goes on along the minus strand of JAGFJP010000154.1, from coordinate 8,172 downwards.
AGGCGCCAGCGTCCCTGGTGCTGGAACTCGACCTGCAGCAAGGGGCAGGGAAAGGTCTCGAAAATCTGCCGGGCCAGGTCCTGCAGGCCTTCCTGCTGGCAATGTCCGAAAAAGATGTCCATCAGGAACACGCTCTGATCGGCGCCTGTGCGGGCACTGACCACACGCCGCGCGACCAGGGCATCCAGGGCTTCCGCATCCAGCCCGTACATGGCCTTGCTGCTGAGATCCAGGATGGTCTTGACCGACGGCAGCACGCGGTGGCGGCGCGCCTCGGCGAGCAATGAGCAGTAATAACCGACGCTCTGGTATTTATAGCTGCGACACAGGTTGATGACCTGCACATTGCGCATGTTGATGAATTCGTCGCGGGTGAGGTACTCGTCGACGTGAACGATCTGGCAATCGGGGAACTCCGTATTCCAGTCGCCGAGATTTTCTACAACCACCAGTTGCTTGGTCATGTGATGTGCCTGTGTCTCTCTCTAGTGTATGCGCCGGTTGCGCCGACGGGTGGATTTACGAACAATCAGCGCCGCGCGCTGGCCGGCGCGGCCGTAACGCGCCATGCGGTCGAATTCCTTGAGCGGTATCGGAATGTTGATGCAGTCGGTTTGCGAACGATTTTTGTCCACGTCCACGAACGGATCGTGCACATAGATGAAATGATCGTCAAAACCGGTGACCACCACCCAGTGGGGAAATTTTTCCTGGTAGATGCGGTAGGAGCTGATCAGCACCACCGGGATGCCGCCGGCCTCGAACTGTTTCTTGAGGTCCGCCACGCTCAGCGCGTAGTAGTTGATGGGCACCTTGCGCTGCTCCAGTTCCTCGCGGAAATCCTCCTGCACCAGGCGGATCACTTCCTTTTTCTCGGCACTGCGTACCGAGTCGACGAACAGGGCGGCCTCGTCCTTGACGTAGATGGCCGGCGCGAAACCGCGCAGCTGAGCCGACAGCGCCAGGCCGTAGGGCCCGCAGCCGCCGTGCCCCGAGGTCATGAAAATGGTGGTCGATTCGCGCCACAGGCGCAGCTCCAGGCGGCGCTCCAGCGGGATCGATTCGTCGAGGGTATGCATGGCCATCATCAGCGCCGCCGGACCGCAGGTGAAATCCAGGGTTTGCTGGTAATAGGGGACGCGCACCAGTTCCGGCTGCAGGTGCGGCGCCAGTGTTTTTTCATAGCGCAGGGCGTCCATGCCGTCTTCGTAATAGTCGGGGTGGGTACCGATCAAGCGGTAACCCATTTTCTCGAACAGACGGATCGAGGCGGGGTTGTCGCGGCGGATCTCCAGCCGCATGTAGGCGCATTCGCCTTCCAGCGCGCTTGCTTCGGCCGCCTCCGCCAGCTTGCGGCCCAGCCCCAGGTTGCGGAATTCGGGATGAATGGCGATCGAGTACAGGCGAGCCAGGGACGTGCCGGAATTGAACAGCACGATCACGTTGCCGCAGACCTTTCCCTCGTGTTCCGCTACCAGCGTCACGGCGTTGGCCTTGGTAAGAATGTAGCGGAAGCTGCGTCGCGACAGCCGGTCGGTATCGAAACAGAGGTTTTCGATTTCCACCAGTGCTTCGATGTCCCGCAGGGTAGCGGAACGGATCATGGGAAACCCTCGCAGTGAGGCGCGTCAGGCATAAACGCCGCCGCGCACTCTAGCAGGAAATGCAATGTCATGTAACAGCCACTTCGCGCCGGCGCCCGGCCGTGGATTCGCCGTCGGGCAGTCACCTCGCATAAAGTGATGTATTACACAAATAAACATCTGTAACTATATAATATAACAATATATAACAAGACTTTTCTCTGCGCCGGGTTTCCGGGTATGCAAAGGGTATGCGAGACTGTGCGACCCGGGCGACTGCGATTTATACAGGAATGTAACGAGTGAGGCGCGCGCAAAGGATTCCCCTCCTGGTGTTGCTCGGCGGACTGCTGCTGTCGGTGGTGGTCGCCGGGGGCCTGCATAACGAGTCTGTCGAACAGACGCGGCGTGATTTCGAGCGCGCGGCCCGCGACCGTGCCATGGCGCTTGAACTCGGTGTCGTCAACGGCCTGCTGATCGGACATTCGGTGGCCGGCCTTTTCGCAGCCTCGCAGGAAGTGACGCGCGAAGAGTTCGCAGCATTCAGCAGGTTCATACTGGGCAACACACCCTATATACGCGCGCTGCAGTGGGCGCCGCGGGTAATGCGCGACGAGCGCGACCTGTTCGAGTCCAGTGGTCGCGCCACTGTTGCCGATTACCGGCTGGTTGAGCTGACTGCTGATGGTCGGCCGGTACCGGCCGGCCAGCGCGATGAATATTTTCCGGTGCATTTTGTCGAGCCGTACCAGGGTAACGAAGCCTGGATCGGCTTCGACCTCGCCAGCGACGCGATGCGCGCCCAGGCGTTGACGTATGCCCTCGAGCAGCAGCGGCCCGGTACCTCGGGGCGGGTCCGGCTGTTGCGCGATGCCGGCGCAACGGGAGTCCTGACCTTTCTGCCCGCGTATCGCCACACGGTGCCGCCGGAGAACGCGCAGCAGCGTCGCGAGTCGTTGCTGGGAATGATAGTCATCGTGATGGACGTTCCCGCGCTCGTCGAGTCCTCGCTCGCGCATCTCGAACCCAGTGGCATCGATTTCACACTGACTGACGCCTCTGCGCCCGCCGGAGAACGGTTTCTTTACCATCGCCTGTCCGGGGGGCATGCGACTGCCGGCACCGGTGCGGCGCCGGCGGGTGCCTCCGAGCTGTCGTACGCGGAGTCCTTGCCGGTCAATAACCGCCGCTGGGTGCTGGAGATGGAGCCGGCGCATGGTTATTTCTCAACCGCGGTGACGCTGGAAGTCTGGCTGGTGTTCGGCGGTATGCTGGCGGCCACGCTGTTGCTGGCCGCCTACCTGAACCTGCTGCGCCAGCGCGAACTCGGTCTGCGCCGCGATCGCGCCCAGCTGGAAGACCTGGTCGCCGAGCGCACGCGCGATCTCGAGAACACCAACCGTGAACTCGAAACCTTCAGTTATTCCATCGCCCACGATCTGCGCGCGCCATTGCGCGCCATCAGCGGTTTTTCCCAGATATTGCTGGAAGACAGTCGCGACAAGCTCGACAGCGAAGAGCAGGCGACGCTCGATCGCGTGGTTGCGGCCAGCAATCACATGGCGAGACTCATCGACGACATTCTCGAACTGGCCCGGGTCAACCGTGGCGAAGTGTCGCGCCGGAACGTCGATCTCAGCGCCATGGCGCACAGCATTGTCGAACGCATCGAGACATCGGCCGGCGAGCGGCGCGGAACCGTTGCATGGAAGATCCAGGACGGCGTTGTGGCGTCGGGCGATTCGAACATGCTGCTGCTGTTGCTCGACAACCTGCTCGGCAATGCCTGGAAATACTCTGCGCAGACGGCGGCGCCGCAGATCGAATTCGGCGCCACCCGCGGCGACGGCGAAGACCTGTTCTATGTGCGTGACAACGGCATCGGTTTCGACATGAAGTACGCGCAAACCATATTCGGTGTATTCCAGCGGCTGCACAGCCGCGACAGCTTCGAGGGCACCGGCATCGGGCTGGCCACGGTGCAGCGCATCGTGACGCGACACGCGGGCAGGGTATGGGCCGAAAGCGCGCCGGGCGCGGGCGCCACGTTCTTTTTCAGCCTGGGAAACTAGCCGGATAGATTATTGCGCGCCACGAGGTCGATGTCGTTGAAATCGACCACCTGGCGATGCGCGGCATCCATGTACACGACGCCGTCGCGGACCAGCCACAGGGTGTTCATGCCGGCTTCTTCGGCGGCGTCCAGTTCGCTTTCGACATCGGACAGGAACAGGATTTCATCCGGCTGCAGTCCCAGCGCGTCGATGATGCGCCGGTAAGAGGCGCTGTCGCTTTTGGCGCCGATCCTGGTGTCGAAACAGCCGTCGAACAGATAATTCAGATCGCCGTAGTCGGTATGCGCGAACAACAGTTTCTGGGCGTGCACCGACCCGGAAGAATACAGATACAGCCTGATGCCCTGATCGTGCCAGGCTTGCAGCCTGGCCCTGGCGTCCGGATAGACGTGGCCCGTGAAAGCGCCGTTTCTGTAGCCGTCTTCCCACAACATGCCCTGGATGGCCTTCAGGGGCGTTATCTTTTTGTCCTCGTCGATCCAGGTGACCAGCTGCGCGATCACCTCCTCGAGGGTCAGCGGGCGGCCGGCTTCCCTGCGCACATCGTCGATGAGCGCGGCGAGCGCGGGTTCCTGCGCATGCTGGCGCACGTAGTCGCCGATGTGCTCGCGCGCGTAGGGAAACAGCACGTCCTTGACGAAAGATAGCGCTGAAGTGGTGCCCTCGATATCGCTCACCACAGCCTTGATCATGGCAGCTCCGCTGCGTGGCTGTCGAAATCCGGGAAGCGCGCGGCGATATCGTCACCCGTGAATTCGCCGAGCCAGCCCTGCGGCGTGGTAAAAAAGCGAATGCACTTGAAGTCAGGGTTTGCGCCCATGTCGAACCAGTGGGTGGTGTTGGCGGGCACGCTGATCAAGTCTCCCTTTTCGCACATCACCAGGTAAACACTGTCGCCGATGTGCAGGTAGAACAGGCCGCGGCCGTCGACAAAAAAACGGATTTCGAAATCGGCATGGGTGTGCTCGGCAAGGAACTTCTGACGCATTTCGGCTTTTTGCGGATTGTCCGGCCGCAGGGCGACCACATCGACGGACTGGAAGCTGAATTTCTCGCTGAGCGCGCGGATCGATTCATCATAGGCGGCCAGTACGTCTTCGGCGGAGGCGTCCGGCGCCAGGGGCCGGCTGGCGTCCCAGCGCTCGAACTGCACGCCGAGTTCGCCGAGCATTCTCGCGATGGCGTTGTGATCGGTAAGCGGCGCAGCGGCCGCGCTGCCGTCGCTGCGATAGACGGTGAGAGCGCTCATGGTGTTACTCCTTTCAGTCGCATTTCACATTCAAACAGAAACTCGAAGGCCTCGACGTGGCGCAGCGCATCCTCGATGCTGTTGCCCCAGGTGTAAAAGCCGTGGCCGCGGATCAGGTAACCGGGGGCGCCGTCAGGCAGCCCGGTGTCGACCGCCGTGGCCAGGCGCGCGATGTCCTGGTCGTTGTCGAAGATCGGTATCCGCACTTCACAGCAGTGGGTGTCCACGCCCGGAAACGCCTTCAGCAGTTCGTAATCCTGCAGCACCACGCAATCATCGCGCAGCCGCGACAACAGGGTTGCGTGCACCGAATGCGGGTGGAGTACAAAGGCGGCATCCGGGAAGCGCCGGTAGATCTGCACGTGCAGCAGCGTTTCGGCCGAAGGACGGCGCTCGTCGTACGACTGGCCGGCGGCATCGACCAGCATGATGTCCTGCGCCGTCAGCTTGCCCTTGTGGCGGCCGGAGACGGTGATGGCGATATTGCCGTCGGACATTCGCGCGGAAAAATTGCCACTGGTCGCGGGCACCATTCCCATCCGGTAAAGTTCCCGGCCGGCATCGATCAATTCCAGTGTGCGCAGGTGAAATTCACTCATGGGGCATCGGCTGTTGCATACGGTGTCCGGTTCATGTCGACAAGGCTGCTATTATTGGTAAAAGGGCAGCCCGGGACAATCGCTTTCGACAGCGGTTGCCCGCACACGGGCGCCGCGAAAAGGGGAGCACGCCGCATGGCGATTTCAGGTGGCTGTCATTGTGGACAGGTGCGTTACGCCATAGACCAGGATGGCCTGACAGACGTGGCGAACTGCCATTGCGGGGCGTGCAGGAAAACCACGGGCGGCACTTTCACCACCTGGGCGACGGTGCCGCGCGAAAGCTTCCGCTGGGCATCCGGGCAGCCCGCGGCGTACCGCTCCAGCGCGTCGTGCGAGCGCTATTTCTGCGCCCGTTGCGGCGCTCAACTGGCGCTGTTCACGGAGCTGGCGCCGACTGGCATCGACGTCACCATAGCGACCCTGGACGATCCGCACCGCTATCCGCCGGACCGCCACATCTGGGTGCGCAACAAGCTGGCCTGGCTGCCGCTCGACGATGGCATGCCGCAGGAAGCGGAGGAGAACCTTTAGGCCGTTTGCGCCGTTGCGCGATGATCGCAGGGGGAGGACCGACATGCTACTGACATCGACCGCGTTCGAACCGGGACAGGAAATCCCGTCGCGTTACACCTGTGACGGCGAGGACCTGTCACCGCCGCTGCAATGGACGCAGGTGCCGCGACAGGCCCGCAGCCTGGCGTTGATTGTCGACGATCCCGACGCGCCGGATCCGCGCTCGCCGAGGATGACCTGGGTGCACTGGGTGCTGTTCAATCTGCCGCCGCAGACTGCCGGTCTGGCGGAAGGCGCGGGCGCAGCGGGTCTGCCGGAGGGCGCGCAACAGGGCATCAACGACTGGAACAAGACCCGCTACGGCGGGCCCTGCCCGCCGGTGGGCCGCCACCGCTACTTCCACAAGCTGTACGCGCTGGACACCGTGCTGAGCGGACTGGACACGCCCGACAAAGCCGCGCTGGTAGCGGCCATGGAAGGCCATGTGCTTGCCAGCGCCGAGCTGGTGGGCACCTACCAGAAGCGGCGCTGAATGTTGCCGATGTAAAAATCCGCAAACCCGGGTGCGCTGCGCAGGGCGCAGCCTGTATATTGCAGTCCATCCGCATCAACGCGAACATTGCCAATTCGAAACCGGGAACCTGAATCATGCAAAACAGCATTCTCGTCGGCGGCGCCGCTGACAGGCAGATCCTGCTCGACGCCTCGATGGCCAACCGCCACGGACTCATTACCGGCGCGACCGGCACCGGCAAGACCGTCACCCTGCAAGTCCTCGCGGAATCCTTTTCGCGGCTTGGCGTGCCGGTGTTTGCTCCCGACATCAAGGGCGACCTCTCCGGCATCGCCATCGCCGGCCGCGAACACCCGAAGGTCACGGAGCGCATCGAGCAGATCGGCATCAGCGGCCACACCTTCGAAGGCTGCCCGGTGCTGTTCTGGGATGTCGATGGCAGCAAGGGCCACGCCGTGCGCACCACCATTTCCGAAATGGGCCCGGTGCTGCTGTCGAACCTGCTGCAGCTCAATGAAACGCAGGAAGGCATTCTGCACATCGCCTTCGCGGTGGCCGACGATCAGGGGCTGCTGCTCGATCTCAAGGATCTGCGCGCCATGCTCAACTGGATGAGTGACAACAGCGAGGCGCTGGGACGCGAATACGGCCGCGTGTCGACACAGAGCGTGACAGCGATCCTGCGCCGCCTGCTGGTGTTGCAGGAAGCCGGTGGCGACGTGTTTTTCGGCGAGCCGGCGCTGCGCATCGAACACCTGCTGCAGCGCGATTTTTCGGGACGCGGCGTCATCAGTCTGCTGGACGCGACGCGGCTCTATCACAACCCGCGCATCTATGCGACTTTCCTGCTCTGGCTGTTGTCGGAGTTGATGGAGGAGCTGCCTGAACAGGGTGACGCGGCGTTGCCGAAACTGGTGTTTTTTTTCGACGAGGCGCACCTGTTGTTCGACCAGGCGCCGCCGGCGCTGCTGCAGCGCATCACCCAGGTGGTCAGGCTGATCCGTTCCAGGGGCGTGGGCGTGTTTTTCGTTACCCAGTATCCGGGCGATGTGCCTGAAGAAGTCATAGGTCAACTGGGCAATCGCGTGCAGCACGCGCTGCGCGCCTTCACGCCGCGCGACCGCAAGGCGCTGCGCGCGGCCGCTGAAACCTTTCGCCCCAATCCCGACTTCGATGCCGAAACCGTGATCGGCGAACTGGGCGTCGGACAGGCGCTGGTGTCCACGCTGGATGCCAGGGGCGTGCCCACGCCCGTGGAGCGCACGCTGATCGCTCCGCCGCGTTCGCGCATCGGTCCGCTGAGTGACGAGGAACGCAAAGCGATCATCGACCGATCACCACTGCGCGGCATCTACGATCAGGCGGTGGACCGGGAGTCGGCCTACGAGTTGCTGGAGAAACGCGAGGCCGAGGTTGTCGAGGCGCGCGAAAGGCAACACCGCCGGCAAGAAGAGGAGAAGGCCGCGGGCAGGGCTTCCGCGCGCAGTGGCGGCAGCCGGCGCCAGGGCATCGGTGAGTCCTTTGCCAAATCCATGCTGCGCAGCATCGGCAGCAGCCTCGGGCGGCGCATCGCGCGCGGCATCCTGGGGTCGATCAGCGGCGGGCGATAGCCCGCATTTCTCACCGCACATCTACT
>JAGFJP010000021.1 GCA_024102665.1 Thiogranum sp. | reverse complement strand
CCATGGCCCATACCTTGGCGCTCATGATCTCCAGTGGGGTGACGGGCATGACCAGCAGGTGTTCCAGAGTGCCGTGCTCGCGCTCGCGGATCAGCGCCGCGCCGGTGAGGATGATGGAGAGCATGGTGATGCGGTCGACCAGCTCCATCACCGCCGCGAACCAGCTCTGGTTCAGTTCGGGGTTGAAGCGCGCCCGCAGCTGCAATTCCACCGGAAGGCTCCCCTCACCCCGGTGGCGCTGCACGAATTCACTGATCACGCCGTTGACGATGGCCTGAATATAACCGCTGCCGGTAAAAGCCTGCGACATGCGCGTGGCATCCACATTCAGCTGCAGTGCCGGCGTATCGCCGGCAAGCACATCGCGCTGAAAGCCGGTGGGGATATAAAGGGCGAAGGTGTCGAGCCCTGCGTCCATTCGCGCATCCATCTGCTCGGCGCTGATCAGGAACGGCGGCAGGAAGTAAGGCGGATAGAAGGCGTCGATAATGCGCAGCGACAGGGGCGACCGGTCCTCGTCGACAATGGCGATGGGCGCCTTGTGCAGCGTCTCCGGCATTGCCGTGGCGGCGGTGTAGATGGAGAGAGTGAATGCCCAGACAATCAGCACCAGCATGATCGGATCGCGCAGCAGGCTGCGCAGTTCCTTGATGCCGAGGTGGAAGCTGTTGCGCAGCAGGCGCACCTTAACGCTCCTGTTTGCGCAGCAGTGCTGCAGCGAGCCCGATGAGCACCGGCACCGCGATGAGCATGGGCAGGAAGGCCCCCTTCAGGTCAGCAAAGCCGAGCGCCTTGGAAAAGGTTCCCCGCGCGATGGTGATGAAGTGGGTGGTGGGGAACATCTCGCCAATGACGCGGCCGGCCCCCTCCAGCGAGGTGACCGGATTGAGAAGCCCCGAGAAAGTCACCGCCGGCAGCATGGTCAGCAACGCGGTGCCGAACAGGGCGGCGATCTGGCTGCGCACGAAAGTTGAAACCAGCTGGCCGAAGGCAGTGGCCGCCGTGACGTAGATCAGCGCCGCCGCCGTCAGCGTGGCGAAACTGCCGCTGATCGGCACACCGAAACCGTAAATCGCCAAAACGGTCAGCAGCAGATAGCTGACCATCGCCAGCAGGATATACGGGAGCTGCTGGCCCAGCAGAAACTCCAGCCGGGTCACCGGCGTGACGTAGAGGTTGACGAGTGATCCCAGCTCCTTCTCCCGCACCACGGCGAGTGCCGCGAGGATCGCCGGGATCAGGATCAGCAGCAGCGGGATGACTGCCGGCACCATCGCCGGCAGGCTGGTCACCTCCGGGTTGTAGCGAAAGCGCGTCTCGATGTTGACCAGCCCCACGTTGGCCGCATCACCGTAGATTTCGCGCGCCTTGCCGGCGAGCCAGTGTCGGTGCATGCCCTGCACATAGCCGCGCACCGTTTCGGCACGCGCGGGCATGGAACCGTCGATCCAGGCGCCGATCTCCGCTGCCCCGCCGCGGGCCAGGTCGCGGGCAAAACCGCTCGGGATCTCGATCGCCAGGCTGATCTCGCCGGCCCGCATGCGCTGGTCCATGTCTGCATAACCCTGCAGCGGCGGGCGTTCGACGAAATAGCGTGAGCCAGCGAGATTGAGGGTGTAGTCGCGGCTCACGCTGGTCTGATCGAGGTCGAGTACCGCAAAGGTGAGGTCTTCCACGTCCATGCTGATGCCGTAGCCCAGAACGACCATCAGCAACGCGCTGCCCAGCGCGGCCATGGTAAGACGTATGGGATCGCGCAGCAGCTCCAGGGCTTCGCGCCGGGTGTAACTGAACAGGCGGCGCAGGCTGAAGGCGCTGCGATTGACCGCGGCGGCTTCGCCTTCCTCCCCGGGCAGCGACTTCGGCCCCGGTGTGGCCGACGCATCCATCCGGCTGTCCTCCACCTCCGCCTCGAGGTGGCTGACAAAAGCCTCTTCGAGACTCTCCGCGCCACGCGCCCTGGTGATAGCCGCCGGTGTCTCGGTCACCAGCACCTTGCCGGCATGCATCAGCGAGACGCGGTCGCAGCGCTCGGCCTCGTTCATGAAGTGGGTCGAGATGAAGATGGTGACCTTGTCCCGGCGCGACAGGCCGATCATGATGCGCCAGAAGTTGTCCCGCGCCCCCGGATCGACTCCGGAGGTCGGTTCGTCGAGGATCAGCATCTCGGGGCCGTGGATCATCGCCACCGCCAGCGACAGGCGTTGCCGCTCGCCCAGGGGCAGGGCATCGGGCAGCGCATCCATGATCGGCGCGAGCTCGAAGCGCTCGGCCATCGCGTCCACCCGTGCGGCGATCGCATCGGCGGGAAGGCCAAACAGCCGCGCGTGCAGCACCAGGTTCTGCCGCACGGTGAGTTCCGTGTAGAGGGAGAAGGACTGGGTCATGTAGCCGACACGCCGCCGCGTGTCGATATCGTGCGGGTCCACCGGGTGGCCGAACAGCCAGGCCTCGCCCTCGCTGGCGGGCAACAGGCCGGTGAGCATTTTCATGGTGGTGGTCTTGCCGCAGCCGTTGGAGCCGATGAAGCCGAAGATCTCGCCGCGACGGATGCGAAAGCTGACGTGATCGACCGCGGTGAAATCGCCGAAACGCCGGGTCAGGTCACGCGCCTCGATGGCCACATCCGCATCAGTGCCCTCCGGGTGGGGGGCGATCTCCACCGGGCGATAGTCCGCCTGCCGGTTCCCGGGCAGCAGCTTGATGAACGCCTGCTCCAGCGAACGAGTGCGTGTCTGCTCCAGCAGGGCCTGCGGCGCGCCGCTCTCCAGCACCCGCCCCTCGTGCATCGCCACCAGGTAGTCGAAGCTGGACGCCTCATCCATATAGGCAGTGGCCACCAGTACGCTCATGCCGGGACGCTGGCCCCGGATGCGCGCGATCAGCTGCCAGAACTGGCGCCGCGAGAGCGGGTCCACCCCGGTGGTGGGTTCATCGAGGATCAGCAGGTCCGGGTCGTGGATCAGGGCACAGCAGAGACCGAGTTTCTGCTTCATGCCGCCGGAGAGTTTGCCGACCGCTCGTTCGCGGAACGGCGCCAGTCCGGTAGCCTGCAGCAGCTCGTCGATGCGCCGCTCGCGCTCGCTGCGCCCATGGCCGAAGAGGCGGCCGAAGAAATCGACATTCTCGAATACCGACAGCGTCGGATAGAGGTTCTTGCCGAGTCCTTGCGGCATGTAGGCGATGCGCGGACAGACGGCGCGCCGGTGGCGCCGGTCGGCCATGTCACCGCCGAGCACCTCGACAGTCCCGCTCTGGATCGCCCGGGCGCCGGCGATGAGCGCAAGCAGGCTCGACTTGCCTACCCCGTCCGGGCCGATCAGTCCGACCATTTCTCCCGCAGGGAGCTCCAGGGTGACGTCGTCGAGCGCCCGGGTCTTGCCGTAGTCCAGGGCCACTCCGCGCAAGCGGGCGACAACGGCGGCCTCAGCGGTACCGGTGTCGGCCCCCGGTCCGCTCATTGCACCAGATTCTGCTGCAGACGCTCGGGCCAGGGTGCCGAGGAATCACGGCGCACATAGGTCACGCCAGGCAGGCCGGTTTTCACCTGCTGGATGTGCCTTTCCAGCAGTTCGCGGGAGATGCTGGCCCGCACCCGGAACATCAGCTTCTGCCGTTCGCTTTCGGTCTCCACGGTCTTGGGCGTGAACTGCGCCACGTCGGCGACATAGGAGATGTGCGCCGGAATCACATAGTCGGGAGCGGCATCGAGCACGATGCGCGCCTCGGTGCCGATGGCCAGGCGTCCCGCCGCCTCGGTGGGCAGGAAGAAAGTCATGTAGACGTCGCCGAGGTCGACCAGGTTCAGCACCCGGCCGCCGGCGCCAATCACCTCGCCGGACCTGGCGACGATGAACTGCACACGACCATCGCGCGGCGCCTTGAGAATGCTGTCGTCGAGGTCGGCCTGGACGCGGGCCACCGCGGCACGCGCCGCCTCGACCGCCGATTCGGCACTGCTGATCTGTGAGCGCGCGGTGACGATCGCCGCCTCGGTAGCCGCAACCTGGGCACGGGCGGCGCTGAGCGCGGCTGCCGCGCTGTCGACCGCGGCACGTGCATCGTCCGCCTCCTGTGCCGAGGCGACCCCGCGCGAGGAAAGATCCGTGATCCGGTTCGCCCGCTTGCGCATGGCCTCCAGTTCGGCCTGTCGCTGGGTGACCATGGCCATGGCCGCAGCCTTTTCGCTCTCGCGCTGCGACAACTGGCTGCGCGCCGTATTGACCGCATTTTCGCTCTGACGCAGTTGCGCCTCCGCCTGTTGGCGCTGAGCGTCCAGTGTCTGCGTGTCCATCCGTGCCACCACCTGCCCGGCGGTGACGAACTCACCTTCCCGCACCAGGATCTCCGTCAGCCGGCCAGGAGATTTCGACGCTACATCGATCTCCACCGCCTCGATGCGGCCGTTGCCACTGACAAGCCCGGCATCCCACTGATTGACACCAAGGCGTTGCCAGAACGATGTGGCCAAAGCAATCAGCAGCAACAGCACGGCAGCTCCGATCCACCATCGCTTATTCTTACCCTTGTTCATGGAGATTTATGTACCCGGCTAATGAGACGTGCGATGACTGCTGCCAGGGCTGCAGTTACAACGCGGATTCATGCGGCTTTTGCGCTATTTGTACAATATATGTTATCGAGTAAGGAAACAAACACGGGAAGGAGCCGGGTTTTCGAGCATGTTGATGCACCGTAACCCGCCGAAAGGAACCTGGTACATGAGTGTGAAGATCACGCTTAAGTCAGTGTCGCACCTCCTGAAGATGTACCTCGCGCAAGGGGCCGATAGCTTGCGTTCAGTCAAGCATCGACCTATACCTTCGCGACCGGGACCATGGCTGCTCAAAACCGCGTCCTCAGCTTGCTCCGGATCCACGGTAACGCACGGCATCCTTGCCCGTTCGGCGCACCGCCTGGTCTGCGCTTCATCCAGGCCGGCTCCATCCATTGCCTGCCGGTCTGCTACCGGCCTGCTATCAGCCTGAAACGCGTATACTGTCCCCGCAATGATGACCGATCTGGAGTGGATGGAATACGCGCTGGGACTGGCGGGCCGCGCGGTTGAGCAGGGTGAGGTGCCGGTGGGCTGCGTTATCGTCCGCGACGGCGCTATCATCGGTGAGGGCTGGAACCGGCCTATCTCGACCAACGATCCCACCGCGCATGCGGAAATTGTCGCGATGCGCGATGCGGCTGCCAGGCTGGGCAATTACCGGCTTACCGGGACCACGCTGTACGTTACGCTCGAGCCGTGCCTGATGTGTGTCGGCGCTATCATCCATGCGCGCATCGCACGACTGGTATTCGGCGCCAGCGATCCGCGCCGCGGTGCCGTGAACAGCACTGCCCACGCGTTCGAGACCCAGGGCCTGAATCACCGTGCGGAAATAACCGGTGGCGTGCTCGAACATCGCTGCGCTGAACAGTTGCAGGCGTTTTTCCGCGCCCGCCGCGGCTGACGCATGCGGCTTGCGCTGCGATCGTCCTATTAGCCGCGTCGCCGGCGAGCGGCGCCCATAGCCACCAATGCGGCCAACCCCGACCCGAACAGCCAGATTGCGGCCGGCACAGGGATCACCGCCGTCGGAACCGATGTCGCCAGCGCCACCCGGGTAATCTCGATGCCATACTGGCCCAGGGTCAGGTCGTGAGACGTTGCACCGGGGCGCGCAGCGACCGTCCGCAAACCGTAATCGTCGTCTGCGTCGCGGTTATAACGGCGTGCTATGCGGCTGCTGGCGTTTTGCGCACTCTGACGACTGAAACGTTGCGCCATCGCCGTCGGCGCGGGCGCTGCGACCGCGAACAAGCTGATGAAATAGTTGCCGGGTAGCGCGGAGAAAGACACTTCACCGGGACCGAACAGCGAACCGAGACTGGTGGTAGCGGTGGTAATGTTGAAAGCAGTGTCGCCAAGCGGATCGGGGAAAGCGAAGTCGGTAAGGACGGCGCGATAGTCACCCGCCGTGTCGACATGAAAACTGTCGGTAAAATGGATCGAACCTTTGAACAGTTCCACCTTGGCGTAGACCTGGCTATCGATGGGCGACAGGCTGACGGCGTTCACCGCAGGGACTGGCAGCAGCATGACGGCCAGGCTGAATACGTACAAATGGATGCGTTTTCTCATTCTTCTTTCCTCATCATCGGTCAGTCGTCCGCTTGCCGCGGGCGCGGCGTGGTATCCGGGTTCAGTAGCTCGGGCAAGGCATTCAGGGACTGAAACGCCTGCAGGGTTTCGCCTTCGACAGATTCCAGCGTGCCGGTGACCTTGCCGGGGTCTTCCTGGTCGCGGGCATAAATGCGAACGATATAGTTTTCCATTCTGCAGCTCGCTTTCGGAGGTATGCACGCGGGCGAGTTTCTCGCGCTGCGACTTACAGATGGCTTACAAAGTACTGGGAGTGGAGGCGGAAACTTTTGCCGTACGCGCACAGCACGCTGGCCGCATCATCAGGAAGGCGTGCGGGGAATAAAGCCGGGAAACCTGCCGCTCAGGAGGCCGCTTTCAGCCGTGTATAAAGCGCGACGGTGGCAGGCGAGGGCGGTATCTGGAACTGGTCGGCCAGAATCTGCCGGCAACGGTGGAAGGTGGCAAGCGCATCGCCGATGCGGCCGCAGGCGTAAAGGCAGCTCATCATGCGCTGGTACAGGATCTCCGCGAACGGTTCGATCTCCAGACCCTTCTGATAGAGTCGCAACGCCATGGCCGCTTCTCCGAGGTTTTCCCATACCTCGCCGGCATCGATCAGATGACGCAGCAGTTTGCTGCGCAAGCGTTCGCGCAGGGTCAGCGACCAGGTCGGGCTGGCCTCGCGCTCCAGAAACGCGCCCCGGTAGAGTGCCAGCAAGCGTTCCTCGCAGCGGGCCAGCTGCCGGGCGATGTCAGGATCCGTGGCCCGGTTCAGCAAGCGCGCGCAGTGGTTGACGAGCTGCTCGAAGGCCCAGGCGTCGACCCATGTCAGTTCGCTGTTCAGGCTGAGGTGGTGGTCTCTGAGGATGAACAGACCGGGAACATCGAAAAGGCGTCGCAATCGATGCAGAGTGACATTGAACGTATTGCTTGCGTGATCGCCTTCCGCGTCCGGCCAGAGCGCCTGGGTGAGCAGATCCTCGTGCACATCGCGTCCGCCAAGGGCGATTAACGCCTGCAACATTTCGAACGGACGCTGGCGGGAAGCGCCGGAGCGGATCAGGGCGTGATTCCCCGCCTGGACGGTAAAACGCCCGAGCGTGTATATGCGCACCGGGAGGTCGTCACCCCTGGCCCGCCGTTCTCGGCTCCACCGGCTGACGGACTGCTGTCCGCGCAAGCGGTAAAGATGCCGGTTTTCGAGATTGACACCCATGGGTCTCTCCGGCTGTCTTGTGTCGGGCGGGCCCTGTTGTTTCAGTGGCGCGCTTCAACATTCTGTTTTTTCAGTCAAACAATCCCCGGCATTGCGCCGGGTCAGGGACGAGCCTGCGCAAACCGGACGGGTTGCCGGGATTTCCGGCAACCCTGGCCCTTAAAGGCCGTGTCATGAACTAGTTCTAGGAGATGTTTGGCGCGTCTGCAACTGCACGGAAGCGGCATTGCGCCTTTTATCCGGTATTGCGCATGCCGCTTGCAATGGCGTTGATCGATCGCAACAGGGGTTCCATCCAGCGCTCTTTGTCAGCTTCATCCAGCTGCGGGTTGCGAACCCGCCCCAGCAACTTGATCTGGATATGATTGAGCGGGTCGAGATAGGGTTCACGGCGCGACAGCGACAGCGCAAGGGTGGGGGTTTCTTCCAGCAGGATATGAATGCCGGCGACCTTGCGCACCATGTCGACCGTGCGATCGTGCTCTTCGCGGATGCGCGCGTAAATCGCCTGCGCGCTTTCCTGGTTGCCGGCGAGCGCCGTGTACTGCTGCGCAATATCCATTTCGGACTTCGTCAGCGACATCTGGGTATTGCTCAGCAGAGCGCGGAAAAAAGGCCATTCACGGTACAGGGCGCGCAGTTTTTCCATGTTGTCCGGGTCGCGCTCCGTGTATGCCTGCAGCGCGCTGCCGATGCCGTACCAGGCCGGCAGCGTATGGCGCGACTGCGCCCAGCCGAACACCCAGGGGATAGCGCGGATCGAGCCCTTGGAACGATCCTGTTTCTTGCGGTGGCTGGGACGCGAACCGATATTGAGCAGGCCGATTTCCGTCACCGGTGTGGCTTCGTAGAAATAATCCAGCAGGCCCGGGGTGTGATCGATCAGGTCACGGTAGGCCTGTTCGCCCTGCGTGGCCAGTGCGTTCATCACTTCGGCGTGTTCGCCGCTGTCATCGCGGTGTTCCTGCACGACGTTGCGACTGGCTTTCAGCAAGCCGGTGATGCCCATGGTCAGCTCATACACCGCGGTCTCTTCATTGCTGTACTTGTAGGACAGCACTTCGCCCTGCTCGGTGAACTTGATTTGTCCGTGCACGGTGCCGGCCGGCTGCGCGACAATGGCATCGTGGGTGGGGCCGCCGCCGCGCCCGAGCGTGCCGCCGCGGCCGTGGAACAGCCGGCATTCGACGCCGCGCGCGGCCGTGATGCGGATGATTTTCTGTTGCGCCTCGTACAGGTTCCAGGCTGATGCCAGGATGCCGCCGTCCTTGCAGGAGTCCGAATAGCCCAGCATGATTTCCTGCAGATTTCCGGAGGACTTGAGCAGCTTGCGGTAAACCTCCTGGTCAAGCAGACGGGTCAACACCTGTTCCACGTGCGCCAGGTCTTCGATGGTCTCGAACAAGGGACTGATGCGTATATGGCAGTACCAGTCCTCGCCGTTGCGCCCCGCCAGGCCGCACAGCGACGCCAGCCACATCAGTTCCAGAACATGGCTGGCGCTGTGCGTCATGGAAATCACGTAGGTGCCGAAAGCATCCGCGCTCACCTCGTCGCGCATGCTCGCCATGACGTCGAGCACCTGCAGCGTTTCCCCGGTGTCTTCACTGAGAGCGTCGCGCGCGACGACGCTTGTATCGTTGAGCAGGCCGCACAACAGTTCGATGCGCTGCTGTTCATCCAGTGCGCGGTAGTCCGGCTGGCCCGGCAGCCGGCGACACAGCTCGGCAACAGCGTCGGTATGGCGCGTGGATTCCTGGCGGATATCGAGATGCTGCAGGAAAAAGCCGAAGCTTCCCACCAGGCGGATCAGGTCGAGCAGGTCGCCCCTGGCGATGTTGCCGTCGCCGTGTGAAACCAGGGATTGCTCTATCAGGCGCAGATCGTTCAGCAACTGCTGCTCGTTTTCGTAACGTGCCGGCCAGCGCGCCGGGTCCGCCGACTCCGGGTGTTCGATACGCGCATCTGTCAGCTGCAGATTGTCGCGCAGGCGGCTGCGCATGATGTGGAGCTTGCGCCGGTAAGGCTCGTGCGAGAAACGGTTGGGGTGTTCGCCGAAGATGCCCGGGAATCGACGCGCGTCTTCGTCCAGACTGTCGAGGAAAGCGCGGCTGGGTTGTACCAGACGGCTGGAGTAGGTGAGTTTGCTGTGCAGTTCCTCGATGCGGCGCAGATACTCGCAAAGCACCTCGCGCATATGCATGCGCAGCGCGAACGCCGTGGTGGCCGGTTTCACGAACGGATTGCCGTCGCGATCGCCGCCGATCCAGGAACCGAACTGCAGCAGGCTGGGCGGCTGGATATGCGCATCGCCGTACACGCGGCGTACTGCGCGTTCCAGGTGGCGGTAGACGCGCGGCACTGCGTCGAACAGACACTCGCGGAAGTAGAACAGGCTGTTGCGGATCTCGTCCTCGACGCTGGGCTTGTGGACCCGGACCTCGTCGGTCTTCCATAGAACCTGGATCTGGTCGCGCAGGTCGCGCACGATGGCCTCGCGCTCCTCGCGGCTCAGGCGCGCGGCGTCGAGCTGTTCCGCGGTCACGAAAATGCCGCGCAGGGTGTGCATCACGGCACGGCGTTTCGATTCCGTCGGATGAGCCGTGAACACCGGCAGGTACAGGGCGCTGTCGAGCAGGGTCTGGATCTGCTCCAGGGTGATATCGGACGCATGAAATTCGCGCAGCGTCTGGTCGAAAGAGCCGGTCCACAGCGGACCGCCCTCGCGCACCTGGCGGCGCCGTTCCTTGTGCTGAAAAGCTTCTTCCGCGACATTGACCAGGCTGAAGTACAGGTTGAAGGCGCGCACCACGTGACTGAGGGTGTCGGGGTCGAGCGAGTCTATCTTGCGCGCCAGGCGCGCCCGCAACGCCGGATCATCGACCTTGCGCAGCCGGATGAATCCCTTGCGCAGCATTTCCACTGCGGCCAGCACGTCGCGCCCGGCCTGGCTGGCGAGGACTTCTCCGAGCAGATTGCCGAACAGGCGCACGCGCGAGCGCAGCTCCTTGTCTCGGGGGGGCGGTGTGATGCTTTGCGTTACTGACATATCCATGCTTCTTTGCCCGGCGCCGGCGAGGGGGCCGGGTTTCAGGGTCGCGACTGTTTATCAGGGCGCGCCATTATACCTGCTTCGCGGCGCAAGGGGGGACCGGCGAGCCGGGAGAATTTTCTGCTTAAACCAAGGGTTGCGACTATACCAGTACGCCTTGCGGGGCAATATTCCGGGTTTTCATCCGGATTGCGGGCGCCTCAGGCCGTGGCGCCGGCTTCCCCGCGCGCCGGGGCGGACTGCGTGTCCGTCGGGCGCAGGTGCAGTTCCATGACCTTTTCGTACAGCTCGAGGTAGGCTGCGGCGCTGCGCTCCCAGGAATAATCCTGGCGCATGCCGGTCTGCACCAGGTCTTTCCACACCCGCTGCTGCGCATAAAGGTTGAGCGCCCGGTCGATGGCGCGCAGCAGTTGCGCCGCATCGACATCGTCGAACACAAACCCGGTAGCGGTCTGCTGGTAGAGGTTGGGGCCGTCGGCGTCGATCACCGAGTCGGCCAGTCCGCCGGTGCGGCGCACCAGCGGGGGCGTGCCGTAGCGCAGACTGTAGAGCTGATTCAGTCCGCAGGGCTCGAACAGCGAAGGCATCAGGAACACGTCGGAACCAGCCTCGATCAGGTGCGCCAGCGCTTCGTCATAACCGATGCGCACGCCGATCTTGGTCGGGTGCCTGTAGCGGGCTTTCTGCAGGGCGGCTTCGAGTTCCGGCTGACCGGTGCCGAGAATCACCATTTGCATTGGACGCTGCAAAAGTTCGGGGACCAGGTCCAGGATCAGCTGCACGCCTTTCTGTTCGACCAGGCGTCCGACGTGACCGAACACCGGGATCTGCGGCCTGGGTGGCAGCTCGAATGTCTCCTGCAAGGCTATTTTGTTCTCGAGTTTCAGACGCAGGGTGCGAGCCGTATAGGTGTGCGGAATCAACCGGTCGCGACCGGGATTCCAGTCGCGGTAGTCCACCCCGTTGAGAATGCCGGTGAGGCGGGCCTTGCGATGTTCCAGCAGACCGTCGAGGCCGCAGCCGAATTCCGGGGTGCGGATTTCGCGCGCGTAGGTCGGGCTGACCGTGCTGAGCCAGTCGGCGAAAACCAGCCCGCCTTTGAGAAACGACATCCGGCCGTGAAATTCCAGGCGGTGCATGGACCACCAGTCCATGGGCAACTGCAAGGCCTGAAATTCCGCCAGGCTGAACAGCCCCTGGTAAGCCAGGTTATGAATGGTGAACAGTGTTGCCGGCCGCCCGGCCTGCAGCGACAGCAACGCCGGCACCAGCCCGGTCTGCCAGTCGTTGCAATGCACCAGGTCGGGTTTCCAGTCGAGGCCGGCGCGATCCATGGCGATTTCGCATACCGCGCGCGCAAACAGGGCAAAGCGCGCGGCGTTGTCGGGCCAGTCATCGCCTGCGGGCGTGGCGTAAGGCCCGCCGGGGCGATCGAAGTGCTGCGGTGAATCGACCAGGTACAGGCGCACCCGGCTGTGCGGCAGCCGCCCCTGCAGAATGCGCACCGGCGCAGCCGCGCCCGGCAGCGACAGTTCGGCGACGCAGTTCAGGGCGCCGGCATTGGCGACCGCGGCCGGGTAAGCCGGCAGGATCAGGCGTATTTCGTGCTTGGCATTCTTGATGGCGCGGGGCAGACTTCCGCTTACGTCGGCGAGACCGCCGGTCTTGATCAGCGGATGCGCTTCGCTGCTGGCAAAAAGACAATCCATCACTGGTACCTGAACACTTAATAATGTAGGTTGCGTTAACCTGGAGCGAGCGTCAAGCCGGGTGGCGCCTCAATAACTCGAACAAAGGGTCTCTGGCATGGAAGATTGCACTTATGTGATTTTCGGCGCGACGGGCAACCTGTCCAAGGTAAAGCTGATGCCCGCGCTGTATCGTCTGGACGCCGCCGGTCGCCTGTCGCCGGGCACCAGGATCGTCGGCTTCGGGCGTCGCGACTGGGACGACGGGGCCTGGCGGGCGAAGGTCTGCGAATGGCTCGCTGTCAGGCCGACGGACCCCGATGTGCTGGCGCGTTTCTGCGCGCGGCTGTTTTTTTTCAACGGCGATCTCAATGATGCGCAGGTGTTTCCGGGGCTGCGCGACTATCTGCTCGGCGATGAATTCTCCGCCAACCTCATATTCTACATGGCGATCCGGCCGGCCGATTTCGGACCGGTCAGCCGCCAGCTCGGTGAAACCGGACTGAACCGCGAAGACGAGGGCTGGCGCCGCCTGGTCATCGAAAAGCCGTTCGGCTACGACCTGGAGAGCGCGGAAAGCCTCAACCAGCGACTGAGTCGCGACTTCCGGGAAAGCCAGATTTTCCGCATCGATCACTACCTGGGCAAAGGGACGGTGCAGAACGTGCTGGTATTCCGTTTCGCCAACCTGATGCTGGAACCGCTCTGGAACCGCAACTTTATCGATCACGTGCAGATCACGCACTCGGAGTCGCTCGGTGTCGAGGGACGCGCCGGCTATTACGACGGCGCCGGCGCGCTGCGTGACATGCTGCAAAGCCACCTGCTGCAGTTGCTCACGCTGGTGGCCATGGAGCCGCCGGCCAGCCTGGACGCCGAATCGCTGCGCGACGAAAAGGTCAAGGTGCTGAGATCGATCCGCCCGATTCCGCAAAGCGCGGTGCACGCGCATGCCTTCCGCGCCCAGTACGGGGCAGGCAGCGTCAACGGCAAAAAGGTGACCGGCTACCTGGAGGAGGAACAGGTTCCGGAGCACAGCGTCACCGAAACCTACGCGGCGCTGAAGCTGTTCATCGACAACTGGCGCTGGCGCAACGTGCCGTTCTATCTGCGCACCGGAAAGCGCATGAAAAAGGGCAACTCGATGGTGGCGATCCGTTTCAAGCATCCGCCGCAGCAGTTGTTCCGCGAGACCCGCATCGAGCAGCTCAAGCCCAACTGGATACTCATGAACCTGCAGCCCAGCGAATGCATCCGCATGGAAATGCAGGTCAAGCAGAACGGGCTGGAGATGCGTGCCGAGACCACGCGCCTGGACGCCAGCCAGTGTGGCGTCAACCTGGAGCAACTCGACGCCTACGAGGCGCTGCTGCTGGATGTGATCGACGGCGATCATTCGCTGTTTCTGCGCTACGACGAGGTGAGCTGGGCCTGGAAAGTGGTGGACCCGATTCTCAAGGTCTGGTCGATGGAACGCGATTTCATTCACACCTATGCATCGGGCAGCTGGGGTCCGACGGAGGCCGACCGGCTGTTCGTGCAGGAGGATCAGGTCTGGCGCAATACGCTCGAAGACGAAGTGTGAAGACATCGCCGAAGGGACTGAACGAACCATGAGCAAGCTGAAGGACAAGGCCGCCTGGAAGGCGCTGCAGGCGCACTTCGAACAGATCAGGGAGCGGCACATGCGCGAGCTGTTTGCCGAAGACCCGCAGCGATTCGAAAAGTTCTCGCTGCGTCTCGACGATCTGCTGCTCGATTACTCGAAGAACCGCATTACCGATGCGACCATGGAACTGCTGTTCGCGCTGGCGCGCGAGTGCGAGGTGCCGGCCTGGACAGAGCGCATGTTCCGCGGCGAAAAAATCAATTTCACCGAACGGCGCGCCGTGCTGCATACCGCGTTGCGTAACCGCAGCAACTCACCGGTCGAGGTCGACGGCGAAGACGTCATGCCGGCAGTGAACGCCGTGCTGGAAAAAATGCGCGGCTTCAGCGAGCGGGTGCGCTCGGGCGACTGGCAGGGCTTCAGCGGCAAGCCTGTCACCGATGTGGTGAACATCGGCATCGGCGGCTCGGACCTCGGGCCGGTGATGGTCACCGAGGCGTTGCGGCCCTATGGCGGCCCTCTGAACGTGCATTTCGTCTCCAATGTCGACGGCAGCCAGATCACGGACACGCTGACGGGCCTGAATCCCGGGACCACGCTGTTCCTGGTCGCATCCAAGACCTTCACCACCCAGGAAACCCTGGTCAATGCGCGCCAGGCGCGCAGCTGGCTGCTGCAGACGGCGCATGATGGTGCGGCGGTCGCAAAACACTTCGTGGCCCTGTCGACCAACCGCGACGAAGTACAGGCCTTCGGTATCGATCCGGTCAACATGTTCGAGTTCTGGGACTGGGTCGGCGGGCGCTATTCCTTGTGGTCCGCGATCGGCCTGTCGATTGCGCTGTACGCGGGCATGGATCGTTTCGAGGAACTGCTGGAAGGCGCGCACCACATGGACCGGCATTTCCGCAGCGCGCCGCTGGAACAGAACATGCCCGTGATCATGGCGCTGCTCGGTATCTGGTATCACAACTTCTTCGCTGCCGAGACTCACGCCATCCTGCCCTATGATCAGCACCTGCACCGCCTGCCGGCGTATCTTCAGCAGGCCGACATGGAAAGCAACGGCAAACGCGTGACGCGTGATGGCGCGAACGTCGATTACTCCACCGGCCCCGTGATTTGGGGTGAGCCCGGCACCAATGGCCAGCACGCTTTCTACCAGCTGATTCACCAGGGCACGCGCCTGGTTCCGGCGGATTTTCTGGCTGCCGTAAACGCGCACCATCCCTTGCAGCATCAGCAGCGCATCCTGTTTACCAACTACGTTGCGCAGACCGAAGCGCTGATGCGCGGCAAGAGCGAAGCCGAAGCGGAACAGGAGCTGCGCGCGCAGCGTGTCGCCGCCGAACAGATTCGCGAACTGTTGCCGCACAAGGTGTTCCCGGGCAACCGGCCGACCAATTCACTGCTCTACCCGCGGCTGACACCTTTCATGCTCGGCCGTCTGATCACTTTGTACGAACACAAGATTTTCGTGCAGGGCGTCATCTGGGAAATCAATTCTTTCGACCAGTGGGGCGTCGAACTCGGCAAGCAGCTCGCCAAAGCGATTCAGGATGAACTCGCCGGTGCCGCTGCGGGCGAACACGACAGTTCCACGGCAGGCCTGCTCGACTGTTATCGCGACATGTCAGCGGCCGGCGCGGAGGAATAAAACCAGGGAAGGGCATTGCAAACAGGTAATGCCGACTGACAAAAGGAGGAAGTGACACATGGAAGCGTCAAACAACCCCGTTCTCAGTGAGCGGATGCTGCAGGCCAGGAATGAATACCAGCTTGGGCTGGCCTTTTTCGGGAAGAAGCAATGGAAGACCGCCGCCAGGCATTTCCGGCTGGCCGATGAACGCGCGCCGCGCAGCGATAACGCGGCGCATCTGTATCGCTCGTATCACGGACTGGCGCTGATGTATTGCGGCGATGTCAGCGGCCTGAACCTGTGCCGCAATGCCGCGGGGCGGGAAACCCTGCAGGCCGATGTATTTCTCAACCTGGCGCTGGCGGAATTGCATCTCGGTCACCGCAAACGCGCCTGCAGCGCCATCACGCAGGGTCTGAACCTCGACGGCCGGCACGCGGCATTATTGAAACTGCGCAGCCGCATGGGCGTGCGCCGTCAACCCTGTGTGCGGTTTCTGAAACGCGATAATCCGCTGAACCGATGGCTCGGCAAAGTCACTTACCGGCACGCCCGGCGCAGCGGTCCCGGGCGCTGATCGCGTAGCAGCGGCCAAACAGAAGGCGGCCTTCGGGCCGCCTTCTTCGCCAGTCTGCGGGGGGTGCCGCTTCAGCTTCGGCGGCGTGCAATCCCGGCCAGCCCCAGCAGGCCCGAGGCGAACAGCCAGACAGCGGCCGGTACCGGTACCACCGTGGTAACTGTGATTCCGCCTATTATCTTTTTCTCTATCCAGGCGGATTGACCAGAACTGTCTGTAACAGCAGACAGGTTATTCTGCAGCTTCAGACCGAGGTGGTCTATTCCCTGCCACATCGCGGTGCCCAGATTGAAGGAGCCGAGCGCATCCCACTGATGAGTGTTTGAATCCTTTATGGTCAGATCGCCGTTGATGGCAAGATTGGTTGTTTGATCCGGGCCAAAGACAAAATCATTCCAGTCCCAAACCCTGAGTTCCCCGTCGACGTCGACGGAACCCGCGTTGGATGTCATGCGGTAGTCGCCTACCTCTCTTACCACGATGCTATCGAACACGGCACCGGGCTTTGCGATGATCTGGATGGTACCGATGCCGGTGAAATTATCGGTATTGGTGTTAGTGTGGATGCCGACGCCGTCGTTCGATTCGGCACGGAAACCCGCGGTAGGCGTTGAAAATATTGTGTTCCCGCTGACCGAGATGGTACCAAAAACGGGATCTATGTCATTGCTGTCGTAGACAAAACAGACTGTGGTTCCCTCAAGGGCAGTAAGTACCGAACTGCCGTAATTGTCCTGACAAAATGCGGCAAACGCTTGCGATGCGCAAAGACTGAGGGCCGCAGACGCCGCCAGCCTCGTGATCGGATTACCCACTCAACTTCCTCCGTGTTCCCTGTTTTTTGTGGTCATGTGAAGCTTACGTTCGTTTAGCAATAATCGATCCATCACCGAGACATTAAGGAAATACCTTGTAACTCAATAATATACTGCTAATCAACAACATGTACTTTCTGACTTTTCGACATTTCAATTCCAGGGGTGGTGTCGCAGGAATTTCGATAATGCCAGGGTAATCAATTTGTTGGTCTCTAGCAGGACGCCGCAGAGCCAGGTTTCGATTCTGTAAAATATTTCGACGCTACAGGCCTTGCGCTTACACGCGGCCGAGCGTACCGTTCGCCGCGAAGCCGGCCGGACAGCCGCTGTGGCCTTTGGCCATGGAGGAAAGTCCGGGCTCCACAGGGCAGGGTGCCAGGTAACGCCTGGGAGGCGTGAGCCTACGGAAAGTGCCGCAGAAAATATACCGCCTAAGCGCTACGGCGCCGGTAAGGGTGAAATGGTGCGGTAAGAGCGCACCGCGCCGCTGGCAACAGCGGTGGCAGGGTAAACCCCACCCGGAGCAAGACCAAATAGGGGAACATTGGCGTGGCCCGCGTCGTTCCCGGGTAGGTCGCTCGAGGTGCACGGTGACGTGTATCCCAGATGAATGGCTGTCCACGACAGAACCCGGCTTACAGGCCGGCTTCAACTTATTCTTTGCTGATTACCCTTGATTTTTCCTGTAGAATGCCCGGTCCGTTTGAAGTATGTTGCCAGGCTGTGGCCATACACAGCCAACCAATAAATGACTGGAAAAGTTTTCGTTAAAACGCACGGGTGCCAGATGAACGAGTACGACTCCGCCAGGATGGTGGACGTGCTGGCGGACGCCCATGGTCTGCAACCGGCCGAGTCGGCCGAAGACGCCGATGTGCTGTTGCTCAACACCTGTTCCATCCGTGAAAAGGCCCAGGAAAAAGTTTTCTCCCAGCTCGGACAGTGGCGCGAGCTCAAGGAACAGCGGCCGGACCTGATCATCGGCGTCGGCGGCTGTGTCGCCAGCCAGGAAGGCGAGGCGCTGCGCGAGCGCGCGCCTTACGTGGACCTGGTGTTCGGACCGCAAACCCTGCACCGGCTCCCCGCCATGATCAACGCCGTGCGCGAAGGGCGTACCGCGGTGGTGGATATTTCGTTTCCGGAAATCGAAAAATTCGATCAGCTGCCGGAACCGCGCGCCGAGGGTCCGACCGCGTTTGTGTCCATAATGGAAGGCTGCAGCAAGTACTGTACTTTCTGCGTGGTCCCCTACACCCGCGGCGAGGAAGTCAGCCGGCCGTTCGACGACATTATCGCCGAGGCGGCAACACTCGCCGGCCAGGGCGTGCGTGAAATCACCTTGCTGGGGCAGAACGTCAACGCCTGGCGCGGCGTCATGGCGGACGGCTCGATAGCCGATCTCGCCCTGCTGATCACTTACCTGGCGGCGATAGACGGCATCGACCGCATTCGTTATACAACCTCGCACCCCCTGGAAATGAGCGACAGCCTGATCGATGTCTATACGGAAGTGCCGGAGCTGGTGAGCCACCTGCATTTGCCGGTGCAAAGCGGTTCCGATCGTGTGCTGGCGGCAATGAAGCGCAACCATACCGCGCTGGAATACAAATCCATTATCCGCCGCCTGCGCCAGGCGCGACCCGATATCAGCCTGTCATCCGATTTCATTGTCGGCTTTCCGGGTGAAAGCGACGCCGATTTCGAAGCGACCATGCAGCTGATAGAAGACGTCGGCTTCGATCAGTCGTTCAGTTTCATCTACAGCCGGCGCCCCGGCACGCCCGCCGCGGATCTGCCCGACGATGTCGGAGCCGCCGTCAAGAAGCAGCGCCTGGCGCGCCTGCAGCAGCGCATACAGGACATGGCCGCGCACATCAGCGCCGGCATGGTCGGAAGCGTGCAGCGCATCCTGGTCGAACGGCCTTCGCGCAAGGATCCGGCGCAAATGGCCGGACGCACGGAAAACAACCGGGTGGTCAATTTCGATGCCGGCAGCGAGCTGATCGGCAGGTTCGTGCAGGTGCGCATCACCGAAGCGCTGCCGAATTCTCTGCGCGGAACATTCGTCGCCCTGGATGATCCGGGCTTCACCGATAGTCTTGTCAACTGGGCCTGATCGGCATTGCAAGCCACCGTTTTGGATCCCGAACCCTCATCCATAACACTCACACTCGAGCCCGCCGATAATCAGCGGCTGGCTTCGCTGTGCGGTCAGTTCGACGAACATCTGCGCCAGATGGAGCGCCGCCTGCACGTCGAGATCAACAACCGCGGCAATCGTTTCCGCATCACCGGCAATGACGCCGCGCCGCAGCTGGCCGGTGAAGTCCTGCAAAACCTTTACGATTCCACCCAGGACGCGCCGCTGACTCCGGAGCGCGTGCACCTCTACCTGCAGCAGGCAGGGGTGGAAACGATTGTCGGCGCTGCCGGCGCGGGCGAGGAAGCGTTACTGGTGCACGCCCGCCGTTGCATCGTCAAGGCACGCAGTCCGCACCAGACAGACTACCTGCGTGGCATCCTGGACCTGGACCTGAGCTTCGGCATCGGTCCGGCGGGAACCGGCAAGACCTACCTCGCGGTGGCCTGCGCCGTGCAGGCGCTGGAGCGCGAAGAGGTGCGTCGCCTGGTCCTGGTGCGCCCGGCGGTGGAAGCCGGCGAGCGGCTGGGCTTCCTGCCCGGCGACCTGACGCAGAAAGTGGATCCCTACCTGCGCCCGCTGTATGACGCCCTGTATGAAATGCTCGGTTTCGAGCGTGTCGCCAAGCTGATCGAGCGCAATATCATCGAAATCGCTCCGCTGGCGTTCATGCGCGGACGCACGCTCAACGATGCGTTCGTGATTCTCGACGAAGCGCAGAACACCACTGTCGAGCAGATGAAGATGTTCCTGACACGCATCGGTTTCGGTTCGACGGCCGTGGTGACCGGCGATATCACCCAGATCGATCTCCCCAGGGGCGTGAAGTCGGGCCTGCGCCAGGTGATGACTGTGCTGGAAGGTGTAGAAGGCATCGGCTTCACCCATTTCGATGCGCGCGACGTGGTTCGTCATCCCCTGGTAAAACAGATCCTGCACGCTTATGAGCGCTATGAAAACACCCACAGTGAAGACTGAAGGCGGCGCGACGCTGGATCTCGAGGTCCAGTATGCGCTGGACGGCAGCGGCGCGCCTTCGCAACAGGACTTGCGGCGCTGGACGCTGGCGGCGCTGCAGCCGCTGCGGCAACCGGTGGAACTGGTGATCAGGATTGTGGACGAAACCGAAAGCCGCGAGCTGAACAGCCGGTATCGCGGCATCGACAGGCCAACCAATGTGCTGTCGTTTCCTTTCGAGGCGCCGCCGGCGGTGGCATCCAGTCATCTCGGTGACCTGGTGATCTGCGCGCCGGTCGTTAATCGGGAAGCGCTGGAACAACACAAGCCCGAACAGCATCACTGGGCGCACATGGTCGTGCACGGTATTCTGCATCTGCGTGGTTACGACCATCAGAGCGACGAGGACGCGAGTGAAATGGAGGCGCTGGAAAAGTGTGTGCTGCAACAGCTGGGGGTCCCCGCCCCCTATCGAGAGACCGAAGTGACGGTGACAAGAACATGAAAGAAGACCGATCCGGAAACGGTTCCACGCATCGCTCCTGGCTGGGGCGTCTGAGCCAGGCGCTGCTGGGTGAGCCCAAAGACCGGGAAGAACTCATCCACGTGCTGCGCGACGCGCAGACCCGCGGCCTGTTCGACGTCGATGCCCAGGGCATGATCGAGGGTGTGCTGCAGGTTGCCGAAATGCAGGTGCGCGATATCATGATTCCGCGCTCGCAGATGGTGGTGGTCAGCCGCGACGCCAACCCGGAAGACCTGATCGCCGTGGCTATCGAGTCGGGCCATTCGCGTTTCCCGGTGATCGGCGACAACCGCGACGAAGTGGTCGGCGTGCTGCTGGCCAAGGACCTGCTGCGTTATTCCTCGAAAAACGGCGCGGAAAGCTTTTCCATTCGCGAAATCCTGCGCCCGCCGGTGTTCGTGCCGGAGAGCAAGCGTCTCAACGTGCTGCTCAAGGAGTTCCGCGCCAGCCGCAATCACCTGGCGGTTGTCGTCGACGAATACGGCGGCGTCGCCGGCATGGTGACCATCGAGGACGTCCTGGAGCAGATCGTCGGCGAAATCGAGGACGAGCACGATATCGATGAAGACACCTTCATCCGCAAGTACAGCGACGTCAACTTCACCGTGAAGGCGCTGACGCCCATCGAGGATTTCAACGAGTATTTCGGCACCCTGTTCAGCGACGAGGAATTCGATACCATCGGCGGCCTGGTGACGCACAAGCTCGGGCGGTTGCCCAAGCGCGGCGAGACGGTGGTGCTTGAGAACATGAGTTTCCAGGTGCTCAGCGCCGACAATCGCCGCGTACACCTGATGAAGGTCACGCTGCTGAAGAACCCCGACGCGATTCAACCTGCCGTCAGCAGCTGATTCGATGCCGACCGCTTCGGGCAAACGGTGGCGGGCACTGGCGGCGCTGTCATGCGGCGCCCTCGTGCCGCTCGGTTTCGCGCCGTTCGGCTGGTATCCGCTGCCGGTGCTGGCGCTGGCCGCGCTGGTCCTGGTGTTGCACCGGGCCGGCACGCGCGAGGCTTTCCTGTACGGCTGGCTGTTCGGCATCGGGCAGTTCGGGGTCGGCGTATCCTGGATCTATATCAGTATCTATCTTTACGGCAACGCCAGCCTGGCGCTGTCCATTGCCGTGATGCTGCTGTTCGTGGCGTTTCTCGCCCTGTACCCGGCAGTGATGGCGTGGGCGCTTGCCAGATCAGGTGTGCGTTCGCGAACCGGGTTTGCCCTGGCGCTGTTTCCGGCGGCCTGGACGCTGTCCGAGTGGCTGCGCTCCTGGCTGTTTACGGGGTTCCCGTGGCTCAACCTCGGCTACAGCCAGGTCGACGGCCCGCTGCTCGGTTTCGCGCCCTTGCTCGGCGCCTACGGAGTCGGCTGGCTGGTGGCGCTGAGTGGCGCGCTCATCGCCCACGCGCTGCGCGGCGCAGTGGTCTCGCGCATCGGTGCTGTGGCGGCCCTGGCGCTGTTGTGGCTGGGCGGCAGCGCACTCAACCATGTTTACTGGACGGATGCCGCCGGCACGCCGCTGACGGCATCGCTGGTGCAGGGCAACATCCCGCAGGACCTCAAGTGGCGGCCCGAACAGCAGCGGGCCACGCTGGAGCGTTATGTCGAACTCAGTCGCCGGCATCTGGACAGCGATCTGCTGGTGTGGCCGGAAACGGCGGTTCCGGCGTTCTACGACCAGGTGGCGACAAGCTTTCTGGAACCGCTGCGCGAAGAGATGGAAAGTCACAGCGTGTCGCTGATGACCGGCATACCGGTGCTCGATCGCAGCCACTGGCAGTACTTCAATGCCGTCATCAGTCTCGACCAGCCCGGGCGGTTTTATTACAAGGTGCACCTGGTGCCCTTCGGCGAATACCTGCCGCTGCGCGACTGGCTTGCCCGGGTGCTGAGTTTCCTGCCTGTGCCGCAGGCCGACTTCAATTCCGGCGACCTGCGGCAGCCGTTGCTGCATGCGGCGGGTTATCCGGTCGGCGCGTCGATCTGCTACGAAATCGCTTTCGGCGAGCAACTGATTGCGGCCCTTCCGCAAGCGGCATTCCTGGTGAACGTCAGCAATGACGCCTGGTTCGGCGATTCGCTGGCGCCGCACCAGCACCTGGAAATGGCGCGCCTGAGGGCGCGCGAAACCGAGCGTTTCGTATTGCGCGCGACCAATACCGGCATTTCCGCGGTTATCGACGCCGGCGGCAAGGTGGTCGCGCGCAGCCGGCAGTTCGAGACGCAGGTGATCAGCGCCGCGGTGGAACCGCGCAGCGGCGCCACGCCTTACGTGCGCACCGGGAACTGGCCCGTGGTGACGGTGTGCCTGGTGGCAGTGCTCATGGCCTGGCGCTTCGGCCGGCGCCCGGGTTAAACGGTTTCCGGTGACCGGCGGCGCTTTGTGTTGTTCGGGCGCCGCGCGGTACGGTATTCTCCGCGCTTTGAATGCGCAACGGGCCACAGGATGGAAGCAAGTTACAATCCGCGCGAAATCGAGGCGCGCATCCAGCAGCAGTGGGAACAACAGGGCACGTTCCGGGCACGCGAAGACGATGCGCGGGAAAAATACTATTGCCTGTCGATGTTCCCCTATCCCAGTGGCCGCCTGCACATGGGGCATGTGCGCAATTACACCATCGGCGATGTGATTTCACGCTACCAGCGCATGCAGGGCAGGAATGTGTTGCAGCCGATGGGCTGGGACGCCTTCGGCCTGCCGGCGGAAAACGCCGCCATCAAGAACCAGGTGCCGCCGGCCAGGTGGACGTACGAAAACATCGATTACATGCGTGGCCAGCTCAAGCGCCTCGGCTTCGGTTACGACTGGCAACGCGAGCTGGCGACCTGCGATCCCGCGTATTACCGCTGGGAACAATGGTTTTTCACCAGGCTGTTCGAGAAAGGCCTGGTGTACAAGAAAACCGCCGTGGTCAACTGGGACCCGGTCGATCAGACGGTGCTGGCCAACGAACAGGTCATCGACGGCAGGGGCTGGCGTTCCGGCGCCCAGGTGGAACGCCGTGCCATTCCCCAGTGGTTTCTCAGGATCACCGATTACGCCCAGCAACTGCTTGATGACCTGGAGCAGCTGGACGGCTGGCCGGAACAGGTGCGCACCATGCAGCGCAACTGGATCGGGCGTTCCGAAGGCGTCGAACTGCTATTCGAGGTGGAGGGCGAGGCGCAGCCGCTCACGGTGTTTACCACGCGGCCCGATACGCTGATGGGCGTCACCTATGTCGGCGTGGCGCCGGAGCATCCGCTGGCGAAAAAAGCCGCGCAGTCGAATCCCGCCCTGCAGGTGTTCATTGAGGAATGCGCCCACACCAAGGTCGCCGAAGCGGACATGGCGACGCTGGACAAGCAGGGCATCGATACCGGTCTGAAAGCCGTGCATCCGGTGACCGGCGAGCGCGTGCCGGTGTGGAGCGCGAATTTTGTGCTGATGGAATACGGTGCCGGCGCCGTGATGGCGGTGCCCGCGCACGACCAGCGCGATTATGAATTCGCGCGCCGCTACGGGCTGCCGATCCGGCAGGTAATCCATCCCGCCGGTGACGAGGCGGCCGACATCACGCAGGCGGCGTTCACCGACAAAGGCATTCTGAAAGACTCCGGACCTTTCGACGGACTGAGTTCTGCGCAGGCGTTCGACGCCATCGCGGCGTATCTCGAAGAGCGCGGGCGCGGGCGCAGGACCATCAACTACCGGCTGCGCGACTGGGGTGTGTCGCGGCAGCGTTACTGGGGCTGTCCGATCCCGATGATCAACTGTCCGGCCTGCGGTCCGGTGCCGGTGCCCGAGGACCAGCTGCCGGTGATATTGCCGACCGACGTGGTGCTGGAGGGCGCAGGTTCGCCGCTGAAAAAAGACCGCGCCTTTATCGACACGGTGTGCCCGAAATGCGGCGGCGCGGCAGAGCGCGAGACCGATACCTTCGATACCTTTTTCGAATCTTCATGGTATTACGCGCGCTTCGCCTGCAGCGACCATGACAAGGGCATGCTCGATGCGCGGGTCCGGCACTGGCTGCCGGTCGACCAGTACGTCGGCGGCATCGAACACGCCGTTCTGCACCTGCTGTATGCGCGTTTTTTCCACAAGCTGATGCGCGATCTCGGGCTGGTTGAAGGCGATGAGCCGTTCACGCGCCTGTTGACCCAGGGCATGGTCAACAAGGACGGCTCCAAGATGTCCAAGTCGAAGGGCAACACGGTGGATCCGCAGGCGCTGATCGACCAGTACGGCGCCGATACCGTGCGCCTGTTCATGATGTTCGCGGCGCCGCCCGAGCAGTCGCTGGAATGGTCCGATTCAGGCGTGGAAGGCGCGTCGCGGTTCCTGAACCGTTTATGGAAAGCCGTTCACGCGCATGTCGCTGCCGGCGCCACCGCGCCGCTGGACACCGGCAGTCTGAATGATGAGCAGAAGGCGTTTCGCTGCAAGCTGCACGAAACCATCAGCAAGGTCAGCGACGACGTCGGCAGGCGCTACACGTTCAACACCGCGATTGCGGCGAACATGGAGCTGCTCAACGAGCTCGGCAAGTTCAATGATTCGTCCGACAGCGGGCGCGCCCTGGTGCAGGAAGCCCTGGAAGCCGCGGTACTGATGCTGTCGCCGATCGTGCCGCACATTGCGCATGAGCTCTGGCAGGCGCTGGGCCACAGCGGTATGGTCGGCGACTGCGCCTGGCCGACGGTCGATGCGACGGCGCTGGTCAGGGAGCGTATCGAAATGATCGTGCAGGTTAATGGCAAGATGCGCGGCAAGATCACCGTTGCCGCCGATGCCGGCGACGATGCGATACGCGAGGAGGCCGTGGCGGAATCCAATGTGCAGCGTTTTATCGAAGACAAGGCGCTGCGCAAGGTGATCGTGGTGCCGGGACGCCTGGTCAACCTGGTGGTGAGCTGAGGGGATGTCCTGATGCGTGAATTCCGGCACCTGCGGTTGCTGCACCTGCTATGGCTCGCCGCGCTGGGCGTAATGCTCGGCGCCTGTGGCTTCCACCTGCGCGCGAGCGCCGAGCTGCCGCTGATCTTGCAGCATACCTATATCCAGTCCGACACACCTTACCAGGGCGTCACGCCGGTGTTGCGCGGCGAGCTCATATCGGCCGGCGCGACAATCGCCGACGAACCGCAGCAGGCGACGGCCATCCTGGTGCTGAGCAATGAGCGTTCCCAGCGTCGTGTGCTGTCGGTCGGCAGCGGCGGCAAGGCCAGCGAATACGAACTGTATGAAGCGGTGACGTTCACGGTGCGCGATCCCCAGGGCAATACGCTGCTGGACCCGCAGACCCTGAGCGTCACCCGCGACATGGTCTTCGACCAGACCCAGCTGCTGGGCAAGGTGTCCGAGGGCGAAGACATCAAGCGCCAGATGCGCCGCAGCCTGGCGCGCCAGATCATGACGCGCATCGAGGTGGGGATGCGCTCGTGAGCCAGCTGCGCCCCGAACAACTCGCGGGGCAGCTCAGGCAGGGGCTGGCGCCCGTGTATTTCGTGCACGGCGACGAAACCCTGCTGGTCAACGAGTGCGCGGACGCGATTCGCGCAGCGACCCGCGCGCAGGGCTTTGCCGACCGCCAGGTATTCAACGCCGACGCCGGCTTCGACTGGAATGCCCTGGCGGCGGCGTCCGACAGCCTGTCGCTGTTTTCCGAACAGCGGCTGCTGGAACTGCGCCTGCCCGGCGGCAAGCCCGGCAAGGAAGGCGCCGCGGTGCTGACCGATTATGCGGCGCGCCCGGCGCCGGACACCCTGCTGCTGATACTTTCCGGGCGCCTGGAACCGGCGGCGCGCAACAGCAAGTGGGTGCAGGCGCTGGACCGGGCCGGGGTGGTGATCGCCGTGTGGCCGGTGGAGATGGCGCAGCTGCCCGCCTGGATCGAGCGCCGCATGCGCGCGCTGGGCATGCAGCCGGACCGCGATGCTCTGCACATGCTCGCCGAGCGCGTCGAAGGCAACCTGCTGGCCGCAGCCCAGGAAATCGAAAAGCTGTATCTGCTGCACGGACCGGGCCCGCTGGCCATGGAAACGGTCGCGGAGCTGGTCAGCGACAGTGCGCGCTACGATGTGTTCGGCCTGGTCGATCGTGTGCTGGCCGGGGATGCCGCGCATGCCCAGCGCATGCTCTCCGGCCTGCGCGCCGAAGGTGTCGACCCGGTGCTGGTGCTGTGGGCGCTGGCGCGGGAAATCCGCGCACTGGCCTCGATGGCGCGGGAGATCCAGGGCGGCGTGCCGGTGGCCCGGGTGCTGACCTCACAGCGCGTGTGGGAAAAGCGCAAGCCTCTGATAAGCGGCGCCCTGCAGCGCATCCGCGGGCGTCAGTGGTGGAACCTGTTGCAGCGCTGCGCGACGATCGACCGGATTATCAAGGGGCGCGCGGCGGGCAACGCCTGGGATGAGCTGTTACAATTGAGCCTTGTCCTGGCAGGAACCCCGGTGATCCGGGCCAGTGCCTGAAGCGGCGGAGATCATGACTGAATCAGCGGAATCCATGGCGTTCGATGTACCCGGCTACATGCTGGAGCTGGGACGGCGCGCGCGCGATGCGGCGAGACGGCTGGGCAGCGTGGAAACCGGCGCCAAGGATGCAGCCCTGCACGCCATCGCTGACGCCATACTGGCGGCGCGCGCGGAACTCGGCGCGGAAAACCGCAAGGATCTGGATGCCGGCCGGCGCCACGGTCTCGACGCCGCGCTGCTGGATCGCCTGGAACTCACCGATGCGCGCATCGATGCCATGGCCGAAGGCCTGCGCCAGGTGGCGGCCTTGCCGGATCCGGTCGGCGCCATCAGCGACCTCAAATACCGTCCCAGCGGCATCCAGGTCGGCCGCATGCGGGTGCCGCTGGGCGTCATCGGTATCATCTATGAATCGAGGCCCAATGTGACCGCGGACGCCGCGGCCTTGTGCCTCAAGGCGGGCAATGCCTGCATCCTGCGCGGCGGTTCCGAGGCGCTGCACTCCAACCAGGCCATCGCCGCCTGCATCGCGCAGGGTCTCGAGGACGCCGGCCTGCCGGCGACGGCGGTGCAGGTGGTGGCAACCACCGATCGCGCCGCGGTCGGCGAACTGCTCAAGCTGGAAGGCTACGTCGATGTCATCGTGCCGCGCGGCGGCAAGGGGCTGATCGAACGCATTACGCGTGAATCGCGAATTCCGGTGATCAAACACCTGCACGGCGTCTGTCACACCTATATCGATGACCAGGCCGATATCGACAAGGCGGTGCGCGTGGCCTTCAACGCCAAGACGCAACGCTACGGCACCTGCAACACCATGGAGACGCTGCTGGTCGCAGCCGGCATCGCCGGGCGGGTGTTGCCGGCGCTGGGCAGCATGTACCGCGACGAGGGGGTGGAACTGCGTGGCTGCGAACGCACCCGCGCAATCCTCCCCGACATCAACGCTGCGCAGGAAGCGGACTGGGACGAAGAGTACCTGGCGCCGATTCTGGCGGTGCGGGTCGTCGAGAATATGGATGAGGCAATGGATCATATCGAACGCCACGGCTCGCGGCACACCGATGTGATCGTGACCGAAAACGTCACGCGGGCGCGGCGCTTTCTGCGCGAAGTCGATTCCAGCTCGGTGATGGTCAACGCCTCCTCGCGCTTCGCCGACGGTTTCGAATACGGCCTCGGCGCCGAGATCGGCATCAGCACCGACAAACTGCACGCCCGCGGACCGGTTGGTCTGGAAGGACTGACAACGCAGAAATTCATCGTCCTCGGCGATGGCCACATCCGCGTCTGAATGATCTGCATCCTCGGCGGCACTTTCGATCCTGTCCATTTCGGTCATCTGCGGGCGGCGCTGGACGTGCAGCAGGCGCTGGGGATCCCTTGCGTGCACCTGTTGCCGTGCCGCACGCCGCCGCACCGGGAAGCGCCGCAGGCGTCGCCCGAGCAGCGGCTGGCGCTGCTGCAGGCGGTGGTAGCCGACGAACCCGCGCTGGCAATCGACAGCCGCGAACTGCAGCGCGAAGGCCCTTCCTGGATGGTGGATACCCTGGAGTCGCTGCGCAGCGAACGCGGCGACGAGCCGCTGTGCCTGGCGCTGGGCATGGACGCCTTTGCGGGACTGGAAAGCTGGCATCGCTGGCAGGATATCGGCGCGCTGTGCCATCTCGTGGTCATGCAGCGCCCTGGCAATCCATGGCCCGCGCGCGGGACGCTCGCCGAATGGGTGCGTCAGCGCCGCGTAGAGGATGTCAACGCACTTGATGGCCGGAGCGGCGGCTGCATATTCGGCGTGAAGGTTACGCAGATGGATATTTCATCGACACGCATCAGGGCGTTGCTGGCGGCCGGTCGCAGCGCGCGCTACCTGGCGCCGGACGCGGTGCTCGAGCGGATTCAACAAGAGAAGTGGTATGCAAACGGATGAACTGAAACAAACCGCGCTGCAGGCGCTGGAAGATCTCAAGGCGCTCAACATCTCCGAGTTCGATGTGCGCGGCATGACCTCGGTCACCGACTACATGATTATCGCCAGCGGCACCTCGGACCGGCACGTCAAGTCGCTTGCCAATGCCGTGGTGGTGGCCTGCAAGCGCGCCGGCGTCAACCCGCTGGGCGTGGAGGGCGAACGCGAGGGCGAATGGGTGCTGGTGGATCTGGGCGATGTGGTGGTGCACGTGATGCAGCCGCGTATTCGCGAGTTCTATGCGCTCGAGAAGCTCTGGTCGGTTACCGAGGCGAGTCGGGAGAAAACCGAACAGGGGTGATCCGTTTTTCCGATGGAAATTAACCTCATCGCCGCCGGCACCCGCATGCCGGCGTGGATCAATGACGGCTACCGGGAATATGCGCGGCGCATGCCGCGCGAGTGCCACCTGACGCTGACGGAAATCGCGCTGGGGCCGCGTGGCAAGTCCGCCCCGACGCAGCGCGCGGTCGAGGCCGAAGGCAGGCGCATGCTGGATGCCGCGGCGCCCGGCGAGCGGGTGATCGCGCTGGATGTGCAGGGCCAGGACTGGTCAACGGAGCAACTCGCCGGGCAGCTGCGGATGTGGATGCAGGACGGACGCGATGTGGCGCTGCTGGTGGGCGGACCGGATGGATTGTCCGCGGACTGTTTGGCGCGCGCCGAACAACGCTGGTCGCTGTCGCCCCTGACACTGCCGCACCCGCTGGTCAGGGTGCTGATCGCCGAGCAGCTGTATCGTGCCTGGACGCTCACAACCGGCCATCCCTACCACCGTGCCTGATGCCGTGAGCGATATCATCCTGGCATCCGCTTCACCGAGGCGCCAGGAACTGCTGACGCAGATCGGTGTCCGATTTTGCCAGCGGATCGCCGACATCGATGAAACCTGCCTCGAGGGGGAGGCTGCGCGCGACTATGTGACCCGCGTGGCGCTGGAAAAAGCCCGTGCCATTGCCCGCCAGTTCGGCGATGATGGGCCGCTGGTGCTGGGCGCCGATACCGAGGTCGTCATCGACGATCAGGTGCTGGGCAAACCCGCAGATGCAGAACATGCGCGACAGATGCTGAATCTGCTGTCGGGCAGAATGCACCGGGTAATCAGCGCAGTGGCGGTGGTTAAGGGGGGCACAGAAGCCGCAAGTGTCAGCGAGAGCCGCGTCTGGTTCCGGACCCTGGACGCCGGTGAGATCGAGGCCTACTGGCGCAGCGGCGAACCCCGGGGCAAGGCGGGGGCGTACGCTATTCAGGGGATCGGCGCGATTTTTGTCGAGCGGCTGGAAGGCAGTTATTCGGGGGTGATGGGTTTGCCGCTGTTCGAGACTGCGCGCCTGTTGCGCGAGTTCGGGATACGGGTTCTGGATCAACAATGATTACAGTCGAGTTGCTGGTGAACGTGACGCCGCAGGAGGTGCGGGTCGCGGTGGTCGAGAACGGCATGTTGCAGGAAGTGTTCATCGAGCGCGCGCGGCGACGCGGCCTGGTGGGCAATATCTACAACGGCGTGGTAAAACGCGTGCTGCCGGGGATGCAGGCTGCGTTCGTCGATATCGGGCTGGAGCGGGCCGCGTTCCTGCACGCGTCCGACATCGCCGTCGCCGACAACGAAATCAGGATCGACCACGCGGCCAGCAGCGAAAGCATCACGCGCCTGTTGCAGGAAGGACAGCAGATTCCCGTGCAGGTGATCAAGGACCCGCTGGGCACCAAGGGCGCGCGCCTGACGACCCACATCACCATCCCTTCCCGTTACCTGGTGTTCATGCCGGAGGCCCACAACATCGGCGTATCCCAGCGCATCGAAGACGAGGCGGAACGTCAGCGGCTGCGCGATGTCGTCGCGGTGGCGCGCGGCGACGACAACATCGGCGGCTATATCGTGCGTACCGCTGCCGAGAACGCCGGCGACGAGGCGATTGCGTCCGATCTGCGTTTTCTGCAACGCCTCTGGGCCTCGGTGCAGGCGCGCATCGCGGTCGCCGGTCCCGGTGAAGTGATACACGAGGATCTGCCGCTGGTGCTGCGTGTGCTGCGCGATATTTCCGATGCCGACGTGGAAAAACTGCGTATCGACTCCCGTGAAACATTTCAGCGCGTCGACAGCTTTGTGCGCAAGTTCACGCCCGAGCTCGCCGACAAACTGGAATACTACCCGGGCGAGCGTCCCATCTTCGATCTGTACGGAGTCGACGATGAAATTCAGAAAGCGCTGGAGCGCAAGGTTCAGCTCAAGTCCGGCGGCCACCTGGTCATCGACCAGACCGAGGCCATGACCACCATCGACGTGAATACCGGCGCTTACGTGGGCCACCGCAATCTCGAAGAAACCATTTTCAAGACCAATCTCGAGGCGACGCAGGCCATCGTGCGTCAGCTGCGGCTGCGCAACCTGGGCGGCATCATCATTATCGATTTTATCGACATGCAGAACGAGGAGCACAAACGCCAGGTGTTGCGGGCGCTGGAGAAGCACGTCGAACGCGATCACAGCAACTGTCATATCAGCGAGATCTCCAGTCTTGGCCTGGTGCAGATGACGCGCAAGCGCACGCGTGAAAGTCTGGAGCACGTGTTGTGCGAAACCTGTCCGACCTGCGGCGGGCGCGCGACGATCAAGACAGCGGAGACCGTCTGTTACGAGATTTCGCGCGAGATTCTCCGCGAGGCGCGCCAGTTCGATTCCGAACAGCTGCTGGTGCTGGCGTCCCAGGAAGTCGTCGATCTGTTTCTCGACGAGGAATCGACCGGGCTGGCGGAACTCGAAACCTTTATCGGCAAGCCCATCAAGCTGCAGGTCGAAGCGCTTTATACCCAGGAACAGTTCGACGTTGTTTTACTGTAAAGACCCTGAATCTTCGCGGCCGGAACCCACTGCCAAAGGCATGCGCCGGACGCCGTCGCGCTGTCACCAGGCGCGCAGCGTGAGCTAGCCGCCCATGTGGTTCGCGCGTCTTTCCCGGCTGCTCTGGTGGTTCGCCGCCGTTGTCGTTGTCACTCTGGCGGTGGCGCTCAGCGCCGCGCGCATCCTGTTGCCGGGAATGTCCGAGTACAAGGCGCAGATCGAAACCGCTGCAGGGAAGCTGGTGCGCCACCCGGTTCGCATCGGCACGCTGGACGCCGCCTGGCGCGGCCTGTCGCCGGTGCTGCGCCTCAAGCATGTCATTATCCGCGATCCGCAACTCGCCGACGGCGTGCTGGTGGCCGAAGAGGTCCAGGTCGGGCTGGATCTGCTGAAGTCACTGGCGCAGCGCCGCTGGTTCACTTCCGGCATCAGGATTATCGGTGTTACGGCCGGTGTGCGTACTGACCTGGCGAACTGGCATGGCGACGCCGGCGGCATCGGCCCGTTGCTGTGGCTGTTGCAGCAGAAAAGCATCGCGCTGGAGAATGTCAGTTTCGAATGGACAGATCCGGCCCTGCGTTCGCAACCGCTGCGCGTGCATGCGCCTGCGTTGCGGCTGGTGAACGACGGCCGGCGTCACCAGCTGCTGTTGCAGTTCCGCTTTCCGGATACGCCGGGCGACAAGGTGACGCTGGCCGCCGACCTCAGCGGACCGCTGAACAATCTCAACGCCTGGCAGGGAAGAGTCTATGTCAGGGCGGCCGACCTCGATCTGGCGGCCGTCGCCGGCTGGCTGGACTCGCAAGGCATCGCCACCCAAGGGCGCGTCGACCTGGAACTGTGGGCGGGGATTCGCGACCGCAAACTCGACTGGGGCAACGGTTCCTTGCGGATACAGTCGCCGGCGCTTTCGGATACCACGGGGCAGGCGCCACCCTTCAGCGCCGACGAACTGGGCGGTGCCTTTCACTGGCAACTGGCCAGGTCGGGCTGGCAACTGGAACTGCTCGATCTCGAGCTGCGGCGCGACAATCGCCTGGTGTGGCCGGCGTCCACGGTGCGTGTCGCCGTGGAGACCGGCGAGACGCCGAGGGCCCGGGGCACGGCCAGCCATCTCGTGCTCGATGAACTGACGTCGGTGCTGCCGTTGGTGCCCTGGATAGACGCCGATGCCCTGATCATGCTCGAACGCCTGCAGCCGTCCGGCGAGCTGCGCGACGCCGAATTCAGTCTCGGTTTTCCAGGCTCGCAGGTGCCGCGCGCCGCGTTGCGCGCGCGGTTCGACGACCTGCGGCTCGGCGCCGGGGAGGAAACGCCGGGGGTCAGGGGCCTGTCCGGCCGCATCGAAGGCAATCTCCAGAGCGGCTGGCTGCGGCTTGATTGCGCCCAGTCCGCGCTGGTGATCCCGGAGCTTTTCGGCGCGCCACTGCAACTGTCCTCGATCAACGGACTGGTGCACTGGCAACGCTACGCAAAATCGTTCCGCGTCGAGAGTGATCGCCTGGCGGTCACATCAGGAGACATCGCTGTCGATGCACGCATGCAGCTGGACTGGCCTTACGCGTCGTCGTCGCCATGGCTCGATCTGCAGGTCGCGGCGGCCGAATTGCCGCTGTCGCGTGTCCGCGATTTTCTGCCCGACCAGGTAATGAGTCCCAAGGCGACGCAATGGCTGCAGCAGGCGTTCGCGGCCGGTACTGCGCGCGACGCGCGCCTGCTGCTGCAGGGCAGGCTGGACCAGCTTCCCTTCGATGACGGGGAAGGTCGCCTGGAAGCCCGCTTCACATTTGCGGACGCGGTACTGAATTATCATCCCGAATGGGGACGCCTGGAGGAATTGCAGGGTTCAGCCCGCTTTCTGGGACGATCGATGCACATAAGCGCGGATCGCGCCCGCATTCTCGAGTCGCCGGTGCAGCACGCGGTCGCGACCATCGACGACTTCAAACGACCCCTGCTGCAGGTCGAGGGCGCCGTCGGCGGGAGCCTGTCGGGAATGCTGAGGTATATGACAACCACACCGCTCGCCGGGCGCGCCGGCGACCTGGTGCAGCAGATCGTTGCGCAGGGCGATGCGCAACTGCAACTGTCGCTGGGCATTCCCCTGAAGCGCGAACTGGGCAAGGTGCGCGTCAACGGCAGCGTGGCGCTGGACGGCAACAGGTTGGGGCGGAAAAGCGGCAAGCTGGCGGTCAGCGATATCAAGGGTAAAGTGCATTTCACCCGTGATGGCATTACCGCCGACAAGGCGCGGGCAATGTTTCTCGGTGAGCCGATCGCGGTGTCGGTCCACCAGGGGGGCGCGGGCGCCGACAGCAAAACCATTGTTGACATCGAAGGCAGACTGAACCTGATGCAGCTGCTGGGCGGCTATCAGCCTGCGGCAACCCGCTTCGCCGACGGCCTGGCCGACTGGCACGCACTGATACACGTGCCCAACCAGTACCAGGCCGGTGAACCGATATATGAAGTGCAGCTGCAATCCGACCTGGTCGGACTTGCCATTGACCTGCCTGAACCGTTGCACAAGGAAAAAGAAGAAGCCCGGTCCCTGACGGTGAACTGGTCCAGAGACCAGGCGGCCGGGCATCAAGTGATGGTGAGTTACGCGGACCTGCTCGACGCGCGTTTGCTGCCGACAGCGACATTCGACGCCATCCAGCGCGCCGACATCCGCTTTGGCGGCGGCCTCGCGCGCTTGCCCGAGCGCGACGAAATCCACATCGGTGGCAATTTGCAGCGGCTGGATCCCGCGCAATGGATTGCGCTGTTCGGCAAGGACACCGCGAACGCGGAAGCTGTACCCCGCGCGTCGAAGCCCGCGCCGGTGGCGTTTGACCTGGAAATCGGCGAGTTGTCGCTGCCCGGTTCCCGGGTCGAACGCATCGAGCTGAGCAGCGCTTCGCAGGACCCCTGGAAGCTCCGTGTCCAGGGTGAAGGTGCCGCGGGTAGCGTGCGCTGGTCGCCGGCTGCGCAGGCGGCGCCTGCAAAGCTGCAGGTCGATCTGCAGCATCTTTTCCTGCAGCCCCTGACACGGGCCGCGCCGACCGGCGACCGGGACAACAGACTCGCGCGTCCGCAGGCGCTGCCCGCGCTGGACATCAGTATCGGCGATCTGCGCTGGGGCGAGCGCGAGCTCGGCAACATCGGTGTGCAGGCCGCGCATGCCGGCCAGGGTATGGTCTTCGAGTCGTTGAGCATGACATCCAGAGCGGTGGTGCTCGCAGGACGCGGCCACTGGAGCAACGATGGCGGCGTACAGCGCAGCCGCTTCAGCGCCGACATCAGTGGCGGAAAGCTCGAGGAACTGCACAAGCTTCTGGGCGGCACGAGCTCGGTGCGGGGTGGCGAACTGACAGGTAACCTCACACTCAACTGGCCCGGCGGACCCGCGGCATTCAGTCTCGAGACCCTGGAGGGGGATCTGCGCCTGAAAGCGCGCGACGGGCGCCTGGTGCATGTCGACGAGGGTGCCGGAAAACTGCTCAACCTGTTCAGCCTGAACTCGCTGCAACGGCGTCTGACGCTGGATTTCAGTGACGTGACGAAGGAAGGCTTCAGCTTCAGCGAAATGAGCGGGCACTTCGTGGTCATGGACGGCGATGCCTATACCAGCGATTTCACCATTAACGGTTCCTCCGCGATTATCGAAATCACCGGGCGCACCGGGCTGATCGCGCGAGACTACGACCAGATGGTCTCCGTGACGCCGCAGGTCAGTTCCAGTCTACCCATCGCCGGCGCGATCGCCGGGGGGCCGGCGGTCGGTGCTGCGGTGTTTCTGGCGGAGAAACTGGTGGGCAAGGAGTTCAATCGCATGACCAGGGTGGAGTACCACGTCAGCGGCAGCTGGGACAATCCGGTGTACGAACGCCTGGGGCGGAACCGCGACGCCGAAAATGCGCCTGCTGCGGAAAAACGCTAGCCTGCATTTCTCACCGCCTCGCTACGCGCACAATACCCGGACAGGCTCCTGGCCGCATTCCGGCAGACAGGCGGGTCAGGTGTTGATATGATTTTGCCATGAAAATTCCTGCATTAACGGCGCTGACCTGTCTGTGCCTGCTGTCGGCGCCCGGTTTCGCCGCGGAAAACAGCTGGTCGCTGCACGCCGATGACTGGGCGCGACCCCGGGACGGACGGTCGGTGGCGGAGATGGCGCCGCTGCCCGAAGTGGTGATGGCCTGGATGCAGCAGCCGCAGCAGCGCCTGCTGCTGCGTTATCCCGGGGGTGAGGACGGCCTGCTGTGGGCCCACGAGCTGCGCTCGTGGCTGGTTGCGCTGGGTATCCCGCTGCAGGCACAGGAGCTGGTGGCCGGAAGCGGCAAGGCCGATCGTGTCGAACTGGAACTGACGAGGTAGAGCA
Organism: Thiogranum sp.; assembly: GCA_024102665.1. GTDB lineage: Bacteria > Pseudomonadota > Gammaproteobacteria > DSM-19610 > DSM-19610 > Thiogranum. The sequence continues at coordinate 20,610 of JAGFJP010000021.1, read as the reverse complement.
TTCGTGACAACGGTAGCCTGCATTCAAATGGCATCCGGCCCCAACGTGGGCGCCAACCTTCTGGAAGCCGAACGGCTGATCGGCATGGCTGTCGACAAGGGCGCCAGGCTGGTGGTGCTGCCGGAGAATTTCGCCATCATGGGCAAGGAAGAACACGACAAGGTGACAGTGCGCGAGTCGGGGCAGCGCGGACCGATACAGGATTTCCTGTCACACCAGGCGAAGCGCCAGGGCATCTGGCTGGTCGGCGGAACCATTCCGCTGGCGGCGCATGATCCGGACAAGATCCGCGCGGCCTGCCTGCTCTACGACGACCAGGGACGGCAGGTGGCGCGCTACGACAAGATCCATCTGTTCGACGTTATGGTCGTGGAAAGCGACGAAAGCTACACCGAGTCCCAGACCATCGAAGCGGGCGACCAGGCGGTGGTGGTGGATACCCCGTTCGGCCGGCTGGGGCTGGCGGTCTGCTACGACCTGCGGTTTCCGGAACTGTTCCGCACCCTGGTCGACCAGGGGGTCGAGATCATCGCTCTGCCATCGGCGTTTACCGGCATCACCGGGAGAGCGCACTGGGAAGTGCTGGTGCGCGCCCGCGCTATAGAAAACCTGTGCTACGTGCTCGCGGCCGGCCAGGGCGGTTATCACGTCAACGGGCGCGAAACCTACGGCCACAGCATGATCGTCGACCCCTGGGGCCAGGTGATGAACGAACTGGCCAACGGTTCGGGCCTGGTGTGCGCTGACGTCGATTTGCAGCGTCTGAGAAACATACGCCGTACCTTCCCGGCGCTGGAGCACCGCAATATCGTTTGCCATGTTTCAGCATAGGATGACCGGAGCCTGAGTTTTGCTCAGGCTCCGGTCACTTCCCTCAGATAACGGAACAGCATGCGGCTGGATTTCGGCGGTTTGTGCTGTTCGTGCTCCTTTCTTGCCTGACGTACCAGCTGGCGCAGATGCTGGCGGTCGGCCTGCGCGTGCTGTTCGATGAACGCTTCGATGGCTGAATCGTCCTCGGCGAGCATGCGGTCGCGCCAGTGTTCCAGCTCGTGGTGCGCCTGCACCTGCTGGCGCGCCTGCAGCTGCCGGCGCCGGAAATATTCATAGACCGGCCCGGCGTCGATATCCCGCATCAGTTTCCCGACATACTGCAGTTGCCGCTTGCGCGCGCCGTGACGCGCATGGATACGCCTGGTCTCGTGCAGCGCCTGAATGAGCTTTTCCGGGAGATCGAGAGCGATCCAGTCCGCCTCCGGCACTTCGAGCAGCTCCTCGCCCAGCTTCTGCAGGGCAAGCGCATCCTGCTTGAGACGGGTCTTGCTGGGTGGCGACTGTGTATGGTCCGTGTCGTCGTGCATGGAGGTCACCTCGCTGGCCGGCAATTCAGTTCGCGCCGCGTTTTGCGTATTATGCGGCGACTGAAGGATCATTTACCAATCGCACCGATGCCCGAACACCAGGAATACCGGGTCCAGTACTATGTCATGACACTGCCCGATGCCGCGGCGCTCAACCGCGAGATCCTGCAGCAATACGCCGCTGCAAGCGCGGACCCGCAGCTGCAGCGCTCACACTGGTTCGGGGGCCGCTACGAGAACATCTACGTGCCGCGCGAGCGGATTCCGGCGCTGGCGCCGGTGCTGGAGGCGGCCCGTCGCGGTGCCGCGCACTTCCTGCAGCGCGAACAGCTCGCGCTGTCGACAGGCTTCTGGTTCAATGAAATGGGGCCCGGGCATGTCACGCTGCCGCATCACCATGAGGAAGACGATGAGCTGGTATCCGGCGTGTACTACGTGAGTGTGCCGGAAAACTCGGGTGACCTGGTGCTGGAGCAGGGCCCGGTGACTACCTGCATAACACCGCGAGAGGGTATGCTGGTGTTCTTCGCGCCGTACGTGGTGCACCGGGTGACCGCAAACCGCAGCGATGCCACGCGCCTGTCGATCGGCATGAACTTCGGACCCGCGAAGCAATGAGCCAGGGGAGGTTGTCCCGATGTCGGCAGAACTCCGGCTTGAGTCGATAATATGCTGTCCCGTCTGCGGCGCGCGGCGCAAGGAGCGCATGCCCGTGGATGCCTGCCAGTGTTATTACGAATGCACCGGCTGCGGCGCATTGCTGACGCCGCGCAAGGGTGATTGCTGCGTGTTCTGTTCGTATGGCACGGTACCCTGCCCGCCTGTGCAGCAACAGGGCCGCGCGGGTTGCTGCGAAGACCTATAACAGATACAGGGTGCCCAGCCCCAGGAAAGCGATAAAGCCAACGATATCGGTCACCGTGGTCAGTATCACGCTGCCGGCTAGGGCGGGGTCGACGCCGACGCGCCTGAGCAGCAGCGGAATGCCGAATCCGGCGAGGGCGGCGCATACCAGGTTGATGACCAGGGCGCTGGCGATAATCAGTCCTATCGCCGTGCTCTGGAACCAGGCCATGGCGATAAGCGCGACCACCAGCGACCAGGTCAGCCCGTTCATGGCGCTGACCATGATCTCCTTTGTCAGCAGCGAACGCGCATTGCTGGCGCCGACCTGTCCCAGCGCCAGGCCGCGGATCATGATCGTGAGTGTCTGGCTGCCGGCGATGCCGCCCATGCTGGCGACAATCGGCATCAGCACCGCCAGCGCCACGATTTTATCGAGCGTGGATTCGAACAGGCCGATCACCCATGACGCCAGGAACGCTGTCGCCAGGTTGATACCCAGCCACACGGCGCGCCGCCGCGCGCTGAGCACCACCGGCGCGAAAATATCGTCTTCCTCGTCCAGGCCCGCCATGCTCATCAGCGAGTGGTCGGCTTCCTCGCGGATGACGTCGACCACATCGTCGATGGTAATGCGGCCCAGCAAACGGTTGTTGTCGTCGACCACCGGCGCAGAGATCAGGTTGCGATCCTGGAAGCGGCGCGCGACATCGACGTCTTTCATGGTCGCCGGGATGCCTTCCACTTCCCGGTCCATGACATCGGCGACGCTCGCCTCCGGGTCGCTGGTGAGCAGCGTCGTCAACGGCAACAGGCCCTGGTACCTGTCAAAGCGATCGACCACGATCAGGGTGTCGGTGAAATCCGGAATCTGGCCGCGCAGGCGCAGGTAGCGCAATACCACGTCCACCGTGACATTGGCGCGCACCATCACGGCATCGATGTTCATCAGGCCGCCGGCGGTATCCTCGGGATAGGACAGCACCGATTCCAGGCGATGACGGTTCTGCTTGTCCATGGAGCGCAGCAGCTCGTGGATCACTGCGCCGGGCAGGTCCCGCAACAGGTCGGCGAGATCGTCGGTGTCGAGATTTTCGGTGATCCGCACCAGCTGGTCGGTTTCCATCTCCTCGATAAGGCCGGCGCGGACCTCGTCGTTGACCTCGGTGAGCACTTCGCCGAGGTCGTCCGGATCCACCAGCTCCCAGAGAATTTCGCGCGGCCCGTGTGGCAGCGATTCCAGCAGATCGCCGATCTCCGCCGGGTGCAGGCCGACCAGCAGGTGCCGGACCTGTTCGGCGGCGCCGCTGTGCAGGGCGGCGGTCAGGGCTTCCAGTCGTTGCTGCATGCTTGTATCGGCCGTTTCAGCCATGACGGACCTCGGGCGGGTTGGATGTGTGCGATGGCGAGGAGTGTAGCAGGCCCTTTGCCGGGACAAAAATCACGCTTGCGCACACCGGTTGTCGCAGCGCCGCACGCGGCTGCGGGGCGCGCAAGACGGTCAGGCTTCGTTCAGCGCCTTGACCATTTCGTGGATGCGCAACGGGTCCTCTTCATCCAGGATGCGGGCGACTCCCGTTTTGAGATCGTCGATGCGACTGCGGTTGATGACGTCCTTGACCTCGAGCAACGAGGTGGGGTGCACCGAAAAATCGCTCAGTCCCATGCCCAGCAGCAGGCGCGTGTAACGGGGATCACCGGCCATTTCACCGCACATGGCTACCGGCACCTCGTGGTGAAGCCCGGCATCGATCACCATCCTGATCAGCCGCAGCACGGCCGGGTGCAGGGGGTCGTACAGGTAGGTCACGGCGTCATCGATACGATCGATGGCCAGCGTGTACTGAATCAGGTCGTTGGTGCCGATCGACAGGAAATCCAGCTTGCGCGCGAACAGCGATGCCGAAAGCGCGGCGGCCGGAACCTCGATCATGCCCCCGATCGGTATGTTCCAGTCGAAAGCCAGCCGTTCGCGCTGCAGTTCCTGTTTCACGCTCTCGATCAGGTGCAGCACTTCGTTGAGTTCCTGCGCATTCGACAGCATGGGGATCATCAGGTGCACGGGGCCCTTGGCAGAGGCGCGCAGGATGGCGCGCAACTGCGGGCGGAACAGCTCGGTATGTTTCAGGCACAGGCGGATCGCGCGCAGGCCCAGCGCCGGGTTGGGCGCGATATGTTCGCTGGTGTGTGCGCTGAAACTCTTGTCGGCTCCGAGGTCCAGCGTGCGGATGGTGATAGGCAGGCCCTTCAGCGCCTTGACGATCTTCAGGTATTCCTCGAGCTGCTCTTCCTCGCCAGGCACGTCATCGCGGTTCATGAACAGGAATTCCGTGCGGTAGAGGCCGACACCATCTGCGCCGGCGCGGCGCGCGGCGCGCACGTCGTCGCTGAGTTCGACGTTCGCCATCAGGTGAATATGCGTGCCGTCGGTGGTAACCGCGGGCTTGTTCCTGAGGCGATTGAGATCGGCGGAGCGTTTCTGCTGCGTGCGCTGCCGTTCCCGGTACTCTTTCAGCGTATCCTCGTCGACGTCCGCCAGCAGCATGCCCTGCATGCCATCCAGGATCACGGTGTCGCCGTCGCGGATCTGGTGCGGTGTCACGTGCGTGCCGACGATCGCCGGCAGCCCCAGGCTGCGCGCAAGAATCGCGGTGTGCGACAGCGGCCCCCCGGATTCGGTGACGAATCCCGCGATGCCCTGGTGATACAGCAGGGCCGCCTCGGCGGGCGTCAGGTCGTGGGCGAAGGCGATGGCGCCGCGCAGCGAATCGCCTGGCGTATCGGTGGCGTTTTCGCCGATCAGGATGCGCAGAATGCGCGTTACCACGTGATCCACGTCATCGACGCGCGTGCGCAGGTAGGGATCATCCATCTGGTCGAAAACCTGCGCCAGCGTGTCGCGCTGTATTTTCAGCGCCCACTCGGCATTGCACTGGTGCTGGCGGATCAGGTCGACTGGCGCCACGGTCAGCATGCCGTCTTCCAGCATCAGCAGATGGGTGTCTATGAAATCGGTGATGTCGACCGGCGTACTGTCGGGGATGCTGTTGCGTATCGCCTTGAGTTGCTGGCGTGCCGTGCGCACCGCGCGGCGGAATCGCGCGACTTCATCCTCGATGAGGTCGGCGTGAATCGAGGCTTCATAGACCTCTATTTCGCCGCGCTCCAGCCGGTGCACAGGGCCGATGGCGATGCCGCGGGAGATGCCGTTGCCGGAAATCGCGATCGTCATTGCGCTTCTCCGAACCGCTGCTCGACCAGCTCGCTGAGGCTGGCGATGGCGAGGCTTTCATCTTCGCCGTCCGCAATCAGGGTGATTTCCGTGCCGCGCGAGGCAGCCAGCATCATGATGCCCATGATGCTTTTGCCGTTGACCTCCTGGCCGTTTTTCGCGACCTTGATATCGCTGGCGAAGGAGGCGGCGAGGGTGACGAACTTCGCCGCCGCGCGCGCGTGCAGTCCGAGCTTGTTGACGATGGTGACGGTTTTATCCTGCATGATCGATGTCTTCCAGGGTCAATACGCCGTCGCGGCCGCCGGTGACGGCTTTCCAGGCCAGTTCATCGAGGCCGAGATCGGGATAATTGAGAACGCGGATCAGCATCGGCAGGTTCAGACCCGCTACCACGCGGACGCGGTGAGATTCGCGCAGCCGGCAGGCGATATTGCTGGGCGTGGCGCCGTACATGTCGGTCAGCACCAGGACGCCGTCGCCACTGTCGAGCTGTCGGGCCGCCTTGCGGGCGGCCGCCAGCACCTGGTCCGGCTCGCAGCACTGCGGTATCGCCAGATCGGCCACGGGTAACGGGCACACGCCGAGGATATCGTTGGCCGATTGCAGCAGAACCGCGCCGATATTGCCGTGCGTGACCAGCAGGATACCGACGCTCATGACAGTTCCCGGTGGTGGGTCACCACGTTCGGATAGAGGTTTCCGAAGTGGGCGGCGAGCCGCTCGATCAGGTACACGGAGCGATGCTGGCCGCCGGTGCAGCCGACGGCCACCGTCAGGTAGCTGCGATTGTCGGCTTCGAAAGCGGGAATCCAGTTGTCGAGAAAGCCGCACAGTTCCGTGTACATCTTTGCCACCCTGGATTCGCCTTCCAGGTACTCGATCACCGCGGCATCGCGTCCGGTCAGGGCGCGCAGATCAGGTTGCCAGTGTGGATTGGGCAGGCAGCGCGCGTCGAACACGAAATCCGCGTCGGTCGGGATGCCGTGCTTGTAGCCGAACGATTCGAACAACAGCGAAAGGCCGCTGCTATGGCGGTGCTGGACGCGCTTGAGCACCAGGTCCCGCAGCTGGTGCACGGTGGTTTGACTGGTGTCGATGAACAGGTCGGCGCGCGCAGCGATCGGTTCCAGCAGCGCGCGTTCCAGCTCCACCGCTTCGGCCAGCGAGATCCTGTCGGTGCTCAAGGGGTGACGGCGGCGTGTCTCGCTGAAACGCTTGATCAGGGTGTCGCTGTCGCAGGTGAGGAAGAGAATTTCGCTGGCGATGCCCCGTGCTTTCAGCTCATCCTGGATTTCGCTGAAATGCTGCAGCGATTGCGGAAGGTTGCGCGCGTCGATGCCGACGGCGGCGTTTTCTACCGGGCGCGATTCCGTGTCGAGTTCCGCCGCCAGGGCGTTGAGCAGGCCGGCGGGCAGGTTGTCGATGCAATAGAAACCGATATCCTCGAGCGTGTGCAGGGCGACACTCTTGCCCGATCCGGACAGGCCGCTGACGATCACCAGTTTCACGATTGATCGTGTTCCATGAAACGCGCCTGGCGCTCGATGAACAGTCTGGCCGCATCGAAGCCCTTCAGCAGCAGTGTATGGTTGCGCGCGGCGGCTTCCGCGAGCACGGCGAGATTGCGGCCGGGCGCCACCGGCAGTGTGATTTCCGGGATGTCGACACCGAGTATGGTGCGTGTCGAGGTGGCGCCGTGCAGGCGGTCGATCTGGTGCATCTGTTCCTCGGTCATGGGCACCAGCCTGAGAATCAGGCGAAGGTTGCGGTTCTGCTTGATGGCGCTGTCGCCGAACATGGCGCGCACGTTGAGGATGCCGAGACCGCGCACCTCGAGACAATCGCGCAGCATCTCCGGGCAGCGGCCGTTGAGCACGTCAGGCGCGGTTTTGTAGAACACCGGCGCGTCGTCGGCAACCAGCCGGTGTCCGCGCGCAACCAGCTCCAGCGCCAGTTCGCTCTTGCCCACGCTCGGGTCGCCGGTGATCAGCAGCCCGAGGCTGAAAATTTCCATGAAAACGCCGTGCAGGGTGATCTTTTCGGCGATCAGGCTGGAGAGATAATGCTGCAGGTAACTGACCAGTTGCGGAGTCGGCTGGCGCGATGTAAGCACCGGCGTCAGGGTGGCCTCGGTGCGCTGCCTGATATCCGCGGGGATCGACTGGCCGTCGCCGATCACGATCAGGTCGGTCATGCCGTCGAATAGCTGGTTGATCAGGTCGCGGCGCAGGTTTTCGCTGAGACGGTCAAGGTACTGGATCTCGGTGGCGCCGAGAACCTGCACGCGGTTGGGGTGGATCAGGTTGAGGTGCCCGACCATGGCGGTTCTGCCGTGATCGGAAGCCGAAATCTTGATGAGACGGCTCTCACCGAGCCGGCTGCCGACCCACTCCAGTCCCAGTTTGTCTTTCAGTGTCTCGAAAAGCGTGCCGACCGAAGCGTCTGTGCTCATGCGGATAGCTGTTGCCGGGATTCCCAGTCGATGATCAGTTTATAGCACTGATCGCCGCTGTCACAGTCGCGCAGCTTGTTACAGAATTCGGGACTGATGAACATCTCCGCGAGGCGGGCAAGGATCTGCAGGTGCTCGTCGGTCGATTCTTCCGGCACCAGCAGGGCGAACAGCAGGTCCACGGGCTGGCCGTCGATGGCGTCGAAATCGACGCTTTCGGCGAGCGTGACCGCCGCCGCGATCGGTTGCTTGAGCCCCTGCAGACGGCCGTGAGGCAGGGCCACGCCCTTGCCGAGGCCCGTGCTGCCGAGGCGCTCGCGGCTGATGAGGCTGTTGAAAATCTCGCCTTCGGTGAATTCCGGCAAGGCGTCGGCCAGCAGTTTGCCGAGGATTTCCAGGCTGCGTTTCTTGCTGCTGCTATCCTGCCGGCAGGCGACGCGGTCGGGGCTGAGGAGGTCGGAGATGCGCATGGTTGCCAGGGTAAAACGGACCGCTTCCCGCAGGCAGCGGTCCGTCACCGGTTGTCTCAGAATTCTTTGTTTTTGATCGAGCCTTCGCTGCGATGATGGTCGGTCACTTTTTCCTTGTGTTTCTTGATCTGGCGGTCGAGCTTGTCAGCCAGGCCATCGATGGCCGCGTACATATCGTCCTGCGTGCTGTCGGCGAACAGTTTGTTGCCGCTCAGGTGCATGGTCGCTTCCGCGGTGTGGCGCAGTTTCTCCACGCTCAGTATGACGTGTACGTCGGTAACCTGGTCGAAGTGTCGTTCCAGGCGCTCGAATTTTTCACTGACATAGTTGCGCAGGGGTTCGGTGATATCGACATGGTGACCGGTGAGATTGACTTGCATGGATGTGCTCCTCGTCCATGGCCTCAAGCGAGGCGTTTACGTTCATTGGAAGGGGGAATGGCCATCGCCTCACGATACTTCGCAATGGTGCGTCGCGCCACCTTGATCCCCTGATCGGCCAGCAGGCTGGCGATCTTGCTGTCGCTCAACGGTTTCGAAGGTTTTTCCGCCGAGACCAGCTTCTTGATGATGGCGCGGATGGCGGTGGCCGAACATTCTCCGCCGTCGGACGTTCCGACATGGCTGGAGAAAAAATACTTGAATTCAAAAATGCCGCGAGGGGTATGCATGTATTTCTGCGTGGTGACCCGTGAAATTGTCGATTCGTGCATTTCCACGGATTCCGCGATATCGCGCAGCACCAGCGGTTTCATGGCTTCGTCGCCATATTCGAAGAAATTGCGCTGGCGGTCAACGATGCAACGGGCCACTTTCAACAGCGTTTCATGGCGGCTTTGCAGGCTTTTCAGGAACCAGCGCGCTTCCTGCAGGTGATTGCGCAGATAGGCATTGTCTTCACTGTTGTCGGCGCGGCGAACCAGACTGGCGTAATGACTGTTGATGCGGAGCCTCGGCGTTGCTTCTATGTTCAGGTCTACTTGCCATTTGCCCTTGTTTTTAAAGACAAATACATCAGGAACTACGTATTGGGCCGTGGCCGTCGTGATCTGCGATCCGGGTCTCGGGTTCAGCGACTGGACCAGTTTCAGCACTTCCTGAAGCTCGCTCTCGCTGAGCTTCATGCGTCGCATGATCTGATTATAGTCCCGATTGCCCAGCAGGCTGACGTGGTCCTGGACCAGTTGCAGGGCTTCCTTGCGCCAGGGGGTGTCGGCGTCCATCTGGCGCAGCTGAATGATCAGGCATTCCGCCGGGTCGCGGGCGCCGACGCCGACCGGGTCGAAATGCTGGATGCGGTGCAGCACCGCCTGAACCTCTGCGATACCGATCTCCAGCGCCGGGTCGAGCTGCATGCCTTCGTGCAACTCCTCGAGGGACACGCTCAGATAACCGTCGTCGTTGATGGAATCGATAATGGTCGCGGCGATTTCGCGGTCGATATCGCTGAACGGCGTGAGATCGAGCTGCCACATGAGGTGATCGTGCAGCGTTTCGCCTTCGCTGTTGTGAGTTTCAAAAAAATCCCGGCCGTCGCTGTCGCCGGGGGCGCTGTAGCTGGTGGCGCCCATGTCGAAGGTGTCTTCCCAGCTGGTGTCGCCCGGCAGCTCCGCGGGCAGGCTGTCGGCATTGCTGGCGATGTCCGAATCCGCGCCGGCGAGCGGTTCTACGGCATCCTTTACGGCGTCGTTTTCACGCTGGCCTTCCTTGACCTCCAGCTCGGCGGGGTTGTCTCCCTCGTCGTGCTCCAGCATGAGATTCGATTCGAGGACGCCCTGGACTTCGAGCTGCAACTCAATGGTTGACAGCTGCAGCAGGCGTATTGCCTGTTGCAGCTGGGGCGTCATGGTCAGGTGCTGGCCGAGCCGGAGTTGAATCGATTGCTTCATACGTCGGGTTTTGTCGAACCTCTGTCGTCCACGCTGGACGGATTGCAACGGGTTACAGAGGCGTATTCTACTGCATTTATTATGCCAGTGAAGTTTTTAATTCGGTTTTCGCCGCGGCTACATGCTGAAATGGTCACCGAGATACACTTCGCGAACTTTCCGGTCCTGCAGGATGGCTTGCGGCGGGCCTTCGGCCAGCGTCCGGCCATTGCCGATAATATAGGCGCGATCGCAGATGCCCAGCGTTTCTCTCACGTTGTGATCGGTTATCAGCACCCCGATACCGCGCTCGGTCAGGTGTTCGACGAGGCGCTGGATATCCTTGACGGAAATCGGATCGACGCCTGCAAAAGGTTCGTCCAGCAGCATGAAACGCGGTTCCATGGCCAGCGCCCGGGCAATCTCGACCCGGCGCCGCTCGCCGCCTGAAAGACTCAGCCCTTTCTGATTGTGCAGGTGAGCGATATGCAGTTCCTGCATCAGGTTTTCCACCCTGTCGGCGCGTTCCCGGGCACTCAGGTCCTTGCGCATTTCCAGCACCGCGAGCAGATTGTCGGCGACGCTGAGTTTGCGGAACACCGAGGCTTCCTGGGGCAGGTAACCCAGGCCGTGCCTGGCGCGGACATGCATCGGGAAGCGGGTCAGTTCGGTATCGTCGAGCCACACCGAACCGCCGTCGCCGGGCACCAGCCCGACGATCATGTAGAAACAGGTGGTCTTGCCGGCGCCGTTGGGTCCCAGCAGGCCGACGACCTCGCCGCTGTCGACGTGCAGGGACACCGATTCGATGACCCGGCGTCCCCCGTAACTCTTGTTGAGTTCCCGCGCCTCCAGCCGGCTCATTGCGCGGGGTTTTCCGGCTGGTCCTTGCCGGGCTTCGGCTGAATGATGATGTGCACGCGTTCGTTCGGCGCGTCGGTGCCGGCCCTGACCTGGTCCTTGACGACATCGTACTCGATGCGTTCGCTGCGCAACTGGTCGCCCTGCTGGTTTACCTCGGCCTGCTTCAGCAGAATGATGCGTTCCGGCTCGGTGTAGTACTCCATGCGCAGCGAGTTCGCGTGCACATCCTCATCCTTGTTATCGGGACGTTGCCGGTAGGTCGCCGGGTTGCCTTCCATGATGACTTTCCGGATTTCGTTGTTGCTGCTGTGGATGGTCATCAGTTCGCCGGTCAGCACCAGCGTGCCCTGGGTGACCTTGACGTTGCCGCTATAGGTGCTGATGCCGGTCGCATCATCGAGTTCGACGCGGTCGGCCTCGATGCGCATCGGTTGTTGCTTGTCGGTGGACAGCGCCCAGACCTGCACGGGCAGCGTCATCAGCGCCAGCAATGTCCAGCGGTTCAGCGATGTCTTGATCAATGGTTCATACCTGTTGCGCATTCAAGGCGGCCGGTTCCCGGACCGCGGCGGTTGCGCCGCTAACATGCCAGTTCGCCGCCGGTAACACAACTGCGTCACAGATAGGTTTCCAGTTCCTGGCGCAGCACGCCGTGCGCTTCCAGCAACAGTTCACAGGCGTCGCGCGCCGCGCCGCGACCGCCGGCGCGCGGGGTCTGCCAGTGCGCGTGTTTGACGACCCAGGGGTGCGCATCCTGAACCGCGATGGCGAATCCGACCTTGCGCATCACCGGCAGATCGACCACGTCATCGCCCATGTAGGCGACCTGTTCGGGCGCGAGGCCGACGCGTTCCAGCAGCTGCGCGAAGCCTTCGAGCTTGTTTTCCTGGCCCTGGTAGATGAGGTCGATGCCGAGGTTGCGCATGCGGTGCTCGACCACCCGCGAGGTGCGCCCGGTGATAATGGCGCAGCGCACGCCGTGTCTTTGCAGCATCTTGATGCCGTGGCCGTCCTGGCTGTGGAAGGCCTTGTATTCCTGTCCGTCGTCGCCGAGGAACAGGCTGCCGTCCGTCAGCACGCCGTCGACATCGAAAATCAGCAGCTTGATCTGCGAGGCCCGTTCGAGAATATCTTTCATAGGTAAGCTGTCCTAGACCACGCCGGCGCGCAGCAGGTCGTGCATGTTGAGCGCGCCGATCAGGTGCTTGTCGTCGTCGACCACCAGCAGCGCGTTGAACTTGCCGTTTTCCATGATCTGCAGAGCTTCGGCGGCAAGCAGCCCGCGCCTGATCAGGGTGCAGTTGCGCGTCATGGCCTGGTCGATGGGCGTGCTGTGCAGATCGATGCCGTGGTCCAGCGCGCGGCGCAGGTCGCCGTCGGTGAAGATGCCTTCGACGGTGTCATCGCCGTTGACGACCGCCGTGGCGCCGAGACCTTTCTGCGTCATTTCCAGCAGCGCATCGCAGATCAGGGTGCCGGATTTCACCTTGGGCACACGATCGCCGGTATGCAGCAGGTCATCGACGAGCAGCAGCAGGCGCCGTCCCAGCTTGCCGCCGGGGTGCGAGCGCGCGAAGTCGTCCGCCGTGAAGCCGCGCACTTCCAGCAGCGAAATCGCCAGCGCATCGCCCATCGCCAGCGCGGCGGTGGTGCTCGCGGTCGGCGCCAGGTCCAGCGGGCAGGCTTCTTTTTCCACCCTGACATTGATGTTGACGCTCGCCGCCCGCGCCAGCGTCGACTGCGGGTTCCCGGTCAGCGCGATCAGCGGGACATCGAGCCGCTTGATAATAGGCAGAATGGTGAGAATTTCATCGGTTTCGCCGGAATTGGACAGCGCCAGGACCACATCCTTTGCGGTGATCATGCCGAGATCGCCGTGGCTGGCTTCGCCCGGATGAACAAAAAACGCCGGTGTGCCGGTGCTGGCGAGGGTTGCCGCGATCTTGCCGCCGATATGTCCCGACTTGCCCATGCCGATCACCACCACGCGGCCTTCGCAGTGCAGCATGTAGTGGCAGGCGCGCACGAAATCGTCGTCGATGCGGTTCTTGAGCGCCTCTACGGCGGCGCATTCGGTTTCCAGTACCGCCAGGCCGAGCGTTTTCAGGACTGTATCATTCATGCTGTCGGGTAACCGTCACTTCAATGGTGGGCGGTGAAGTATAACAGGCCCTGATATCCGAAATAGACCGCCATCAGCAGGGCTCCCTGGAGGCGGTTGATGCGCCCGCCGCGGCCGCGGAACCCGTACGCCATGAGCAGCAGCGCCACGCTGAGAGCGATCATCAGCGGCACGTCGCGGGTGACGACCGCCGCTTCTACGGCGCTCGGCGCAAGAATCCCCGGCAGACCCAGCACCGCCAGCAGGTTGAACATGTTCGAGCCGACGACGTTGCCGATGGCGATATCGTGCTCGTTTTTCAGCGCGCTCGCCACCGACGCGGCCAGTTCCGGCAGACTGGTGCCGAGTGCCACGATGGTCAGCCCGATAATCAGGTCGCTGACGCCGAAATATTCGGCGACGCCCACCGCGCCCCAAACCAGCATGCGTGAACTGGCGACGAGCACGACAAGGCCGGCCGCAAGCCAGAACAGCGCCTGTGGCATGGACAGATCGGTCGGGATCTCGGCTTCGTATTCCGCCGCCATCGGGTCCGGTCCGTTGCGCGCCGTCAGTCCCGCATGAATGATCCAGCCGACCAGCGCCGCCAGCCCGGCCATCAGGATCAGGCCGTCGGTGAATTGCAGTTCGCCATCGCTCAGCAGCCACCAGGCGACCAGCGTGGTGGCGATCAGCACCGGCAGCTCGCGCCGGACCAGGCGCGAGTGCATGGTCAGCGGCGTGATCAGCGCGGTGGCGCCAAGAATCAGGGCGATGTTGGTAATATTCGAGCCGATGGCGTTGCCTATCGCCAGACCGGGATTGCCTTTGAGCGCAGCGACCGCCGATACCAGTATCTCCGGCGCCGACGTGCCGAAGCCGACAATGGTGAGGCCGATCAGCAGTGGCGAGACGCCCAGCAGCCGCGCGCTGCCGGCGGCGCCGACCACGAACCGTTCTGCGCCCCAGGCCAGGAGTGCGAAACCGGCGACAACGGCAAGGAGCTGCATCCACATAGGGAGCGTATAGTAGCGTTTCGCATTCAGTGGCGACAGAATTGAAATCTGTCGTGGAGGTGGTGTAGTGAGCAACGTGGTGCCGTTCAAGCGCCCCAAAGCATCGGAAAAACACAAGGGCGACACGCTGTGCCGGCGCGGTTTCCACAAGTGGGCGCCGGTCAGCAAGCCGTTCGATGTCAAGCGCGGGCGGCTGGTGACCTGTTACCGTTGCGAGCGCTGCGGGGCGGAGAAAACCGAGGCGCGTTGATACGGCAAAGGGCGGCGCGGGTATCGCTGCCGGTGTCAATCCGTATAATAGCCCGATTCGTTTGGCCCGGATAAATCAACAAGAAACAGGGAAATGACCGAGACCTCCGACGACAAGGGCAGTGATAGCCTGGTGCGTATCCGCGGGCTGCGTTACGCGCGCGGCGACCGCATGATTTTCGACGGCGTGGACCTGGATATCCCGCGCGGCAAGGTCACGGCGATCATGGGGCCCAGCGGCACCGGCAAGACCACGCTGTTGCGGCTGATCGGCGGCCAGCTCTGCCCGCACGAGGGCAGCATCCGTGTCGACGGTCAGGAAGTGCCCGAGCTGGGTCGTGGCGAACTTTACCGTTTGCGCCAGCGCATGGGCATGCTGTTCCAGTCCGGCGCCCTGCTGACCGATCTCAGCGTCTTCGAAAACGTCGCCTTCCCGCTGCGCGAACACACCCGGCTGCCGGAATCCATGGTGCGTGGCCTGGTATTGATGAAACTGCAGGCCGTGGGCCTGCGCGGGGCGCGTCACCTGATGCCCAGCGAACTTTCCGGCGGCATGGCGCGCCGCGTGGCGCTGGCCCGCGCCATCGCGCTCGACCCGATGATGATCATGTACGACGAACCTTTCACCGGGCAGGACCCGATTTCCAAGGGCGCGCTGGTGCAGCTGATCCGCCTGCTCAACGACGCGCTCGGGCTGACCAGCATTATCGTTTCGCACGATGTGCAGGAGACCGCGGCCATTTCCGATTACATGTACGTCATTTCCGGCGGCAAGGTCATCGGCGCCGGAACGCCGCAACAGCTCGAGGGCACGGATTCCGACTGGGTGAAGCAGTTCATGCAGGGTCTGCCGGACGGCCCGGTGCCGTTCCATTACCCGGCGCCGGAATACGTCGACGACCTGTTGCAGCGCGACACAGGGAGCGCGCGATAACGATTATGCTGGAATGGATACGCGAACTCGGGCGCGGCGGCTTCCGCTATTTCGAAAAGCTGGGGCGCTCCACCCTGTTTCTGATCAAGACGCTGGCCGGTATCCCGGCGGTGCTGGCGAGGCCCGGCCTGCTGGTCGCCCAACTGCTGTCGGTGGGCGTGCTGTCGCTGCTGATCATCACCGTGTCCGGCCTGTTCGTCGGCATGGTGCTGGCGTTGCAGGGCTATAACACGCTGGTCGATTTCGGCGCCGAGGAATCGCTCGGCGTGGTAGTGTCGCTGTCGATTGTGCGCGAGCTGGGGCCGGTGGTCACGGCGTTGCTGTTCGCCGGTCGCGCCGGCTCGGCGCTCACCGCGGAAATCGGTTTGATGAAAGCCACCGAACAGCTGTCGGGCATGGAAATGATGGCCGTCGACCCGATTCACCGCGTTATCGCGCCGCGCTTTCTCGCCGGATTCCTGTCCATGCCGCTGTTGGCGGCGGTGTTCAGCGCCGTGGGCATCTACGGCGGCTTTTTCGTCGGCGTCGGACTGCTCGGCGTCGATGATGGCGCCTACTGGTCACAGATGCAGGCCAAGGTCGATCTCTACGATGATGTACTGAACGGCGTCATCAAAAGCGTGGTGTTCGGTTTCGTGGCGACCTGGATAGCGGTGTTCGAGGGCTACGATACGGTGCCCACCTCGGAAGGCGTCAGCCGCGCGACCACCCGCACCGTGGTGCATTCCGCGCTCGCGGTGCTGGGACTGGATTTCGTTTTGACGGCGCTGATGTTTGGCGAATGAACGATCAAGATCACATGTCATTGCGCGCATCGCGCGCAGCAGGCAGCAAACCGGGATTCAACGAGTGACGACCAGATGAAACAGACAAAATCGACGGAAATGCTGGTGGGGATGTTTATCGCGGCGGGCCTGGCAGCGCTGTTCGTGCTGGCCATGAAGGTCAGCAACCTGAGCACCCTGTCTACCGGAGAGAGCTACCAGCTGATCGCGCGCTTCGAAAACATCGGCGGTCTCAAGGTGCGCTCGCCGGTGACCGTGGGCGGTGTGCTGGTGGGACGCGTCAGCGCCATCGACTACGACAACGAACGCTTCCAGGCTGTGGTGACACTGGACATCGAGGAAAAGTACAACCGCTTTCCGGAAGACACCTCGGCGAGTATTTTCACGTCGGGGCTGCTGGGCGAGCAGTACGTGGGCCTGGAGCCGGGGGGGCTGGAAGAGGTGCTCACCGACGGTTCCCAGATCGAACTGACCCAGTCGGCCATCATTATCGAGAAACTGGTCAGCAAATTCCTGTTCGACAGGGCTGCTGAAGGCGGAACCGAATAGTGGCGCAGCCCAGCGTACGCGAGTCCGGCGACGGGCGCGTGGAAATTCACGGCGACCTGAGTTTTGCGTCGGTGCCGCTGCTGTGGGAGCAGCATCGCGAGGTGTTTTCCCGGCCCGGCGCGCTGGACATCGATCTCAGCCACGTCGAGCGTTCCGACAGCGCCGGCCTGGCACTGCTGATGGAGTGTCTGCGCCAGGCCGCCGAAACCGGAGCATCGGTCCGGTTTTTCAACATCCCGGCGCAGATGCTCGCGATTGCGCGGGTCAGCAGCCTGGACGACGTTCTGCCCCTGCATCGCGACGGCTGAATCCAGGTTCCGCAGCGGCCGCTGCCGGTGTATCGCGTTCCTGCCCGCAGGTGTTTTTATAGTATGATGCGCCTCCGCTTATTCCAATGTTGGTGCAGGCATGCAGGCAGACGAACTGAAGAAAATCATTGAACAGGGTGTGCCCTCGGCGCAGGTGTCGGTGCAGGGCGATGGCGATCATTTCGAAGCGACCGTGGTCAGCCCTGCATTCGAGGGCAAGTCCATGGTGCAGCAGCACCAGATGGTCTACGGTACGCTGGGTGACCTGATGCGGGGCGCGGTGCACGCGCTGGCGTTGCGCACCTTCACCCCCGAGCAGTGGGAAAAACAGATTCGCTGAAGCCGACGCGTCGCCGCGCGCACCGCTCCGGCAGGTAGATGTCATGTCCGAATCCGAAAAGCTCACCATCGCGCTTTCCAAGGGTCGTATCTTCAAGGAAACGCTGCCGCTGCTGGCCTACGCCGGCATCGAACCGGTGGACGATCCCGAAACCAGCCGCAAGCTGATCCTCGACACCAATCAGCCGGATGTGAAGCTGGTGATTATCCGCGCCTCCGACGTGCCCACCTACGTGCAGTACGGTGCGGCGGACCTCGGCGTGGCCGGCAAGGACGTGCTGATGGAACACGGCGGCGAGGGGCTGTACGAGCCGCTGGATCTGCGCATCGCGCGCTGCAAGCTGATGGTGGCCGGACGCGAACCGCGTCCCGGACAGGCGCAGCGGCTGCGCATCGCCACCAAGTACGTCAACAGCACACGGCGCTATTTCGCCGACCAGGGCCAGCAGGTCGAGGTCATCAAGCTGTACGGTTCCATGGAACTGGCGCCGCTGGTGGGCCTCTCGGACCTGATCGTCGACGTGGTCGATACCGGCAACACCCTGAAAGCCAACGGCCTCAAGCCGCTGGAGAAGATCGCTGACATCAGCTCGCGGCTGGTGGTGAACAAGGCGTCCATGAAACGCAAGCATGCGCGCGTCCGGGCGTTCATCGACCAGCTCGCCGAAGCGGTGCGCAAGCAGCAGGAAGAGGCGGCCTGAGCGTGGCGGATATCAAACGACTCAACAGCGCGGATCCGGCTTTTTACAGTCAGCTGGACGATCTGCTGGCGTGGGAGCAGGTCTCCGACCAGCAGGTGGAGCAGACGGTGCGCGATATCATCGCCGGCATTCGCGAGCGCGGCGATGCGGCGCTGCTTGAGTTCACCAACCGCTTTGACCGCATGCAGGCCGCGAGCGTCGCCGAACTGGAAATCAGCCAGGCGCGTTTGCGCGACGCGCTCAAGGCAATACCTTCCGAACAGCGCGAGGCGCTGGAACGCGCGGCGGCGCGGGTGCGCGTCTACGCCGAACGCCAGAAAATGGAATCCTGGTCCTATACCGAGGCCGACGGCACGCTGCTCGGACAACAGGTGGCGGCGCTGGACCGCGCGGGCCTCTATGTGCCGGGTGGCAAGGCGGCCTATCCCTCATCGGTGTTGATGAACGCCATACCGGCCAAGGTGGCCGGCGTCGGCGAACTCATCATGGTGGTGCCGACGCCTGACGGCGTGGTCAACGAACTGGTGCTGGCCGCCGCCGCCATCGCCCAGGTCGACCGGGTGTTCGCCATCGGCGGCGCGCAGGCCGTGGCGGCGCTCGCCTGGGGCACCGAAACCGTGCCGCGCGTCGACAAGATCGTCGGTCCCGGCAACATCTATGTGGCGACGGCGAAAGGCATGGTGTTCGGCCAGGTCGGCATCGACATGATCGCCGGGCCGTCGGAAATCCTGGTGGTGTGCGACGGCAGGACCGACCCGGACTGGATCGCCATGGACCTGTTTTCACAGGCCGAGCACGACCAGGATGCGCAATCCATCCTGCTCAGCCCGGATGCGGACTTCCTCGACAGCGTGGCGGCCAGCATCGACCGCCAGCTGCCGCAGATGGAACGCCAGGACATTATCAGAACGTCGCTCGCCGGCCGCGGTGCGCTGATCCAGGTGCGTGATCTGCAAGAGGCGGTCGAGGTGGCCAACTACATTGCGCCCGAGCACCTGGAGCTGTCGGTGGAAGATCCGCAGCCGATGGCCGCGCAGATCCGTCACGCCGGCGCCATTTTCATGGGCCGTTACACCGCCGAGGCGCTGGGCGATTACTGCGCCGGCCCCAATCACGTATTGCCGACTTCGCGCACGGCGCGCTTTTCATCGCCGCTGGGTGTCTACGATTTCCAGAAACGTTCCAGCCTGATCTATTGCTCGTCGGCCGGCGCCGCGGACCTGGGGCGTACCGCCTCGACGCTGGCGCGTGGCGAAGGACTGACGGCGCACGCCCTGTCCGCGGAATACCGGATTCCCAGGCAATGAGCCCGGATCCGGATTCCGTGCGGCGCTGGATACGCCCTGAAATCCAGGCGCTGAAGGCCTATCATGTGCTCGATGCGGGCAAGCTGATTAAACTGGACGCCATGGAAAATCCCTACCGTTGGCCCGACGAACTGGTCGACCAGTGGCTCGAAACACTGCGCGACGTTGAACTCAACCGCTATCCCGATCCCGGCGCGCAGCAACTCACCGGGCAACTGAAACAGGCCATGCAGGTGCCGGCGGGCATGCAGCTGGTGCTGGGCAACGGTTCCGATGAGCTGATCCAGATGCTGGCGCTGTCGGTGGCGCGGCCCGAGCGCGTGGTGCTGGCGCCCGATCCGACCTTTGTCATGTACCGCATGATCGCGGAAGTGGCGGGCATGCGTTACCAGGGCGTGCCGCTGGCGGACGATTTCGGACTCGACGTCGATGCCATGCGCGCCGCCATCGGGCAACATCAGCCCGCCATCGTGTTCCTGGCTTACCCGAACAATCCCACCGGCACCCTGTTCGATGCGGGTGCGGTGGAAGAGGTGATCCGCTGCGCGCCCGGCCTGGTCGTGGTCGACGAGGCCTATGCGCCCTTCACCGATGCCAGCTTCATGCCGCGGCTCGGCGAATTTCCCAACCTGCTGGTGTTGCGCACGGTGTCCAAGATGGGGCTCGCCGGTCTGCGCCTGGGCCTGCTGGCAGGCTCTCCGGACTGGCTCGGCGAAGTCGACAAGACGCGTTTGCCCTACAACATCAATATTCTGACCCAGGTCAGCGCCCTGTTTGCGTTGCAGCACAAGGCGGTGCTGGATGAACAGGCGGCGCGCATACGCGCCGATCGCGCCGGCATGCTGGACGCGCTGAGCGCCATGCAGGGTGTGCAGGCCTTTCCCAGCGATGCCAATTTCGTCCTCTTCAAGGTGCCGGATGGCAGCGCCGACCGGGTGTTCGATTCGCTGCGCCGCCAGGGCGTGCTGATCAAAAACCTCAATCCCGCGGGCGGGCGCCTGACCGATTGCCTGCGGGTCACCGTCGGCAAGCCCGAGGAAAACCAGGTGTTCCTGGCGGCATTGCAGACGGCCCTGACCGAATGAAACGCTGGCTGGTCACAGCGGGCCTGTTGCTGGCGGCGCCCGGCTGCCTGGCGCAGAGCCTCGCCGCGCGACTGCAGTGGGCGTCAGTGGTGGAACTCTCGTCGCCGGCATCCGGCGTGGTGCGCGACGTGCTGGTGGCGCCGG
>JAGFJP010000013.1 GCA_024102665.1 Thiogranum sp. | reverse complement strand
CGCGCACGCGGAATGGTGCTCGATCACCTGCTGCATGGCATTAACCACGAAAGCCGTCCCGACCTGCTGCTGTCGCCCTATGCGCACCTCATGGATGAACTCGTCGCAGCACACCTTGGCGATGACCGGCAACAGCCGCCGTCTTTCTTTTTCGCCGGTGGCGGGGCCTATACCCAGCCGCGTGCCGTGCAGGTCCGCTATCCCGGTGCTCACGTGGTGGTGGCCGAACTGGATCCGCAAGTCACCGCTGTCGCGCAACAGGAAATGTGGTTCGATCGGGGCGATGCGCGCATCATCCACTCGGATGCGCGACGCGTGCTGACACAGATGCCTGGACAGGCGTTCGACGTGATCGTCGGCGATGTGTTCCATGATATCGCCGTTCCGTTTCACCTGGTGACGCTCGACTATGCTCGCCTGGTAAAATCACGGCTGGTTCCGGGTGGTCTCTACACGCTCAACGTGGTCGACGTCTACCCCGACCCGCGGCTGGTCAAGAGCATGCTGAAAACGCTGCGCCAGGTGTTTGGCGAAGTGCGCGTGTGGATGGAAGCCCATACCCTGCCGGATTCGCGCGTGACCTATGTGCTCTCGGCAGGTGATGAGCACGCGCCGCCGCCGCGGTTGCGCGCGACGCGCGGACCGCAGCGGGAGTGGCGCGACGTGACCGCAGTGCTGGAAGAACAAGGTACCCGGATGTCTGCGCTGCCGGTGCTCACCGACGACCGCGTACCGGTCGAGCGGTTGCTTTCCGGGCTGATTTTCACGGAGCTGGGGCGCTAGTGTACCCCGCCATAAATATTGACACGTTCAGAGGTCGCCCAATCCGTCAATGCAAGGCGCAGACCGCAGGGAATGGCAGGCCCTTTCCAAGGTCTGCAACGCCGCAGTGGCGGATTGGGCGACCTCCCGTCGGGCCAGCCGCAAAGCGCTCAGGCGCTGCGTTGCGTCCCCTTGAGGTAGAGTGGCTACCCCAGCGGGGACGCGCCTTGCGGCTGAGCGCTTTGCGGCTGGCTGAATGTGTCAATATTTATGGCGGGGTACACTTGCGGCGAGTTCTTCCATCAGCGATCTTTGCAGGGCATCGAGAGCGGAACCCATCACCAGCCCGGCGTGCATGTGGTAGAGACGCAGTTCGCAGGGAACCGGTTCGTGCAGGGCGTCATTGTGTCTGCGGGTATCGAAATCGAGCCAGGCCATGATCAGCTGGTCGTCGAACGCACTGTCGACGCACAACCAGTGACTGTTCTCGAGGATGATCTCGAGACCGCGGTGTTCGGGCAGGGGAATGCGCAGCGGCCGGCCAAGACGGCGCAGAGCCAGGCGCACCTGGTTGTAGCATGCCGCTTCAATGGTTTTCGGCATGATACGCAGGGGACGCATCCGGGCGATGCGTGGATCCATCAGTTTCACCATGACCATAGACCGGGCGGGAAGGGCGTCATTGCGGCTCCGGGCTCAGGTGTTCTCCGGCACAGCGCCATCGACCGTGTCGGGTCGGCCTTCGCTGAACACGCGGCTGACGAGGATGTCGTCGGGTTCAAGTGTCATCAGATCACGTTTGGTGAGCTTGCGACCGGCGCCGGCGAACAGCCGGTTGGCCTGGCGCAGCCGCGCGCGGTCGAGCGCGTTGCGGATCGAGCGCGCGTTGGCGAAGTGCTCGAGCTGTCTGCGCTTTTCGATGTATTGCGCAAAAGCCTTTTCGGCCTCCGGGCTGAAGCGGTAGTTCTGTTCGGCCAGCATCAGCCTGGCGATCGCCAGCAGTTCGTCGGGCCGGTAATCCGGGAAATCGATGTGGTGAGCGATGCGCGAACGCATGCCCGGGTTGCTATGGAAAAAGCGATCCATCTTGTCCTTGTAGCCGGCCAGGATCACCACCAGGTCATCGCGATTGTTTTCCATGACCTGCAGCAGGATTTCGATAGACTCCTGGCCGTAGTCGCGTTCGTTCTCCGGCCGGTACAGGTAATAGGCCTCGTCGATGAACAACACGCCGCCCATTGCCTTCTTGATGACTTCCTTGGTCTTCGGCGCTGTATGACCGATGTACTGACCGACCAGGTCGTCGCGTGTCACTGAAACCAGGTGACCTTCGCGCACGTAGCCCAGCCGGTGCAGGATTTCGGCCATGCGCAGCGCCACTGTCGTCTTGCCGGTGCCGGGGTTACCGGTGAAGCACATGTGCAGCGTCGGGGTCTCGGAGCTCAGCTGCATCTGTTTGCGCACGCGGTCGACCAGCAGCAGGGCGGCAGTTTCGCGGATGCGGGTTTTTACGGGTATCAGTCCGACCAGTTCACGGTCCAGCTTGTCCAGCACCTCCTGCACATTGGAGCTGTGAAACTCGGCTTCCAGATCGACTTCGGTGTCGTCCGGCGGGATTTCGGTCTGAGTATCCTCGTCTGTTTCGCTCATATACATCGTCCTGACGGATGGGTAGGAGCGGCCTGAAGGTGAGGCGCCGCTTGCGCCGAGAGGCTGCCCTGGGGCATGGCCGCGAGTGTTCGCGGGCAAAGCCCGCTCCTACATGGGCCAACCTGGTCAGGGTTTCTTACGGTTCCCTACACGTAGCGTTCTCCCTCGGGTTTGTCGGTGGCGTAGGGCACGATGGTATAGCCCATGCTGCGGCCGCCGCGCTCTTCGCGGATCAAACGATAGCCCGGTTCGTTCTTCGGGCGGTTGACGATGAACGACATGCGCGGTGTCTCCCAGCCGCGCGTACTGTCGAAGGCCGTGACCCGCACATAATGGTTCGGGAAGGTCTTGCGGCATTCGTTGACTTCCATGAGGATGCCGGCCGGGTCCTTGAGGTCGAACATGGGCATGCCGAACATTTCCCAATAGGTGTTGCGCGGGTGCGGGTCGTCGGTGTACTCGACGTTCACCGCCCAGTTGTTTTTCAGCGCATACTTGATCTGCAGGGTGATCTGCTCGTCGGTCAGGTCGGGCAGAAAGGAAAACTGCCCCTGCGTGATGCGATTGCCGTGATTGCTCATCATGATGGCGATCTCCTCGAATCAGTTGCTGGCGGTGGCCGTGGGCACGAAGTCCGCGGTGTCGGTGGACTCGTAGTTGAAAGTGATGTCCTTCCAGGTATCCAGCGCAGCTTTCAGCGGCGAACACCATTTGGCGGCAGCCTCCAGGATCTGCGGACCTTCCTTCAGGTAATCGCGGCCTTCGTTGCGCGCCTGGATCATGGCTTCGAGCGCCACGCGGTTGGCGACCGCACCCTGCTGGATCCCCTGCGGATGACCGATGGTGCCCCCCCCGAACTGCAGCACCACGTCTTCGCCGAGGTAGTGGATCAGCTGATGCATCTGGCCGGCGTGGATGCCGCCCGAGGCCACCGGCATGACCTTGTTCAGCGAGGCCCAGTCCTGGTCGAAGAACAGGCCGTTTTCCAGGCTCATGGGCGTGTGGGGTTCGCGCAGGGTGTCGTAGAAGCCCTTGATCATCAGCGGATCGCCCTCGAGCTTGCCGACCACGGTACCGGCATGGATGTGGTCCACGCCCGCCATGCGCATCCACTTGCAGATCACGCGGAAGTTCATGCCGTGGTTCTTCTGGCGCGAGTAGGTGGAATTGCCGGCACGGTGCAGGTGCAGGATCATGTCGTTGTTGCGCGCCCATT
>JAGFJP010000187.1 GCA_024102665.1 Thiogranum sp. | reverse complement strand
TGCCGCTGTGCACGATCGCCTCGATCGCCTTGAACGCGGCATCCACGGGACCGCCACCCGGCGCGCTGGCCTTGTGTTCTTCGCCGTTGATGCTGAGCGTGACGTCGGCATTGGGCGTCTCGCCGGTTTCCGAACACACCCTGAGGGACACCAGCTTGAACTGTTCGTTCTCGGCGTCCAGGTTGACCTCGCTGACCAGCGCCTGCAGGTCCTCGTCGTAGATTTCGTGCTTCTTGTCGGCAAGATCCTTGAACCGCGAAAACGCTTCGTTGACGGCCTCTTCGGATTCAAAGGTGATCCCGAGTTCCTCGAGGTGGTTGCGGAACGCGTTGCGGCCCGAGTGTTTGCCGAGCACGATGCGATTGGCGCTCCAGCCCACATCCTGCGCGCGCATGATCTCGTAGGTCTCGCGGCTCTTGAGCACGCCGTCCTGGTGAATGCCCGACTCGTGCGCAAAGGCGTTGGCGCCGACAATCGCCTTGTTGGGCTGCACCGCAAAACCGGTGACGCCCGATACCAGCCGCGAACAGGTCATGATCTCCCTGGTATCCAGCCGGGTATCGCAGGAGAAGACATCCTTGCGCGTGCGCACCGCCATGACCACTTCTTCCAGTGAGGCGTTGCCGGCGCGTTCCCCGAGCCCGTTGATCGTGCACTCCACCTGGCGCGCGCCATTGAGCACGGCGGAAAGCGAGTTGGCCACGGCGAGGCCGAGATCGTTGTGGCAGTGCACGGAAAACACCGCCTTGTCCGCGTTCGGCACGCGCTCGATGAGGTTGCGGATCAGGTCACCGAACTGGTGCGGCAGGTTGTAGCCCACGGTGTCCGGGATGTTGACCGTGGTCGCGCCGGCGTCGATCACCGCCTCCAGCACCCGGCACAGGAAATCGAGTTCCGAGCGCCCGGCATCCTCGGGGGAGAATTCCACATTGTCGGTGTATTTGCGCGCCCGGGTCACGGCGTGCACCGCCTGTTCCAGCACCTGGTCCGGCTCCATGCGCAACTTCATTTTCATGTGAATGGGCGAAGTCGCGATAAAGGTGTGGATGCGCGCCGAGGCGGCATCCCTGAGCGCCTCGCCGGCGCGGTCGATGTCGCGGTCCAGGGCGCGCGCCAGCCCGCACACGGTGGAATTCTTCACCGCGCGCGCCACCGCCTGCACGGCCTCGAAATCACCGGTGCTCGCTATGGGAAAACCGGCCTCGATGACGTCGACCCGCATGCGTTCCAGGGCCTTGGCGATACGCACCTTTTCGTCCTTGGTCATGGACGCGCCCGGGCTCTGCTCGCCGTCGCGCAAGGTGGTATCGAAAATGATCAATTGATCGCTGCTCATGTTCTGCTCCGTCGCGGCATCCGCCGCCTGTCGCGTCCACAGCATACCAAAGCCGGATGCTGCGTCGCATCTGATTCATTCAATTCGGGGAAGTTGCGTTTCGCCTCGCCAGGCAGGTGTATTAGCCGCCTAGCGGCAGCAGCAACAGAGCAGGCAGCAGCGACAGCCCGCGGAGCGCCGGGGCCGGAAGGACAAACATTGTGTCGCTGTGATGGTTCATGGTTCTGCTATTGGTCAAGCCTGTGGAAACTATAAAGCAAC
>JAGFJP010000186.1 GCA_024102665.1 Thiogranum sp. | reverse complement strand
CGACCTGTGCGTGGACTTTGGTTTCTCTCCGGCTACGTCCTATCGCGTAAGGGTGCCGCGACCCTGTTGAAGGCGATGCCTGTTAACGGACCGGTCGATCTCTGGATGAACTATCGCTTTGAGGCGCTTGAAGCCCTGGCGTTATCTTCACCGGCGATCCTGCAACGACAGGACGCTGGCTCCGACAACGTCTATTCCATTCTTCCCTTTCTGGCGCGTGCCGGAACCATCGACACGAGTTCTGCTTCGCTCCCGGCGGATCGAACACATGCCGGTCCAGTCCTGGGGTGGTCTTGTGGTGGCGCGCATGACGAACTCGCTATGGCTCTTTCGATGCTAGGCTTACGTGTGCGGGTGTACGATGACTGCGACCCGCCCGTTCAAGCGCGCGATCTTGTACAGATGTTTGAGACGTTCGACGCTATCATCGATCCACCCACTCCCTTGAGCGACATCAACACGGTATTCGCGAAACTCCACGCCAAGTACATATTCGAAGATGGTGCGGTTCGCGCAATGCGGCAACTGACCGCTCACCTTTCCTCCCAGACAGTGGTTTTGCGCTCGCGCGACGGCGACGACTCGAGATGGAAGCCGCTTTGCGCGCTTCTTGAGCTCCCCGAGCCCGCTCAACCCTTTCCTACTGGCGCACCACGAATCCATCGCGTCTTCAGGGTCGACCGCCCAGAAACGGCAGGATCTGTGACACTCGCGGGACTGCAACTTCCCGCGGAGCCCTTGGATGAGTCACCCTGGATTCTGCCACCGGCATCAGCTTGGCAACCGATGCTGTCCGATCGCCCACTCTCGACCCCGACCGTGACTTCCATTCTGCAAGCTTCGATGAAGGATTTACCCTCCGCATTCCGGACCCTGACCGAAACGTTTCCGGGGAATATGGCGGCCTTCTCCACGGACGGTCTCGTTCACGGCGAGACATGCGTCGGCCTAACACTTAGCAATGACAGCGCTTACGGCCGACCATATCGCTCAGGCGCCTTCGCCTCGGTGGCCCCGTTTGCATATGGACGTTTCGAAGCCGAGATAAAGGCTGCGGCCGGTCCAGGTCTGATCACCGGCTTTTTTCTTCATCGGGATACGCCGCGTCAGGAGATCGATATCGAGTTCATCGGCGATGATCCCACGAGGATGTTGGCCAATGTGTATTTTAATCCCGGCGATGTCGGATCGACCATGGCATTCGGATATCGAGGCTCACCTTGCCGCATCCGCCTGGAGTTTGACGCAACCCAGGATTTCCATCACTATGCGATCGAGTGGCAGCCGGAAGGGATCACCTGGCGGGTGGACGGTCGGATCGTGCACACGCGTGCCGGGTGGGACCCGACGCCCATCCCACACCTGCCGATGCATCTGCATGGAAACCTTTGGGCTCCGCGCTCGCGAGAACTTGCGGGACGAATCATCGACAGACATTTGCCTGCTACGGCGACGTTCAGGAATGTTTCGATATGGACCTGGGCCGAGGACATCCCTTCGCGGGAGGAGGACTCACACAGCGTATGGTCCTCAACACTCGCCGGATGACACCCTCTTCGCATGATCAGCCGACTTAGGTTGTTCTCGCCGAGAGCCTGAGTGTTAAGCGGGTGGGATAGCCTCAAAACCGGACGATGCATACGTCCGCCAATATATAAGAATTAATGTCGTGAACTGCGACAAAGAAGACGCTCAGTGAAATTCCACGAGTGACCGCTTCTGGCCGAATTCGGAAGTTAAGGCTAATAATCCCTGTACCCGAGTATGATGACTGAGGCCGCTCACTGCCCGCCATCGAAGGAGCCAAGAAGTTATTGTTCAGCGACCCTCTTTGGCAAATCGGCCACATGAACCGCGATGCGATTAAGAGTAATTCTTTCTATTTAGCCGCTGCAGGTCGCCGCAGGCGCTTGGGATTATGTGTAGTAACTCAGATTTGATCGACAGTTACTGGTTTGACTGTCAGATCAAATCTGAACTGCTATATCTAACGGGATGAATTCCGCACTTTGCCTTCCAAACGCTCTATCCGGGTGCTGACGGACTCCAGACGCTCTTGTGTTTCTTTAATCGTCTGCACAGCACGCTGCATCCCGGCGATCGCCTGAATAAGCAGTGTGTTTATGGCGGTCTCATCATGGTCGGATGCGTTCCCAATAGGGGAGGTGTTTTGTGCAAAAAACTCGCTAGTTCTGTGTTGGACCTTGCGCGCATGTTTGCGATGCAGATGCCTGGAAAACATCAATAAGCCCAAAGCGACAACCGAAAGTATCGAAAGTACGATGTAATCGGCGTATAGACCAATCGTGTTCATTTAAATGGTCCTCTCAATCGAACCGCAAATCAGCCCGCTTTTATGACACCTCAGTATAGCGGTTCAATTGGTCGGCAGGCTGCGGAGTGCGCGATTAAAGTTATCGGAGAACGCTGTGTGTATCAGTCGAACCCTTAACAAGATCTGGGCAACCGGTGCTAGAGGCACTCGGCCTGTTGAGGATCGCCACTTGGATGTCCGGGAACCTCCGTTCTGGCGGAGGGCTGTATATCGCTCACTTGATTCGTCGGTCAGATGGGTATAACTTGGTCGCCGTTAACCGCTGCGGGTGTTACTCCGCGGTGTTACATTCCGAGAAAGGGTCGTCAAAAACGTCAATCGAATCAAGGCGTTACAGACGAAATCCACGCTTCCCTCCCTCTCCGCCACGCATAAAACAAGCCCCATCGGGGCTTTTTTTATGCGTGGCGGAGAGGGATGACTTGGTTCGGAGCCTTCGGTTCGACAAGCGGCCGAAGGCCGCGCAGGACGCCAAGCGAAGCGCCGGCGCCCCGAAGGGGTGAGCGTGCGCAGCAGGCGAATCACTGGGAGCGCCGCAGGCGCGGAGAGAACGGCCGAAGGCCGGCCCGAAGGGCGAGCGCGTAGCGCGAGTAATCCCGACCCGGCGCCGTTTCGAAGAAACGTTAATCTTCCGGGCTGCCCCCCGCGGATGACACCACCCACCCCAGACAGTATGATCCGGAAAGGAAAAGAAAATGCGGCTCGCGGACCAGAGCCGGACGGGTCATGGACGACCGCAAGAATCCGGATACCTACGGATCAAGCGGACATCTACCAAGAACATGACAAGTCCAGACCATCAGGCGAAGGAGGGGGAGAGTCGGTTCCTTGAATCGACCGGTTGGCGCGTGTGGCAGCGACACGGGACTTTTTGCCCGTGAAGGGCATATTCCTCATATATATCCCGCCCGGAAACGCGGAGGCGATGGTCCACTACGAAGACACCATCCGCAAAAAGGTGGAACCCGAACGCATCTATCGCTATGTCTCCTCGGCTCTGAAACAGCGGCTTGACGGCATTTTCAGCGGCCGACCTATCGCAGTGTGGGGTTCAAATGCATCAACAGCGAACCGCGCGAAGTTCGAACGGATGCAGCCGGGCGACGACATCCTGATCGTCGAAGGCCCCACCATCAAACTCCTCGGCAAGATAGCCGCGACGACCACCAACCGGGATCTTTCGGACGAGCTGTGGAAATCGCTGCGCGGCGACACCACTCAGCGTTGGGAACTGATCTACTTCATCGCCAATCCGCAAGAAATCAATCTTCCGTTCGCGGAGTTCTCAAAGCTGATGGGTTACTCCGAAAATTACCAGCTCCGCGGCTTTACCACGGTCGCACAGGATAAGCTGGAAGCCTTCTACCAGCACTATGACGATCTTTATTCGGTGCTCACGCTGCGCAAAGAGGCCAGGCCCGTCTACGAAATCCCGCAGCACGACCTTTTCGGCGAGGATATCGCAACTCCCGACGAACCCGCCGAACTCCCCCGGGAAGATCCGGCAGAAATTCCAGATAACATCGTCTCCGATCACCTGCGCATGCAATGGATGCTGGCGAACCTGGGCGCCAAGGCCGGCAACAAGGTCTGGATACCCGCCGGCGATCAAGGGCGCCTCCGCAATCAATTTCATTTCGAGAATTTTGAGACGGAGTTCGCCGCGGGCCTGGATACGCAGACCCGCTATGTCGAGAATATCGACGTGGTCTGGAAAGACGAATTCCGCATCGACGCGGCCTTCGAGATCGAGAACTCCACTGCAATCTATTCCGGCCTGCTGCGGTTTTCCGACCTGACGCTTGTCGCGCCGAATACCGTATACCCGCTGTTCATCGTGGCCCCGCGCGAAAAGCGCAATCGACTGGTAGAGCAACTGCGGAGGCCCACCTTCCAGAAACTGCGCCTGGACCGCAAGGTCCGCTATCTGCCCTACGAGGAAGTGGAACGGATCAACAGCTTTTTCGAGGGTCGGCAACGCGGCATGAATATCGATGTGATACTGGGCGGTTCGGAAGAGATCCACTTCCACCACTGACGCGGCCATGGGTGCCGGCACAAAGGCTTCGGAGGAATAGATGAGCAAGGCCCCGAATGATGCCCTTACCGAACTGATGTTGAACATCGTTCCGGCGGATGGCTCAACACTGGGGAATAAAAAATCAAGGACGGATTTGCGACGGCAGCAAGACACGCCGGCCGCGTAGACGATAGCGTAGGTTAACGGTATGAGGTATTGGGTGGGTGTGACAGACAACGACTGGTACCAGTATTTGTCTGAGCAACGCTTCGATGAAGTCAATTTCTGGCAGCCAAGTGCTACACCGCCGTTCACTGGCCTGGATGCCGGAACACCGTTTCTTTTCAAATTGAAGCGCCCAAATAACCACATCGCCGGGTTCGGATACTTCGTCAAGTATGTAAAGCTGCCTCTGACGATGGCGTGGGAAGTGTTCGGCGAGAAGAACGGCGCGGGTAGCTTTGTTGAGTTCGAAAAACTGATTCGCCCACTGACCGGAACGACCAGAAGCAGTTTGCCTGAAATTGGATGCAGCATCCTTTCTAACCCTTGTTTCTTTCCGCGGGACCGCTGGATCGAAGTGCCGTCAGATTGGTCTGGAAACATTGTGCGCGGAAAAACCTACGATACAACTAATCAGATAGGTGGCAGACTTTGGTTGGCTGTTCAAACCCGGATTAACGAGCTAGAACAATCCCAGCCACAGGTGCGCGAACCGGAACCGAAGTATGGTGAAGCCTATCTCGCAAAGGCGCGTCTGGGGCAGGGGACTTTTCGCGTTCTTGTGACCGAGGCGTATCAACGGCGCTGCGCATTTACAGGAGAGCACACCTTACCGGTGCTTGAAGCCGCCCACATTAAGCCATTTTCCAAATGTGGCCCCAACAGTACCCGCAACGGTCTACTGCTTCGATCCGATTTTCACAAATTGTTTGATCTGGGGCTTGTAACAGTAACGCCGGAATTGCGGATCGAAGTGAGCTCGCGCATTCGAGAAGAGTGGTTTAACGGAAAAGCGTACTATCGATTGCATGGTGAATCCCTGGCCGCTGTTCCTGTTATTCCAGGCGAACGGCCTGGTGAGGAGTATCTTCGGTGGCACAACGAGAATGTCTATGTTGGCTAGCTGTGAGCAAATCAAGCGTTACGGCATCGCTGCTTCGCTGCCGGGAAGGGGGGTCGATGCTCGATCACCTGCGGCACCTCGCGCGTGTCGGTGACGCTTGCCAGGCAGCGGTTGACGACCGAGAGCTGAGACTATTGCGATCCCAGGTATCAGCGAAGGCTTGAAGAGTGGGTTCATGTGTTAAGAATGTGTGTATCCCGCGTTCAAATCCATCATCAGGGTAAAGACGGAGTCAAATGGCAGGAACCGTTTCAGCGGCCGGCTGGATAGAGGGATAAAGCCGAATTGCCGATAGAACGCGGCTGCCTATGGTGGTTGACAAGGCGAAATCAAAATAGCTGCTGATTTCGATACTGTGCAGGTGCCCGGCTTTACCTATAGTCCATAAAAATCCGTCGCAACCGCCTCGACTCCACCGCTTCAAATTCCTTCCCCCGCCACCACTTTTATGTCTACGGAGGCTCCTCCCCGAACAGCGTCCGATACTGCCGCCTCACCTGCCCCGGCATATCCTCGATATGCCGCCAATAGCTCACGATAGCCCGAATCCTCCCCATATCGACGTGGCCCGCGTCGAGCATCAGCCTCAGCAGATCCAGCGTGCGCATGACCCGCGCACCGAAGGTCTCGGCCAGGACAATCATGTCATCGTCGTCGGTGACGACATGGACATCCAGCTCGATCGCATAGGCAACGTAGAGCGCATCGACTCGTGATGGACCGGGCAGTTCGGTTTCGACATAGTCCCAGATATGGTCGAAGGTATCCGCAATGGAGCGTTTCTGTTTTCGACTGACGACGGGATGGTGGTTGCGGTCGTTTTGGTATTCAGGATCGTCGACCCAGGGGAATTTGTTTTTAAGATGCTTCCGGTCGAGTTCTTCATTCAGTTCGGGAATGACGTAAAGGCAGTATTCCTTGTCGCCAAAGGGTACGAACAGCAGCGGCCTGATCGACTGGGCGAGCCGCAGATAGCAGTTGGTGTCGACCAGTATCTTCGACTGCGCCATTCAGGTCAGCGCGGCATGCAGGCTCCTGGCATCGAGCAGCGGGATGTCCATGAGGGTTTGCACGAAGCCGTGTCCTTTGTTGTGCTCCTTGAGATACCGGCTCAGGATGTCGAAGAACGGTGTCTCGAAGATATCGGAGCTTACTTCCATGTAAGTCGCCGGTTCGGGCGGTATGTCGCCATCGAACAGGCTGGCGCTGACGTTCAGATAGTTCTTGTTGAAGCGGGTTGTCCAGGCATGGATGGCCGGTTCCAGGGCCAGCGGCGCCTGTCCTTCTGATTTCGCGTAGGCATTGACCTGCTTATAGACGGTGAGGGGCGAAATCGTCTGTTCTTCCGCCAGCGACAGGATCTTTTTCAGTTGAGCCTTATCGCTGGACAGGCGAACAAGTTTCTTGCAGGCGCCAGCCGCGAGTTCGTGCGGGAAAAGCAAGGCGCCCGCAAAGGCGTCGGCGAAATCCTCCGCAGCGTTGCCGCGGAGCTGCGGAACCAGGCAATGCCCAAGCTCGTGCGCCATCCAGAACTTGAAGTCGTGAACGTTCACGTCCAGGTTCAGGTACACCCAGGTCGTCTGCGAGTCGGGCAGGTAGAGGTGCGTGGCGTTCTTGTGCTGTTGCCTGCTGCCCCACAATACGGGAATCAGCACGGCCTGGAGCTTGCGGAAGTGGCGGATGAGGTGGCGGAAGTCGATCGTTTCGAGTGGATCGAGGGTGATCTCGTGACGGATCATCCCTGCGACTTTCTGCAGATAGTCGTATTCGCAGCGCGGGTCCTTCAGCACGGGTGGCATCGCCAGTACATCGAACGGGAGATACGGTACCAGGTGACGCAACATCCGGCCCATGCTCTGCGCGCGTTCGATATGGTGGTCCCTGGTCACGGTCCCGCGCATGCGGCGAAACGCGACCACCGGTGCGTTCGGTTCTTCCTTGATGACCAGTTGCGCGAAGCTCAGGCCCACGGCCTTGCCCAGTCGCAGCAATTTGTCGGGGCGGGGAACGGCTTTGCCATTGAGCCATTTGCTGACGGTTTCTCGCGAGACCGAGAGTTCGCGCGCCAGGGCCGCGGGACTCAGACCCGCCTTTTCCATAGCAGTGGAGAGCTGTTCGAGGTTGAGTCGCTTGTCCATTGCGGGCTGCATTATTCACATGATGTCAACTTTTGTCAACCAACCCCCGCCATCCCCAACCCCCGCATATACATCTCAATCTGCTGCGGCTGTTTCAGATAAAACAGCTTCTCCCGCGCAAAAGCCTGCGTGAACCCTGGCTGTTGCTGCAGCAGCCTCGCCACCGCGCGTTGCGCCTCTGCTTTCCGGCCGAGATAGCTCAACGCGACAATCTTGTGGGCCGTGGTCCAGTACTGGCAGTTGGGAATGGCGCTGGCGCGTTCGGTCCACTCCAGGGCGCGGGTGAATTCCTGTTTGAACAGCAGGGCCAGTGCACCATAGGTGAAGAAGGCCCACAGCTGCGGGTCGTTGGGGCTGAGTTCCACCGCCTTCTCGAAACAGCTGATGGATTCCTGGTATTTGCCTTCATAGGCCAGCGAATCGCCCAGGCCGCAGTGCGCGGCGGCGAAGGTGGGGTTGAGTTCGATGGCGATCTGGTTTTCCACCAGCGCGGCGTCATATTCACAGCGTGCCAGCAGTACACGCGCCTTGAGCGCATGGAAGCTGGCGTTCTGTCGGTCCAGCGATAACGCCCAGTCGCTGGCGGCCAGCGCCTGGTCGAGCAGTTCCTGCGTGGGTGGCGTGTCCCAGTAGACCATGCCGAGTATCAGGGCATAGGCCCACCAGGCGTATGCCTCGCCGAAATGCGGGTCGAGTTCCTGACTCTGCTTCAGCAACTGCTGGGCCTTGCGGTTGTCGGCGCCGGTAAAGCGGAAAAATTGGTGGATGCCGAGGTGGTAGCAGTCCCAGGCCTGCAGGTTGGCGGGGCGGGTGTGCGCCACGCGGTTGCGTTCCGCGAAGCCGATCTCCGGTTCGATGCGCGCCGCGATCTTCTCCGTTATCTCATCCTGCACGGCAAAGATATCGGAAAGCTCCCGGTCGAAGCGTTCCGCCCAGAGGTGATGTCCGGTGCGCGCGTTGACGAGGTGAGCCATGATCCTCACCCGGTCGCCCGCCCGCTGCAGGCTGCCTTCCACTACATAGTCGACGTCCAGGTCCCGGCCGATCTCGCGCACGTCCACGGATTTGCCCTTGTAGCCGAAGGCGGTGTTGCGCGCGGTGACGTCCAGCCAGCGGTGCCGGGACAGGTGCGTGATCAGGTCGGTGGTCACGCCGTCGGAAAAATATTCCTGTTCCAGTTCGTTCGACAGGCTGAGGAAGGGCAGCACTACAACGGAAGGTTTTCTGGCGCCGCTGGCCGTGTCGATTGCGGCACGCTCAGCGACGGGTGCCGGTGCGCCGGTTTCCATAACGGGGGCAGTTTCGGCGACGAAACGAAAGCCGCGCCGGTGCACGGTGCGAATCATAGCCTGCTGGCGCCCGTCGTCGCCGAGCAGTTGCCGCAGTGCCTTGATGCGGCTGCTGAGCGCAGCATCGGAGACAATGCGCCCGCGCCACACGCTGTTGTTGATGTCTTCCTTGCTGACCAGCTCGCCGCTGCGCTCCACCAGCAGATTCAGCAGCGCCAGCACCTGCGGTTCGCTGTGCAGCAGTTCGCCCCCGCGGCGCAACTCCAGCGAGTCGGTGTCGAAGGTGAAGTCAGCAAAGCGGTAGCGCACTACAGTATGTCCCCCCAACCGTGCGTTCTGATTATTTTCTGCGCACGTCAAAGCTTCTTCAGAGTTTCTCCAGAGTAATACCAGAGCGCCTCCAAGCGCCCGCCGCCGGCATCCCCCAGACTTCTTTTCAACCCGGGCGCTGCCCGGCAGCCAACCCACCAGATAAAGGAGACCACCATGTCACAGGCAAATCTCGAGGAGCACAAATTCCTGATCAACTGCAGCGACGGCGCCAACAATCCGGAGCGGGCCACTGTGTCTTTCCTGCTGGCCGTGACGGCGGCCCAGACCAGCGAAACAGCGGTCTTCGCCACCGCCGATGCCGCCGGCCTGTGCGTCCGGGGCGGCGCCGATGGGCTGGTGGCCGAGGGTTATGAGCCGCTGGCGAAGCTGATCCGGCATTTCATCGCAAACGAGGGCAGGATCTGGCTGTGTCCGGCCTGTGCGAAGGCGAAGGGTATCACAGCGGATGACCTGATCGAAGGCGTCGAAATCGCCGGGGCTCCGCGCACCATGGCGTTCATGGCCAGTGGCGCGCGGTTGCTGGCCTGACCGGAACAGGGGGGCTAAGATGAATGGCAACCGTCATTGCGACCGCGAGGCCGCAGGCCTGGCGGGCGGCAATCTCCCAAAGGTGCAGGCGCTGTTTGGAAGATTGCCGCGTCGCTTCGCTCCTCGCAATGACGGGTATCCATTTCCAGCCCTGACAGCGAGATAACGCGATGACCCGCGACAGCGCAGAATGCGGCAGACTGCCAGACCTGTTACAGCGACTGGGCGAGCACCTGGATCGCTACCAGCGCTTCGAGCACGACGACGCCATGCGACAGTATCCGCAGTGGCAGCCGGCGCTGGAGCGGCCGGTGCCGCAGCAGGGTGTGGGCATCGAGCAGCTGCTGCATGAGTTGGGGCACGTCCTGATCCCCAATGCCTCCGCGATTCCGAATCCGGGCTGTACCGCCTTTATCACCACCGGGGCCACCACCGCGGGTGCGCTGGCGAGTCTCGCCGGGGCGGTGGCCGCGCCGCAGCGCATCGGCCTAACCGCGTTCAATTACCTGGAAGAGCTGTCACTGCAATGGCTGGCCGACATGTTCGAGCTGCCGGCGCACATGAAAGGCGTGTACAGCAGTGGCGGCTCGGTGGCCAACCTGGTGGCGCTGGGCGCCGCGCGCCAGTGGGCCTTCGAGCAGCGCGGCGCGGACCCGGCGCAGGACGGTGTCGACCGGCCCTGCCGCATTTATGCCACGGAGGCCAGCCATCGCACCATTCATCGCGCGGCCGCGGTGCTGGGCCTGGGGCGCAACGCGGTCGTCACCATCGCGGCGGACGCGTTGGGGCGCATGCGTCCCGAAGCCCTGCGGCAACAGCTGGAGCAGGACGCGGGGCTGGAGGCCGTGCCGGTGGCGGTGGTGGCGAACGCCGGCACCACCAGTACCGGGGCCATCGATCCACTGCGCGAGATCGGCGAGATCGCGCGCGCGTTTTCGCTCTGGTTCCACGTCGATGGCGCCTACGGCCTGCCCGGAATACTGGACCCGCAGGTGCGCCCGCTCTATGACGGGCTGGCGCTGGCGGATTCCGTCATCGTCGATCCGCACAAATGGCTGGGCGCGCCGGTCGGGATCGGCGCCACGTTCGTGCGCGACCGCAGCATCCTCAATCGCGCCTTCACGCAGGGCGCTTCCGATTACCTGGAAGGCTCCTTCAGCACCGCGGACGCGCAGCATTCCATGGACAGTCCCGGCATTCCCTACAGCGATTTCGGCGTGGAACTGTCCGCGCCCTCGCGCGGTGCCGTGGTCTGGGCGCTGATCCGCGAAATCGGTATCGACGGTCTGCACAAACGGGTCTGCCGGCATAACGCCATGGCGCGGCACCTGGCAAAGCGCGCGCAGGCGCATCCCCAACTGGAGGTGGTGCAGGAACCGACGCTGTCGATCTGCTGCTTCCGCTTCGTGGCGCAGGAGATAGACGATCTGAATGAATTCAACCGGCGGCTGCACCGGAGGCTGGTGCAGGCCGGACGCAACATCCCGAGCACGGCCGTGATCAACGGCGTGTTCAGCATCCGGCCCTGCTTTGTCGGGGCGCGCACCGGCTGGGAGCAGGCCGATGCGCTGGTGGATGAGGTGATCGAAACCGGTCAGCGCCTGTTGGCCGAACAAAGCAGCCTGCAAAAGGCGCAAGGCTGATAACAACAGCAGAGGAAGAGGAGACCATGGGAAAACGATACAGCAGCATTCTCGACACCATCGGCAACACACCGGTGGTGCGCATCAACAACCTCGGTCCGGACCACGTCAATCTCTACGCCAAGGTCGAGTCCTTCAACCCGATGGGCTCGGTAAAGGACCGGCTGGCGCTGGGCGTGATCGAGGACGCCGAACGGCGCGGCGAGCTGAAACCCGGTCAGACCATCGTCGAGGCGACCAGCGGCAACACCGGCATCGGCCTGGCGATGGTGTGCGCGCAGAAAGGCTATCCGCTGGTCATCACCATGGCGGAGAACTTCAGCGTGGAGCGACGCAAGCTGATGCGCTTTCTGGGCGCCAGGGTGGTGCTGACCCCGGCCTCGGAAATGGGTTCGGGCATGGTGGCCAAAGCGCGCGAGCTGGCGGAGAAGCACGGCTGGTGGCAGTCCAGACAGTTTCAGAATCCAGCCAATTCGGAGATTCATGCCAAAACGACTGCAGTGGAGATCCTGGACGATTTCGCCGATACGCGGCTCGATTACTGGGTCACCGGCTATGGCACCGGCGGCACGCTGAACGGGGTGGCGCGGGTGCTCAAGGCGCAAAGCCCGCACACCCGGGTGGTGGTGTGTGAGCCGGACAACGCGCCGATCCTCACCAGTGGTATCGCCCAGGCGCGCAACGCCGACGGTTCGCACAGCGCCAGCCATCCGAGTTTCCGGCCGCACCTGATGCAGGGCTGGACGCCGGACTTCATTCCCAAGCTGGCTGAAGAAGTGCTGCAGGCGCAGCACGTCGATGACTTCATTCCCATCGATGGCAATCGCGCGCTGGAGTGCGCACGCGACCTGGCGCGCAGGGAAGGCATCTTCGTCGGCATCTCGGCCGGGGCCACCTTTGCCGGTGCGCTGCAGATCGCGGAGCAGGCGCCGGAAGGCGCCAACATCCTGTGCATGCTGCCCGACACCGGCGAGCGTTACCTGTCGACACCGCTGTTCGCGGATGTGTCCGATGACATGTCCGAGGAGGAATGCGACATCTCGCGCTCCACGCCCAACTACCGCTTCGACGTGCAACCCGAACCCGCGCCCCGCGACGATGCGGTTGCCACGAAGCGGCCACTGGACCCGGCCGCGTGGGCCGAGGTGCAGGAACTCATCCATGACCCGGAGCAGCCGGTGGTGATGTTCGGTCTGGAATGGTGCGAGTTCTGCTGGTCAGTGCGCAAGATCTTCGAGAAGCTGAACATCGACTACCGTTCGATCAATCTGGATTCCGTCGCCTACAAGGAGAATGAGCGCGGCGCCAGGATGCGCGATGTGCTGGAGCAGACCAACAACTGGAACACCCTGCCGCAGATCTACATCGGCGGGCAGTTCATCGGCGGTTGCACCGATCTGTTCGACAAGTTTATCGAGGGCGAGCTGCAGGCGCTCATGGACAGCAAGCAAGTGGCCTTCAATCGCGCCATTCAGGTCGATCCCTACCAGATGTTGCCGGGCTGGCTGCACCCGCGCTGAGCATCAGCAGGCTCTTGAGTTCGCGGACCTCTTCGCGCATGGCCCGTACTTCGCGATGCAGATCGGCCTCGATATGG
>JAGFJP010000182.1 GCA_024102665.1 Thiogranum sp. | reverse complement strand
CACCAGCTGGACCGGACTGTGCCGGCTGCTGCGCGGCGAGACCCTGAAACTGCGCGAGCTGGATTATGTCGAGGCCGCCGATGCCTTCGGCGTATCGCGCCTGACCATCATGCTGCGTCACCTGTTGCCCAACCTGCTGCACCTGGTGCTGATCGCCGTGGTGCTGGATTTCAGCGCGCTGGTGCTGGCCGAAGCGGTGCTGTCCTACGTCGGCGTCGGCGTCGACCCGACCACGCTGAGCTGGGGCAACATGATCAACCGCGCGCGCCTGGAAATGGCGCGTGAACCGATGGTGTGGTGGTCGCTGCTGGCCGCCTTCACCTTCATGTTCACGCTGGTGCTGGCGGCCAACCTGTTTTCGGATGCGGTGCGCGACGCCTTCGATCCACGCATGAGACAGCAACGCTGATGACACAGATGCTGCTGAGGGTAGACGGACTGCAAGTGCGTATCGGTGAGGGCGCCGGCGCCATCCGTCCGGTGGACGGTGTCAGTTTCAGCATCCGCCGCGGCGAGACCTTCGCGCTGCTGGGCGAGTCCGGGTGCGGCAAATCCATGACCGCCCTGGCGCTGCTGCGCCTGCTGCCACGTCCCGGGGGCGAGATCACCGGCGGTTCGGTGCAGCTCGACGGCGAGGAACTGCTGGCGTTGACCGAGTCCGGCATGCGCAGTGTGCGCGGCGGCCGCATTGCGATGATTTTCCAGGAGCCCATGACGTCGCTGAACCCGGTGATGAGCATCGGCCGACAGATTTCCGAAAGCCTCGAACAGCACAAGGGCCTGCGCGGCGCGGCGGCGCGCGAGCAGGTGCTGGAGCTGTTGCGGGCGGTCGGCATACCCGATGTCGAACGCCGCTACGGAGAATATCCGCACCAGCTGTCGGGCGGCATGAAGCAGCGTGTCATGATTGCCATTGCGCTGGCCGGCGATCCGGATCTGCTGATTGCCGACGAACCCACCACGGCGCTGGATGTGACCATCCAGGCGCAGGTGCTGGAGGTGATCCGCGACCTGCAGCGCCAGCGCGGCATGGCCGTGCTGCTGATCACCCACGACCTGGGCGTGGTGGCCGGCATGGCCGATCGCGTGGCGGTGATGTATGCCGGCCAGATCGTCGAGCAGGCGCCGCGCGAGCGGTTCTTTGCCGCGCCGCAGCATCCCTACAGCCAGAAGCTGTTCGCCGCCTTGCCGGAAAGCAGCAAGCGCGACCAGCGACTGACGGTGATTCCCGGCAGCGTGCCGCCGCTCAACCAGGCGTTCACCGGTTGCCGTTTCGCCGATCGCTGTCACGCGGCCTGGGATCGCTGCAAAAGGGAAACACCACGCTGGTATGGCAGCGACCACGAGCAGGGCGTGCTGTGTCATCTGGCCGATCCGGCGGGTGCACCCGCGCCGCGCGCTGCCGAAGCGCCGGCGTCCTCCGCGCCGCAGGCCACGACGCAGGAGCGCGCGGGCGAGCAACTGCTGCATGTCGAGAACCTGAAAGTCTGGTTTCCCATCCACAAGGGCCTGTTCAAGCGCGTGGTGGGGCATGTGCGCGCGGTCGACGGCGTCAGCATGTCGATTCCGCGCGGTCAGGCGCTGGCCCTGGTGGGCGAATCCGGCTGTGGCAAGACCACGGTCGGCAAGGGCATTCTGCAGTTGCTCAGGCCGACCGCCGGCTCGGTGCGTTTCCAGGATGTCGAACTGACACAACTCAAGGGCGAGGCGCTGCGCCGGCGGCGCGCCGATTTCCAGATCATTTTCCAGGACCCGTTTTCGTCCATGAACCCGCGCATGAGCGTGGGTGACATCATAGAGGAGGGCATGACAGCGCAGCGCGTCGGTGGCAACGCCGCGCAACGCAGGCAGCGTATAGGCGAACTGCTGGAACAGGTCGGACTGCGTCCCGAGCACGCCAGGCGCTATCCACACGAGTTTTCGGGCGGGCAGCGTCAGCGCATCTGTATCGCCCGCACCCTGGCCGTCGATCCGAAACTCATCGTCTGCGACGAACCGACCAGCGCGCTCGACGTGTCGGTGCAGGCGCAGATTCTCAATCTTCTGCAGGACCTGCAGAGGCAGCTCGGCCTGTCATATCTGTTCATTACGCATGATCTGTCGGTGGTATCGTATCTGGCCGATCGCGTGGCAGTGATGTACCTGGGTCGTATTGTCGAAGAGGGCGATGTGCGGGATGTGCTGGACAAACCTCAACATCCGTACACGCAGGCGCTGTTGTCGGCGGTGCCGACCATTGAAGCCGGCACCGAGCGCAAAGTGATTCGCCTCGAGGGCGACATGCCTTCGCCCTCCAGCCCGCCTCCCGGTTGCCATTTTCATCCGCGCTGCCCGCATGCGATGGCGGTATGCAAAGAGGCGTATCCGGCTGTGACGGAATCCTCCGGCGGCCGCACGGTGCGCTGCTATCTCTACTCGGATGCGCGCAGCGACGATTGAACGTCGCGAAGCGCTCGACATTATGGCTAGCGTTCGAAACTGAAAATTACGTCGGCGGCGGATTCGACCTGACTGGTCTGGGCGCGGATCGACCAGTGATCGCTCAGCTCGTACAAGGCCTCGAAGCGACTGGCGCCTTCGCCGAGTCCGGCACTGTAGCGGACGTAGAGTTCCGGTGAAAGATAGGTGCCAAGCACCAGCGACGCTTCCTCCAGGGTACCGCCACTCTCGAATTTGAGTTCGTCCAGACCCAGCGATTCGCCGATACCACCCGCCAGGTAACTGCCACTGGCGAGCGCCAAAGCATCAGCCGTGCTGCCGCCGGAGTCTCCGGCTTCAGCTGCCGGCCGGCCGATGGTGATGTAGGACAGGATGTCCGCGTCCGACATCGAAGGATCGGAGTAGAGCGCGACTTCCGGCTCCTTCAGAGTCCCTCTCACCCGCACACCCGCGTGTACGTCACCGACCACGCGTTCGGCGGCGAAGTCCAGGCCGGGGTTGTCGACCGGCCCGCCGCCGAACAGCAGCTGACCCTTGACGATATCCAGTTC
>JAGFJP010000165.1 GCA_024102665.1 Thiogranum sp. | reverse complement strand
GATTATCGCGACCCTTCTGCCGTTGTCCCGATCGGCATGCTCCGGTTGCCATCCCTGCCGGAACGCGGTCTCGGTCAGGTAACGTTCAATGACGCCGATGGTCACCGCGCCATCGGGTTCTTTGGCCCTGGTGCAGGAGCCTTCACACAAGCGGTGTCGCGGACACAGAGTGCCGCAGACTTCCGGAAGGTTGCTGGTGCTGCTGGAGACGCGCGCAGCCGACGTGATATCGCCCGCCGCCACGGCCTCCAGCCACTCGGGAATACGATTCGACAACGGACAGGCATTGATGCAACCGGGCACGCCGCAATCCAGGCATCGCGCCGCCTGCGCCTGGATCTGCGCCAGAGCGGGCGTTGCATGCGTCTCCGTCCAGTCACCGACGCGCTCACCGGCCGGCCGGTCCGGCGGTTCCTCGCGGGGCGTAAGCGGAGCGGTCTTTTTCTTCAGCAGGTGACTGGCATTCTGCCTGAGCGAGGGCCGGAACAGGTTGCGCACGTCCTGGATTTCCAGCGCATCGGTGGGACAGGACACGATGCAGCGCGCACATCCCATGCAGTCTTCCAGGGCGGTCACCCGCCCGCTCGCCTGACCCTGGCTCCACACCGGGATGCCCATGTCGCAAACCTGTTCGCAACGCTGACAATCGTTGCATTGATCGCGGTTCATTTTGATGCCGTAGAAGCCGGCGTGATTGAGCAGCCCGAAGGTGGCGCCGTAAGGGCACAGGTAGCGGCAGTAAAACCGGTTGCCCACCAGCGGCGCAATGAAAAAGGTCCCGAAATAGGTCAGGCCGACGAGCATGTAGAAGCCGCCGACAAAACTCACCGTCCATGAATTCGGCGGGAACTGCACCACCACCATGACGCCGATGTAATACACCAGGAAAAACCATTTGGAATGCCGCAACCGCCAGGTCCAGTCGGAACGCGGGGTACGATCGCGGAAAGCGAATCCCACCGTCTCGCGGATACCGACACAGGGACAGTTGAACCCGCAGATCACGCGGCGCCCGAACAGGAACACCAGCGCAAGAATCAGGAAGAAGGTTATGGTGCCCGGCACATGCAGCGAGGGGAATACCGGCTGCGCCCAGAGAAATCCCACGTAGGGTTCGTAAAAGGGATACAGCCAGGGTATCAGCCACCAGAACACCGTGACCATGGTAACGAGAATGACAAGCCGCTTGCGCGTATAGGCGTTCTGCTCGGCGCGAATGCGCCAGATACCGAACACAAGAATGATGGCGTATTCAGTATAACGGTTGAGCCAGACAGGGTTCTCGAACCAGTACAACCAGGATTCGTTCAGCCAGCCGACGAACGCCAGCGTAAAGGCCGCCATGCTCAGCACCTGGATACCCAGGCTGTAACGGGCCGGCATCAGATCCTGCTGCGCAGCGGGCAGGATCCGTGGCTGATGAGTAACAACAGCCTGTTGTTTCATCAGTATTCCTAGAACACCAGCACCCGATCCGCTTCGATGGTCTTGTCGGCCAGTTCATCCATGGTGCTGCGCCGGGCGCCTTCCAGGATTTCGTTTTCCGCAAGACCGCGCGCGTCCATGCAGGTGCCGCACA
>JAGFJP010000163.1 GCA_024102665.1 Thiogranum sp. | reverse complement strand
AAGCGCACCGGCAGGCGGTCCTCGAGAATCCACTCGGCCAGCTGTGTTGCGTCCTGCTGACCGAAACTCGGCGAGAACAGGATTTCACAGCGTTCCACCAGTCGGTAGCGGTTCATGGTTTCGCGCGCCCACAGGTAGTCGGCGCGGTCGCAGATGACAAACTTGACCTGGTCGCGCGGCGCCAGATGCTCGAGATTCTGGTACAGATTCCTGTTTAGCTCGCCGGAACCGGGCGTCTTCAGGTCCAGCACTTTCATGACCCGCGTATCGACCTGGCTGACATCCAGCGCGCCGCTGGTTTCCAGCGATACCTGGTAGCCGGCGTCGCACAGGCGCGTGAGCAGCGTAATGCAGCCGGGCTGGGCCAGCGGCTCGCCGCCGGTGACCGTCACATGACGCGCGTGGTAAGCCGCCACCTGCGCGACGATGCTGTTGATTTCCATGATTTCGCCGCCGCGGAACGCATACTCGGTGTCGCAGTAACGGCAACGCAGCGGGCAGCCGGTGAGCCGCACGAACACGGTAGGCAAACCCACGGTGGTGGACTCACCCTGCAGGGAGAAAAAGATTTCACTGATGCGCAGGCGCTCGGGAACAGCTCGCGGCGCCGCGCGGAGCACGGTTTCCATGCGGCGATTTTAGCACCATTCGCGGCCCCGGAGATGCCGCGACCGCGCATTTCCCGGCGCGGATTGTCGCGAGACTAATGCCCTTCGCGCTGCATGCGATCCAGCCTTTCCTGGGCCAGGCGCGCCGTAGTGGTTCCTGGATGCTCCTGCACCACTCGCGAAAGCGAGTCGCGCGCAGCGGCCCAGTCCTTGAGTTCATAGCGGATGTAGCCGATTTTGAGCCGCGCATCCGCTTTCTTGGTGCTGTCGGGGTAGTCTTTCAAGACTTTTTCGAATTCACCCAGCGCCCGCTGGAACTCGCGTGTCACGTAGAAGACTTCACCCAGCCAGTACTGGGCGTTGTCGGCATAGCTGCTTTGGGGATACCGCTTGAGGAAAGTTTCGAACGCGCCCGATGCTTCGCTGTAACGGCCTTCCTTGAGGATCTCGAGGGCCGCATCGTATTCCCTGCGTTCAGCGGCCGGATTCAATGATGCCACCGGCGCCGCCGCAGCGCTGGCAGACCCCGCGGGATCAGCGGGCATCACCGGCGCAGGTACCTGGGCGGAGCCTTGCAGATCAGGCGATGGCATTACCGCGCTGTCGCCATCAGCTCCCGCGACGCCACCGGCTTCCAGGCGGTGCAGGCGCCTGTCGATATCCAGATACAGGTCGCGCTGGCGCTTCTGCAGATTTTCCAGCTCATGAGTCTGGACTTCGATGTTGCCGCGCAGTTGCTGCATATCCCGCTGT
Organism: Thiogranum sp.; assembly: GCA_024102665.1. GTDB lineage: Bacteria > Pseudomonadota > Gammaproteobacteria > DSM-19610 > DSM-19610 > Thiogranum. The sequence goes on along the minus strand of JAGFJP010000163.1, from coordinate 103,212 downwards.
ATCGTCTGCATCTGCGTCATCAGATCCACCAGCCCGCGGCTGTCGAGCTTGCGCTCGAGCTGCACGATGCGCTCTTCCAGCTCGGCCTTGCTGGCCGCCGGCGCATTCGCGCCGACGGCCATCAGGCACAGCATCCCGATTGCGACCCTAGTAGCCGCCATAGACCAGCTCCACGCGCCGGTTCAGGCTCCAGGCCGATTCATCGTGGCCCTCAACTGCCGGCTTTTCCTCGCCGTAGCTTACGGTGCTGATCTGCGCAGGCGAGACGCCCTGGAATTCCAGCATACGGCGCACGGCCTGCGCGCGGCGATCCCCCAGCCCGACGTTGTATTCGCGGGAACCGCGTTCGTCACCGTGGCCTTCAATGGTAACCGTCACCTGCGGATTGGCGGCAAGCACCGCCGCATGTGCCGCGACCAGTTCACGATCCTGTTCCGCAACCTCGCTACTGTCGAACGCAAAATAAATGACGCGCTGCGAAAGGGGGCTGTTGGGATCGTTCAGTGATTCCAGGCTGAGATCGCCATAGGCGCCCACACCGGTTGTCGTAACAGCGCCTTCACCGGCCGCCGTACCGCGATCCTCGACCGCAACATCCCCATCCTTGCTTCCGCCGGTAGAGCTACAGCCCGCCAACCATCCGATTGCCAGGGCAACCGCCATCACTTTCACCATATTCATTGTTCCGCTCCTTTTATGAAAAATTTATATAAAGATCGTTTGTTGAATGTTTAACCCGTACCAGACCTATTTTTCCCCGGGTGCCCATACCGGCTCCCGCACATCTCCTTTGCTGAGACTGAACTGTTGACGGAAGCGTCCGTCACTCGACACCGCCGCCAGCACACCGCGGCGCCCGCTTTCGGTCGCATAGATAATCATACTGCCGTTGGGCGCAAAGCTCGGCGATTCGTCCAGGCGGCCATCGCTGACTATGCGCAGCAATCCCCCTTCCAGGTCCAGGGTGGCGATACGATACCGGCCACCTTCCCCGTGCACCAGCGCCAGGCTGCGGCCGTCGGGCGCATAGTCGGCGCTGGCATTATAACTGCCTTCAAAGGTCAGGCGTTTGGCCTGCCCGCCCTGGGATGACATGCGGTACAGCTGCGGGCTGCCGCCGCGATCCGACGTGAATACGATGTGTCTGCCATCCGGCGACCACACCGGTTCGGTATCGATGGCCGGCGACGAAGTCAGACGCTGCAGTTTTTTGTCGGCCAGATTCAGACGGTAGATCTCCGGGTTGCCGTCGCGCGACAAGGTCACGGCCATGGCGCGTCCGTCCGGCGACCAGGACGGCGCGCCGTTGATGCCGTCAAACGAGGCGATCTGCTCGCGCTTGCCGGTGGCGATTTCCTGAACGAACACCGACGCGCGGCGCCCCTCGAAGGACACGTAGGCCAGCTTGCGACCATCGGGCGACCAGGACGGCGACATCAGGGGTTGCTGTGAAGTCAGCAGGGTTTTCGGATTATAGCCGTCGCTGTCCGCGAGTTGCAGCTGGTGTTGTTTGGCACCGTTGACGGTGTCGGAGATCACGTAGGCTATACGGGTAGCGAACGCGCCTGGCTGCCCGGTCAGCTTTTCGTAAATGATATCGCTGATGGTATGCGCGACATGGCGCAGCCGGTCGCGGCTGGCCGGCAAACTGTAGCCGGCGATCTGGCGTGCGCGGAACACATCGAACAGACGGAACTGAATGCGGTACTGGTCTGCGCCGACGGTCTCCACCTTGCCGATCACCAGGCTCTCTACGCCGAGCGTTCGCCAGTCAGGAAAACGCACCTGGCTGATGTCGGACGGACGCGCTATCAGGTCCTGTTCCGCCGCCGGAGCGAAGCGACCGCTGCGCGCCAGATCCGCAGCGATAATCGCCGCGACATCCTCGGGTGGCGCATAGCGGTTGGCGCCGGAATCGAACGGCACCACGGCAACTGGCACCGCACCCTCCATGCCCTGGGTGATCTCAATCGTCAGCGCCGCGTGCAGCATTCCGGGCAACGACAGACACAATGCAAAAACAGCCAGCCAGATTTTTTTCATAAGGATGTAGTAGTCCTTCAACATGATATTGACGGGTTCAGCGAGACGAGAAGCGGCCAGGTGCACCAAAAGTAGGCGCCTTAGGCGAGGCGCTTGCCCGCCGGGGTAGCCATTCTACCTCAAGGGCAAGCAACGCCGCAGATGGCCGCTTATCGCCTCGCCCGAAGGGAGCCCCCGAGCGACGCCAGTGCGGCGTTGCAGCGCTTGACAAGGGGCCTGCCATTGCCTGCGAGCTGCGCCTTGCCCTGACGCCGCTCGGGGGCTCTGAATTCGTCAATATCATGTTGAAGGACTACCAGGTTTGAATTCAAATCGCAGGGAACGAAACCGCTCCATGACATCGGGATCGGTGGGCACGGGCAAGGGCGAGGCCTTGAACACCGCGGCTTCCACCGACCGATCGAACGCCGCATTGCCGCTGCTGCGGACGATCTGCGCGTCGATCACCTCTCCACTGGGAATCAGTCGCACTTCCACGGTACAGGACAGATCCGCGCCCGAGCCCGGCGGCTGTATCCAGCTTCGTTGCACTTTATCCCTGATATACAGTACATATTCGTTAACCATCTGCTGCATGGCGCTCTGCCGCTGCGCCGCTTCGCGTTCCTGCTCGGCTGCCAGGCGTGCCTGGAGTTCCTGCTCGGCCTGACGCTTGCGCTCGGCTTCCGCCTTCTTGCGCGCTTCCTCTTCCTTGCGTTTCTGCTCGGCCTCGGCTTTCTTGCGGGCCTCCTCTTCCTTGCGTTTCTGCTCGGCCTCGGCCTGCTTGCGTGCTTCCTCGGCCTTGCGCTTCTGCTCGGCCTCGGCCTGCTTGCGCGCCTCCTCTTGCTTGCGCTTCTGCTCGGCCTCGGCTTTCTTGCGGACTTCCTCTTCCTTGCGTTTCTGCTCGGCCTGCGTCTTTTCCTGTTTCAGCTTGATGAGCCGTTGTTCTTCCTGTTGCCGTTTGCGTTCGGCTTCTTGCGCCTGTTTTTCGATGCGCTCGAGCTTTTGCTGCGCTTCACGCTGCTTTTGCTCCTCGAGCTGCTTCTGACGCTGCAGTTCGCTGTCCAGCTTGCTCGCATCCACCGCAATCGCCTGCACCGGGGCCCGCTTTTGCGCCGCGCCCGGCTTTATCTCGGGCGTCCAGTCCAGGCTGACCACCAGCACCGCCAGCAGCGCGGCGTGCACCAGCACGGCAAAAACGAACGGCTTTGGATGTTCGCGCAAAAATCGCAGCAGTTCGCGAATTTACCCACCCTCCCTGACGGGTTCGGTGATCAGTCCCACGCGCGAGGCCCCCGCGTCCTGCAACAGCGACATCGCCGTCACCACCAGACCATAGTCGACGTGCGCATCGCCACGCACCAGCACGGTGATTTTGGGGCGTCGGCGCAGCACGGCCGCGGACCGCAAAACCAGCGTTTCGGCGTCGATCGCCTGTTCGGGGTCTCCACCGATATTGAGAAAGTACCGTCCTTCGGCATCGACGGTCAGCACCAGCGGATCCTGCTGGTCTCCGCTCATCGGTTCGGCATCGGCCTGGGGCAGCTCCACGTCGACACCCTGGTTCAGCAACGGCGCGGTGATCATGAATATCACCAGCATCACCAGCATCACATCGATGTAGGGAACCACATTGATTTCGGACATCGGTCGTTTGCGCTGACGTTGTCTCGCCATGGTCAGTCGTGCGCCTGACGGTGCAGGATGCTGGAGAACTCTTCGAGGAAGTTATCGTAGCGGTTTTCCAGGCGCTCGACCTCGTTGGAATAACGGTTGTACGCGATGACCGCCGGAATCGCCGCGAACAGGCCCATCGCCGTCGCGATCAGCGCCTCGGCGATACCCGGCGCCACCATGGCCAGCGTAGCCTGGTGCACGTTACTCAGGCCGCGGAAGGCGTTCATGATGCCCCATACCGTTCCGAACAGGCCGACATAGGGACTGGTAGAACCCACGGTGGCGAGAAACGACAGGTGAATTTCGAGATCATCGATTTCACGTGACAGCGCGACACGCATGGAACGCTGCGCGCCTTCGACCACCGACATGGGATCAACGCCGGTCTTTTTGCGCAGCCGGGTGAACTCCTTGAAACCGGCAACGAAGATACTCGGCATGCCCTGAAGATTTTCGCCGGATGGCGCGACCTGATGATACAGCGCCGACAGGTCGCCGCCCGACCAGAAACGGTCTTCGAATTCATCCGCCGCAGCCTGCGCGCCGGCCAGCGTGCTGCGCTTCCTGAATATCATGGTCCAGGACAGCACCGAAACCACGAGCAGCAGCAGCATCACCAGCTGCACAACCGGGCTGGCGCCGGTTATCAGGCTAAAAAAGGACAAATCAGCAGACATTCGTTAACTCCGAACGAACAATTTCAGGGATGGGAGCCGGTTTGAAGGACTGTGCGTCGACGCAGGCGATATGCACCTGCCCGCTGCAAAGCACGTCGGTTTCGCCGGCGCGGCGGATTTCCTGGAAAAACGTCAGGCTGGCGCGCCGCGGGCGGGCGATTTCCGCGGTTACCTCAAGCAGGTCGTTGAATCTGGCAGGCCGTTTGAAATCCACCTGGGCCGAATGCACTGTAAACAAGATTCCCTGACTCTCGCGCAATTGGTCCTGTTCGAAACCCCGGGCGCGCAGACATTCTGTGCGCGCGCGCTCCATGAACTTCAGGTAGTTTGCGTAGTACACGACGCCGCCGCAATCAGTATCTTCGTAATATACGCGCACCGGCCAGTAAAACTGTGACAAACCCGCCTCCTGCATTGACCGCAACACCGTCCGGAAATTCCCACCGGGCTTTGCGGTGAGCACAAGCAGGGGGAACATGTTGGCGCTATAGCTTACCGGTGCGTGACACGCTTTGCACCAAACCGGATTGGCAACGATAAACAGCCGCCCCTGTTTTCCTCGAACGATCGAAAAAACGTCGTCGATCCCGCGCTCGCCCCGCTACGCGCTGATCACCGGGGCAGGCTGCTGGCGCGCACAAAAAGACGCGGCCCGGTCGGCCGCGTAATATCCCATGGGTGGGAGTCCGTTGCGAAATGCGATTGCCTGGTTCGCGTTCGCATCTCCTGTCATTCATCAGCGTTCCTGCTGCAGTTCGAGACCCGGTCGCACGCGCCGGTACTCGTCGCGATCGAGCAGGCCATCGCCATTGGCGTCGGCAGCGCTGAAAACCTCTTCGACGCCTGCCAGCGATCGGGCTTCGACACGACTCACGTAACCATTGTTGTCGCTGTCGATGACGCCAAAAGGGACAAAACCGTAGCTGTCCACTGACGCCACTGCCTGCTCCGCGCTCATCACAGCTGGCGCTGACCCGGCAAGCAGTAACAGCAGGCTGCGTATCCCTGTGCATCTTCGGCAGTTCACTTTGCGGACCAGCAGCAAAGGACGTGCCACGCCGCGACGGGCCACGAAATCCTGACTTTTTCACCGGCTTGCGATGGGCAACCCGGTCATCCTAACGCCCAATATGCGGAAATCTGTCGCTATATGGCGACCATAAAAAATCAAAACGAAGAAAGCACCCTCTTAATAGCAAGTTAGCTTGTCGCTTATTCACGACAAGCTAACTTGCGTGGACTCACATCACTGCGCGCGCACCCTTGAACTGCGTGGGATTGAGATGGTGCTTGTGGAGCAATTTGTAAAATTCGGTGCGATTGCGCTTGGCAATGCGCGCGGCCTGGCTGACGTTGCCGTTGGTGATCTGCAGCAACTGGGTCAGATATTCGCGTTCGAAGCGCGATCGGGCGTCCGCGAACGCCGGCATCTCGCTCTCGGCCTCATCACGCAGCGCCCGCTGCACCAGGCTGGCAGGAATCAATGACGTGGTGGTAAAGGCGACGGCCTGCTCCACCACGTTGTAGAGCTGGCGCACGTTGCCCGGCCAGTTCGCAGACAACAGCACTTCCATGGCGTCGGGCGAAAAACCCTTGACCGCCTTTTTCTCGGCGTCGTTCAGATTGCGCAGAAAATGATTGGCCAGCAGCGGAATATCCTCGCGCCGCTCGATCAGCGACGGGATTTCCAGGGTGACCACATTCAGCCTGTAATAGAGGTCTTCACGGAAATTGCCGGCCTTGCGCAGCTCGTCCAGATCCCGATGGGTCGCGGATATCAGGCGCACGTCGACCGGCACGGCGCGCGTGGAACCCACCGGCCTGACACTGCGCTCCTGAATGGCGCGCAACAGCTTGACCTGGAAACTCATGGGCATATCGCCGATTTCATCCAGGAACAGGGTGCCGCCCTCGGCCGCCTGGAAAAGCCCGAGATGTTCGCGCGTGGCACCGGTAAACGAACCTTTGGCGTGTCCGAAAAATTCGGATTCGAACAAGGATTCCGGAATGGCGCTGCAGTTGACGGCGATGAACTCGCCCCCGGCGCGCGGACTGGCGTTATGAATGGCATGCGCCAGCAGTTCCTTTCCGGTTCCGCTTTCGCCGTGAATGAACACGCTGGCCTCGCTGGAAGCGACCAGCCGCGCCTGACCGAGCAAGTCCTCCATCAGCGGGCTGCGCGTTACAATGCCCTGACGCCATTCTGCGACGTCGTCCCCGGCGCGCCGGGTCTGCTGCTCACCGGTGACCCGCAACGCGCGCGTGACCTGCTCCAGCAGATCCTTGCTGTCGAACGGCTTGGTGAGATAGCCGAACACTCCCCGACTGGTCGCGTCGACGGCGTCCGGGATCGAGCCGTGGGCGGTCAGAATGATAACCGGCAGCGCCGGACTGCGCCGATGAATGAGGTCGAACAGCGCCATGCCGTCCATGCCATCCATGCGTAAGTCTGTGATTACCAAGTGAGGCTGGAAAATCGGAATCTGGGCGATCGCCTTTTCCCCGCTCTCCACCGCGGTGACTTCGTAGCCCACCGCCGACAGCCGCATCGCCAGCAGCCTCAGCAAGGCCGGATCATCGTCCACTACCAGTACCCGATAACGACACCCACTCATTAATACTCCCTCGGACCGCTACGGTCAGTCTCGCCGTTGAATAGTTTGCTCAATATCCGTGAGCTCTTGCAACTGTCGTTCCAACTCCTGGATTCGCGTTTCGGATTCCTTGAGGCTCGTCCGCAATTCCGTGATCCTGTCAGTCGACCACTGCTGTTCTTCGATCATCTGCTGCAACACTGCCGCGAGCGCCCTGGCGCTGTCCTCGCCGTGTTGCAGGTCCAGGTCTTTGAGCAGGGTCAGGGCCCGCGGCTGGTCACGCACGGCCTTTGGCCCTGCGGCCAGTAACAGGGCCAGCCGCAGCCCGCTTCTTACTGTAGCAGCGCGGGCGAACTCCTGTTCCCGGGTCTGCAACGCCATCAGCAGCTGGTCATCCGAAAGCGTGTTTGTCCGGTGCCACTCCTCCAGCCAGTAGGCGGCGTCATCCACCCGGACAGTTACCGGCACCGGCCCGTCGACGCGTTGCACGGTGACCGGCTGACAACCGCCCAGCAGGACAGCAACCATCAATAAATACAAACGGCTATACACCATTTTGCTCCGCCAACTTCATGGGAAGAACGACCCGTAAACAGGCGCCGCGATCCTCGCTGTCAATGACCTCGATATAACCGCCGTGAGCCTGGGCGTATTCGCGCGCAATCGACAAACCGAGCCCGGTGCCGCGCACATGGCCGGTTGCTGAGGAAGCCCCCTGGTAAAAAGCATCGAAAATCCGCCGCCGCTCATCCGCGGGGATCCCGGGGCCGGAGTCGGCGACCTCGATAATTGCCTGATCGCCAAGTCGCTGCAGTCGCACCCGCAAGGTACCTTCAACCGGCGAGAACTTGATCGCATTGGAGACCAGGTTATCCACCAGAGTGCGAAGCTTGGCGCGGTCGCCTTCGATTTCCAGCGCCTCCAAGGATACATTCATTACCAGTTGCCGGGCCAGCGCCGCGATTTTGTGGTCGGCCAGCACCAAGTTGATAAGCCTCGCCAGCGCCACCCGTTCCACGTTGAGCTGGGAAGCGCGGGACGTGGCGATATTGAAATCCAGCAGGTTCTCGATCAGCTTCTGCAGCTGAACACTGTTTCCGCGCAAAATTGCAACAATTTCACGCTGTTGCGCGTTCAAATTTCCGACCACTTCCTCGGTGAGAAGTTCCGTACCTTCACGGATCGCTGTGAGCGGGGTCTTCAACTCGTGGGAGATATGGCGCAGGAAGCGGTTCTTTTCCCGGTCGACTTCCAGCAGGCGGGTACGCATCCAGTCCAGGCGCTCGCCCAGCTGCTCAAGGTCGCGCGGGCCGACAATCTGCGCGGGTTTGGAAAATTCACCGTCCCCCAGACGCCGGATGGCCCGATCCATCTGCCGGATCGGGCGGGTGATCAAAACGGTGAAAATCGCCGCCAGCACCATCGCCACCGGTATCAGGCCCATTGCCTGCGCCACCAGGCGCCGTTGCACACGTCCGCCCCTGGCTTCCAGATTCGCAACTTCGCGCTCCACCAGCTCGCGGCTGTCCACCATCATCTGGCGGGCGTCGCGGCCAAGGTCTCTGAAGCTCTCCAGGGCCGCGTCGGTCCTCGCGGCGATGGCATCGCCGGGTGCGCCTGTCAGCACCTCGTGGATTCCGGCCTCGACTTCGACAATTCCGTCGAGGCGCTGTCTTTGCAGGGTCGAAAGGTTCAGTCCCGCGAGGTTTCGCGCCGTGTTGACGAATTTCTGGTGATGGTCCCGGTATACCACAAGCAGCTTTTCGTCGCCGAGCACCTTGAACTGGCGCGCATTGCGTTCCATGTCGGTGATGGCCTCCAGCAGCATCTGGCTGCCCTGTGTGACGCGCACGGTGGCGAACAGCGCGCGCTGCCCCTGCACCACCAGTTTTTCCACGGAATAGGCGCCATGGATCAACGCAGCCATCAACGGGACCACGATCACGACAAAACCGACCAGCAGCAGACGGCGGATAGACTTGGGACGATACAGGCGCACGAACCCATTACCTCGAGCGGGAACAGAGCGTATTGTGGTGGAAATGCCGGTGAATTTGAATTGCGGAACAGGAAGCGCGCGGGAATTGCCGCGGCGAGGCCGTTCCGGGGCGAACGGAGGCTACTCCGACGGCCCGGTCCGCCCCCCCGTCTATCCGCGAACCGCAGTAAGTGTGCTAGATCTGTGGAAACGAGCCAGCCGCTGCACCCGGGCGTTGCGCGCCGGGCCGGTACCGCTTACGGCGCGACTGGCTCGCCTGACCTATACCACGCTGCCGAAACCCTTGTCGACGGCGCCCGCCGGCATGTCGAGGCCGGCCAAACGGCAGCCCTGGGCAATCGGTCCGCCAGGGAACAAACGGTAGAGAAACTTGTACCCGCCCCGCGCGTGGAACTTTTCGTCAAGCGCATCGTGCAGTTCCCGCACGCTATAGTTTCCGCATTCATGACGGTAACAATATTCCTGCAGGGCGCGCAGTTGATCCCAGTGATCGGGACTTAGTTCCAGCCCCTCATCTTTCGCGGTCTGTTCAGCGGCAGCTCTTGTCCACCCGTCCGGCGCATAGGGGAAATCGGGATCCTTGCTGGGAACGGGTTCTGCGCCCGTCAGCGCCCATTTTTCAGCGGTGCCCGGATTGTGCGGAGCTTTGTCTGTTACTGCCATGATCGAATCCTCCTCGGTCCAAAACATATAAGAGAATTTTCGCCTTCCCGCTCTCAAGCATAGCACCGATTTCGCGCCGCGCTGCCCGCCGCCGCTGCATCGCCCGGGAACGCGACTGGAGTTAAACCTCTCCAGCCATTACAATTCCGCACCTCGTTTTCCGGTCGCGCTCAGCCGCCGACAAAGCCTTCCGGCTGCAGCGCTCATGTCCCGTACAGGAGTCACTCCGCGATGGAACTCACAACAGAAATGATGTGGGTGCTGGGTTTTCTGGCATTTACGATTTATCTTTTCGTCTCGGAAGTCCTGCGCGTGGACGTGGCAGCCATCCTGGTGATGGTGTTGCTCGGCCTCACCACCGTGGTGCCGTTTGTCCCGCCGCTGGTCGAAACCGGCGAGCTGTTCAACGGCTTTGCCAGTAACGCGGTGATTTCCATTATCGCCGTCATGATTATCGGCGCCGGACTGGACAAGACCGGGTTGATGGGACAGTTCGCGGCGTTCATTCTGAAAATCGGCGGCTCAACCGAAAAACGCATCATTCCACTGATTTCGGGTACTGTCGGCATCATTTCCAGCTTCATGCAGAACGTCGGCGCCGCGGCGCTGTTTCTGCCGGTAGTCAGCCGCATTTCCGCGCGCACCGGGTTGTCGCTGTCGCGTCTGCTGATGCCGATGGGCTTTTGCGCCATTCTCGGCGGCACCGTCACCATGATCGGTTCCAGCCCCCTGATCCTGCTGAACGACCTTATCAAGACCTCCAACAAGGCGCTGCAGGCGAAAGGCCTGGAACCGATGCAGGGCTTTGACCTGTTCTCGGTCACGCCCATCGGGCTGGCGCTGGTCGCGACCGGTATTCTGTATTTCGTCGTTTTCGGCAAGCGTGTATTACCCGCCGTGCACGGTGAGGAACTCACCTACGCCGACAGTACCGTCGACTACCTCAACCGGGTCTACGGCCTGTCGTACCGCCTCAACGAAGTGCGGGTCGGGGCGCACAGCCCGCTGATCGGCAAACAGCTCGAAGAAATCGAAAACCGCTACCGCGTGCGCATCATCGCCGTTCACTGCAGAGACGAGATCCACCTGGCGCCCGGCGATCTCGCCAGGGACTTCGAGATTTGTCCCAACGCAGTACTGGGATTGCTGGCATCCGATCCGGCGATCGAGGCCTTCGCCACCGCCAACAAGCTGCAGGTGCGCCACGACATCGAATTGCTGGCGCCGGCGCTGATGCCGTCCAGGGCCGGTATCGCGGAAATCGTTATTCCGCCCAGTTCCAGCCTGATCGGCAAATCCTGCCGCGATATCTGGATGCGCAAAAAGTACGGCGTCTCGGTGCTGGCGATCCACCGCCAGGGCGAAACGATTCGAGAGGGCGAGGGTGTACGCGACATTCCGCTGCAGGGCGGCGATACGCTGATCTGTCACGTCGCCTGGGACCAGTTGGCGCGCCTGCAGAAGGACCGCGACTTTGTCGTGATCACGACCGAGTTCCCGCACGAGGAACTGCGGCCGCACAAGGTGCATTTCGCGCTGGCTTTCTTTGCCATCGCCCTGGGCATGATCCTGTTCACCGATGTACGGCTGTCAATCGCGCTGTTGACGGGCGCCATGGGGATGGTCATTACCGGGGTGCTGAATATCGACGAGGCCTACGAGGCTGTGAGCTGGAAAACCGTGTTCCTGCTGGCCAGCCTGATTCCGCTGGGCGCGGCCGTGGAACACAGCGGCACCGCGCAGTGGATCGCCGTCAAGACACTTGAACTGGTCGGCAGCGACGTAAGCCCCTTCCTGTTGCAGGCGGTGATTGCGCTGCTGGCGACATTCTTCACCCTCGTCATGTCCAATGTCGGCGCAACGGTGCTGCTGGTTCCCCTGGCGGTGAATATCGCGGTGCAGGCGACCGCCGCCGGTGTGCAGGGCGTGAACCCGGCGGTATTCGCCCTTACCGTGGCCCTCGCCACCTCGAACTCGTTTCTGATCCCAACGCACCAGGTCAACGCGCTGATCATGGGACCGGGTGGTTACCGGGTGAAAGACTTTCTGCGCGCGGGCGGCATCATGACCGTGCTGTTCCTGGTTGTCATGCTGCTGATGATGGCACTGGTGTTCTAGCGCCGCGCTGCGCCCATAGAACCCCTTCGGGGTTCATTACGGGTACCCTACCCTTCGGGTCAGGGCGCCCATAGAACCCCTTCGGGGTTCATTACGGGTACCCTACCCTTCGGGTCAGGGCATCGCAATGACGGCGCGTTCTCAGACCTGCAACTGCTCGCCGAACCAGTCGCAGGCCATGCCCACGCGTTCGGTAATGCTGAGCTTCTCGTAAGGCACCGGGGCGCTGTGACCCCACACCGGGCCCGGCCAGGCCGGATCGCTGCTGAAGCGGGCGATATGATGAACATGAAGCTGCGGCACCAGGTTGCCCAGCGCGCCGATATTGATCTTGTCGGCGTGAAAGCTCTGCATCAGGCTGCACGCCAGGATGGCGGATTCGCGCCAGAGCTGCTGTTGATCCGCCTCCGGCAACTGGTAGATCTCGGTGATGCCCTGCCGGCGCGGCACCAGGATAAACCAGGGATAGCGCGCATCGTTGAAGAGCAAAAGCAGGCTCAGCGGCAATCTCCCCACCAGGATCGAATCCGCCGCCAGTCTTGGGTGCAATTCAAAATGCCCGCTCATCGATGCAAAGCCGCCTGCCCGCTCGTTGCAGAAATCGTCAGCACTTTTTACGCCGCCGCTCTTTTGACTTCAAGCATTCGCGGTGATCTTATTCCTGAATGGATAACATTCTGGCGATCGACCAGGGCACGCATGCGAGCCGCGCGCTGGTTCTGGACAGCAGCGGCCGGGTGCTCGCACAGCGGCAACACCCGGTATCCCTGTCGCGTCCGCAGCCCGGTCGCGCCGAGCAGGACGGCAACGAACTGCTGGCTTCCGTGCAATGTTGTGTAACGGATGTGCTGGGCGATCTTGCAACGCCGCAGCGCGACGCGGTCCGCTGTTGCGGCATCACCACGCAGCGCTCCACGGTGCTGGCCTGGCAGCGCGACGGCACGCCGGTCGCTGCGGCGATCAACTGGCAGGACACCCGCGGCGCTCCGCAACTGCAGGCGCTGCAGGATCGCGCCGACGCGGTCCAGCGTCTTTCCGGCTTGCCGCTCTCACCGCATTATGGCGCCACCAAACTGCATTTCCTGCACCAGTTATATCCCGACCCGGATCTGCACCTGGGGCCGCTGGCTGCATTCCTGGTCTACCGCCTGAGCGACGGCAACGCGCTCGCCGCAGACCACACCAATGCCCAGCGCATGCAGCTACTCGACATCCACGCGCGCGAATGGTCGCGAACCCTGTGCGACTGGTTCGGTGTGCCGCTGCAGAGCCTTCCGCCGTGCCGGCCGGTGTGCGCCGATTACGGCGGGCTCGACAACAGCGACATCGCCATCACTGCAGTGTGCGGCGACCAGAACGCTGCCTGGTTCGGCAGCGGCGCGCCGGAGAATGATTGTGTACTGGTGAATCTCGGCAGCGGCGCGTTCCTGATGGCGCGCCAGGACCACGCTGCCGCCATCCCCGGCCTGCTGTCGAGTCTGGTTTACAGCGATGCCGCGCACAGTGACTACGTCACCGAAGGCACCGTCAACGGCGCCGGCAACGCCCTGCAATGGCTGCAGAACGAATACGGCGTCACGGACATCGAGTCGCACCTGGCGCACTGGCTGCAAGAGATCGATGAGCCGCCGCTGTTTCTCAATACCGTCGGCGGCCTCGGCTCGCCCTGGTGGCGCGAGGGACTGGCGCCGCGATTTGCCGGCGACTGCGAGCACCTCGGGCACGCCGCGCTCGCCGCGGGTGTCGCCGAAAGCATCGTGTTTCTGCTTCAGTTCAATCTCGAACGCGTGCAGCAACGGCAGCCGGTGCGGCGTCTGCGCGTCAGCGGCGGCCTGTCGCGGGTCGATCCCCTGTGCCAGAAGCTGGCCAATCTCAGCGATTGCCCGGTGCAACGCAGCGATCACCGCGAAGCCAGTGCCCGCGGTGTCGCCTGGCTGGCCGCGGGGCGTCCTGGTGACTGGTCGACGCAGAGCGCTGCGCAGCATTTCACGCCGCGCGCCGATAAACCCCTGCAAGCGCGTTACCGGCGCTTTATCGAGCAACTGCGCGAGTACATCGAAAGCCACGACCATGCCTGAAGATTCGCCGATCCCTTTGCTGGTGGCGCACCGCGGTTACCTGGATGCCTACCCGGAAAATACCTGGGCGGGACTGCAAGCCGCGCTGGCGGCCGGCGCCTGCTGGGTGGAATTCGATGTACAGATGTGCGCAGACGGCGAATTCATTCTGTTGCACGACGCGGACTTCCTGCGCACCGCCGGTTGCGCGCGTTCGGTGTTCGACACACGCGGCGATCAACTCGAGGACATCAGCGTGCACGAACCGGAACGCTTCGGCGAGCGTTTCGCGCCGCTGCCGGTGTCCGCGCTCGGCGATGTTATGCAACGCCTGGCCGCGTTTCCCGAAGCGCGCGCCATGGTGGAAATCAAGACCGAAAGCCTGCAGCGCTGGGGACTGGAAAAAGTGATGGATGCGCTACTGCAGCAGCTCGACGCCTGTCGCGATCGCTGTGTGCTGATTTCGTTCGACCTTGCGGCGCTGGCCTACGCGCAACGCAGGCGAGCGCCGGAGATCGGCTGGGTGTTGTCGCGTTACGATGAAGCGCACCTGCAGCAGGCGCGGCAACTGCAACCGCACTACCTGATCTGCAACGAAACAAAGTTGCCCGCGGGATCGACGCCCTGGCCCGGAGACTGGCGCTGGATGCTGTATGACATACGCGATGCGGATGCCGCGCTGGCCTGGGCGCAACGCGGTGTCGAGCTGATCGAAACGGCGGCTATCGGCACCCTGCTGATGCACCCGGTCCTTTGCCGCAGGGCCTGCCGGCATGGACTATGACATCGTCGTCATCGGCGCCGGCATACACGGCGCCGCGGTGGCGCAGGCCGGCGCCGCGGCCGGCTGGCGCGTGCTGGTGCTGGAGCAGTACCCGCAGCCCGCCGCAGGCACTTCCAGCAAATCCTCCAAACTGATTCACGGCGGACTGCGCTACCTGGAAAGCGGGCGCTTGCGCCTGGTGCGTGAATGCCTGGTGGAACGCGAACGCCTGCTGCGCAATGCGCCACACCTGGTGCAACTCAAACCGTTTCACATCCCGGTCTACGAGGACACTGCGCGCCGGTCCTGGAAGATCGCGCTGGGCCTGAGCCTGTACGCGCTGCTCGGCGGCAAGGGCTTCAGTTCCCTGCCCCGCTCGCAGTGGTCGCACCTCGACGGCCTGCGCAACCGCGGGCTGCAACGGGTGTTTCGCTATCATGACGCGCAGACCGATGACGCCGCGCTGACGCGCGCGGTGCTGGCTTCCGCCGAAAGCCTCGGTGCCGAGGTGCGCACAGGCTGCCGTTTCCAGCACGCGGACTGTGATCATCGCGCCTGCCGGATTGTCTACCGGCAGCAGGATGTGACTCATTCACTGCAGGCCGCCATCCTGGTCAATACGGCAGGGCCGTGGGTGAATCGCGTGCTGGAAACGATTCAGCCGCCGTCACAGAAACCGCCCGTGGAACTGGTGCAGGGGACGCATCTCCTGCTGCGCGGCGAACTGAAGCAGGGCATGTACTATCTCGAGGCGCCGCAGGACGGGCGCGCGGTGTTCGTAATGCCGTGGAAGCAGCAGATCCTGCTGGGGACCACCGAGACGCTGTACCATGGCGACCCGGCGCAGGTGCGCCCGCTCGACAAGGAAATCGATTACCTGCTGACGGTGTACAACCACTATTTCGCAGCGGTAGACACCAGGGCAATTGTCGACGCCTTTGCCGGCCTGCGGGTACTGCCGCAGGCCGCCGGTGTCGCCTTTCACCGCTCGCGCGATACCCTGCTCTACAGTGACAAGGCGCACAATGCGCGGGTGCTCAGTCTCTATGGCGGCAAGCTGACCGCCTATCGCGCCACCGGCGAACGCGTCCTGGAAAAACTGCGTCCGCTGCTACCCGAGCGCAAGGCGCAGGCCGATACCCGCACCCTGCGTTTGCCGGAAATCGAGTGAGACGGGACAGACTTCTGGATCAGCCGTCGAGCAGCGGCAGCGTTTCGCCTTCACGCTTTGGCGGGACCAGGCCGAGTTGCAGCCAGGCGCTGCGGGTCGCCATGCGCCCACGCGGTGTACGTATGATGAAGCCCTGCTGGATCAGGTAGGGCTCCAGCACATCTTCGATGGTGCCCTTCTCCTCGCCGATGGCCGCCGCCAGGTTGTCCACGCCGACCGGACCACCGTCGAACTTCTCGATAATGGTGCGCAGCAGGCGCCGGTCCTGGGAGTCGAAGCCCTGGTCGTCGACGTCCAGCATCTGCATGGAGCGTTCGACGACGTCGGCGGTGACCACGCCCTGCGCCTTGATTTCGGCGAAATCGCGCACCCGACGCAGCAGGCGGTTGGCGATGCGCGGCGTGCCGCGCGAACGCCGTGCCAGCGCCTCGGCGCCGGGACCGTCGATGTCGATGCCGAGAATGTGCGCGGAACGCCTGAGAATCGTCGCCAGATCCGCAGCGTTGTAGAACTCCAGGCGCTGCACAATGCCGAAGCGATCGCGCAGCGGCGAGGTCAGCAGACCCGCGCGCGTGGTGGCGCCAACCAGCGTAAAGGGCGGCAGGTCGAGCTTGATGGAACGCGCCGCCGGACCTTCGCCGATGATGATATCCAGCTGGTAGTCTTCCATCGCCGGGTAGAGAATCTCTTCCACCACCGGACTGAGGCGGTGGATCTCGTCCACGAACAGCACGTCGTGCGGTTCCAGGTTGGTCAGCAGCGCGGCCAGGTCGCCCTGTTTCTCCAGCACCGGCCCGGCGCTGTGGCGCAGGTTGGCGCCCATTTCGTTGGCGATGATGTGAGCGAGCGTGGTCTTGCCGAGACCGGGCGGCCCGAAAATCAGCACATGGTCGAGCGCATCCTTGCGCCGCCGCGCGGCCTCGATAAAAATCTCCATCTGCTCCGTGACCTGCGGCTGTCCGACGTAATCGGCGAGCCGTTTCGGGCGAATGGCGCGGTCCAGCGCTTCGTCGTCCGGGGAGGCGCTGGCAGTGACAATGCGGTCCGGTTCGATCATGGCGCTGAGGATACAGCGTCCGCCGAAAACGGTACAGCGCCCCGGCTCCGGCAAATTGTTCTCGATCGTTAATTCCTGTAGGTTATGGCGCCCCTGGCAGGTTTGTGAAACCAGCCGGTCAGCACACCCGGATCCAAGGAGTCACCATGAAAGCGAGAGCCGCAGTCGCCTGGCAAGCCAGACAGCCCCTGTCCATCGAGGAAATCGACGTAGAGGGACCTCGCGAAGGCGAAGTTCTGCTGCGGGTGGTGGCATCGGGTGTGTGCCATACCGACGCCTTCACATTGTCCGGTGACGACCCGGAAGGCGCTTTCCCGTGCGTGCTGGGTCACGAGGGCGGCTGCGAAGTCGTTGAGTGCGGTCCTGGTGTCAAGACCCTGAAATCCGGCGATCACGTCATCCCGTTGTATATTCCCGAGTGCGGCGAGTGCGAATACTGCCGTTCGACGAAAACCAACCTGTGCCAGTCCATTGCCTCCACCGTGTGGACCGGGTACATGCCGGACGGGACGCGGCGCTTTTCCCAAAACGGCAAACCGATCTATCACTACATGGGCTGCTCGACGTTTTCCGAATACACGGTGGTGCCGGAAATCGCGCTCGCCAGAATCAATCCGGAGGCGCCGCTGGACAAGGTCTGTCTGCTGGGCTGCGGCGTGACCACCGGCATCGGCGCCGTGCTCAACACCGCGAAAGTGGAAGCGGGTTCGACAGTGGCGGTATTCGGCCTCGGCGGCATCGGTCTGTCGGTGATACAGGGCGCGGTGATGGCGCAGGCCGGCCGCATCATCGCCATCGACCTGAACGCGGACAAGTTCGCGATGGCGAAAGCGCTCGGCGCGACGGATTTCATCAATCCCTCTGAACTCGATGTCAGCGTCACCGAAGCCGTGAAGAACATCACCAGCGGCGGGGTCGACTATTCCTTCGAATGCATCGGCAATGTGCACGTGATGCGCGAGGCGCTGGAATGCTGTCACATGGGCTGGGGCGTCTCCACCATCATCGGCGTCGCCGGCGCCGGCCAGGAAATCTGCACACGTCCGTTCCAGCTGGTCACCGGGCGCACCTGGAAGGGCACGGCATTCGGCGGCGTCAAGGGCCGCACCGAGCTGCCGGGTTATGTCGACCGCTATCTGAACGGCCAGATCGAACTGGATTCCATGGTCACGCACACCATGCCGCTGGAAGACATCAACAAGGCCTTTGACCTGATGCACGAAGGCAAGAGCATTCGCTCGGTCATTGTTTTTTAGGGCTGCCCGGTGAAGAAAATCGAAAGCATCAAGGAATTCGGCGGTTACCTGAACCGCTATCAGCACGAATCGCAAAGCTGCGATTGCCTCATGACCTTTTCGGTCTATCTGCCGCCGGCGGCGGAGACGCAGCAGGTGCCGGCGCTGTACTGGCTATCGGGCCTGACCTGCACTGACGACAATTTCCGCGTCAAGGCCGGTGCCCAGCGTTACGCAGCGGAACTCGGTCTGGCATTGATCATCCCTGACACCAGTCCGCGCGGTGACCATGTGCCCGATGACCCGGACCGCTACGACCTGGGACAGGGTGCGGGGTTCTACATCAACGCCACCCGCGCGCCCTGGTCGCAGAACTACCGGATGTATGACTACGTCACGCGCGAGCTGCCGGAACTGGTGGAAGCCACGCTGCCGCTGGTGCCGGGACTGAAATCCATCTCCGGTCATTCCATGGGCGGACACGGGGCTTTGATCTGCGCCCTGAAAAATCCGCACAGCTATCGATCGATGTCGGCGTTCGCGCCGATCTGCAACCCGGTCCGCAGCCCCTGGGGCGAGAACTGTTTCTCTACGTATCTCGGCGAGGACCGGGAAGCCTGGAAAGCCTGGGACGCGACCTGCCTCATCGAGGCCGGCGCGAAACCGGTGCCGTTACTGATCGACCAGGGCACGGCGGACGAGTTTCTTGCCGAACAACTGCATCCGCAACAGTTGCAGGCCGCCTGCGCAGCCCGCGATTTCCCTCTGACCCTGCGCATGCAGGACGGCTATGATCACAGCTATCATTTCATCGCCACTTTTATCGGCGAACACCTTGCCTGGCACGCCGCGGCGCTGACGGCTTGACCGCGTTTACCTGACCGTAGCCTGCAGCGCGGCGCGGATGATGTTTTCGGTGGCGAGATCTTCGGTATCGATGGCCCGCACCATGCGGCTGGCGTCCTGCGGCTTATAGCCCAGGGCGATCAGGGCGCTGACCGCCTCTTCCACCGGGTTGGCGACATCGGGCACGGCCGCGCCCGACGCACTGCGCGCGGCGCCCGCGGGCACATCCCAGTCACTCAGGCGGTCACGCATTTCCACCACCAGCCGCTCAGCGGTTTTCTTGCCGACGCCCGGCAATCTGACCAGCGCAGCGGTGTCACCGGCCTGCACGCAGGCGGCGAAGTGATTGGCGTCCATGCCTGACAGAATGGTGAGCGCCAGTTTGGCGCCGACGCCGTTGACCTTGATCAGGCTGCGGAACAGGGCGCGATCGGAAAGCTTGCTGAAGCCGTACAGGGTGTGCGCATCCTCGCGCACCGCCAGGTGAGTGAACAGCGTCAGCGGTTCGCCGATGGCCGGCAGATCATAGAAAGTCGTCATCGGCGCCTCGACCTCGTAGCCGACGCCCTGCACTTCCAGCAGCAGGCCGGGCGGCTGCTTTTCGCGCAGTATGCCGCGCAGGAATCCGATCATCGCAGACGTCCCCCGCGCAGCCGGGTTACGCCGGCGACACGCTCCAGGGCGTTGCGCTGGTAACAGTGACACAGCGCGATGGCCAGCGCGTCCGCGGCGTCGGCCGCCGGCGTTTCGGACAGATTGAGCAGCACCCGCACCATGTGCTGCACCTGTTGCTTGTCGGCGCCACCCTTGCCCACCACCGCCTGCTTGATTTCGCGCGGCGCATATTCGGACACCGGCAGATCGCGCGTCACCGCCGCGCATATGGCCGCGCCGCGCGCCTGGCCCAGTTTCAGGGCGGAATCGGCATTGCGGTGCATGAAGACGTTTTCGATGGCCAGCTGCTGCGGCCGGTACTCGGCGATCAGCTCGCTGAGCTCGCGGAATATCAGGCCCAGCTTGTCGGGCAGACTGTCGCCGCTGACCTTGAGGCAACCACTGGCGACGTAGCGCGAGCGGCTGCCATCGCTGTCGATCAGACCATAACCCATCAGCCGCGAGCCGGGGTCGATGCCGAGGATTCTTGCGCTAGAGTTCCGCAAGAATGTCCTCGGGAATGTCCGCGTTGGAATAGACTTCCTGGACGTCGTCGAGATCTTCGAGCCGTTCCAGCATACGCAACATTTTCTCGGCATCATCCCGGCCCAGCGGCGTGGTGTTTTCCGCGCGCATGGTGACCTCGGCCGCTTCCGGCACGAAGCCCGCGGCAGTCATGGCCTCCTTGACGTTGACGAAGTCTTCGGGAGCGGTCAACACATCGACCGAACCGTCGTCGTTGGTCACCACGTCCTGGGCGCCGGCCTCGAGCGCGGCTTCCATGATGGTGTCCTCGTTACTGCCGGCCGGAAAACTGAGGATCCCGGTCTGGGTGAACTGGAACGCCACCGAACCGCTGGTGCCGAGATTGCCGCCCGCCTTGGTGAATGCGTGGCGCACTTCCGACACGGTGCGGTTGCGGTTGTCGGTCATGCAGTCGACCATCACCGCCACGCCGCCGGGTCCGTAGCCTTCGTAGCGGATTTCCTCGTAATTCTCACCGTCCTGGACACCGGCCCCGCGTTTGATGGCGCGCTCGATGGTGTCCTTGGTCATATTGGCGCTGAGGGCCTTGTCGACCGCCAGGCGCAGGCGCGGATTTGCCGCCGGGTCGGGGTCGCCGGTGCGTGCCGCGACGGTGATTTCGCGGATCAGCTTGGTGAAAACCTTGCCGCGCTTGGCGTCCTGGGCGTTCTTGCGATGCTGAATATTGGCCCACTTACTGTGTCCAGCCATGAGTTCCTCGCTCGGGAATTCGAATGGGCGCGATTCTAGCATTGACAGGCAGGCGGCGTCAGCGGCCCGCCGGGCGCCTGCAGAACGGCCGTCGGGAACCAGCCCGCATTTCTCACCGCACATCTACTGCGGGCCGTGCTTATCTCTTCAACAACAATCGCTCTATCGCCGCCTGGTTGGTGTAGGAACTCGCGCGCAAGGCCGCCACCGGCGCGGGAAGCCACTGCGCCTGGCGATGTTCTGCGGGATTGATCTGCACGCTGACGGCGTCGGGAATTTCGGCCAGGAAAACGTGCTCGGTGTTTTTGCTGACATCCGGCGCATAACGCGAACGCCACGCCGGCAGGATTTCGAAGCTGTTGCAGTAACCGCAGTCGACGAGCTGATCCCGCACGTCGAGACCGGTCTCTTCCCGCACTTCGCGGACAGCCGCCGCGCGCGGGTCTTCGTCCCAGTCCAGACTGCCGGTCACCGACTGCCAGTAGCCGGCCGGTTCCTGCCGCTCGAGCAACAGCACCTGATGATCACTGCTATGGATAATGACCAGTACCGATTCCGGCCGCTTGTAACCCGCGCTCACGATTCAGCCATCTTCTCCGGAAGCTTGCGCACGCGGATATTCAGCTCCTTCAACTGGGCATCCGGCACCGGCGAAGGCGCATTGGTGAGCAGGCAACTGGCTGTCTGGGTCTTGGGGAACGCCATGACTTCGCGTATCGACTGGGCGCCCGTCATCAACATCACCAGCCGGTCCAGTCCGAAGGCCAGGCCACCGTGCGGCGGACAGCCGTATTTCAGCGCGTTGAGCAGAAAACCGAACTTGTCATCGGCTTCCTCGTCACTGATGCCGAGCAGCTCGAACACCCGCCGCTGGACGTGAGGGCGGAAAATACGCATGGAGCCACCGCCAAGCTCGGTGCCGTTGAGCACCATGTCGTAGGCCCGCGAGTGGCAGGCGCCGGGGTCCGTGTCCAGCAACGGCAAATGATCTTCCTTGGGCGAGGTGAAGGGATGGTGCAGTGACATCCAGCGCTTTTCGCCTTCGTCCCATTCGAACATCGGGAAATCCACCACCCACAGCGGGCGCCACTGACCTTCCAGCAGCCCTCGATCTTCACCGAGTTTGACGCGCAAGGCGCCCAGCGCTTCGTTGACAATGCGCGCCTTGTCGGCGCCGAAGAACACCAGGTCGCCATCCCCGGCGCCGGTGCGCTGCATGATGGCCTCGATGACATCGTCGGGCAGGAATTTCAGGATCGGCGACTGCAGTCCATCGCGGCCTTTGGCGCGTTCATTGACCTTGATATAGGCCAGGCCGCGGGCGCCGTAGATACCGACAAACCTGGTGTAATCGTCGATCTCCTTGCGCGTCAGCTCGCCGCCTTTGGGCAGGCGCAACGCGGCCACACGGCCGTTCGGGTCCAGCGCCGGACCGGCGAACACCTTGAAATCGACACCCACCATCAGGTCGCCGACATCGACCAGCTCCAGCGGCACCCGCAGATCGGGGCGATCGGAGCCGAAACGCTGCATGGCTTCCTGGTACGTCATGCGCGGGAAAGGATCATCCAGCTTGACGCCGAGCACCTTGTCGAAGAGACCGCGGATCATGGCTTCCATCAATTTCATGATGGTGTCTTCATCGAGGAACGAGGTCTCGATATCGAGCTGCGTGAACTCGGGCTGCCGGTCGGCGCGCAGGTCTTCATCGCGGAAGCAGCGCACGATCTGGTAGTAACGGTCGATGCCCGACATCATCAGCAACTGCTTGAACAGCTGCGGCGACTGCGGCAGCGCAAAGAACTCGCCGGGATGGGTGCGACTCGGCACCAGGTAGTCGCGGGCGCCTTCCGGCGTGGCCCGTGTCAGGATGGGCGTCTCGATGTCCAGAAAACCGTTGTCATCCAGAAAACGCCGCAGCTCGCGCGTGACCTGCGCACGCAGGCGGATGCGGTTGAGCATTTCCGGGCGACGCAGATCGATGTAACGGTAACGCAGGCGGTGTTCCTCGGATACCGTGTCGTCGTCCAGGTGGAAAGGTGGCGTCTCGGCGGCGTTCAGCACTTCCAGCTGCCGGCCCAGCACTTCGATTTCGCCGGTCGCCAGCTCAGGGTTCGCGGTGCCTTCGGGGCGCAGCCTGACCAGGCCCCGCACCTGCAGCACGTATTCGCTGCGAACGCTTTCAGCGACAGCGAAGGTGTCGGCCGCATCGGGATCGAACACGACCTGGACGCGCCCCTCGCGATCGCGCAGATCGATAAATATCACGCCGCCGTGGTCGCGGCGGCGGTGCGCCCAGCCGACCAGCGTAACCTCCTGGTCGACATGGTTTTTGTTCAGTGCTCCGCAATAGTGTGTGCGCATGGACATGATCTTATCCGGGTTGGGCCGTCACCGGCATGGCAGGTGGCGGCGAAATGTTACCGACTGGGAACCGCGCTGGACAACAGCTAGCCGCCCTTCTTGCCTTCTCCCGCAGACGATTTTGCGCCGCTTTCGCCTGTCGCGGCCGGCTTTGCCTCGGCATCTGATTTAGTGACGTTTTTGCGGTTTTTGCTCTTGAAATCGGTCTCGTACCAGCCGCCGCCCTTGAGGCGGAAACCCGCCGCCGAAACGCGCTTTTGCAGCGCCGGCTTGTGGCAGACCGGACAATCCGTCAGGGGTGGGTCGCCGACTTTCTGCAGCTTTTCCAGTTCGTGACCGCATTCGGTGCATTGATATTCGTAAATCGGCATTGGCCAACCTCACAAAAAAACAGGAACCCGATTCGCAAAGCGCGCCAGTATACCAGCCAAAACGGCGCCCTGCCGCCGTTTCTGCAAGTCCGGTACAATCCGCGCAGGACCGAATCACCTGCCGCGCTCCGGGGCGCGGCGCCACACCCGACGTCTGGACCAGATGCACGTACGACATACCGAGCTGCCGGCAAGCGAAGGCAGGGACTTCAGGACCATGAAGTCCCTGGCGCCCTTCCTGTGGGAATACCGCGGGCGCGTGGCCCTGTCCGTGGCGGCCCTGGTGCTGGCGAAAATCGCCAACGTCGGTGTCCCCCTGGTGCTCAAGGAGATTGTCGACGCCCTCGACCGGGACCCTTCGCTGCTGGTGCTGCCGCTGGCCCTGCTGCTGGCCTACGGCGCATTGCGGCTGACCAGTTCGCTGTTCAACGAACTGCGCGACTCGGTTTTCGCGCGCGTCCGCCACGGGGCGATGCGCAAGGTTTCGATACGGGTGCTGGAGCACCTGCACAGGCTGTCATTGCGCTACCACCTGGAGCGCAAGACCGGCGGTATTTCGCGCGATATCGAACGCGGCACGCGCAGTGTCAGCTCCCTGCTCAATTACATGGTGTTCAGTATCCTGCCGACGCTGGTCGAAGTGGCGTTGATCGCCGGCATCCTGCTCGGCAAATACAGCGTCTGGTTCGCGGTAATCACCTTCGGTTCGGTGATCGTTTACGTCTACGCAACCTTCAGGATCACCGAATGGCGCATGAAATACCGCGTGCAGATGAACGCCAGCGACTCGCGCGCCAACACCCAGGCCATCGACAGCCTGATCAACTACGAAACCGTGAAGTACTTCGGTAACGAGAGGCACGAACTGACGCGCTACAACAGCACGCTGGAGGAATGGGAAGATGCCGCGGTCAAAAGCCAGACCTCGTTGTCAGCGCTGAACATCGGCCAGTCGGCGATTATCGCCGTCGGCGTGACGCTGATCATGATACTGGCATCCCGCGGCGTAGTCGCAGGCGAGCTGACGCTCGGTGACCTGGTACTGATCAATGCGTTCCTGTTACAGCTGTTCATTCCGCTGAACTTTCTCGGCATTGTCTACAGCCAGCTCAAACACGCCATCGCCGATATGCAGCTGATGTTCGACGTGCTCGAACAGCACCCGGAAATCGAAGACCGGCCGGACGCCATTGCGCTGGATGTCGGACAGGGCGAAGTGCGCTTCGACCGGGTCGGTTTTGCCTATGACCCGCAACGTCCCATTCTCCACGACGTCAGCCTGGTGATACCGGCCGGCCACAAGGTGGCGGTAGTTGGTCCGAGCGGCGCGGGAAAATCGACACTGGCACGCCTGCTGTTTCGTTTCTACGACGTCACTTCGGGGCATATTCTTGTCAACGGCCAGGATGTGCGCGCCGTCACGCAGGAAAGCCTGCGTGCCGCGATCGGCGTGGTGCCGCAGGACACCGTGCTGTTCAATGACACACTGGAGTACAACATCGCCTATGCCCGTCCGGGCGCCGCGCGCGAGGAAATCGAACGGGCCGCCATGGCAGCGAACATCCATGACTTCATCATGAGCCTGCCGCAAGGTTATGACACCGTGGTCGGCGAGCGCGGACTGAAGCTGTCAGGCGGTGAAAAGCAGCGCGTCGCGATTGCGCGGGTGATACTGAAGAATCCGAAAATCCTGGTATTCGACGAAGCGACATCGAGCCTCGACAGCCACTCTGAACAGGCGATCATGGAAAGCCTCAGAAGTGCCGCGGAGAATCACACCACACTGGCCATCGCCCACCGGCTTTCGACCATCATCGACGCCGACCAGATCCTGGTGATGGAGCAGGGACGCATCGTGGAGCGCGGCAGACACCAGGACCTGCTGTCGCAGCACGGACTGTACAAACGTCTGTGGGAGTTGCAGCAGCAGGAAGAAGAAGCCCAGGCTGCGGTGTAGGATTGATCCCGTCATTGCGAGAAACGCAGTGACGAAGCAATCTCCTGACCAAGTGCGACTTCCATCAGGAGATTGCCGCGCTTCGCTCGCAATGACAGGGCTCCTAGATTTCCCCGCGCTCCGAGCGCAGGCGCCGGGTTTCCTTTGACATGACATGCCGCACCAGCAGTTCACGATCGGACTCGCGCAGATGTTCATAGGTCGCCGCGATCTGCCAGGGGAACTGCCTGTTGTCATCATTGATCCGCTCGCAGTGCATAACCCGGCTGATGTTGAGAATACCGATCAACGAGGGAAACAAGACAATGCGCATTTCCAGCAAACTGCCGGTAGCGATTTCCTGCTGCGAGCGGAAGGCGATGCCGCCGGCACTGAGATTGACCTCCTGTGTCGGTTGCTCCTCGATGTGAATTTCCTCGGTGACAAACAGCTGCGCGAGCAGGTTCAGCTTCTGGTCGATGGCCTGCAGGCAGCGCGCCAGTTCCGGTGACTGGCTCTGCACCTTGTGCATGAGATGCGCCATCTGCCGCGAGGTCGCGGCAAAACTCGACGCGGCGGTAAAGCGGTCCGGCACGCGCGCCTGGATGCGTTCCACCAGCGGCTCGACGTCGTCTTCGCTGATCAGGCGATATTCAAGGACGACCTCATCGTCGATGCGGAAATATTCCCTGCGTTCGTCACTCATGGCGCTTCCTCGTAGCCCTTCAACATGGTGTTGGCGGGCTACTGACTGCCGCCGACCCGCACACCGACTGTCGGCGGATTTTTCGGCGCCGGTGCCGGCACCGGTGTTTTGTCGCTGCCTGAGGGCGAACCGCCGACGCGGACGGCGACCGGTGGCGTCGCCGGTGCAACGCTGTTATCCGGCGGCGCCGGGTTCGGCGCACCTGTCAGCGGCGCATCGACCGTCGATCCCGTATCCGACGTTTCTGCCGGGGACTTCTCTTGTCCGGCACCACTGTCGCGCCCGGCGGATTCAATGTCATCGCCCTGCATCAACACGATTTCCACGCGGCGGTTGGTGGCGCGGTGCGCCGCTGTCGAATTATCCGTCATCGGCTCGGTATCGGCAAAGCCCTGCACCAGAAAGCGATGGTTGGGAATACCGCTGGCGCGCATCATTTCGTGGGCGACGGATACGGCGCGCGCCGCCGAAAGCTCCCAGTTGGAGCGGAAACGCTCGGTGTTGATGGGCACGTTGTCAGTATGACCGGCAACAATGATCTTGCCCTCGGAGTCCTTGAGAATCGACGCCACGCGCCCCAGCAACGGTCGGAATGCGTCTTTCAGCTCCGCCTGACCGGAGCCGAACGACGCTTTTTCGCGCACCCGGATAACGATTTTCCGCCCCTCGGTTTCGACGTCGACGGATCCCTGCTTGATTTCGCCGCCAAGCGCGTTGCTGATCAGCTGCGCGCTTTCCTCGAGCTTGCGTTGCCGCTCGGCCTCCACTTTCGCCTTGATCAGATCCTCCAGCGACTTCTCATCAATGGTGATTTTGCCTTCGTTCCGGGCGAGCGCGGCAAGCAGTTTCTGCTCGGCGACCAGTCGTTCCTCCAGTCGTTTTGCGGCGAGGCGTTTGGCCTTTTCCAGTTCGACTTTCTGCAGTTCGCTCAAGCCCTCGTCCCGGTCACTGCGGTTCAGCGCTTTCTCGCGGTCAGGCGCGTGGTCGGCTTTCGGCGCCGGTGTGGGCGGTCGACGCAATATGCCAAGATCCAGGTTGACGTTCAGGTCGCTGGTGGTCATCTGGCGGATGACATTCATGGGCGTGGGTTCGGGACGACCAGGGCTGAATTCGCGGGCGACAACGTTGATACCCTTGGGCGGCTCCTTGACCTGGATGTCGCGCTGGACACCGAAAGCATTCTGCAGCGAACCGGCGAGTTCCTTGTACTTCGACACGTCCATTTCGGAAAATGACAGCAGCAGGACGAAGAAACACAGCAGCAGCGACATCAGATCGGCAAAAGTCATGACCCATGCGGGTGACCCCGGTGCCGGTTTTTTCGCTGGTGCTTCGTCTAACATGCCGTCTATCCCTGTTCAGGCACGGGGAAGGTCACGCTGCGTGAGCCTGCTCTCCGTCGGCCTCCTCGCGCTGACTGGCGGGCAGATAGGTTTTCAGGAGTTCTTCCATGACCCGCGGGTTGAGACCTTCCTGTATGGAACCGATGGTTTCCAGGATCAGCGCCTTGTTGAGGCGTTCTTCCTGGCTGCGGTGAGCCAGCTTGTCGGCGATCGGCAAGGCGAAGGCGTTGGCGATTATGGCTCCGTACAGCGTGGTCAGCAGCGCAATCGCCATGGCGGGCCCAATCTTCTTGGGATCGTCCATCGCTGACAGCATCTGAACCAGGCCGATGAGCGTCCCGATCATGCCCATCGCCGGCGCCACATCGCCGATGGCCCGGAAAATCGCCTGACCGCGCTCATGGCGGTCGATGGTCATGTTGATATCCTTGCCGAGCATACTGCGCACGAACTCGGGTTCGTGGCCATCGACGCACAGCTGAATGCCGCGCTGCAGAAAGGGGTTTTCGATTTCCTGTCCTTCCAGCCCCAGCACGCCTTCCTTACGCGCAATATTGGCCAGAGCGACGCCTTCGGTAATCAGCTTTCTGGGATCTTCCGCCTTGTTGAAAAACGCTTTCGTGGCGATTCTGAAAGCAGCGAAGAAGTGCCCCACAGGAAATTTCATCAGTACCGCGAACAGGGTTCCGCCGCAGACAATCAGGATCGACGGTATATTGACGAAGATGATTGCGCTGCCACCCACGAAGATCGCGGCGATGATAATACCGAGAGCGCCCAACAGCCCGATCAGGGTGGCGAGATCCATGCAAATTCACTCCATTTCGATGCGGCGGAAAATCGACACCCGTTATATCGCCTACCGGATGCCATCCTTGAACCGGATTCCGGATCCCGGGAAATGGATAATTTGCAAAAATAGAAAAGCTTAGCGATGCCGGTCCCACCGGCGCGGATAGCAGATCCAAAGCCGCCGCCGGGCGGCTCCGGGCCCCGTTCAAAAACGCCGGATCCGCCCAGGCATAAAAAAACCCGCCGGGGTAAGGCGGGTTTTTGCAACGCCCGGGTACGTGAAAATCAGAACCCGATACGCAGCCCCGCGAAGTATTCCTCGTCGTCATCATCGCCGAACGCCGCGTTGAGGCTGAGACCCAGGTTTTTCGTCAGATTGATTACACCGCCGACGACGACGTAGTTCTGATCGATGTCCCCGGAAACGCGCCGGTAGGCGGCATCCAGCTCACCGATCTTGCCGCCCTTGACCCGGAAACCGGCTTCGTAGATGCCGCCGATATCGGTATTCGTCGTGTCTCCATTGAACTTGGCATTGAAATAGAGTGCGTCAACGTACACATCCAGATTATCCAGCAGACTGTAGTGCCCGCGCCCTCCGGCACGAAATTCGGTCAGATCGATTTCTGAGCCTGTGTCATCATCGATGACACCACGGCGGAATCCCGCGCGAAGTGCAAAAATGTCATACAGCGCGAAAGATGCGTCTACCAACGCACTGTCAAAATCAGGTTCATCGATAGAGGAATCCGGGGTGTCGAGTTCCGTTAACTGATAGCCGACGTCCGCATAGCTGTAATTCAGCCCCTTGGCCGCGACGAACGGTGAAACCGCAAACAGCGACATGCTGATCAGCAGAGCCTTCAAGGCTTTCTTTGAATACATCACTCATCCTCCTCCTGATTTTTTTATTCTGGCGTGCGCCGAAAACACGCCAATACTACGGGCTCCCCTTGTCCCCTTCAAGCTGAAATATCGGGCAGCGGACCCAAAAAGGGCGGACCGAGGTCCGCCCTTGCGCACTGAAAGCTAACGGGTTTCAGGCCGCGCTCGCCTGCGTCTCCCCGGCGCGGAACAGCAGCTGGTCGCCGGACACATCGACCTGGATGGTCTGCCCCGGGTGGAACCGACCGGCGAGGATTTCCTGGGCCAGCGGGTTCTCCAGCTGGTGCTGTATCGCGCGCTTGAGCGGCCTTGCGCCATAAACCGGATCGAAGCCGGCTTCCCCGAGCCGGTCGAGCGCAGCTTCGGACAGCGTCAGACCAAGGTCTCGCTCGGCCAGACGCCTGCGCAGGTACTCGATCTGAATGGCTGTGATGGAGCGGATCTGCTCGCGGCCCAGGGGATGGAACACCACCGCTTCATCGATACGGTTGATGAATTCCGGGCGAAAATGCGTGCCGACCACGTCCATCACAGCCGCTTTCATCCTTTCGTAGTTTTCCTCGCCCGCCAGCTCCTGGATCTGCTGACTGCCAAGGTTGGACGTCATCACGATAACGGTATTGCGGAAATCCACGGTGCGGCCGTGGCCGTCAGTCAGGCGGCCGTCGTCGAGCACCTGCAACAGCACGTTGAAGACATCGGGATGCGCCTTTTCGACTTCATCCAGGAGAATCACCGAGTAGGGTTTGCGCCGCACCGCCTCGGTGAGGTAACCACCCTCTTCATAGCCAACGTAGCCGGGCGGCGCTCCGATAAGGCGGGCCACGGAATGCTTCTCCATGAACTCGGACATATCGATGCGCACCATGGCCTCTTCGGTATCGAACAGGAATTCGGCAAGCGCCTTGGTCAGCTCGGTCTTGCCGACGCCGGTGGGGCCGAGGAACAGGAAAGAACCATTGGGGCGATTGGGATCGGAAAGTCCCGCACGCGAACGGCGAATGGCGTCGGAAACGGCCTTCACGGCTTCTTCCTGGCCCACCACCCGTTTGCCGATCTCCTGTTCCATGCGCAGCAACTTGTCGCGCTCGCCTTCCAGCATCTTGGAAACCGGGATGCCGGTCCATTTCGATACCACTTCGGCGATCTCTTCATCGGTCACCTTGTTGCGCAGCAGTTTCATTTCCTGGGTTTCCGCCTGCGCAGCCATGGCCAGCTGCTTTTCCAGCTCGGGGATGCGTCCATACTGGAGTTCGCCGGCGCGCGCCAGGTCGCCGCCGCGCTGGGCGGTTTCGAGTTCCTTGCGGGCGCGTTCCAGTTCTTCCTTGATATGGTGAGAACCCTGCACGGCCGCTTTTTCGGCTTTCCAGATTTCTTCCAGATCGGAGTACTCGCGTTCCAGCCTGGCGATTTCGCCCTTCAGGTTCTCGAGTCGCTTGATGGAAGCCTCATCGCTCTCCTTCTGCAGCGCCGCGCTTTCGATCTTGAGCTGAATGAGGCGCCGTTCGAGGCGGTCCAGCGGTTCCGGTTTGGAATCGATCTCCATGCGGATGCGGCTGGCCGCCTCGTCCACCAGGTCGATGCCCTTGTCCGGCAGCTGGCGGTCGGTAATGTAGCGATGCGACAACGTTGCCGCGGCAACGATCGCCGGGTCGGTGATATCGACACCGTGGTGTACTTCGTAGCGCTCTTTCAGGCCGCGCAGAATGGCAATGGTGTCTTCGACGCTGGGCTCTTCGACCAGCACTTTCTGGAAACGCCGTTCGAGCGCCGCGTCTTTTTCGATGTACTTGCGATATTCATCGAGGGTGGTGGCGCCGACGCAATGCAGCTCGCCGCGCGCCAGTGCCGGCTTCAGCATATTGCCGGCGTCCATGGCGCCCTCGGCCTTGCCCGCGCCGACCATGGTGTGCAGTTCGTCGATGAAAAGAATGATCTGACCTTCCTGCTTGGCAAGATCGTTGAGCACTGCCTTGAGGCGCTCCTCGAACTCGCCGCGGAACTTGGCGCCGGCGATCAGGGCGCCCATGTCGAGACTCAGCAGGCGCTTGTTTTTCAGCCCTTCCGGGACCTCGCCATTAATAATGCGTTGCGCGAGACCTTCCACGATGGCGGTCTTGCCGACGCCGGGCTCACCGATCAGCACCGGGTTGTTCTTGGTGCGCCGCTGCAACACCTGCACGGTGCGGCGAATCTCGTCGTCGCGCCCTATGACCGGATCCAGCTTGCCCTGCTCGGCACGCTCGGTCAGGTCGATGGTGTACTTTTCCAGGGCCTGCCGCTGGTCCTCGGCATTGGGATCGTCCATTTTCTGGCCGCCGCGAACGTTCGTGATCGCCTGTTCGACCAGTCCTTTGGTGGCTCCGGTGTCGCGCAACAGGTTGCCCAGATCGCCTTTGTCATCGATCGCGGCCAGCACGAACAGCTCCGAGGAGATGTACTGGTCCTTGCGCTGCTGCGCCAGCTTGTCGGTCAGGTTCAACAGCCGGTTGAGATCGTTCGAAATGTGAACTTCACCGGCGGTCCCCTGCACTGTCGGCAGGCGGTCCAGCCATTCGCCGAGGTGGGACCGCAGTAGATTGGTGTTGACACCCGCCTGGTTCAGCAGGTGGCGCACCGAGCCACCCTCCTGGTCCAGCAAGGCCACCATGACGTGGACCGGCTCGATATAGTTGTGGTCGCGCCCCAGCGCCAGGCTTTGCGCATCCGCCAGCGCCATCTGGAACTTGGACGTCAGTTTATCCATCCGCATGACAAGGAATCTCCCCGAATATTTCGTAACTGCTGAAATATATGGGTCGGATGGTGAGGGATTTCAAGGCCGCAAGCGACGAAATCGGGCACGCCGACAGGGTTTATTCATAGTTCTTGCGCTGGAACAGGTCCTGGCGGCGGCTCACCAGGCGATCCAGGAACAGCAGGCCGTCGAGATGGTCGAGTTCGTGTTGCACGGCGCGCGCCTCGAAACCCTCCATATCAAAGGACAGCGGGTTCCCCTCGCGATCCAGGGCCTGTAGATGGACACGTTCGGCCCGCACCACGTTGCCGGTGTAGTCTGGCACGGAAAGGCAGCCTTCCCGGCCGATGCCAAAGCCTTCCCATTCGGTGATTTCCGGATTCACAAGAATGAGATGCCCGTGGTTGCGCGTTTTTCTGCGCCCCGACACGTCCACGATCACCACACGCTCGAACCATGCCACCTGCGGCGCCGCGATGCCGACCGCACCCGGACCTGCGCGGCGGGTTTCCTCGAGATCATCGATGCGCGCCTGCAATGCGGCATCAAACTGCTCGACCGGCCTGGAAACCTGGCGCAGGCGTTCATCGGGATACCTGAGAATTTCCAGTACCGCCACGGGTCACCCGATCAGCGTATCAATCGGGCGCACGTCTATCTTGATGCCTTCGGCCTGCAGCGGCTCCAGCGCTTGCTCGATGGTCTCGACACCGCGGGCTGCCACGCCCTCGATCTGCAGAATGTAGATCGGATGCGCTTCGGTGCCGCCGACCACCGATTCGAGATCGAGAATATTGAGGCCGGCCTCGGCAGCTTTTGCAGTGACTTTGGCGACGATACCGGCCTTGTCCGCGCCGTGCACCAGGATGCAGACATCGGGCACCGGCCGCTGGTGCAACCGCGCCTCGATGGCATCGATGTGCAGCACCAGGTTCAGCGATCGGGCAACCGGCTCCAGCACCCGGCGCAAGCCGGCTTCGCCAGCGTCGCTGTGCACCATCATCATAATGGTGAAGTTGTCGCCGAGCAGCAGCATCGAGGTTTCACCCAGGTTGCTGCCGGCTTCATAAAGCGCAGTTGCTACCGTGGCAACGATACCCGGCCTGTCCTTGCCGACCAGGGTCAACATGTACCAGTTCGACATAAGCCCTCCTCACGTGGCGGTGTTGCAGCAAGGCAGTCTCCCGGCTGCGGCGACCTTGCCAGGAAATTGCCGCGCTGCGCTCGCGATGACGGACTGCTAACCATGCATGGCTGAATGCGAAACATAGATTAATACCACTCCCGCGCCGATCAACAAGACCTGCTTGACGGTGGCGCTGAACTCGACGCGCTTGTGCAGCCCGGGTATGAGGTCGGCGACAGCTACGTAGATGAAGCTGGAAGCCGCCACGGCAAGCACGTAAGGCAACACCGGTTGCAGATCTTTCAGCGCATACCAGGCGAGTACGCCGCCCACCACGGTCGCCAGGCTGGCTATCAGGTTGAACAGGAATGCGCGGCTTGCGCTGAAGCCGCTGTGCAGCAATACGGCGAAATCTCCGACTTCCTGTGGAATTTCGTGGGCGGCGACCGCCAGGCTGGTGACGATGCCGAGGTGGATATCGGTCAAAAACGCCGCGCCGATCAGCACGCCGTCGATAAAATTGTGCAGGCTGTCGCCGATCAGGATCAGCGTGCCGGCGGCAGGATGGTGATGGCCCTCATCCACGGGGGTATGCATCTCACAGTGCTGCTGATGACAGTGCCGCCACAGCACCAGCTTTTCCAGCAGAAAAAACCCGAACAGGCCCAGCAGGACAGTACCGGTGATGGTGTGCAGGTCACTGTCCCCTGCCCCGGCCAGTGCGTGCGGCAACAGGCCGAGCAGGGCGGCACCCAGCAGCGCGCCGATCGCGAAACTGACGGTGTGCGGCAGCAGGCGGGTTCGCAGGCGATCGGGCAGCAGCAGGAAAATCGCGGCCGCCAGCACGCTGAGCACGCCGCCGAGCAGACAAAACAACAGAATCCAGGTCAGTAAATTCATTCGGGGCCTTCACGCAAACCGCGCAAGTATATACGGAAATCACCGCAGGTCTTCAGGCCAGCCATATCAGGGATGCCATGCGCCCGGTAACGCCGTCACGCCGGTAGGAATAGAACCTGTCCCGTTCGGCGTAGGTGCAGAAACGCCCGCCGTAGACGGCATCGACGCCAGCGGCTTGCAGCCGCAGGCGCGCCAGGCGGTACAGGTCCGCCATCCAGCGCCCGTCGGGGCCGGCCGTGAAAGCGGCATGCGCTGCAGATTGCTGATCGATGAACACATGGCGCACCTCGTCGCCGACTTCGAAATGGCGGGGGCCGATGGCCGGGCCCAGCCAGGCCATCAACTCCCCGGGAGCGGTGTCCAGAGCCGCAACTGTGGCTTCGAGCACCCCGGCGGCGAGACCGCGCCAGCCGGCGTGCGCTGCGGCGACCCGCGATCCGCGGCGATCGCAAAACAGCACGGGAAGACAGTCGGCCGTAAGCACGGCGCAGACCACACCCGCTTCGCTGCTGTAACTGGCATCGCCCTCCGCGCCCGGCGCGACAGCCGCGGCATCGACAACGCGGTTGCCGTGCACCTGGTTCAGCCATAGCGGGGTCTGCGGCAATTGCAGGGACTGCTGCAGCCGGGCGCGATTTTCCGCGACCGCCTCGGGCGCATCGCCGACGTGACCGGCGAGATTCAGACCGGCGTAGGGTGGGACGCTGACGCCACCCGCCCGTGTCGTGGACACCGCTTTCACATGCATGGCTGCAGGCCACTCGGGGACGATCATGCCCCGGACCTCAGAACTTCAAGTAATTCCTGGAAATCACCTGGTATTTCGCATTCCCAACCCACCAGTTCGCGACGCGCCGGATGAATCAGTTCGAGGCGTCTGGCGTGCAGCGCCTGACGATGGAAATTACGCAAGGCTTCGCGCACCGCTTCGGGCGCGGCGCGCGGCAGCTTCTGCCGGCCTCCGTACAGGGCATCGCCCACCAGCGGGCAGTGTATATACGCCATGTGCACGCGAATCTGGTGGGTGCGCCCGGTCTCGAGTCGCACCTGGACCAGGGTGTGGGCCGCGAATCGCTCCAGCACACGGTAATGCGTAATCGCCGGCTTGCCTGATTCGACCACCGCCATGCGCAGGCGATCGCGCGGATGGCGGCCGATCGGGGCATCGACAGTTCCGCCGGCCGTCATCACCGACTGTACCAGCGCCAGGTATTCCCGGTGTACGGTGCGCGCCTGCAGCTGTTCGACCAGGGACTTGTGCGCCGCGAGGTTGCGCGCCACCACCAGCAGGCCACTGGTGTCCTTGTCGAGCCGATGCACGATACCGGCCCGCGGCAGCCGGGCGAGTGCCGGGTCATGGTGCAGCAGCGCGTTCTGCAGCGTGCCGTCGGGATTACCCGCCGCCGGGTGCACCACCAGCCCGGCCGGCTTGTTGACGACCAGCAGGTAATCATCCTCGAACACCACTTCCAGCGGAATCGCCTGCGACTGCACCGCGGTTTCCTGCCCGAGTTCGGCATCTATCGCCACCGATTCGCCACCGGCGACGCGGAATTTGGGCGCAGCCGGCAGCCCGTTCACCAGCACGTCGCCGCCCCGTATCCATTGCTGCAGGCGGCTGCGCGAGTAATCCGGAAACAATTCGGCGAGCACCTGGTCAAGGCGCCGCCCTGCCGCGCTTTCCGGTATCTGTTTCGTCAGTCGAATGTTTTCATTCATGGATTTGGGTGGCCAACACGGGGCCGGCCGCTTTACAATTTGGTTTCCGCAATGGATCCCTGGAAGCAACAGCTGATGCGCTGCTTACGCCTTATACCTTTATTGACCGTTTTATTCATCTTCGGCTGCGCCACCACGCCGGAGGACGAGCTGGCAAACCTGTCCGCCAATGAGCTGTACAGCCGCGCCAAGGAGGCGCTCAACGCGGGCGATTACGAAACCGCCATCAATACCTTCGAAAAGCTCGAAGCCCGCTATCCGTTCGGGAAGTATGCGCAGCAGGCGCAGCTCGAGATCGCCTACGCGTACTTCAAGTTCGACGAGCCCGATTCGGCAATCGCCACTGCAGACCGCTTCATCCGCAACAATCCGGGCAATCCGCATCTGGACTACGCCTGGTATCTGAAAGGGCTCGCCAACTACAACCGCGGCGCCGGTATCGTCGATCGCGTGGCGCCGCGCGAGCCGTCGGAGCGTGATACCCGCGCGCTGCGTGACGCGTTCAATGATTTCACCCAGCTTGTGAAATCCTTTCCCGACAGCCGCTATGCCGCGGATGCCGGACAGCGGCTGGTCTACCTGCACAACCAGCTCGCCCAGTACGAAATCAATGTCGCCAGGTACTACCTGGAGCGCGGCGCCTATGTCGCCGCGGCAAACCGCGCCAGGTACGTCGTGGAAAACTACCAGCGGGCGCCGGCTGCGCAGGAAGCCTTGCAGGTGCTGATACAGGCGTATTCGAAAATGGGGCTGAACGACCTTTCAGATGATACGCAACGCGTGCTGGATCTGAACCGCCCGGCACCGGCCGCGACGCAGCCGGCACCCGACGAAGCGGTAGAACCCTGAAAAGGGGAAAAGCTCAGACGGCGTCGTTGCCGGACTCGCCGGTGCGGATGCGAACCACGTGCTCAACCGGCGTCACGAAGATCTTGCCGTCACCGATTTTGCCGGTGCGCGCAGCGTTGGTAATCACTTCGATGCAGCGCTCCACAGTATCGTCCTTGACGACAATTTCCAGTTTCACCTTGGGCAGAAAATCCACGACATATTCCGCGCCGCGATAGAGCTCGGTGTGACCCTTCTGCCGCCCGAACCCCTTGACTTCGATGGCCGTCATCCCGGTGATACCGATTTCAGACAGCGCTTCACGCACGTCGTCCAGCTTGAACGGCTTGATGACGGCTTCGATTTTCTTCATTGATCGTTCCCCTGTTGGTGCTGACCCGGTGCGACAACGATACTAAAACCGGGCAAAAAAGACGAATACTTCATCGGTATCCCGTGCGCGCCACAAGCTTTTCAACCGCCGTGACGCTCCAGCTGAGCGGTGATAAAACCGGAGGTAATCGGGTAGCGCCTATCGCGACCGAAGGCACGCCGACTGATCCGCACGCCGGGCGGTGCCTGGCGGCGCTTGTATTCATTGCGGTCGACCATTCCGGCAATGCGCCGCACCGTGGCGGCATCGAAACCGCGCTTGACCAGCTCCCCGATGCTCAGATCCTGCTCAATATAGCCTTCCAGGATCGGATCCAGGATGGCGTAAGGCGGCAACGAATCCTCATCCTTCTGGTCCGGCGCCAGCTCGGCCGAGGGCGGCCGTTCGAGCACCCGTTGCGGAATCACCCGCCCCAGCGCATTGCGGTAATCGGCAAGCCGGTATACCAGCAGCTTGGGGACATCCTTGATGGGTGCGAAACCGCCCGCCATGTCGCCATAGAGTGTCGCATAACCGACCGACATTTCACTTTTGTTGCCTGTGGTCAGCAGCATCCGCCCCTGCTTGTTCGACAGCGCCATCAGAATGACCCCGCGGCAGCGGGCCTGTATGTTTTCCTCGGTGACATCGCGCGGCTTACCCGCAAAAGCGTCCGACAGGCATTCCAGAAAAGCTTCGAAGGGTTTTTCGATGGGAATCTCGCGGTAGGTCACGCCCAGTGCCTCGGCCTCGGCCCGCGCATCTTCGAGGCTCATTTGCGCGGTATAACGCGAGGGCATCATGACGGCTTCCACCCGCTCGGCGCCAATGGCATCCACGGCGATCGCCAGCGTCAGCG
Organism: Thiogranum sp.; assembly: GCA_024102665.1. Taxonomy (GTDB): domain Bacteria; phylum Pseudomonadota; class Gammaproteobacteria; order DSM-19610; family DSM-19610; genus Thiogranum. Next base: position 65,504 of record JAGFJP010000163.1, on the reverse strand, counting down.
CAGAATCAACACCGCCCGATAACCCGATTACCACGCCGTTGAAGCGGTTCTTCTCGATATAGTCGCGTGTGCCCAGCACCAGCGCCTGATAAATACTCTCTTCCTTTCCCGATCGCGGCGCTATCTCGCCGGTCAAGGGTTCCATTCCACCTGCGGACTGTTCGAAATCGACTGCAAACAGGCCGTCCCGGCAGGCAGGCGCCCGGACACGGACAGACCCCTTGCGGTCCATGACAAACGATTCACCGTCGAACACCAGTTCGTCCTGGCCACCGACCAGGTTGACGTAAACCACCGGACATCCGGTTTCGCGGCTGCGATCGGCCACTACCGCTTCACGCTCGTCCGATTTGCCGGTATGGAACGGCGAGGCGTTCAGGTTGACGAGCAACTTTGCGCCGGCATCCGTTGCTGCTCTGGCAGGTTCCGGCACCCAGATATCTTCACAAATGCTGATGCCGATCGGCACGCCACAAACCTCGGCGACACAGAAACCTTCACCGGAAACAAAATAGCGTTTTTCGTCGAATACACTGTAGTTGGGCAGATGCAGCTTGTGGCAGCGCGCGACGATCTGGCCATCGCAGATCAATGATGCCGCGTTGAAGTGACCGCCGGCGGTTTTTTCGGGATGCCCGACCAGCAGCTGAATACCGGAAACCTGCAGACGAATCCTGGCCAGCGCTTCGTCCACCATTTCCTGAAAACCGGGGCGCAACAGCAGGTCTTCAGGGGGATAGCCCGTCAACGTCAGTTCGGGAAAAACGATCAGATCAGCGCCAAACTCATCCCGCGCCCGGTGCGCCGCCTCGATCACCTGGCGCGTGTTGAACGATATGTCGCCGACCAAAAGATTGCATTGCGCCATGACCAGGCGCAGTACGGATTGCTGCGGACGGGTCGCGGCGTTCACGAAACGCCCAGGACCTCCTGCATGCGCCGGCCCATGTCAGCAGGCGAGCGCACCACGGCCACACCGGCTTTTTCCAACGCCGCGAACTTGGCGTCAGCCGTGCCTTTGCCACCGCTGATAATGGCGCCGGCGTGCCCCATGCGCTTGCCCGGTGGCGCCGTGACACCGGCAATATAGGCCACTACCGGTTTGCTCATGTGCGCCTGGATGAACTCGGCGGCTTCTTCTTCGGCGCTTCCGCCGATTTCTCCGACCATGATCACACCCTGAGTGTCCGGATCGCGCTCGAACCCCTCCAGGCAGTCGATGAACTCCATGCCGTGGATCGGATCGCCTCCGATACCGACGCAGGTGCTTTGACCAAGACCCGCCAGGGTTGTCTGGTAGACAGCCTCGTAGGTCAGCGTTCCGGAGCGCGACACGATTCCAATTTTGCCCGGCTTGTGAATTGCGCCCGGCATAATGCCTATCTTGCAGGCACCCGGGGTGATAACGCCCGGACAGTTGGGACCGATCAGCCTGGCGTCACTGTCCGAAAGCGCCGCTTTCACCTTGAGCATATCCAGCACGGGAATGCCCTCGGTAATACAGACAATGACGCCGATACCGGCATCCGCCGCCTCCAGAATGGCATCCGCGGCAAATGCGGCCGGCACATAAATCATGGTCGCGTCGGCGCCGGTTTCCTTCACGGCATCGCGCACCGTGTTGAACACAGGCAATCCGAGGTGCTGCTGGCCGCCCTTGCCGGGCGTCACGCCGCCGACCATCTGTGTGCCGTAGGCGATTGCCTGCTCGGAATGAAAGGTGCCCTGCTTGCCGGTAAATCCCTGGCAAATGACCCGCGTGTGCCGATCGACCAGTATGCTCATCTGACCGCTCCTACGGCTTTCTCAGCCGCGTCCGTCAAACCATCGGCAGTGATGATGTTCAAACCCGAGGTCGCCAGCAGCGCTTTGCCTTTGTCCACGTTGGTGCCTTCCAGCCGCACCACGACCGGCAGTGTCACGTGCACTTCCTGAACCGCCTGGATAACGCCTTCCGCGATCAGGTCGCAGCGCACGATGCCGCCGAAAATGTTTACCAGGATCGCTTTGACCTTGCTGTCGGACAGAATCAGCTTGAAGGCTTCGGCAACCCGTTCCGCCGTCGCCCCACCACCGACATCGAGGAAATTGGCCGGCTCGCCGCCGTGCAGTTTGATCAGATCCATGGTAGCCATCGCCAGGCCGGCACCGTTCACCATACAGGCGATGTTGCCATCCAGGGTGATGTAATTCAGTCCATGCTCGCGGGCGCTGCGCTCCTTGTCATCTTCCTGGGTCGGGTCGCGCAGATCAGCGGTCTCAGGATGGCGGTACAGCGCGTTGTCGTCCAGATCGAGCTTGGCATCGAGCGCCAGCAGATCGCCGTCAGCAGTCACCACCAGCGGGTTGATCTCCACCAGGCTGGCATCTTTCTGGTCGAACAGGCGATACAGCCCGCCCAGCAATCGGCTGAAAGTCTTGATCTGGTCGCCCGCCAATCCAAGACCGAAGGCGAGGTTGCGACACTGATAGCCCTGCAAGCCGACCGACGGATGGATCGCCTCCAGCAGGATGGCTTCCGGGTTACCGGCCGCCACCTCTTCTATGTCCATGCCGCCCGACGCCGAGGCCATGACCATAACGCGTTCCCGGGCACGATCCACGACCAGACTCAGATAGAGTTCCCGCTCTATCGTCACGGTAGATTCAATGAGCAACCGGTGCACTGGCAGGCCCGGTTCTCCGGTCTGGCGCGTCACCAGTCGCGAACCCAGCAGGCGGTCTGCAACCTGCTCGGCCGCTTGCGGGCTGTCGACCAGCTGAACGCCGCCGGCCTTGCCGCGCCCGCCGGCATGAACCTGGGCCTTGACCACCCAGCGTTCACCCCCCAGCGCTTTGGCGGCCGCCGCGGCATCCTGCAGGGACTCAATCATACGGCGGTCCGGCACCGGAATCCCGTACTCGGAGAAAAGCTGTTTCGCCTGGTACTCGTGGAGATGCATAGCGCGTCCATTTCCGTGAAAGACTGCATTGTCCTGAAAAAGCAGGGTCGGAGTAAAGCGCCGGCTGGCAAAGACACCGGCCGGTTCGCCCCGGGGCTGAGCCATGTCAGTGGGAATAACGGGATCAACTCGCGCTGCAATGCGGTACACTAGCCGCATGTTTGGAATGCGCGTACTCATTTTTCTGCTGGGCGTCGCCCTCGTGGTCTGGATTCTTGTCCGGCTGGCCAGGGGCTCCAGCCTGCAGCACAAAGCCACGCCGAAGGTCGACGAAATGGTTCGATGCGAAAAATGCGGCGTCTTTACGCCGCGCAGCGAAGCGGTGCGGGACGGTGAAAAGTTTTATTGCAGCCCGCAGCACCGGGACGAAGATCGCTAGCTGAATGGCAGCGACTGTCGAGGCACGTCAGGATCTTTTCTCCCCCGGCACCGACTGGCAGCCACTCCGCATCCTTACTTTTTATCGCGTGGTGCTCGCAGGCCTGCTGACGGTGATGTATTTCGCGTTGCAGGACAGCAATCCGTTTCGGACCGACGTTCCCCGTTTATTCAGTACCACACTGCTGGCCTACCTGGTGTTCAGCATTACCGTCGGATTCACCACGCGCCTGCATTGGCCCGGCTACCATTTCCAGTCGCTGCTGCAAATTCTTGTGGACATTGGCGCCATCGCCCTGCTCATGCACGCAACCGGTGGCGTCACCAGCTCATTGACCGTATTGCTGGTTATCGCGGTTGCAGCAGGTTCGCTCATCCTGCCCGGGCGACTGGCCTACCTGTTCGCCGCCGTCGCCACCCTTTCGCTGCTGTTTGAAACAGGGATCTCCATTATCTCGCCGGAGAGAGCGTCAGCAGACGATATCACTCGCGCCGGCCTCCTGGGACTGGCGCTGTTCGCCACCGCGGGGATAGCGCACGTTCTGGCAATCCGCATCCGGGAAAGCGAGGCGCTGGCCCTGCAGCGTGGCATTGACCTCGAAAACCTGCAGCAGCTCAACCAGCACGTCATCCAACAGCTGCAATCCGGCGTTCTTGTCATCGATCCGGACAACAACATCCGACTCGCCAACGATACCGCCCGCAAACTGTTCGGCGTTGAAGGCCGCCGGAACCAATCCCTCTCGAGCGTTTCACCTGCGCTTGCGTCGCAACTGGAGCAATGGAAAACCGACAACCAACGGCAGCCGGACGCCATACCGTCGGTGACCGCCGGCAGCACGCTGATCCCGAGAATCAGCAAACTCGAAACCGCCCAGGGCAGCGGCGCACTGATTCTGCTGGATGACAGCGCACGCCTCGCGCAACAAACCCAGCAGATCAAGCTGGCGTCGCTGGGCCGGCTGACGGCGAGTATTGCGCATGAAATCCGCAACCCGTTGGGCGCCATCAGCCACGCTGCGCAGCTGTTGAACGAATCAGAGCACCTGGACGGCAGCGACAAACGCCTGACCGAGATCATCGGCAACCATACCCAGCGCGTAAACACCATTATCGAGAATGTCCTGCAGCTCTCGCGGCGTTCGGCGAGCCGCCCCCGGAACCTCCTGTTGCGCGACTGGCTGGAAGAGTTCAGGAACGAACTGGCGCAAACGGAACAGATAGCGCCCGATCACCTGTCCATCGATGTTCAACCTGAAGACCTCTCGGTACAGGTTGATCCCGGCCACTTGCACCAGCTGTTGACGAATCTGTGTCAAAACGCTTTCCGTCACGCCGGCAACAACGCGCGGGTGATCTTGCGCGCCCGCCACAGCCAGGCAGGCGGCGCGGAACTCGATGTTCTGGACAACGGGCCCGGCATCGAACCGGAAGCCGCAGAGCAGATGTTTGAGCCCTTCTTTACGACCGCGTCGTCAGGCACCGGTCTCGGACTCTACATCGCTCGTGAACTTTGCGAAGTCAACCAGGCCCGGTTGAGCTATCGCCCGGTTCCGGAAGGCGGCAGTTGTTTCCGGATCCGGTTTGCGGCTGAATCCGGGGCTTAACTCCAACGCAGATTTTGCGTCGATCCCCGGCTTTGTGGTTTAGTACGCAACATATATGAGTACACCACTGGCGCTTATTGTCGACGACGAGCCGGATATCCGGGAACTTCTGGAACTGACCCTCGGACGCATGAACATCGACACCCGCTCGGCGGCTAACCTGGCTGACGCCCGCCGGCTGCTGGGCGAAGCCAGATTCGACCTGTGTCTGACCGACATGCGGCTTCCGGACGGCGACGGACTGGATCTTGTCGACACTATCCAGCAGCACTACCCGGATACGCCGGTTGCCGTAATCACCGCGCACGGCAACATGGAAACCGCCGTCCAGGCCCTCAAAGCCGGCGCCTTCGATTTCGTTTCCAAGCCCGTGGACCTGCAGGTTCTGCGCAACCTGGTCAACGGTGCCATCAAGCTCGCCAGTTTCCCCGAACGCGACCGCCGCAGCAGGGAAACCCTGCTGGGCGATTCGGCCATCATGCAGACCATCCGTTCGACCATCGCCAAACTCTCCCGCAGCCAGGCGCCCGTTTATATCAGTGGCGAGTCGGGTACCGGCAAGGAACTGGTGGCCAACCTGATTCACGCCAAAGGGCCGCGCAACGACAAGCCGTTCGTACCGGTAAACTGTGGCGCTATTCCCTCGGAGCTGATGGAGAGCGAGTTCTTCGGCCATAAGAAGGGCAGTTTCACCGGTGCGGTTACCGATAAACAAGGGCTGTTTCAGGCCGCGGACGGCGGCACGCTGTTTCTCGATGAAGTTGCCGAACTCCCGTTGCACATGCAGGTAAAGCTGCTGCGAGCGATTCAGGAGAAAGCCGTACGCCCGGTTGGCGAGCAAAAGGAGATCCCCATCGACGTACGGGTACTCTCCGCCACTCACAAAGACCTGGCAAGACTGGTCGAATCAGGCGATTTCCGACAGGACCTCTATTACCGCATCAATGTCATCGAGTTGCACGTGCCAAGTCTGCGCGAACGCCGGGAAGACATTCCGCAACTCGCGGAGAACATTCTTGGCAAGCTGGCCGGCAATCGTGACGACGAACAACCCCACCTGGGGCAGGAAGCCCTCGAGGCGTTGCAACGTTACCCGTTCCCGGGGAACGTCCGCGAGCTGGAGAATATCCTGGAACGGGCCCTGACACTGTGCGACGGCGCCGAGATCCAGCTCGAAGACCTGGCGCTTCCTGTACTGGATGTCACCGTGCAGCACGAGCGCGCCCTGGATCAGCCCCCGCCGCCGCCTGACGGAGTCGCGCTCGAGGAGTATCTTGAGGGCATCGAGCGAAACGCCATTCTCAAGGCCCTCGAACAGACACATAATAATAAGACAGCGGCGGCGAAGGTGCTGGGTATCACATTCCGCGCCATGCGTTACCGGCTGAAGAAACTCGGCCTGGAATAGGTCGCATGGTGACGCGTTGCGTCACCTGATTAACAAGACACGTCATAAAGACACGTTTTGTCACGGACGACGAAACGCCAAACCACGGAGGGCAAAGCCATGACAATCCCTGCCTGAATCCTCGTTCACCCCTTATCTTGCTGTTTTAGCAGAGGCTTAAGATCCCGAGCGCCGGTGTCGCCATACCGGACGGCAAGCAAGTACGAATTGGCACGCTTGCTGCTTTACCCGGGTTAGCCAACGAAACCGATCCAGCCTCGCCAGGACATGGCGTTGCGTGCGGGGCGGGAACGGGGCTTCTGATCAACAACGCTATTTGACACTACGTTAACGTTAAAGAGGATTGTCTCATGAAAAAGATACAACAGGGTTTTACCCTTATCGAACTTATGATCGTCATCGCGATCATTGGTATTTTGGCCGCCATCGCATTGCCGGCTTACCAGGATTACATCATTCGCACGCAGGCTGGCGAAGGTATGAGTCTCGCGAGCGGCTTGAAGATTCAGGTTGCTGATGTCTTTGCAGACACCGGTGCGCTTGCTGGTATCGCTAGTGGCGGCGACGGCATTCCTGCCGCCAACACAGTGACCGGTAAGTATGTGACGGGAGTGGCGGTAGCCGATGGTGTAATCACCGTTACCTATGGTGGCGATGCGAACGCGAACTTGGTGGGCGACAACCTGGTACTGACCCCAACTGACAATGGCGGCTCTCTGTCTTGGGTATGCTCCAGCGCTCTTGCAGACAAGTACGTACCTGCGGCGTGCCGTTAAGACCTCGCAGTTAAAGCAAGCCACACGGAGCCCTCCTCGCAAGGGCTCCGTTTTTTTTGTAACCTATCTGAGCGAGCACGCCAGGCCCGGCGTTGCGCACCATTCAACGACCGCTTCGGCGGTATTTCTTATTAGCGTCACATCGCTTGGATAAATCAATCATTTCGAAAGCTGCCGACCACATTACAGCCCCAGCGTTGGCGCTGGGCGGCTTCTTCTTGCCAGCCGACTGGCAAGAGCTACAGGCATAAAGTTTCGACCCGGTTTGACGAGAACGTATACTGAATCGCGAGCTTCTGGTCTGCTGGGTCTGGAATTAATTGTTTGGACGCGTTAAATTGTGCAGCGGATCACGGAAGTCCGCATGTAATAAGGATATTTGTCATTCATGGTTACTTCAAGCCCAGTTTCCCAGCTTAGCGGTCTGGCCAAGCGCCTAGTTGCTGATGGCTTTCTTGCAGAAGATCTCGCCGCGGAAGTCCAGGAAAAAGCTCTCAAGAAGCGTGAGCGGTTTGTCAGCTATCTAGTCGAAAACAAGCTGCTGGATAGCTCCTCCATTGCGGCCTCCGCTTGCCAGGAATTCGGTGTCCCTCTATTTGACCTCAGTGCCATGGAGTTGGATTCCGCTCCGGTCTCACTGGTCGATGAAAAGCTGATCCGCCAGCATCATGCCCTGCCCTTGTTCAAACGCGGCAATCGTCTGTTCGTGGCCGTCTCCGACCCTACGAACTTACAGGCACTGGATGAGATAAAGTTCCACACGGGCATAAGCACCGAAACGGTTCTCGTTGAAGAAGACAAGCTAACTAAGGCCATCGAGAAGGCGCTGGATTCTGCCGACACGTCGATGACGGATCTGCTGGACGATGATCTCGACAATCTGGATATCCGCGGCGGCGATGAAGACAACCTTCCCGAAGAAAAGACCGATGCAGATATCGACGACACTCCGGTCGTACGCTTCGTCAACAAAGTGCTACTCGACGCCATAAACAAAGGCGCGTCGGATATTCATATTGAACCCTACGAAAAGAGTTTCCGTGTACGCTTCCGCCAGGATGGCGTGCTGCACGAAGTTGCGTCACCGCCGGTAGGCATGGCCACACGTCTGGTGTCGCGCATCAAGGTCATGAGCAAGATGGACATAGCCGAGCGACGTGTACCGCAGGATGGGCGCATTAAGATGGCATTGTCCAAGAAGCGCGCCATCGATTTCCGTGTAAACACCTGCCCGACTCTCTTTGGCGAGAAAGTAGTACTTCGTATTTTGGACCCGACTAGTGCACAGCTCGGCATTGATGCACTCGGGTACGAGGAAGAACAAAAACAGCTCTACTTGGAAAACCTGAATAAACCCTACGGGATGATCTTGGTTACCGGGCCAACTGGTTCAGGTAAAACGGTGTCCTTGTACACAGGACTTAACATCCTGAACACTCCGGATCGTAATATTTCCACCTGCGAAGACCCCGTGGAAATCAACCTCGCCGGCATCAATCAGTGCAACATGAATCCGAAGGCGGGCCTGACCTTCGCGTCGGCTTTGCGCGCATTCTTGCGCCAAGATCCGGACATCATCATGGTGGGTGAGATTCGCGATCTGGAAACAGCCGAGATCGCTATAAAGGCAGCTCAGACCGGTCACATGGTTATGTCCACCCTCCATACCAACGACGCACCGCAAACCCTGACTCGTTTAGCTAACATGGGCGTACCGCCCTATAACATTGCCTCGTCCGTAAACCTGATTATCGCGCAGCGCCTGGCACGTCGTCTGTGCAACAACTGCAAAAAGCCTGTGGACGTCCCCAAACCCGCCCTTCTGGAAGAGGGTTTCCGCGAAGACGAACTGGATGAGTTGAAAATCTACGGCCCTGTGGGCTGCGACCAATGCGTCGACGGCTACAAAGGGCGTGTTGGCATTTACCAGGTCATGCCGGTCACCGAATCTATTGGCCGTATTATCATGGAGAATGGCAATGCCATGCATATTGCCGATCAAGCAAAAAAAGAAGGCGTTGCGGACCTTCGCACGTCAGGGCTCAAGAAGGTGAAAGATGGCCTAACCAGCCTCGAAGAAATTAACCGGGTAACCAAGGATTAAGTCATGGTCGAAGCAGCTATAAAGTCAAATGTTTTTGCCTGGGAAGGAAAGGACCGCAAAGGGAACATGATAAAGGGCGAAAGCCACGCAGCTAATCCGTCCATGGTCAAAGCCGACTTACGCAGGCAAGGCATAGTTCCGGTAAAAGTGCGAAAAAAATCGTCACTGTTCTCGGGCGCCAAAAAGAAGAAGATTCTTCCTAAAGATATTGCTGTCTTCATGCGCCAGCTTGCGACTATGATGTCTGCGGGCGTTCCACTGGTGCAATCGTTCGAAATTATAGGACGCGGGCATGAAAACCCATCGATGCAAGAGTTGGTGCTGGCGATCAAAGGCGATGTGGAGTCAGGTAGCACACTTGCCGATTCGCTAGGCAAACATCCGCTGTATTTCGATGAATTGGTCTGCAATCTGGTCCATGCTGGTGAGCAAGCCGGCATCCTGGAAGGACTACTGGACAAGATTGCAACTTACAAAGAGAAGACCGAAGCGCTTAAGTCCAAGATAAAGAAAGCATTATTCTATCCAACCGCCGTTATCATTGTTGCATTCATTGTCACGGCTATACTACTGATTTTCGTTGTACCGCAGTTCCAGAGCCTTTTCCAAGGGTTTGGCGCGGACCTGCCTGCATTTACCCAAATGGTCATTAACTTGTCGAACTGGATGCAGTCAAACTGGTGGATTGCGGCCATTATAATCGCAGGTGGAGGCTATAGCTTTCTTGAAGGCAAGAAACGCTCGCGCAAATTTGCCCACGCACTGGATCGGGTAACCTTGAAAATCCCCATAGTCGGAGAAATACTGCGTAAGGCAGTCATAGCCAGGTACGCCCGCACTTTGTCCACAATGTTCGCCGCTGGCGTACCACTGGTCGAAGCCATGGAGTCGGTTGCCGGCGCAGCAGGAAATATCCTCTACGCGGAGGGCATTCTCCAGATGCGCGATAGCGTAGCAACCGGTCAACAGCTGCAACTTGCCATGAATCAGACCAAATTATTCCCAAACATGGTTGTGCAGATGGTCGCCATAGGCGAAGAATCCGGGTCTCTGGATCAGATGTTGGGCAAAGTCGCCGATTTCTACGAACAGGAGGTCGACGACGCGGTCGACGGACTCAGCAGCCTGCTCGAACCGCTGATAATGGCAATTCTCGGCATTATCGTCGGCGGTCTGGTCGTCGCCATGTATCTGCCGATTTTCAAGATGGGCTCGGTGATCTAAGACACCAACACCCCACGGCCGGAGCGCCGTGGGGTAATATCCCTCTCCGATGGAACTCGTTAATCTCCTGCAGCAAAGTCCGGCATTCTTTGTCGGGACTGTCTTCGTCGTCGGCCTCATGGTCGGCAGTTTCCTGAATGTCGTCATCTATCGCCTGCCGGTTATGATGGAACGCGACTGGAAGGCACAGTGCCGTGAATACACGGGTGAAGCTGAACCCGAAGACGAACCACCGCTGACACTGGCAAGACCGGCGTCGCGCTGCCCGCATTGCGGTCACCGCATCCGTTTTTACGAAAACATCCCGGTTCTGAGCTACCTGTTCCTGCGCGGCAAATGCTCTTCTTGCGCGGCGTCCATTTCAATGCGCTATCCGTCGATTGAATTGCTGACCGGTCTGCTTTCAGCCATGGTCGCATGGCACTTCGGCTTCGGCTGGCAGGCCGGCGCCGCGCTGTTGCTCACATGGGCGCTGATCGCGCTGAGCATGATCGACATCGATCACCAGCTGTTGCCCGATTCCATCACCCTGCCGTTTCTGTGGCTTGGCCTGATTCTGAGCCTGTTTCCGGTATTTGCGGACATGCGTTCCAGTCTGATCGGCGCCGCGGCTGGGTACATGTCACTTTGGACGATTTACCAGGTGTTCAAACTGGTCACCGGCAAAGAAGGCATGGGATTCGGGGATTTCAAGCTGCTGGCCTTGCTTGGCGCCTGGATGGGATGGCAAGCTCTGCCCATGATCGTGTTGCTGTCTTCCGCTGTTGGCGCCGTGCTGGGCGGTACCCTGATCGCTATCCAGGGCCGGGACCGCCACCAGCCGATGCCTTTCGGGCCTTATCTCGCCATCGCCGGATGGATTGCGCTGATGTGGGGCGACAACATTTCGGGCGCTTATCTGCGCTGGTCGGGCATCGCCGGCTGACATGGCCTGCGGTCTGCGCATCGGACTGACGGGCGGAATCGGCAGCGGCAAGAGCGAAGCTTCGCGTTATTTTGCCGAAATCGGCGTTCCGGTAATTGACACGGATGTCATCGCCCGTGAGCTGGTGGAGCCAGACCAGCCTGCCCTGGCCGAAATCGCAACGCGTTTCGGCGATGACGTTCTGGACGCAACCGGTCACCTCGATCGCGCGCGGCTGCGGCAGCAGGTGTTTGCCGATGCCGAAAAACGCAGACAACTGGAAAGCATTCTCCATCCCCGCATCCGTGTGAGAGCCGAAGCATTGGCAAACCAGATCGATGCGCCTTACTGTGTCATGGTTATCCCGCTGCTGGTGGAGACTGCCCGTGACTATCCGATCGATCGGATCCTGGTCATCGATACTCCCGTCGAACTGCAATATCAGCGCCTCGCCTTGCGCGACGGCCTTTCCGACAGGGAAATAAAGGCTGTCATCGAAATCCAGGCGGACAGACAGCAACGCCTGGACGCAGCGGATGACGTTGTGCTCAATGACGGCAGCGTCGAGCAGCTTCACGCAAGAATTGATGAACTGCACCGTTTTTATCTGAAACTGGCAAAGTCGCAGTCGTAACTGCACCTGTCGTCAATCATCAACATTTGCGCCGCCTTGGCTACTGTTGGACAATAGCGCAGCATTGGAGACCCCCTTGTAGCGCCCGGTGACTCAGAAAATCATTTATGAACAACCTCTTAACGAGCGCATACGGACATTCCTGCGCCTTGAGTTTCTGTTCGCCCAGGCGTCGCACCATCTGCACCAGACCAGCTTGTGGGACAGTCGATGCACGCTTAACAGCACACTGGATATTCTCAGCATCTTTGGACGCACCGACCTGAAGACCGAGGTCCTGAAAGAACTGGAACGCAATGCCTCGATTCTCGCGCGGCTGGAACTCAATCCGGACATCGATCGCGTGCGGCTCAAGCAGATCCTGGGTGAACTCGAGACGCTCAGCGCGAAACTGCACAAAACCGGCGGCCCTATCGGCGCAGATCTGAAAAAAAACGAATTCCTGTCCAGCATTCTGCAACGCACAGCGATCCCCGGCGGCACCTGCGATTTCGACTTGCCTGCCTACCATTTCTGGCTGCAGCAGCCGGCAAAGCAGCGTTCGCAGGATCTTGCCATCTGGCTCAACCGTTTCGAGGCTATTGCGCAGGCGATTCAGCTTATTTTGCGATTGACCCGCGAAAGCACAGCACTGAAGCCCGTTACCGCGCACAGTGGATTTTTCCAGAAAACGCTGGATTCGAATCATCCTTGCCAGCTGGTACGCGTAGCCGTGGCGAAAAGCGTCCCGTTCTATGCGGAAATCAGCGGCGGGCGTCATCGCTTCACGGTGCGTTTCATGGAATCGTCCACCCAGAACGGGCGCACGCGCCAGGCCACCGACAACATTGATTTCGAACTCGGATGCTGTGTAATTTGACAGCCAATGACAAGCGCAAAAGAGACACACAAGACGGTTGAATGCCCTACGTGCAAGAAACAGGCAATCTGGGGACCGGAAAATCCCTGGCGCCCGTTCTGCAGTGAGCGCTGCAAGCTGATCGATCTGGGCGAATGGTTCGAGGAACGCCACCGGATTCCGGATCGCTCGCCTCCCGAAGATCAGGAGTAGAACTGCGATCGGTACCGCACTGGGCTATTTTTCCAGCACAAATGGTACCTGAAACTGATAACGCCGGCCTGCGGCGAGCACTTCGAAGTCTGCGACCCAGTCGGAACGCCCTGACATGCACACCGGCAACGTCACGTTTGCATGCCAGCTATCATCTTTTTCGATGAGGCGATAACGGTTCGATCCCATATCCATGTCTTTCATGTCGAACGCGACCGTCATCGAGTCGATGGCAGGCCCGCGCCGAAGCCTGACATTCAGGGGGAAGGGTGTCAGGGCCCGTACGTCGGGCCCCATCGACAGCGCAAGGGCAAATTCCTCGACCTCGGCCACACACCCCGAGCGTACATCGCAGGGTTGCGTCAGCGACAACGCAGTGGCCGGCAACGGATCATCCGACCGTTGTTCACAGCCACCGAGCAGCGATGCGAAGCATAAAATCAAACCGCGAAACAGCGGCCAACGCTGTGCAGTTATCGGTTGCATGTTCATTACGTCTCCCAGAGCGCGCGGATTGCTGCGATGCCCTGGGCGCCATGGTGCCTGGCGATATCCGCATCCGAACGCGTCATGCCTCCCAGCGCATACACGGGTATCGCACAACCATCCACCCAGCTCGCAAAGCGAGGCCATCCCAGTGTTTCCGCCTGCGGATGACTGGCCGTCGCCCTCACCGGTGACAACACAGCGAAGTCGGCACCCATCCGCTGCGCCTGATCCAGTTCTTCGGGACCATGGCAGGATGCGGCGATCCAGAATTCTTCGCCGAGCGGTCTTCGCCGGCATTGCCGCAGTCTGTGCGCGCTGAGGTGAACACCATCAGCACCGAGCGCTGCGACGAGGGTCGGATCGGCATTCAAAAGAATGCGTGCGTTGAAATCGTGACACAGCGCCACGGCCTGTCGCGCCAGCGTAATATACTGCTGCTCGTTATGTGATTTCGCGCGCAACTGTACCAGCCGGGTACCGGATTGCAAAGCCAGGCAAAGCTGATCCAGAAACCGGTTTTCATCCGCTCCGGGCTCCGGTGTTATCAGGTATTCAGCGGGTAGTTGCAGGGCGTGAATAATCGCTTTATTGGCTTCGGGGAAATCCCGTTCGCGCAAGTCAGCGACCGAGACCCACTCGATGCGTTGACCTTCCTGGCCGTGAGCCGTGCCCTCGAAGGCGTTGACGGTCCAGACATCCAGCAACACAGCCTTGTCGGAATAGCGATGCGGGATGCGTATCAACGGCTGCATATCATGCACCACAATACCCAGCTCCTCGTGGATTTCCCGGCGCAGGGCATCGGGAACAGCCTCACCCGTTTCCAGCTTCCCGCCCGGAAATTCCCATAAACCGCCCTGGTGTACATGATCGGGACGCAGGCTGATCAGAACCTCATGCCTGTCATTGACAATAGCCGCGACGGCTACCTGCACGTAACCGTCCGGGACAGACTCAGCTGCGGTATTCCGCGTTGATTCGGACATATTCGTGGGACAGATCGCAGGTCCAGACAGTTTCAGCGGCACCGCCGCGTCCCAGCAGAATACGGATCAGGATTTCATCCTTGTCCATCACCCGCTGCCCGTCCTGCTCGCGATATTCAGCGGCGCGCCCGCCGTCGCGCACAATGCACACTTCATCCAGATAAATATGCACACGGCTGACATCGAGGTCGGGGATGCCCGCCCGGCCAATCGCGGCCAGTATACGGCCCCAGTTGGGGTCACTGGCGAACAGCGCGGTCTTGACCAAGGGTGAGTGCGCGACCGTATATGCGATCTGTAAACATTCCGTCGCATCGCGGCCGCTTTCCACCCGAACCGTTATGAACTTGGTGGCGCCTTCGGCATCGCGCACAATGAGGTGTGCAAGTTGCAGACAGATTTCGCTGACGGCATCGCAGAACTGTGCATAGACGCCCGAATCGACGGTAACCACGGGGTTCCCGGCAACGCCCGTCGCCACCAGGACGCAGGCGTCATTGGTCGAGGTATCGCCATCTACCGTGATGCGATTGAACGACCGCTCGGTTGCGCGGTTCAGACAGGATTGCAGCGCGCCGCTTTCGACGTTGGCGTCGGTAGCGACATAAGCCAGCATGGTAGCCATGTCGGGTCTGATCATGCCCGATCCCTTGGCGATACCGGTGATGACCACCTGGCATCCCTCCAGCTCTATGCGCCGCGAAACGCCCTTGGCAACGGTATCCGTGGTCATGATGGCCCTGGCGGCAGCGTTCCAGCCGTCTTCGCTTAATGCAGCGATGGCATTGCCCAGCGCCGCGTCGATTTTGTCGACGGGCAGGCGTTCGCCGATCACACCGGTGGAAAAGGGCAACACCTGCTGTGCGTCGCACCCGGTGCTCTGCGCCAGCAAGGAACAGGTTTTGCGCGCATCCGCGAGACCGGTTTCTCCGATACCGGCATTGGCGTTACCGCTATTGACCAGCAGATAGCGCGGCGTCTGTGCCGCAAGATGCTGCCTGGCAACCGTCACGGGCGCTGCACAAAATGCGTTGCGGGTGAATACCGCCGCGCAACAACTGTGTTCCGCAAGCTCGAAAAGCACCAGGTCATTCCGGCCCTGGTAGCGTATTCCGGCGGCAACAGCCGCCAGCTTTACACCTTTTACCGGCAGCAGATCGCAAAGCGCGGTGTGACCTACAGGCATCGCGTTCTCACTGTCATTGCGAGCGCCAGTGTGGCAATCCCCTGCAGCCGGTGAAAACGTTTGGAGATTGCTTCGTCACTTCGTTCCTCGCAATGACGAGCCGACCCGCTTCGCCCGACATGCCGGTTCAGGTCAGCTTGCCGTGACACTGCTTGAACTTCTTGCCGGAACCGCACGGGCATGGCTCGTTACGTCCCACCTTGCGCCCCCCGCGCACGAAAGGCTGCGGATGCTCGGCCTCGGCGCCTGCCGGCTGCTCGCCGCCCTCCTCCGGAATCGCCGTAGCTTCGTCATGGAGAAACTGCATGGGTGCCGTGCTGCGGCGTTGTTCTTCGACCGCGGCGACGTCCGATTCGGTTCGCACCTGCACCTTGGACAGAATGCTGACAACATCCAGCTTGATGCGCTCCAGCAGACGGGTAAACATCTCGAACGCTTCGCGTTTGTATTCCTGCTTGGGGTTTTTCTGCGCATAGCCACGCAGATGAATGCCCTTGCGCAAATAATCCATGGCCGCGAGATGTTCCTTCCAGGTCTGGTCGAGAACCTGCAGCATGACAGCCTTTTCGAAGTGCCGCATGGTTTCAGGTCCAGCCTGTTGTTCCTTTTCATCATAGGCGCGTTCGATCTCAGCGAGAATCTTTTCGCGCAACGGTTCCTCGTGCAGCGTGTCATCGGCATCCAGCCAGCCCTGGATATCAAGTTTCAGCGCGAACTCGGTCTCAATGGCGTCTGTCAGCTCGGCAATCTGCCACTGCTCGTCAAGGCTTCCCGGCGGGATGTAGTTACTGATCACGTTGTTGACGACATCGGCGCGAATCGCTTTCACCGTCTCCGACACATCATCGGTCGCCATCAGTTCGTTGCGCTGCTCGTAAATCACCTTGCGCTGGTCGTTGGCCACATCATCGAATTCGAGCAGATTCTTGCGGATATTGAAGTTATGGCCTTCCACCTTGCGCTGGGCATTCTCGATCGCCTTGCTCACCCAGGGATGCTCTATCGCTTCGCCTTCCTGCATGCCGAGTTTTTGCATCAGCCCGGAAACCCGTTCCGACGCAAAAATGCGCATCAGGTTATCTTCCAGCGACAGGTAAAAGCGGCTTGATCCCGGGTCGCCCTGGCGCCCGGAACGTCCGCGCAGCTGGTTATCGACGCGTCTGGATTCATGGCGCTCGGTGCCGACGATATGAAGACCGCCGGCATCCAGCACCTGCTTGTGGCGCTGCTCCCAGTCGCGGGTCAGCCGCGCGACAGTATGCTCATCGGGATCATCCAGCGCGGCGAGTTCTGCATCGAGGCTACCGCCAAGCACGATATCGGTACCGCGACCGGCCATGTTGGTGGCGATAGTGACGGCGCCCGAACGGCCGGCCTGCGCGATAATGTGTGCTTCGCGCTCATGCTGTTTGGCGTTCAAAACCTCGTGTGCGACCTTTTCCTTGTCCAGCAGCCCGGACAGGTATTCGGATGTCTCTATCGACGTGGTGCCGACCAGCACCGGCTGCCCGCGCTTGCGGCAATCGCGTATGTCCTCAACAACGGCCGCGAATTTCTCCTTTGTCGTGAGAAACACCAGGTCACCCATATCGTCGCGGATGGTCGGTTTGTTGGGCGGAATCACCACGACTTCGAGTCCATAGATCTGCTGGAACTCGGCGGCTTCGGTGTCAGCGGTACCGGTCATGCCGGACAGCTTGTCATACAGCCTGAAGTAGTTCTGGAAGGTGATCGACGCCAGCGTCTGGTTCTCATTCTGGATTTTCACGCCTTCCTTGGCCTCGATGGCCTGATGCAGCCCTTCCGACCAGCGACGACCGGGCATGGTGCGACCGGTGAATTCGTCGACAATGACTACCTGGTTATTCTGAACGATGTAATCGACGTCCTTCTGGAACAGCACGTGGGCGCGCAGCGCCGCGTTTAGATGGTGCATGAGAGTGAGGTTTGCCGCGTCGTAAAGGCTTTGGCCTTCCTGCAACATTCCTTCCTTCTCCAGCATCTCTTCCACATGCTGGTGGCCCTGTTCCGTCAGATGAATCTGCTTCTGCTTCTCGTCGACACTGTAGTCGCCGGGACCATCCTCTTCTTCCTGTTTGACGAGATTGGGAACCAGCTTGTTCATCAACAGATAAAGATCGGAATTGTCATCTGTCGGGCCGGAAATGATCAGCGGCGTACGCGCTTCGTCGATAAGAATGGAGTCGACTTCGTCGACCACTGCCGCATTGAGTTCGCGCTGGACCTTTTCTTCCTTGCGAAACGCCATGTTGTCGCGCAGATAGTCAAAGCCGAATTCATTGTTGGTGCCGTAGGTGATATCGGCGTTGTAGGCCTGTTTCTTTTCATCGTGGTTCATGCCGGCGACGACGACACCGGTGCTCAAGCCCAGAAAGTCGTAAATTTTCCCCATCCAGGCCGCGTCGCGTTTCGCCAGGTAATCGTTGACCGTTACCACGTGAACGCCTTTTCCGGGTAGCGCGTTCAGATAGCAGAACAGGGTTGCCACCAGGGTCTTGCCTTCGCCGGTGCGCATCTCGGCGATTTTGCCTTCGTGCAGAACCATGCCGCCGATCAACTGCACATCGAAATGCCGCATCCCGAGAACGCGCCGTGAGGCTTCGCGCACCACCGCAAATGCTTCCGGCAGCAACTGGTCCAGCGTCTCGCCATCCCGATAGCGCTGGCGGAACTCGTCGGTGCGGGCGCGCAATTGTTCGTCACTGAGCGCTTCCTGCGCGGACTCCAGCGAATTGATCTTGTTGACGATCTTTGAAAGTCGTTTCAGCATCCGGTCGTTGCGGCTGCCGAATACCTTGCGCAATAGCGAATTAACCATGGTGTGTCGAAGGGTGCCTGATCTGGTCGGGAAATTTAAAAGCCGAATGATACCGCATAACGCAGTCGGGGACAGGGATTATCTGCCCCCGCACGTGTTGCGTTATTCAACGCCGGAAGGTGGAAATACTCGAAAAGCTAGCGACTTGCGCGGATGTACCTGGTGGGATTGACCTGCTTGCCGGCTTGCAGAACTTCGTAATGGACGTGTGGACCGGTGGAGCGTCCGCTCGAACCCATGAGCGCAATGACATCCCCGGGTTCGACCTTGTCGCCGACCTTGACCAGAATTTTGTCGCAGTGCCCGTAACGTGTTGAATAGCCATTGCCGTGATTGATTTCGACCAGTTCGCCGTAACCGTAACGGCTGTCCGCCCAGGTCACCACGCCAGCCGCGGTGGCAACGATCGAATCGCCTGTTTTACCCGCAAAATCAATGCCTTTATGCATTTCGCGGCGGCCGTGGAACGGGTCGGTACGCATGCCGTAATAGGATGACAACCAACCCTTTTGAATCGGCCGTCCGGCCGGAGAAACGGCGTCGTCGAGCTCGCGTTCGCTGACCACCTGTTCGAGCAGCCCCAGTTGCATCGCCCGTTCGTCCATTTGCGACGCCAGGTCGTCCAGCGCCTGCATGAAATCGAGGGAACTGAGTTGCTCGGCCGCGATGCTGTCCGACGGACCGCCCTGTGCCGGTACCTGGTCAAAATCGAATTCGGACTTGTCCAGTTTCGCGACTTCGGTGAGCCGTTGGCCCAGCGCTTCGACCCGCAACATCTGCGCCTGCATCTGCCCCAGACGAACTGCCAGAGCGTTAAGCTGGTTCTGCGCCTCGTTACGTGCCCGCGCGAGCTCCTGCTTTTGTTCCTGTAACGCGACCTGCCAGTCTTCTTCATTCTTTACGGGGGTTGTCACCGCACTGGCCGCACCCGGTGCCAGCAGATAACCGACGCCGCCGGCAGAGGTCATGACAGCGCACATCAGCAGTAGCGCAGGGATCCAGAATCCCGCGCGGTTCAACTGGATACTGCCGGATTTCCCATGAGTGGTGGTGTAGAGTAGAAATTTCATTTACTGTCAGTACCGGTTTATCAGGTTGAATCGAACGACAATGCCTCGAAAAGACGCCGTCTCCTGTATCAAAATCCTGGAACAAGCTGCGCTTCCGATGCTCGATCGCGCCCAGAAACTCAAACTTCTGGAGCAAACCGTCCTGGGGCTGCTACCCGATAACCTGGCGGGCCATTGTAAGGTCGTAAACCTCAAAAATGAAACCCTGATCCTGGCTACCACAAGTTCCGCGTGGGCGATGCGCCTCAGATTCGCCGGCCCTGAGCTTCTCAAGCAACTCCGATGCCAGCTTCCCGTCAAACTCAAAAGCCTGCAGGTAAAGGTTCAGCCGGAAGCTGAAGAGACCCCGCTCCCGCTCCGCCCAAAACCGAAATTATCGATGCAGAACGCGACCTTGCTGGTGCAAACCGCGAACACCGTCGATCATCCGGATCTCAAGGAGGCCTTGTACCGGTTAGCGACCAAAGCGAGCGATTACTGAAGATTTTCTGATGAAATATCAGGGTCTTTGGGTCAACAACGTTAACGAACGGCGAGTTGTTATGACCGTTGGGCGAAGCTGAATCAGCTCAGGCGGACGCGACCTGAGGGCCAATCAACCAGCGCGGTACATCCACATCATTTTCGAAAGTAACGATGTCCCATGCATGTCGCTGACCGACAAGCTCGCGCAGCAGGCGATTGTTAAGGGAATGGCCGGACTTGTGCCCGGTAAAAGCGCCGATCAGACTGTAGCCGAGCAGATACAGATCGCCTACGGCATCCAGCACCTTGTGCCTGACGAATTCGTTTTCATAACGCAGCCCGTCCTCGTTGACCACCCGGTAGTCGTCCAGCACCACGGCATTGTGCAGGGTCCCGCCCAGCGCCAGCTTGTTTTCCCTCAGCTTCTCGATATCGCGCATGAACCCGAACGTGCGGGCCCGACTGACTTCGCGCACAAAAGAGGTCTTGCTGAAGTCGATTTCCGAGTGACGGGAACGGCCCTGAAACAACGGGTGATTGAAATCGATGGTAAAACCGACCTTGAAACCCTGGTAGGGCGAAAAACGTGCCCACTTGTCTCCGTCCCGAACCTCAACGGATTGAAGAATCCGCAGAAACCGCTTCGGCGCAACCTGCGTCTCGATGCCGGCAGACTGAATCAGGAACACAAAGGGACCCGCACTGCCATCCATGATAGGAACTTCAGCGGCAGTCAGATCGACAATCGCATTATCGATGCCCAGACCGGAAAACGCCGACAGCAAGTGTTCGACAGTAGCGACCCGGATCCCGTCCCTCGCGAGGGTAGTGGACAGTCGGGTATCGCCCACATTCTCGAGTTTTGCGGCAATTTCCACCGGCGGATCCAGATCAACACGCCGGAACCGGATACCGGTATCCGGCGGCGCCGGCCTCAAGGTCAGATAGACCTGCTCGCCACTGTGCAGCCCAACCCCTTTGGCACGAATAACGTTTCTTAACGTTCGTTGTCTAATCATTATTCCAGCGGGCCGGTGCCCGCCATCGTGTCAGGATCTGGTCAAAAACTCGCCAGATTGTATCACAACGCACCGACGAGAAGCCGAATCCGTCAGCCGAAGTCGCGAATCTGCCGCGGCGGACCGATGGCGGATTATGCCGGTGCTGCAGACCCCCAGGCAAGCGAGTTGCCTGATTGCGACGTCTTTCAACGGCGCCGTCAGCGACGAGCAGTCCGGCCGCCCCTGCCATACGACATCAGTTCAGGGGCTAAAGCCGCATCCGCACAACATCCGGAAACCCGGCCGCCAGGCCACTAGTCGGCCTGGCGACGCAGGAATGCCGGGATATCCAGGTAATCCAGATCCTCCGCCGACGGCAGCGGCGTGGGGTCCCCCGAAGCACGACGCCGGATCACCGCCGGTCGATCCAGCTCGGCGTAGTCGACCTGGCCGGTTTTGTTGCGGTGCACCAGTTGCACCGGCTTGTCCTCGATCTGTTCGATATGAGCGCCAAGACCCGTTGCCACGACCGTGACCCGCAGTTCATCTTTCATATCCGGGTCGATAACGGTGCCAACAACCACTGTCGCATCCTTGGAAGCGAACTCCTTGACGGTATTGCCGACTTCTTCGAACTCGCCGATGGAAAGATTCATACCGGCAGTCACGTTGACCAGAATGCCGCGCGCACCCATCAGATCGATGTCTTCGAGAAGCGGGCTGTTTACCGCCGCTTCGGCCGCTTCCCGTGCCCGGTCCTCGCCAGAGGCAGCGCCCGAACCCATCATCGCCATCCCCATTTCGGACATCACGGTACGCACGTCCGCAAAGTCAACGTTGATCAGCCCCGGACGGGTAATCAGTTCCGCGATACCCTGCACCGCACCCTGCAGCACATTGTTCGCTGCCTTGAAGGCATTCAGCAGGCTCACGTCCTTGCCCAGCACCGACAACAGCTTGGCGTTGGGAATCGTGATCAGAGAATCCACGTACTGGCCGAGTTCGGCCAGGCCGCGTTCGGCAATCGCCAGACGCTTGCCGCCTTCGAACGGGAACGGCTTGGTGACCACGGCGACTGTGAGAATGCCCAGTTCCTTGGCGACCTGTGCGACCACCGGCGCGCCACCGGTACCGGTACCGCCGCCCATGCCGGCGGTGATAAACAGCATGTCAGAGCCCTGGATCACCTCAAAGATGCGGTCGCGATCTTCCATCGCCGCCTGACGCCCGACGTCCGGATTGGCGCCCGCCCCGAGCCCTTTGGTGACGCTGCTGCCAAGCTGCAGTGTGGTGCGCGAACTCATGCTGTTGAGCGCCTGCGCGTCGGTATTGGCGCACACGAACTCGACGCCTTCTATCTGGGCTTCGACCATATGCTGCACGGCGTTGCCGCCGCCGCCACCCACGCCAATCACTTTGATGACCGCGTTTTGACTGTATGAATCCATTAATTCGAACATGTAACCTCTCCTCTCTTGAATTAAGCAACGCCGAAACCAGGTACCTAGAAATTTCCCTGAAACCAGCTCTTCATCCGCTCCCAGACACCACGCACACCGCGCCCCATGTTCGCGTCAAACGCGCGCTGGGCACGATTCTGATGACCAAACAACAACAGACCCACTCCCGTCGCGTAAATCGGATTACGCACCACATCCACCAGACCTATTACATTCTGCGGAACGCCCAGCCGCACCGGCGTATGGAAAATCTCCTCCGCCAGTTCCACCAGGCCTTCGATCTTGGAACTCCCGCCAGTCAACACAACGCCGGCCGCGATCAGGTCTTCAAAACCGCTGCGGCGCAACTCCGCCTGCACCAGCGTCAGCAGTTCCTCGTAACGCGGTTCGATGACTTCAGCCAGCGTCTGCCGCGCCAGGCGCCGCGGCGGACGGTCGCCGACGCTGGGCACCTCGATGGTTTCATCGCTGGCAGCCAGCTGCGTAAGCGCGCAGGCGTACTTGATCTTGATTTCGTCGGCATACTGGGTCGGCGTACGCAACGCCACTGCGATATCGTTGGTCACCTGGTCGCCGGCGATCGGAATCACCGCGGTATGACGTATGGAACCTTCCGTAAACACCGCGATATCCGTAGTGCCGCCGCCGATATCCACCAGGCACACACCCAGATCCTTTTCATCTTCGGTGAGCACCGCGTAACTGGAAGCGAGTTGTTCGAGGATGATGTCATCGACTTCCAGTCCACAGCGACGCACGCACTTGATGATGTTCTGTGCCGCGCTCACCGCCCCGGTCACCATGTGTACCTTCGCCTCCAGGCGCACGCCGCACATGCCCACCGGTTCGCGAATGCCGTCCTGATCGTCGATCACGAATTCCTGCGGCAGAATGTGCAGCATTTTCTGATCGGCAGGAATGGCCACGGCGCGGGCGGCATCGATCACCCGCTCCACGTCACCCGGAGTCACTTCCCTGTCGCGAATGGCGACAATGCCATGTGAATTCAAACTGCGGATATGACTGCCGGCAATGCCGGCGTACACGGAATGGATCTGGCATCCCGCCATCAATTCCGCCTCTTCCACCGCGCGCTGGATGGAATGCACCGTCGACTCGATGTTGACCACCACGCCTTTTTTCAATCCCTTGGAAGGATGCGAACCGAGACCGATGATTTCGATCTGATTGTCCGGTGATATTTCACCGACGATGGCCACTACCTTGGACGTGCCAACATCCAGGCCCACAATCATGTTCTTTTCCGATTTCTTTGTCATATCGTTCTAACCAGTGCTCCTGGTCTTTTCATCTGTCTGCTGCCAGCGCACCGCGAAACCGTTGCTGTAGCGAAGGTCCACTGACTCAATTGCGCCTTTTCCTGCCGCGAGAATCGCGGGGTACACGCGCACAAAGCGCTCGATGCGCTCCAGTGGATCGTATCTGCCTATCTCGACTGCCAAACCGTTGCTCAGCTGCACACGCCAGGTGCGGCGCGCATCGAGCTGCAGTTCCGCCACCCCCAGCCTGAGCGGTTGCAGCAGGTTCAGCAGGCGTCCATGCATTTCCAGCACGCGCTGTTCATAGCCGGCCGGACCGGCCAGTTGCGGCAACTGCGTCAGGTCCACCGGTTGTTGCGGTTCGAACAGCTGCGCCCGTCCGTTCAGAAATCCGCGCTCACCCCACCTGGCGACCGGCTGTTGCTCGACGACCTTTACCGTCAGCCGGTCGGGCCACACGCGGCGCACCGAGACCTGGTCGACCCAGGGCATCTGCTCGATGCGTTCCTGGATGTCGCTGACATTGACAGCGAAGAAACCGGCCTGCGCCAGCGGCAGCACCTCGTCCTGCAAGCGCGCTTTTTCGAGATGCCGGAACTGGCCCTCGACCTGGACGGTCCGCACCGGCCAGGCACGAGCGTCCTGCATCCAGTGCAGCATCAGCGTCAGCCCGCCTGCGCTTCCGGCGACCGTCAGCAGCGCGAGCCCCGGCTTCACCCAGCCCCATGAAGGCCTGAACTTTTGCCTGCGCTTTGCCTGTGCCTGTTTCACTGCCACGATCAATGTTCCGCAACCATACTGGTTTCCAGGATGCGCCATACCAGTTCCGGCATGTCCCAGCCGAATTGTTTCGCCGCCATCGGCACCAGGCTGTGATCCGTCATGCCGGGCACTGTGTTGACTTCGATGAGCCAGGGGCACTGCGCCTCGTCCAGAAAGAAATCGACACGCCCCCAGCCGCTGGCCGCCACAGCATCGAAAGCCCGCCTGGCGAGTTCCTGCAGCCTGCTCTCCTGTTCCGCGGGCAATCCGCAGGGACAGTGATACCGCGTACTGTCGGCCTGATACTTGGCTTCGTAGTCGTAGAACTGGCGCGGCGTTTCCAGCCGGATCAACGGCAACGCTGCGTCGCCGACGATGCCGGCGGTATATTCGGTGCCGATGATCCAGCGTTCGGCGAGCACTTCGTTGTCGTGCTCGCAGGCACTCCGCCACGCGCCTTTCAGATCGCTGGCGCGTTCAACCTTGGTCATGCCGATACTGGAACCTTCGTGCACCGGTTTCAGCATCATGGGGAAGCCGAGCTGATCGACGGCCAGGCGCAAGTCACCATCACCCGCCAGCCGCACGAACGCAGGCGTCGGCAGATTCACGCCCTCCCACAACTGCTTGGTGCGAAGTTTGTCCATGGATAACGCGGAACCCAGAACACCGCTGCCCGTGTGAGGCAAACCGAGACTTTCCAGCAGCCCCTGCACCACGCCATCCTCGCCGCCGCGACCGTGCAGCACGACAAATGCGCGATCGAAACCTGAACCGGTCAGCTGCGACACAAAATTCTCCGTGCCTGCATCCAGCCCCACCGCATTCACGCCACGCTGGTGCAAGGCGCCCAGCACCGCAGCGCCGCTTTTCAGGGAAATCTCGCGCTCCGCCGAACGGCCGCCCATCAGCACCGCGACCTTGCCGAAGGCTTCCGCCTTGTGAACCCGTTCACTCACTCAAACTCTCCGATGATGCGCACCTCGGGCTCCAGCCGCACACCGTGCTTTTGTTGCACCTGCGCCTGCACGTAACGCAACAGCGCCTCGATGTCGGCAGCTTTGGCGCCACCGAGATTGACGATAAAGTTGGCATGTTTCTCGGACACCTGCGCATTGCCGATGCGCTCGCCCTTCAGTCCGCAGGCCTCGATCAGGCGCGCCGCAAAATCGTTATCCGGATTGCGGAACACCGAACCGCAGCTCGGCTGCTGGGTCGGCTGCGTCTCGGAACGCCGCTCCAGCAAACTGCGGATGCGCGCCTGCGCGGTCTCGGTGTCGCCGGGTTTCAGCCGCAGATCCACGGATACAAACCACTCGTTCACCGGTCCAATCACGGTGCGGTAGGAAATGCTGTAATCGCCGGCCGGGCGCCGCCGCAACTCGCCCTGGTGATCCAGGGTTTCCACCTGCACGACTAACGGCCAGGTCTCGCCGCCGAAAGCGCCCGCATTCATGGCCAGCGCGCCGCCCATGGTTCCGGGGATACCGGCCAGGAACTCGGCGCCGGTGAGACCGGAGCGCGCAGCGAAGCGCGCCACCTTGGCACAAGTGACGCCGGCACCGGCGTGCACGATGTTGCCGTCGCGCAGTTCCAGCGTATCGAGCCCGCCGAACGGCAGGATCACAGTGCCGCGGATACCACCGTCGCGCACCAGCAGGTTGCTGCCGAGACCGATCCAGTAAACGCGTTCATCAGCCGGCAGAGTGGCCAGAAAACGTTGCAGGTCGGCGAGATCCGCCGGCCGGTAGCAACGCTCGGCAGGCCCGCCAACGCGCCAGCTCGTATGCGCCGCCATCGGCTCGTTGGTGGTCAGTTGACCGCGTAAGTCAGACATGGATTCGGCCGCCATCATCACTTGCATTTACCCTCGCGCGGCGTTGCAGACAGGCGGGAACGGCTGCGCTCCGTCCTCTCGTCCTGTTGAGCTGCGGATTGCGCGCGCACCGGACGGGCCACCAGCCGGCGGCATTGCAACGGTTCGCCACAACCCATGTGAAAACGGAACTTGTCGTTGCCATTCATTCCTCACCTCCCCCCACTGTGTGGGTAAGCAGCCCTGGCAGGCGCGCCGCAACCGCCCCGATGGAACCGGCGCCCAGGGTCAACACAACATCACCCGGCTGCAGCAGATCTTTCAGCACTCCGGGCAAGCTTTCGATGTCTTCCACGAATACCGGATCGACGCGGCCGCGACTGCGCACCGCGCGGCACAAGGCACGGCCGTCGGCGCCGGGGATCGGCGCTTCACCGGCGCTGTAGACTTCGCTCACGAGCAGCACATCGGGATCCGCCAGCACCTGCGCGAAGTCATCCAGCAGATCGCGGGTGCGGGTGTAACGGTGCGGCTGGAACGCCACCACCAGTCGCCGCTGCGGCCAGCCGTTGCGCACCGCCTGCAAGGTCGCGGCGATTTCGCTGGGGTGATGACCATAGTCGTCGATCAGCAATACCGAACCGTCGCCGACCTGCACCTCGCCGTTGACCTGGAAGCGCCGATCAATACCGGCGAAGGTTTCCAGCGCATGCTGTATAGCCCGGTCGGACACACCGAGTTCGCGCGCCACCGCGACTGCCGCCAGCGCGTTCAGCACGTTGTGGCGCCCCGGCAGATTCAGCACCACCTCGAGCGGCGCATGATCGGCCTGATGGATTTCGAAATGCATCTGCATGCCTTGCTGGCGGATATTGAGCGCGCGGACATCGGCCTCCCCGGCATCGATGCCGTAGGTGCAGAACTGGCGTGTAATCTCCGGCAGCACATCGCGCACATTGCGGTCATCGAGGCACAGCACTGCCAGCCCGTAGAAAGGCAGGTGGTGCAGAAATTCCACGAAGGTCTGGCGCAAACGCTGGAAGTCGCCTTCGTACGCCGACAGGTGATCTGCATCGATATTGGTGACAATCGCCAGCATCGGTTGCAGATACAGGAACGAGGCATCACTTTCGTCGGCTTCCGCCACCAGGTAACGCCCGGTACCGAGACGCGCATGGCTGTCGGCACTGTTGAGGCGGCCGCCGATGACGAAGGTCGGATCCAGGCCGCCTTCGGCGAGCAGGCTCGCCACCAGACTGGTGGTAGTGGTTTTGCCGTGAGTGCCGGCCACCGCGATGCCGTGGCGGAAACGCATGATCTCGGCGAGCATTTCCGCGCGCGGCACAACCGGGATACGCCGCGCGCGCGCCGCCATGACCTCGGGATTCTGTTCGTTGACGGCACTCGACACCACCACCACGTCGCACTCGGCAACATGCTCCGCCGCGTGGCCGATCCAGATGCGCGCGCCCTGGGCCGCGAGTCGGCGGGTAACCGCGTTCTCGCGCAGGTCCGAACCACTGACCCGGTAACCCAGGTTGATCAGCACTTCGGCAATGCCGCCCATGCCCGCACCGCCGATGCCGACAAAATGCGCGCAGCGGATGCGTCTCATGCTGTCCGGTTGCACGACGGGTGGCTGCGGCTCGGCCATCATGCTGCCTCCTGCCAGCCGGCCGCGCCAACGCAGTATCCGGCAACGCGCTGCGCGGCGTCAGGCATCGCCTTGTCGCGCGCACGTCGGGCCATTTGCGCCAGGCGCTGCGGCTGCTGTAACAACTGCAGCTGTTCCTGCAACCGCTGCGGAGTCATTTGCGCTTGCGGCAGCAATACCGCGGCACCCGCATCCACAAGGTACGCGGCGTTGGTGGTCTGATGATCGTCGACGGCGTACGGATAAGGCACCAGGATCGAAGCCACCCCCACCGCCGCCAGCTCGGCGATCGTCAGCGCGCCGGCCCGGCACAGCACCAGGTCGGCCCACCGGTAGGCGCTCGACATATCCTCGATGAAGGCATCCAGCCGCACTTCGACACCCGCTGACTGATACGCCTGGCGCGCTGCCTCGATGTGCCTCAAGCCGGTCTGATGCCAGACATCGGGGCGCTGCGGGAGCGGCATGGCCGCCAGCGCCAGCGGCACCTGTTCGTTGAATGCCGCCGCGCCCAGACTGCCGCCGACCACCAGCAGGCGCGGCCGGCGCGAATTCATATCCGGCGCTCTGAATTCCAGCTCGGCGATACTCCTGCGCACCGGGTTGCCGGTGTGCACGGCGTTTTTCAGGCTGCCGGGGAAAGCTTCCAGCACCGGCCGGGCAAGCGGTGCGAGCAAGCGGTTGGTCAGGCCGGCAATGGAATTCTGTTCGTGGATCACCAGCGGCCGGCGCAGCAGCCAGGCCATGACCCCGCCCGGCCCGGTGGTAAAGCCACCCATGCCGAGTACCGCCGCAGGCCTCAACCGCAGCATCACCGAGGCCGCCTGCAGCAGCGCCCAGGCCAGCATCAGGGGCGCTGTCACCAGGCGCAAGGGGCCCTTGCCGCGCAGCCCGCTCACGCGGATCCAGTGCACCGGGATGCCGGTGGGGGGCACCACGCGCGCTTCGAGACCGGCGCGAGTGCCGAGCCAGGCCACGGCGTAACCGCGGGCGAGCAGCTGTTCGGCGACCGCAAGTGCCGGGAACACATGTCCCCCGGTGCCGCCTGCCATGATCAGTATGGGACGCCGCGGCTTCATCGCGAGGACCTGCGGCGTTTGGCTGCAGCGGTTCCCGATGCCGGCAGCGTGTTCAGGGTACAGCGCGTCTCGTAATCGATGCGCAGCAACAGGGCGATCGCGACACTGGTCACCAGCATGCTGCTGCCGCCGTAGCTGAGCAGCGGCAGGGTCAGCCCCTTGGTCGGCAACAGCCCGGTATTGACACCGATATTGATCAGGGTCTGAAGACCCAGCCAGGTACCGATGCCATAAGCAAGATAGGCAGCAAACAGGTTGCCGCCGCGCTCGGCCACCGCGGCGATGGCATAGGCGCGCAACACGATGAACGCGTACAGTCCGAGCAGCACCAGGATGCCGAACAGGCCAAGCTCTTCGGCCAGCACCGCAAACACAAAGTCGGTATGCGCCTCCGGCAGGTAAAACAGTTTCTGGATGCTGGCGCCCAGCCCGACGCCGAACCATTCGCCGCGTCCAATGGCAATCAGCGACTGGGTGAGCTGGAAGCCACTGTTGAAAGGATCTTCCCAGGGATTCAGAAACGCCGTCAGGCGCTGCAGGCGATAGGGCGATGAAATTGCCAGCACAGCGAAGGCGCCGCCCGCGACTGCGATCAACGCGCCGAACTTCCACAGCCGGACACCGGCCATGAACATCATGATCAGCGCCGTGGCCATCATTACCACGGTGGCGCCGAAATCCGGTTCCATGAGCAGCAACACGGCAGCCAGCGTCAGCAGCCCGATCGGCTTGAGGAAACCGGCGCTGGTTTCGCGCACCTCGTCACCGTGCCGCACCAGGTAACCGGCCATGTAGATCAGCGTCAGCAGCTTGGCCGGTTCCGACACCTGCAGGCGCAGCACCACGAGATTCAGCCAGCGGGTGCTGCCGTTGACTTCGATACCGACACCGGGCAGCAACACCGCCGCCAGCAGGAAAATCGCCAGCAGCACGCACAGCAGGCTGCACCGCTCCCACCAGGCAAGGCGGATGCGCAATACCAGCAGGCTCAGCGCCAGGCCCAGAAACAGATAGAGCGTCTGGCGCTCGGCAAAGTAGAAGGTCCCCAGTTCCAGACGGTCGGCTACCGGCATCGATGCCGACGTCACCATGATCAGCCCGATGGAAAACAGCGCAGCCACCGCGGCCAGCAGGCCGAAGTCGAGGCGCGGACAGCTTGCGCCTCTGCGCGTCGGCATATCCGGGAGCAGGATGGCCAGGTTCATGCGTAGTGCTCCCGGACCGCCAGGCTGAACACGTCGCCGCGATGCGCATAGCCGTTGAACATATCGAAACTGGCGCATGCCGGTGACAACAGCACCGTGTCGCCGGCCTCTGCCAGCGCTGCAGCCTGCCGCACCGCGTCGATCATGTCCGTGGCACGGTGCACGGAAAAACGGTCGCGCAATACCTGCTCGATTTCGTCCGCCGCTTCGCCGAGAAGCACTACGGCCTTGACGCGCTCGTCCATGCCGGCGGCAAGCTGGCGGAAATCCGCGCCCTTGCCCTGACCGCCGGCGATCAGCACCAGCGGCCCGTCGAAGCCGTGGATAGCTGCCAGCGCGGCGCCGATATTGGTGGCCTTGGAATCGTTGTACCAGGTCACGCCGTCGTATTCGCCGAGCCACTGGGTGCGATGCGGCAAGCCCTGAAATTCGCGCAACACCTGCAGCATGGCCTCGTGGGTAAGCCCTGCCGCTTCGCCGAGCGCCAGCGCGGCGAGTGCATTGGCGAGATTGTGGCGTCCCGGCATGCGCACATCCGACACCGGCATCAGCCGCTCGCGGCCCTTGCAGATCCAGGCCACCGCATCGACTGTCCTGATGCCGAAGTCCTCGCCAGAGGGTTCGCCGAGACCGAATCCGAGTCGCGGTCCGGTGCCCACTGCGAGTACAGCGGCGATCGCATCGTCGCGATTGACGACCTGCACCGCGGCACCTTCGTAGATACGCTGCTTGGCGGTCGCATAGCTCTGCAGCGAGCTGTAGCGGTCCATGTGGTCGGCGCTGATATTGAGCACGGTCGCGGCCAGACAGTGCAGGCTGTACACCGTTTCCAGCTGGAAACTCGACAGCTCCAGCACGTAGAGTTCCGGCTCCTGGTTCTGGATCAGGTCCAGCGCCGGCGTTCCGAGATTGCCGCCCACGCGCACATCCTTGCCGGCGCGGCGCGCCATGGCGCCGACCAGCGTGGTCACCGTGCTCTTGCCGTTGGAGCCGGTGATCGCCACCACCGGCGCGCTCACCGAGCGCGCGAACAGTTCGATATCGCCGATGATCTCGACTCCACG
Source organism: Thiogranum sp. (assembly GCA_024102665.1). Classification (GTDB taxonomy): domain Bacteria; phylum Pseudomonadota; class Gammaproteobacteria; order DSM-19610; family DSM-19610; genus Thiogranum. Next base: position 34,120 of record JAGFJP010000163.1, on the reverse strand, counting down.
CCGGCGCGCCTCGCCCAGCATCGGTTCCTCCAGCGACACGCCGGGACTGACGACAATGCGCTCGGCGCGGGCGAAGGCCTGGGCGTCGAACCCACCGAGGAACAGGGCGACATCCGGCAGTTCGCGCTGGATTTCGGCCAGCGCCGGCGGCTGGTCACGGCTGTCGGTAACCGCGACCTCGACGCCTCGCCTTGCCAGAAAACGGGCACACGACAGTCCTGTCGCGCCCAAGCCGACAACCAGTGTTCGAGCAGCCTGTAGTGAGTTCATTTCCATCTCGTCTGCTGCAGCCAGCGTCAACATCCCATCAGCCCGAATTCAAATCAGAAACAACAACACGGCGATGACCGCAAACGTCACGCCGACAAACGCAATCTGACTTTTCTCGTCCATTCCCACCTCAACGAATCTTCAAGGTTGCCAACCCGGACAACACCAGCACCACGGTTATGATCCAGAAACGCACAATGACGCGCGGCTCCGGCCAGCCTTTCAGCTCGAAATGGTGATGCAGGGGCGCCATGCGAAAAATCCGGCGCCCGGTCAGCTTGAACGAAGCGACCTGCAGAATGACCGACACCGTTTCCATGACAAACACGCCGGTCATCACGAAAAACACCAGTTCCTGGCGCACCAGCACCGCGACAATACCCAGCGCCGCGCCCAGCGCCAGCGCGCCGACGTCGCCCATGAAGACCTGCGCCGGATAGGTGTTGAACCAGAGAAAACCCAGGCCCGCGCCGGCGATAGCACCGCAGAACACGGCAACTTCGCCGACGTCCCGTATATAGGGAATACCGAGATACTTCGCGTAGTAGACGTGCCCCGTGGCATAGGCGAACACCACCAGCGCCGACGCCACGAGCACTGTGGGAAGGATCGCCAGTCCGTCCAACCCGTCAGTGAGGTTCACGGCATTGCTGGAGCCGACCACTACCAGATAAGTCGTCAGCAGGTACCAGCCGCCCAGCGGTATCGCCACATCCTTGAAGAACGGCACGATGAGTTCGGTTTCGGCGGGTGATTGCGCGAAAGAATAGAGGTACAGGCCAGTCGCCAGCGCGGCGAGCGATTGCCAGAAATACTTGGTCTTCGCGCTGAGCCCCTTGCTGTTGCCGTAGACCAGCTTGCGGTAATCATCGACCCAGCCGATAGCGCCGAACGCCAGGGTCACCAGCAGCACCACCCAGACGTAGCGATTGTCCAGGTCCGCCCACAGCAACGTCGACACGGCGATTGCCACCAGGATCAGCGCCCCGCCCATGGTCGGCGTACCGGCCTTGGAGAAATGCGATTCGGGACCGTCGCTGCGCACCTGCTGGCCGATCTGGTAAAAGCTCAGGCGCCGGATCATCACCGGCCCCACGACCAGCGAAATCAGCAACGCCGTCAGCACGCCGAGGATGGTGCGCAACGTCAGGTACTGGAACACGTTGAAACCCGTGTGATACTGGCTCAGGTAATCGGCGAGATAGACCAGCACGCTAGTCGGCCTCCCGCAAGGCTTCGACCACGCGTTCCATGCGCATGGAGCGAGAACCTTTCACCAGGATCACGACATCTGGATGGACACTTGCGACAAGGCGCGCGATCAGGGCATCGGCATTCGCGAAAGTTTCGGCGCCATCGCCGAAGGTCGCGGCAGCCTCGGCTGCCAGCGTGCCCAGCGCGAAAAGCCGTTTAACTCCGATACGCCTGGCTTCGGCCCCGGCGTCGCGGTGCAATTGCACGCCGCTGGCACCCAGTTCGCCCATGTCACCCAGCACCAGCCAGGTCTCGGCAGCGGCGCCTGACAACAGCTGCAAGGCCGCGTGCAGCGACGCGGGATTGGCATTGTAGGTGTCATCGATAATCTGTGTACCCTTGAGGCCCGGCTCACTCTGCCAGCGTCCACGCACCGGCCGGATACTCTCGAGCCCGCTGGCGATGGATGTCAGCGGAATGTTCAGCGCCAGCGTCGCGGCGGTCGCGGCCAACGCGTTCATCACGTTATGCCGCCCCGGCATGGCAAGGTGCAGGCGCGCGGTACCGGAGGGCGTAATCAGCTCGATATCGCTGCCGTTGATATCGCCGCTCCAGTCGGCACGCACGTCGGCCTGCGCTTCCAGGCCAAAACTGATAATGCGATGCGGCGCTGCCATGGACCGCCACAGGCTCGCATAAGTGTCGTCAGCGTTGACGATACACACCGCGTCTTCATCCAGCCCGGCAAACAGCTCACCCTTGGCGCGGGCGACGCCATCGATGTCGCCAAAGCCTTCGAGATGCGCCGGGCCGGCATTGTTCACCACCGCAACCTGCGGTTTCACCAGGCGTCGCAGGTAGGCGATTTCGCCGGGATGATTGGCGCCGAGCTCGAGCACCGCATAGCGGTGTTCAGCGGACAAGCGGTTGAGCGTCAGGGGTACGCCGATGTCATTGTTGAGGTTGCCGCGGGTAACCAGCGTTTCGCCGCAGCCGCCGAGAATGGCGCCGATCATTTCCTTGACCGAGGTTTTGCCATTGCTGCCGGTGACCGCCACGAAAGGTATGGGGAAACGCGACCGCCAGTAGGCTGCCAGCTGCCCCAGGGCCAGGCGCGTGTCGCCTACGCGCAGCAGCGGGAAATCCTCGCCGTCGGCACGGCTCACCGCGGCCGCCACGGCACCGCGTTCACGCGCCTCTTCCAGGTAGTCGTGGCCGTCGAACCTCGGTCCCTGCAGGGCGATGAACAGGTTGCCTTCCACCAGGGTGCGGGTGTCGGTGCTGACGCCGCGGAACACCACGTCGCTGCCCTGGTAGCTGGATTTGGTCACCTGTGCGGCTTGTGACAAATGCATGGTCATCATTCACCGAGCTCCCTGAGCACTTGCCAGACGTGGTCACGGTCGCTGAACGGCAGTTCGCGCGCGCCGATCTGCTGGAATGATTCGTGCCCCTTGCCGGCCACCAGCACCAGGTCGTCCGGGTCGGCGTCACGGATCGCGGCGACGATCGCCGCGCCGCGGTCCTCGATACGCAGCGCGCGCGCCGGTGCGTCGAAACCTGCGACGATCTGGTCGAGGATCAGCGCCGGGTCTTCATTGCGCGGATTGTCGCTGGTCAGGTACACGCGGTCGGCGTTGCGCTCGGCCACGAAACCCATTTGCGGGCGCTTGCCCTTGTCGCGGTTGCCGCCGGCGCCGAACACGCACACCAGCCGTCCGCTGCAGTGCGGGCGCAATGCCTGCAGGACGGTCTCCAGCGCATGCGGTGTGTGCGCATAATCGATCACCACGCGCGGCGCGCCCGGCACACTGCAAAGCTCCATGCGTCCCGGTACTGTCTGCACGCGCGCCAGGCGCCGCACCGCATCTTCCAGCGACACACCACTGGCGAGCAGCGCGCCGAGCGCCGCCAGCAGATTCTGCGCATTGAAGGCGCCGAGCAACGGCGCCTGCAGTTGCGCCGCGCCCCGGCTGGAGGCGATGTCCAGCGCTATGCCGCCTGGCAGAGACTGCACGGAGTTGAGTTCGATCCAGTCAGGGTAATCGCGCAGCGCGCCACCGGGCGCGGCGCCGTAAGCGATCACGCGCAGCCGCTGGCCGAGTTCGCGCGCCAGCTGACGGCCGAACTCATCGTCCAGATTGAGCACCGCGCAGCGCAGGCCGGGCGACAGGAACAGGCGCCGCTTGGCCTCCGCGTAGGCCTCGACGCTGCCGTGATAATCCAGATGGTCGCGGCTGAGATGGGTCAGCACCGCGGTATTGAACATCACGCCGGCGGTGCGCTGCTGGTGCAGCGCGTGCGAGGAAACCTCCATCGCCACGCAGCCGGCGCCGCGCCCGCGCAAGCCGGCGAGTTCCTGCTGCAGGCGCACGGCATCCGGCGTGGTATGACTCGGCGGGCACAGATCACCATACAGGCCATAACCCAGGGTGCCGAGCAGGCCACAGCTTTCACCTTCAACCGACAGCGCCTGGGCGATGAAATGGGTCACCGAGGTTTTGCCATCGGTCCCTGTGACACCGATCATGTGCAATGTGCGCGAAGGGTGAGCGTAGAAACGATCGGCGATAATGCCAAGGCGCCGGCCGAGTCCCGCGACAGCCACTGCAGGCACCGGCAGCGCATCGGCGATGCGCAGCACGCGAATGTCGTCGACAGGTTCCCAGACCACCGCCGCGGCACCGCGTTCCAGCGCCTGCTGAACATGCAACAGGCCGTGCACCTGCAGACCCTGGCTGGCCAGAAACAGATCGCCCGGCCGCACTTCGCGACTGTCGGTCGCCAGGCCCTGCACGACGACATCCTGCAGCAATCGCTCCGCACACAGGTCTTCCACCAGGGTCGCCAGCGAAACGCCGGGCGTTGTCGACTCGGCTGCCATCATGCCGGGCCCTCCACATCCTGCAAACCGGTGTGCAACAGCGGCGCGTCGTCGGGCGTGACGTTCAGCAGGCGCAGCGCGCCGGCCATGACGCTGGAAAACACCGGTCCCGCCACCAGGCCGCCGTAGTGTTCGTCGCCGCCCGGTTCATTGATAATCACTACCGCGACCAGCCGCGGGTCACTCGCCGGCGCCATGCCCGCGAATATCGACAGGTAACGGTCTTCCGAATAACCACCCGCCACCGACTTGTGCACGGTGCCGGTCTTGCCCGCCACGCGATAGCCTTTCACGGCGGCGAGCGGCGCCGTGCCGCCCTCCTGAACCACCGATTCCATCATCAGGCGCACACTGCGCGCCACGGACGGCGTGAACACTTTGGTCAGTTGCGCCGGTTCTTCGCGTTGCAGCAGCGTCACCGGCGCGCGATAACCGTCGTTGGCAAATACAGTGTAGGCCTGCGCCAGCTGCATGCCGGTCACCGACAGGCCATAACCGAAGGCCAGGGTGGCGCGCTCGATATCGCGCCAGCGATAAAAATGCGCCAGGTAGCCGTCCGCCTCGCCCGGAAAACCGCTGCCGGTGGAGACGCCGAAACCGGCGCCGGACAGTACTTTCCACAACCCTTCCGGTTCCAGCGACAGCGCGATTTTGCTGACCGCCACGTTACTCGATTTACGCAGCACGCCGGTCATGTCCAGCGTGCCGTAATTGTGCATATCGCGAACCGTGTTGACGCCAACCTGGAACATGCCGGGTGAAGTATTGATGGTGGTGCCGGTGTGGTATTTGCCGCTTTCCAGCGCCGCGGCAACCATGAACGGCTTCATGGTCGAACCAGGCTCGAACAGATCCGTCACCGCGCGGTTGCGCAACTTGTCCGGGCGCAGGCGGCTGCGGTTGTTGGGATTGAAAGACGGCTGGTTGACCAAGGCCAGGACTTCACCGCTGCGGCTGTCCATCACCACGATGGAACCGGAACGCGCCTTGTGTTTGCGCACCGCTGCCTTCAGCTCGCGATAGGCGAGATACTGGATGCGCCGGTCAATGCTGAGCGTCAGATTCTTGCCCGGTTGCGCGGAACGGATATTTTCGACGTTCTGGATAATATGCCGGCGACCGTCCTTGATGACGCGCTTGGCGCCCGACTCGCCGCTCAGCCAGTCGTCGTACGCCAGCTCAACGCCTTCCTGCCCGCGGTCATCGACATTGGTGAAGCCGATCAGGTGACCGGCGACTTCCCCGGCCGGGTAATAACGGCGGTATTCGTCCTGCAGATACACGCCGGGCACTTCAAGCGCGAGCACCTGCTGCGCGAGATCCGGCGAGATGTGCCGTTTCAGATACACGAATTCGCGGTCCTGCCGCTGCCCGATCAGGCCCTGCAGGTGGTCGCCATCGAGACCCAGCAGGCTTGAGACGCGGCTCAGCGCGGTATGCGAAGGCAACAGCTCGCGCGGATTCACCCACACCGACTGCACCGGCGTACTGATGGCCAGCGGTTCGCCATTGCGGTCGGTGATCATGCCGCGGTGCGCCGGCACCTGTACCACGCGCAAGTGACGCGCCTGACCCTGCGTTTGCAGGAATTCACGGTCGAACAGCTGCAACTGCGCGCTGCGCGCGGCCAGCACCGTGAACCCGCTCAGCATCAGTCCGATCAGCAACAGGCGCCGTGCGCGACTGATATTATTTTTTCTGCTCATATCTGCTCATGGCCGCAGGATCATTACCTGTTCCGAACCGGGAATTTCCATATCCAGACGCTTGCGCGCCGCGTCTTCCACCTTGCCGTGGGTGGTGTATGTGCTCTGCTCGAGCTGCAGCTGTCCCCACTCGACATTCATGGCGTCGCGCTCGGCCTCCAGCTGCTGCAGCTGTACAAACAGCTTGCGGCTTTCGTGCCGCGCATAGGCCGAACCCATCGCCGTGACCACGGTGGCCAGCAGCAGCAACGGCAGCAGCATGGACCTCATGCCACGCGCTCCGCCACGCGCAGCACTGCACTGCGGGCGCGCGGGTTGATTTTCACTTCCGCCGCATCGGCGCGCACCGGCTTGCCGACCGGCTTCAACGTCGGCGCGTACGCGGGCGGCGCCACCGGCAGGTCCGGCGGCAGCTGCGGGCCGCGGTGCTGATCGCGGATAAAACGCTTGACGATCCGGTCTTCCAGCGAATGAAAACTGATCACCGCCAGCCGCCCGCCCGGGGCCAGCGCATCGACCGCCTGCGGCAGCACTGCCTCGATGTCTTCCAGCTCGCGGTTGATGAAAATCCGGATCGCCTGGAAGCTGCGCGTCGCCGGATGCTTCTTCGCTTCGCGGCCGGGCACGGCTGCGGCGATCAGCGTCGCCAGTTGTTCGGTCGTGGTAACGGGGGCCTGCTCGCGTGCGCGCACGATGTTGCGCGCGATTCTGCGCGAAAAGCGCTCTTCGCCGTATTTCCACAGCACGTCGGCGATTTCGCGCTCGCCGGCTTCGGCAAGCCACTGGCTGGCGCTGATGCCCGCGCGCGGATTCATGCGCATATCGAGAGGTCCCGGCTTGAGAAAGCTGAAGCCGCGCGCGGCGTCATCAAGCTGCGGCGAAGACACCCCCAGGTCGAACAGGATCCCATTCACTCTCCCTTGCCAGCCCAGTTCAGCCACCACAGTTGCCAGGTTGATAAAGCTTCCGGAGCGCATGATCAGGCGCGGCTCGTCGCCGAAGCGCCCGGCCGCAAACTCCACCGCGTCAGGATCCTTGTCAAAGGCAAGCAACCGCCCTTCCGTCCCCAACTTTTCAAGTATCACTGCGGCGTGTCCGCCGCGCCCAAAAGTCCCGTCGATGTACAGGCCGCCGGGCCTGACCTGAAGCGAGTCCAGTACCTGGTCGAGCAGTACCGGACGATGCAGATCTTCCATCCCGGCTAGAGCGTCAGCGTATCCAGCGGATGCGGCTGATCGCTCTGCTCGGTGCGACCGGCCATCCAGCCCTGGCAGATCTGCTCCCAGGCTTCCTCGTTCCAGATTTCAAATTTCTTGCCCACGCCGACCAGGTGAACGTTCTTGTCGAGCTTGGCGAAATCGCGCAGACGCGGCGCGACCAGAATCCGGCCGCTGCCGTCCATCTCGACATCACTGGCATAGCCCATCAGCATGCGCTGCACATCGCGCACACGGCGGTCGTTGTTGGGGGTGTGGATAAGCTGATGCTCGATTTTCTCCCACTCCGGCTGGGGATAGAGCAACAGGCACTTGTCGTCATGAACGGTCAGCACCAGCTGGCCCTCATAACGCTCGGCAATGAACGGCCGGTAGCGCGTTGGCAGCGCCAACCGCCCCTTGGCATCCAGTTTGACTGTGCTGCCCCCGCGGAACACTTTTCTCCCCTCGGCCTCCCGTAAAGACCACTTCCCGCCACTTCATCCCACTTTGCGACACTATAGGAAGGGATTCCCCACCTTGTCAAGGCGGGAAAACGGAAAATCCTGCTTTAATGACAATCACTTAGCGGAGTGTCGCCAAAGCGGGACAGTTTCCGGAGCAAACCGGTTTTGGGGATTAAATTAGAAATCAGGGGGTTGCTGATTGATGCTTGCAGAATGGTTGAGAATTTTGGGCAAAAAACCGCCGCAAAAAAATTTTTGTCGCGAGCGGGACTTCGCGCAAATGCGCGGACGCCCGCAGAAGCGGGCGTCCTTTTCATTGTGAACAACGTTTGACCTCTAGAACGGGATATCGTCGTCGAACTCGTCGGGGGCCCCGGCCGGCGCCGCTGAAGACGATGACCTGGACTCCTGGCTGCCGCCGAAATCGGCGCTGCCGCCACCGCCGCCGCCGCGCCCGCCGAGCATCTGCATATCGCTGACGATGATCTCGGTGGTGTAGCGGTCGTTGCCGCTCTTGTCCTGCCACTTGCGCGTCTGCAGGCGCCCTTCGGCATAGATCTGCGAGCCCTTTTTCAGGTATTCGCCGGCGATCTCGGCCAGGCGGTTGTAGAACACCAGGTTGTGCCATTCGGTGCGGTCTTTCTGCTCGCCCGTCTGCTTGTCTTTCCATGAATCGCTGGTGGCCAGGGTGACATTGCAGACCGCGTTGCCGCTGGGCATGTAGCGGACTTCGGGATCCTTGCCCAGGTTTCCGACCAGTATTACCTTGTTGATGCCTCTTGCCATGATTGACTCCCCTCGTGCGAAGACACTTTCCCTGTCTCTCCGTTTATGTACGCGATTTTCGAGTCGCCATGATACCGGCTGGCGCCGCCACTGGCGAGCCTCCGCGGGTCGCGGTCAGGCTTCCGACGCCGCCAGCGCGTTAAGCGCCTCCTCGTCCAGCGCGTGCTGGTCGATTTTCAGGTAGGCGACCTCGTCCTCGGCTATCACCACCACTTCGGCGACACCGCGCACCGCGGTAATGCGTTGCGACAGCCGCCGCGCGGCCTCGTCGCTGAGTTTGCCGATTTTCAGCAGGCGGGTGCTGAGATAGCGCGGGTTTTTCATGCTGGCGGCGAACACCAGCCACACCAGCGCCACCGCCGCGCAGAACAGGAACACGGCATCCAGGCCGAATCGGCCATGTAGCCAGCCGCCCAGAGCGCCACCGACAAAGGCGCCGAAAAACTGTGAACTGGAATAGAACCCCATGGCCGTGCCCTTGCTGTCCGGCGGCGCCATTTTGGCGATCAGCGACGGCAGCACCGCTTCCAGCAGGTTGAACGCGGTATAGAACACGAACAGCAGGACGGCGATGCCCGGCAGCTGCTGGTGGAACTCATACAGCGCCAGTTGCGCCAGCGCGATCACCAGGATGGCGCCGACGAACACCTGCTTCATGCGCCGGTGCTTTTCCGCCTGCAGGATGAACGGAATAGCCATCGGCAGCGACAGCAACAGAACCGGCAGGTAGACCTCCCAGTGCCGCGACGCGGGCAACCCGGCCAGATCGCGCAGCGCCAGCGGCAACACCACGAATGTCGCCGTGAGGATCAGGTGCAGCGAAAAAATCCCGATGTCCAGGCGCAGCAATTGCGGATCACGCAACACCGACGCGAACTGCGCCGGCACCGCCTCGGCATCGCGGCGCCGCCGTGTCACCAGCGGTGTCGGCACCACCAGCAGCAGGAACGCGATGCCCGCAACCGCCAGCACCGCCGTAAGCCAGAAGATGCCCGGCACGCCGATCCAGGTGTTGAGAACGGGACCGAGAATCATCGCCAGCGCGAACGATGCGCCGATGCTCATGCCGATAATGGCCATGGCCTTGACGCGGTGTTCTTCGCGGATCAGGTCGGCGGTGAGCGCCATCACCGCCGCGGCGATGGCGCCGGCGCCCTGCAGGGCGCGCCCGAAAATAACGCCATAAATCGAGTCGGATGTCGCCGCCACCACGCTGCCCGCGGCGAACACCAGCAGCCCGAACACGATCACCGGCTTGCGGCCGACGCGATCCGACACCAGGCCAAAAGGGATCTGCAGCAAGGCCTGCGTCATACCGTAGATACCGATCGCCATGCCGGCCAGCGCCGGGGTGGTGTCATCGAGATGATCGGCATACAACGCGAACACCGGCAGGATCATGAACAGGCCCAGCATGCGCAGGGCGTAGATGCCCGCCATCGATGCCGCGGAGCGCGCCTCGGCGCGGGTCATGCCGGCATGGGCGTCGGGTGTGGGATTCACGTGGTCATTTGTCCTTTCTGTTTCTGTTCAATGCCGGCCTGGCTTCGCCATCCGCAGCACCGCTTCGTTATCCCGGCGCATCCTCGTCATCCCGGCGAAGGCCGGGATCCAGTCCGCGGCCGCCCTGCAGACGTTCAACGCCCGCTGTGCGTTTTTGTCCGGCTTTCGCCGCAATGACGGAGAACATGAGCAAATCCGGGAGGAATACTGGCACGCATTGCCGGGAATTATCCTTCACTCGGGCGCAACCGGAGCTGCGCACAGTGCCGTGATCCATCGCAATTCTCGGGTATAATAGCAGGTTCGCCAAACCGCCGGAATCAACATGGACACGATACGACTTCGCGGAGCACGGACCCACAACCTGCAGAACGTTGACCTGGATCTGCCGCGCAACCAGCTCATTGTCATCACCGGTCTGTCCGGTTCCGGCAAGTCATCGCTGGCGTTCGACACCATCTATGCGGAAGGTCAGCGCCGTTACGTGGAATCGCTGTCGGCGTACGCGCGCCAGTTCCTGTCAATGATGGAAAAGCCCGATATCGACCACATCGAGGGTCTGTCGCCGGCCATATCCATTGAACAGAAAGCGACGTCGCACAACCCGCGCTCGACGGTCGGAACTATCACCGAGATCTACGATTACCTGCGCCTGCTGTTCGCGCGCGTCGGCGAACCGCGCTGTCCCGAGCACGACATCACTCTGGAAGCGCAGACTATCAGCCAGATGGTCGACCAGGTGCTCGAACAACCTGAAGGCTCTGCCTGGATGCTGCTGGCGCCGGTGGTCAAGGACCGCAAGGGCGAGCACGTCGGCATCCTCGAAGAGCTGCGCGCACAGGGTTTCATCCGCGCGCGCATAGACGGCGAGATCATCGAGCTGGACCAGGCGCGGCCGCTGGACCTGCACCGCAAACACAGCATCGACGTGGTGGTGGACCGCTTCAAGGTGCGCGAGGATCTGAAGCTGCGCCTGGCGGAATCGTTCGAGACCGCGTTGCGCCTGTCCGATGGACTGGCGCGCGTGGTGAGCATGGACGGCGACAGCGAGATCGTTTTCTCGGCCAAGTTCGCCTGCCCGCAGTGCGGCTACTCGCTGAGCGAACTGGAACCGCGGCTGTTCTCCTTCAACAACCCGGTCGGCGCCTGCCCGAGCTGCGACGGCCTCGGCGTGAAACAGTCGTTCGACCCCAAACGCGTGGTGGCCTGTCCGCACCTGAGCCTGGCCGGCGGCGCGGTGCGCGGCTGGGACCGTCGCAATGCCTATTATTTCCAGCTCATCAGCTCGCTGGCCGATCACTACGAGTTCGATATCGAAACGCCGTTCGACGAACTGCCGGAACGAGCGCGCAAAGTCATCCTGTACGGCAGCGGGAAAGAAGTGATCGAATTCCGCTACCTTAATGAACGCAGCGGCATCAAGGTCAGGCACCACACCTTCGAAGGCATTCTGCGCAACATGGAACGCCGCTATCGCGAAACCGAATCCAGCGTGGTGCGCGAAGAGCTGGCACGCTACCTCAGCACTCATCCCTGCCCCGACTGCGAAGGCACGCGCCTGAATCGCGCGGCGCGGCACGTGTTCATCAACGACACCACCTTGCCGCAAGTCGCGCGTCTGCCGGTCGGCGAAGCCAGCGCGTTTTTCGCCGCCCTGCACCTGGAAGGCCGCCGCGGCGCCATCGCCGAGAAGATCGTCAAGGAAATCGGCGACCGGCTGGACTTCCTCGTCAACGTCGGACTGAACTATCTGTCACTGGAACGCAGCGCCGACACGCTGTCGGGCGGCGAAGCGCAGCGCATCCGGCTCGCGAGCCAGATCGGCGCCGGCCTGGTCGGCGTCATGTACATCCTCGATGAGCCATCCATCGGTCTGCACCAGCGCGACAACCAGCGCCTGCTCAACACTCTCACTTACCTGCGCGACATCGGCAACACCGTGATCGTTGTCGAGCACGACGAAGACGCCATCCGCAGCGCCGACCACGTGGTCGACATGGGCCCGGGCGCCGGCGTGCACGGCGGCAAAGTGGTGTCGCAGGGCACGCCGGAAGACATTATGAAAGACCCGGCATCATTGACCGGGCAATACCTGGGCGGCAAGCGGCGCATCACTTATGCCGCGAAGCGCACGCGCAACGACCCCGAGCGCCAGCTGCGCATCCGCGGCGCCACCGGCAACAACCTCAGGTCGGTCGATCTCGACATCCCTGTCGGTCTGCTCACCTGCATCACCGGCGTCTCCGGTTCCGGCAAGTCCACACTGATCAACGACACCCTGTACGCCATTGCCGCCGCCGAACTCAACGGCGCCAGCACCGAACCGGCGCCTTACCGGTCCATCGAGGGACTGCAGCACTTTGACAAGGTGGTGGACATCGACCAGAGCCCGATCGGGCGCACGCCGCGTTCCAACCCGGCCACCTACACCGGCCTGTTCACACCGATGCGCGAACTGTTCGCCGGCACCCAGGAAGCGCGTTCGCGCGGCTACAAACCCGGCCGCTTCAGTTTCAACGTCAAGGGCGGACGCTGCGAAGCGTGCCAGGGCGACGGCGTCATCAAGGTGGAGATGCACTTCCTGCCCGACATCTACGTGCCCTGCGATGTGTGCAAGGGCAAACGCTACAACCGCGAGACGCTAGACATTCACTACAAGGGAAAGAACATCACCGAAGTGCTGGACATGACCGTCGAAGACGCCGTCGACTTTTTCAGCGCCGTGCCGGTCATATCGCGCAAACTGCAAACCCTGCTCGATGTCGGCCTGTCGTACATCAGCCTCGGCCAGAACGCCACCACTCTCTCCGGCGGCGAAGCGCAGCGTGTCAAACTGTCACGCGAATTGTCCAAGCGCGACACCGGCAACACCCTCTACATTCTCGACGAGCCGACCACCGGACTGCACTTTCACGACATCGAACAACTGCTCGGCGTGCTGCACCGCTTGCGCGATCACGGCAACACCGTTGTCATCATCGAACACAACCTCGACGTCATCAAAACCGCCGACTGGATCATCGACCTCGGCCCCGAAGGCGGCAACGGCGGCGGCGAAATCATCGCCACCGGAACGCCGGAAGACGTCGCGAGCAATGCCGCTTCGTACACCGGCCATTTCCTCAAACCGGTGCTGGAACGGGAGCGCGGCGCAGTGGAAGAATCCAGGGCGCAGACTTCGCGCTGAAGGCCTGGACTCCCCTGCGTCGCCCGGCGGAATCATTACTGAAAGCACTGAGGGGTAAGAAAATCAGAACCATACAACTCTGGCGGCGGCAAGTATAAGGAGGGATAACCGGCGCGCGCAGTGTGTTTCGTGCCATGCAGCGGACGCCGTGCAATAATCGTCAGGCAATCAAGAGATATTTAAAGTCATTATATTTTGTATAGCAATTTACGACAATCGACACTGTGTATTGCACATTATGACAAACATTCAAAACGGAAAATATCAATCCTGTCTTAAGAGAGCCTGGGCAATATATGCGCTGATCACGATTGCCCTTATCGTCGTGTTGGTGCTATTTGTCGCAGAGGACAATGAAGAGCGGTTTTTCTTCGCGATAATGCCTGCCGCAGCGGCATATGTTTTTCGTCCGACTGAAAGGTACCTGGGCAAACTCATTTTCAAATTCACTGGCGTTTCCAAACCCGAAGAGAATGAATGAACCATCCTTGCCTGACACCTGACAGGACAACCAGGGTTCCGCTGCGCTGCGCCCCGTCGCGTTAGCTCTGCGTAACGCAATGTACGAGATTTTCCTGCTACTGCACGTGCTGGGCGCAACGGTCTGGACCGGCGGCCACATCGTGCTTTCCACAGTGGTGCTCCCGGCAGTCCTTCGGGCGAAGTCCCCTGCGCAGTTGCGGCGCTTCGAGGGCGGATTCGAAAAAATCGGAATCCCCGCGCTGATCCTCCAGGTGGTTACCGGGCTCTTTCTGGCCGACAGGGTGCTCGGGGAGACGGGTGAATGGTTCAGTTTCGAAGATCCGGTGTCGCGCCTTGTATCGGTCAAGCTTCTTCTTCTGGCGCTTACGGCGGGTTTCGCGGTTGATGCCCGCTTGCGCCTGATACCCCGGCTGTCTCAGGACAATCTCGTTTCGCTTGCCTGGCATATAATCCCGGTAACCATGATTTCCATCCTGTTCGTGGTTGCTGGCGTTTCGTTCCGTACAGGATGGTTGTATTGAACGCTGGCGAATCGTTGCAGGCGGAAGAAAGGGAAGAAAGAGAAAGGAGAGAAAGGGGACGAGAGAAAGGGGACGGAGGGATCGAGAAAGGGGACGAAGGGATTAATCATTAATCCCTCCGTCCCCTTTTCCGGTCCCCTTTTCCGCCCTTTTCGCTCCCCTTTTCGCCTTTTCGCTTTTCGGCATAGGGCGCCAGAACTTATGAGACATTCTGAAAAACACAGAACACACCGCACGGGCTGGCTTCGTGCCGCGGTGCTTGGCGCGAACGACGGTATCGTTTCCACGGCCAGCCTCATCCTGGGCGTGGCGGCGGCAGGCGCGAGCTCGCGGACCATTCTGGTTGCAGGCGTTGCCGGCCTTGTCGCCGGCGCCACGTCGATGGCGGCCGGCGAGTATGTTTCGGTCAGTTCGCAATCCGATACCGAACGCGCGGACCTGGCCCGGGAGCGTAAAGAGCTGGCTGCGAACCCCGAGCAGGAGCACGCGGAACTGACGGGCATCTATGTCAAGCGCGGACTGGATGCTTCACTGGCCGCGGATGTCGCCACCCAGCTGATGGAACATGATGCGCTTGCCGCGCACGGGCGTGATGAGCTTGGTATCACCGACACACTGGCCGCGCGGCCAGTGCAGGCTGCGCTATCCTCGGCGGGCTCGTTTGCGGTCGGCGCCGGTCTGCCGCTGCTGATCGTTCTGCTGTTTCCGGCGTCTGGCCTGATGTGGGCCGTCCCGGGCAGCTCGCTGTTGTTTCTCGCGTTGCTGGGTTCACTGGCTGCGCGCGCCGGCGGCGCACCCGTGGTTCGGGCTGCAACGCGCGTCACCTTCTGGGGCGCGCTGGCAATGGCGTTGACGGCCGGTGTCGGCTCGCTGTTCGGGGGCGCCTCCTGAGATTTATCGCACACCAATTGAGTTGATAAGCAGCATGAGCGAACCTGTCACGAAAGGCATTCACCACCTAGGCCTCACCGTTTCGAAACTGGAAGAAAGCGCAGCGTTTTTTACGTCCGTGCTCGGCTGGAAGGAAGTGCGCAGGGACGAAATTTACCCGGCGATATTCGTCAGCGACGGAACCATCATGGTAACTCTCTGGGCAACCAGGGAACAGCCATCCACACCCTTTGACAAGAAGCGGAACGTCGGCCTGCACCACGTCGCCTTTGCGGTCGAGACAGAGAGCGATTTGACCGACCTCCACCAGAAACTGGTCGGGCATGGTATCGAAATCGAGTTCCCCCCCGAGCCTTTGCGGCAGGGACCGGCCAGACACCTCATGTGCTACGACCCCAGCGGGATTCGCGTCGAGATCATCTGGCCGGGATAGCGGCGTCGCCCTCGCGCAAACCGGCTTTTGTGCTTTACTTTAGCAACCGGACCGACGCGGAGCGCGCCATTATGAGCGACAGCACACCCAAAATCGCCTGCCTTCCCAACGGACCCTACTATCTGCTCAATGATCTGACGCCGCGAGTCATACCCAATATCCGCAAATCCACCGGCGATCCCTGCTCGACTGTCACCGGTGTCGCTTTGTGCCGTTGCGGGGGCTCGAACAACAAGCCGTTCTGTGACGGCACCCACGGCCGCAATGGCTTCCGGGACGAAAAGCTGTCGGACGGGTCACTCGACAAACGCGTCAACTATGCGGGCAAGAACATCACCATTCACGACAACCGCGGAATCTGCGCCCACGCCGGGCACTGCACCGACAACCTGAACACGGTGTTCAAGCTGGACCAGGAGCCCTGGATCGATCCCGACGGCGCAACCGTCGATGACATTATTCAAACCATCAGGAAATGTCCCTCGGGTGCGCTCAGTTACAGCATCGACAACGTCGAGCACCGCGACCAGGAGCGGCCGCCCATGGTGACCGTTACCAAAGACGGGCCCTATGCGGTTACCGGCGGCATGGAACTGATCGATCAGCCGCGTGGTGAAGGCGCTTCGCTGGAGCACTACACGCTGTGCCGTTGCGGCGGATCGAAAAACAAGCCGTTTTGCGACGGTACGCACTGGTACATCAAGTTCAGGGACGAAAAGAACTGAGTCAGGTGGCAGGCGCTTGCCCGCGCGCGGCGGCTGACGCTATATTGCTTCTGACAACCCGTCATCGAAAAGGAACACGTCATGCTGGAAGTCAGGCAAGCGGCGCCACTGTTCAGTTCACCCAACCAGCACGAACAGATCATCAATCTCGCTGATTACAGGGGCCGAAAGAACGTCGTCCTGTATTTTTACCCGAAAGACGATACGCCGGGCTGCACCATCGAGGCGAATGAATTCACGGCGCTGGCGCAGAAGTTTGCCGACGCGGACACCGTCGTCATCGGGGTGAGCAAGGATTCCTGCGCAAGCCACCAGGCGTTCATCGACAAGTACGACCTGAATGTGGAATTGCTGGCCGATACCTCG
Organism: Thiogranum sp.; assembly: GCA_024102665.1. Taxonomy (GTDB): domain Bacteria; phylum Pseudomonadota; class Gammaproteobacteria; order DSM-19610; family DSM-19610; genus Thiogranum. The sequence continues at coordinate 17,508 of JAGFJP010000163.1, read as the reverse complement.
GGCGAAGTCTGCGACCGGTACGGTGTGTGGCAGGAAAAGGAGAAGAACGGCGTCAGAAAAATGGGCATCGTCCGCTCCACTTTCCTGATCGATAAAAACGGCATTCTGGAAGCGGTTATCTACGGAGTGAATCCCGAAGGACACGCGCAGGACATGCTGAACAGGGTACAGCAACTGTAGCCGGCATTGCTTGCCACCCTTGCGCAGCGACGCGGCAGGCAATGCGAGCGAGGGTCATCATGGACGGCTCCGCTGCCGGAACTGCCTGCAGCGGAGCCAGTTACAGAAGGGCTGACTTATTCCGCGGCCTCGCCCGGTCGGGTCAACGCTTCAAAGGCGCTGAACTCGGACTGATCGATGGTGCCGCTGCCATCACGGTCCACCTCGGTCCACATTTCATTCAGCTTCGAGTGTTCGCTGGCTTCCTGCGCGCTTACCTGTCCATCCTGGTTTTTGTCGAGCGTGTCAAACGTGGCACCGGCCTTTTCACCCGCATAGGCGCCGGCGGCAAAAAACAATGTCAGTAGCAAAGCTGATCTGTTCATGATTTCATCTCCTCAGGCAACGTTGATTGACAGCACTTTCATCACGCATATAAGATGCCATCGTCACTTTGGCTATCTGAGTTGTGCGCCAATTCAATCAGTTAACCGATTCAGTCCTGGAAACGCGGATTGCGCTACAGAGACCTTTCGTCGTTCTTTTGCTACGGTTCCGGCCATACCTTTCGAGAGCCGTTGAATTGCAAAGGATTCTTTGTCGCCTGACAGCGACGGGAAATGCCCGTTTTGTCGCTGTTCGCCGACGCAGAAATTTCACCCGGTTTTTTTGCGGGAGTACCGGCAACATGCGCAAAGTTTTCTGCACCGCCCTGGCACTGACCGCCGGGCTGATCAACGGGAACGCACCGGCCTTCGCCGGAAACTTCGACACCCGCATCCCGATGCGCATCGGCAAAGCGGCCACCTTCTATGTGAACGGCCGCGTCGCGGATCTGGCGCATACCGAGTTCATGGTGGATACCGGTTCCAGCATCACCACCATCAATCAACCCACGCTCGACCAGCTGATAGAGAAGGGCATGGCGAATTATGACCGCGACCTCAGCGGAACGCTCGCGGACGGCAGCACGCTGACGGTGCCGGTGTATCGTGTCGTCAGCCTCGACATCGGCGGCTGCGTGCTCAAGGACGTCGAGGCGGCCGTGTTCGCCACCAACCGCCAGATCCTGGGGCTGAGCGCCCTGAACCGCACCGCGCCTTTCATTTTCTCCGTGGACCCGCCGGAACTGGTGCTGAGCAATTGCGTCGGCCCGGAGATCGCCGAAGCCCGCTGACACGCCCTGTCCCGTCCGCGGCGCATTCAGTATGATTTCGCCACTGTCTGACGCCACGGGAAGGAATCTTCGATGTTCGAATGGCTCGCGAGTCCGGAAGCCTGGGTGGCGCTCGCCACCCTGACGGCGCTGGAAATCGTACTGGGAATCGACAATATTATCTTTATATCGATCCTGGTCGGTCGGCTGCCGGAAAGCCAGCGCAACTTCGCACGGCGGTTGGGTCTCGGTCTCGCCATGATCGCGCGGCTCGCCCTGCTGTTTTCGATTTCCTGGGTAATGGGTCTGACGGAACCCTGGTTCACGGTTCTCGAAGAGGCGATCTCGGGGCGCGACATTATTCTGATCGGCGGCGGCCTGTTCCTGCTCGCCAAGGCCACGCATGAAATCCACAAAAACCTGGAAGGAATCGAGGACAGCGGCAGGATCGCCGTCGCGGCCGGCCTCGGCATGGTTCTGGCGCAGATCGCCATACTCGACATCGTGTTTTCGCTGGACTCGGTGATCACCGCGGTGGGACTGGTCGAGCATGTCTCGCTAATGGCGATCGCCATCGTGCTGGCGGTGATGGTGATGCTGTTCGCCGCAAAATCGATCGGCGATTTTGTCGACGAGCACCCCACCATCAAGATGCTGGCGCTTTCCTTCCTTATCCTGGTGGGCGTCACGCTCATGGTCGAGGGTTTCGATGTGCATGTGCCGAAGGGTTATATCTATTTCGCGATGGCGTTTTCGGTATCGGTCGAGATGCTGAACCTGCGCATGCGCAAGAAGCGCGAACGGGAACCGGTGCGGCTGCGCAAGCCGTTGCGCGAGGCGGCTGAGGAACGGGAATGAACGGCTGCTGCAACGACAAGTCCTGCGACATCGAGGCGCTGCGCCATCGCCAGAGCGCGACGCTGAAGACGGTGCTGGCAATCAACGCCGTGATGTTCGTTGTCGAACTCACTGCGGGTCTGCTGGCCGGTTCCCTGGCGCTGCTGGCCGATTCGCTGGATATGCTGGGCGATGCGCTGGTGTACGGCTTCAGTCTCTACGTGGTAGCGCGCGGCGCGCGCATGAAAGCCACGGCAGCGTTGTTCAAGGGCGGCATCATGGCAGCGTTCGGGATTTTCGTGCTCGGGCAGGCGGTCTACAAGCTGTACGTTCCGCAGGTGCCGGTATTCGAGACCATCGGCGTCATCGGCCTGCTGGCGCTTGCCGCCAACAGCATCTGCCTGTTGCTGCTGTGGCGGCATCGCGGCGACGATATCAACATGCACTCGGTGTGGCTGTGTTCGCGCAACGATATCGTCGCCAATGTGTCGGTGCTGTTCGCCGCCGCCGGCGTCTGGGCCACCGGTTCAGGCTGGCCCGACATCCTGATCGGGCTGGGCATCGCTGTATTGTTCCTGCGTTCGGCGCTGCAGGTGCTGCGCGGGGCGTTCAGCGAGCTGCGGGCTCACCCGGTCTGATCGAATCGCCGATTTCGAGCCCCAGCATGTCTGCCGCATTGCCTTCGGCCACGGCGATTTCCACCAGCCCGTTGCTGTTTTCATACCAGAACACGTCTCCCGGCTGTGCGTCGGCGAACACCCGCCGGTATTGGCACGGCCGCCCGGCCACTTCGAAGCGGCTGTCCCGCGCTGTTTTCGAGGCGCGCATGCCGCTGATCGCGTTGCCGTAGATGTCGATGTAGACGATTTCCGCCAGTTCGTCCGGCCAGTCCGGCACAACAAGCGACGCGGGATCGAGCCGCTCGCCGGGCACCGCCTGGCCGCGGGCGATGCGCGCCGCCACCGGCGCGAACAGGTCGCGACCGTGAAAACTCTCGGAAAGCTGTTCGGGTCGCCAGGTGATGTCGAACACCTCGGCCCGCGTGGCGCGGCGCAGCAGCGGACCGAACAGGCCGTTGTCGGGTCCGACATACCAGCATTCGTCGATATGCGCGGCCAGCGCCCGCCGCGCGCTTCCGACACCGGGATCGACCACGCACAGGCACACCGTGCCGGCCGGCAGGCAGAGGCTGTAGGCGGGCAGCAGGAAGGCGGAAGCCTTGACATTGAACGGCGGGAGATCCGGGAAAATATCGACCACCGCCACCCCGGGTGCGTCGCGATGCAGAACCGCATGCATCTGCCCCAGGTACGGCCCCTGCGCGCCGAAGTCGGTGAAAATCGCGATCATGGCGACATGGTAACCGCAAATCGCGTTCAACGCAGGTGGCGAATGTCGCTCGTTATTCCGGCATGCGCCGCACACAAAAAAGCCGGGCAAAGCCCGGCTTTTCAATCTGGTGCTGACCCGTCCGCGTTATTCGGCTTCGACCACTTCCGGCCGGTCGACGAGTTCCACCAGCGCCATCGGGGCGTTGTCGCCGGAGCGGTAGCCCATCTTGAGAATCCGCAGGTAACCGCCGGGGCGGTCCTTGTAACGCGGGCCCAGTTCGTTGAACAGCTTGGTGACGGTGTCACGGTCGCGCAGACGCGCGAACGCCAGACGGCGTTTGTGCACGCTGTCGCTCTTCGCCATGGTGATCAGCGGTTCCGCGACACGGCGCAGTTCCTTGGCCTTGGGCAGGGTGGTCTTGATGACTTCGTGACTCAGCAGCGATGCTGCCATATTGCTGAACATGGCCTTGCGGTGGCTGCTGTTGCGGTTCAGTTTTCGTCCACTTTGACGGTGACGCATGGTTCTCTACTCACATCGTTGCGGTTCCGCGCAGCGCGGACCACGTTAATCCACAATCAGGCGGACTGTTTGTCGCTTTCGCGCAGTCCTGCCGGCGGCCAGTTCTCCAGGCGCATGCCCAGCGACAGTCCGCGGGAAGCCAGCACGTCCTTGATTTCGGTCAGTGACTTCTTGCCCAGGTTCGGGGTCTTCAGCAGCTCCACTTCGGTGCGCTGAATCAGGTCGCCGATAAAATAAATACTCTCCGCTTTCAGGCAATTGGCGGAACGCACAGTCAATTCCAGATCGTCGACCGGGCGCAGCAGGATGGGATCGATATCCGCCTCCTGGGCAACCGACTTGATCTCTTCCTTGCCCTGCAGATCCACGAACACGGACAACTGGTCCTGCAGGATACCGGCAGCGCGACGGATCGCCTCTTCCGGATCGATGGTGCCGTTGGTCTCGATGTCGATGATCAGCTTGTCCAGGTTGGTGCGCTGCTCGACACGCGCGGCGTCGACGGTATAGGCCACGCGGTGGACCGGGGTGAAGCTGGCATCCAGACGCAGCGAGCCGATGGGCCGGCTGTCATCTTCCTGTTCCGCGCGCTGGGTCGCCGGCACGTAGCCGCGGCCCATCTCCACCTTCAGGATCATGTTCAGTTCGCCCTGCTTGGTGAGGTTGGCGATCACGTAATCCGGGTTGATGATTTCGATGTCGTGGTCCAGTGTGATGTCACCCGCGGTGACCGGTCCCGGCCCCTTCTTGCTCAGGCGCAGGGTGGCCTCATCGCGATTGTGCATCTGCAACGCGACCCCTTTCAGGTTGAGCAGGATCTCCATGACGTCTTCCTGCACACCTTCGATGGCGGAATACTCGTGCAGGACGCCGTCGATCTCGACGCTGGTGATGGCGCAGCCCGGCATGGAAGACAACAGGATGCGGCGCAGAGCGTTGCCCAGCGTGTGACCGAAACCGCGTTCCAGCGGCTCCAGGATAACCCGTGCGGTGCGCGCGTTGACAGTCTGTACGTCGACGATACGCGGCTTCAGGAATTCGTTTACCTTGCCCGGCATGAAAAGCCCTCTTTCCTGTTATAGCTTACTTGGAGTACAACTCGACGACGAGATGCTCGTTGATCTCGGCCGGCAAATCGGCGCGCTCGGGACGCGCTTTGAAGACGCCTTCCATCTTTTTCGGATCCACGTCGATCCAGTCCACAAAGCCACGCTGCTCGGCAATTTCCAGCGCCGACTTCACGCGCAGCTGGTTCTTGCCTTTCTCGGCGATGGCCAGACTGTCGTTCGGCTGCACCTGGTAGGACGGAATGGTGACCCGCTGACCGTTGACCAGCACCGCATTGTGGCGCACCAGCTGGCGCGCTTCGGTGCGTGACGCCGCAAAGCCCATGCGGTAGACCACGTTGTCCAGCCGGCTTTCGAGCATCTGCAGCAGGTTTTCACCGGTGGAGCCTTTCCTGCCGGCGGCGGCCTTGTAGTAGTTGCGGAACTGGCGCTCGAGCACGCCGTAAATGCGGCGCATTTTCTGTTTTTCACGCAACTGGGTCGCGTAATCGGACAGCCTGCCACGGCGCTGGCCATGCTGTCCCGGCGGGAACGGGCGGCTTTCAACGGCGCACTTGCTGGTGTAGCACTTCTCGCCTTTCAGAAACAGCTTGGTGCCTTCCCGGCGGCACTGACGACACTTGGGTCCTACGTACTTAGCCATTTGCTCTCCTCCGCCTCAGACGCGCCGCTTCTTGGGCGGACGGCAACCGTTGTGCGGAATCGGGGTCACATCGGTGATATTGGTGATGCGGAAACCGGCGTTGTTCAGCGCGCGAACCGCCGATTCACGGCCGGGTCCCGGGCCCTTGACTTCAACTTCCAGGTTCTTCAAACCGTATTCCTTGACCATCTCGCCGACGCGATCGGCGGCGACCTGCGCGGCAAACGGCGTGCTCTTGCGCGAACCGCGGAAGCCGGAACCGCCGGAAGTCGCCCAGGCCAGCGCATTGCCCTGGCGGTCGGTGATGGTAACGATCGTATTGTTGAAGGAGGCGTGAATATGGGCGATCCCGTCGACCACATTCTTTTTGACCTTCTTTCGCGCAGTACGGCCTGTTGGTGCTTTAGCCATGTTGGATACCTGTTAACAGACTTATTTACGAATGGGGCGACGGGGACCCTTGCGGGTACGCGCATTGGTGCGGGTGCGCTGGCCGCGCATCGGCAGACCGCGACGGTGACGCATGCCGCGGTAGCAACCCAGATCCATGAGACGCTTGATGTTCATGGAAAGCGTGCGGCGCAGGTCGCCCTCGACCGTATATTTGGCAACTTCGTTACGCAATGTCTCGACTTCGGACTCGGACAGGTCCTTGACCTTCATGTCCGGACGAATTCCGCTGGCCTCGCAGATTTTCTGCGCGGTGGTGCGGCCGATCCCGTAAATCGAGGTCAGCGCAATAACTGCATGTTTTTGCGGCGGAACGTTAATCCCGGCTATACGAGCCATGAAGTTGATCTCCTCAGCGAGGCTGCCAGTTGCAAATCGGCGAAACGCGCAATCTTACCGGATGCAGCCCCTGTTTTCAATCCAAAAACCAGATAATCAGGCGTCATTGCTACTTGCAGGAACCCTGTCGCTGCTTGTGGCGGCCATCCTTGCAGATGACCCGCACCACGCCGTTGCGACGGACGATCTTGCAGTTGCGGCAAATGCGCTTTACGGAAGCACGTACTTTCATCATTTCACCTTTGTCTTGCTCGGGCCCTGCCAGGCACGGTGTCACCGGATAAGGCCGGAGCGCCCATGACTCTTGAGATTGGCCTTTTTCATCAGGCTCTCATACTGATGAGACACCATGTGAGACTGGACCTGAGCCATAAAATCCATCACCACGACCACAATAATCAACAACGACGTGCCGCCGAAGTAAAACGGCACGTTCCAGTACAAAATCAGGAACTCGGGCAACAGGCACACGGCGGTAATGTAGATCGCGCCGGCCGTTGTCAGGCGCGTCATCACACCGTCGATGTACTTTGCCGTCTGTTCACCCGGCCGGATGCCCGGAATAAAGGCGCCCGACTTCTTCAGGTTGTCCGCGGTCTCCTTCGAGTTGAAGACGATCGCCGTATAGAAGAAGCAGAAGAAGATAATCGCCATGGCATAGAACATGATGTACAACGGCTGCCCCGGCGACAGGGTGGACGAAATATCTTTCAGCCAGCCCATGCCTTCTGCACTTCCGAACCACTGCCCGGCCGTCGCCGGGAACAGAATGATACTCGAGGCGAATATCGGCGGAATCACGCCCGCCATATTCAGCTTCAGCGGCAGATGCGTACTCTGCGCCGCGTACATCTTGCGGCCTTGCTGACGCTTGGCGTAATTCACCGTGATACGCCGCTGCCCGCGCTCGACGAACACCACGAAAGCCGTCACCGCGATCGCTACCGCGAACAGGAACAGCAGGCTCATGGTGTTCATTTCACCCGTGCGCACCAGCTCCAGCGAGCCGCCGATCGCCGCAGGCAACCCGGCGACGATACCCGAGAAAATGATAATCGAGATACCGTTGCCGATACCGCGTTCGGTGACCTGCTCGCCCAGCCACACCAGGAACATGGTTCCGGTGACCAGACAGGCAACCGCCGAAATCACGAACGGCAGGCCCTGCAACACCACCAGCGGCGCACCGCCGACCACTTGCCCCTGCAGGGCCGTGGAAATGCCCACTGCCTGGAAGGTCGCCAGCACCACCGTGCCGTAGCGCGTGTACTGGGTGATCTTGTGCCGGCCTGACTCGCCTTCCTTTTTCAGCTGCTCCAGTGCCGGTACAGTGAACGACAGCAGTTGCATGATGATGGACGCCGAAATGTACGGCATGATCCCCAGGGCGAACAGCGACAGACGGCTCAGCGCCCCTCCCGAGAACATGTTGAACATGTCCAGGATGGTGCCTCGCTGCTGTTCAGCCAGGATCTCCAGCACATGCGGATCGATGCCCGGCAGCGGAATGAACGAGCCGATCCGGAACACCAGAATCGCGCCCAGCACGAAAAAGATGCGGCGACGCAACTCCGCCAGCTTGCCCAGATCCCCGAGCCCGCCGGTCAACCCTGCTCCCGCACCCGCCATCAGCCGTTAATCCTCGACCTTGCCGCCAGCCGCTTCGATCGCTGCACGCGCACCCTTGGTAACACGAACACCACGCACCGTGACCGCCCTGGCGATTTCGCCGGAGGCGATGATCTTGGCATGCAGCGTTCCCTGTCTGATCACACCCGCGGCTTTCAGGGTTCCCAGGTCGACCGTGTCGCCCTCAACCCCGGCGATTTCGGGCAAACGCACTTCTTCGGTCACCAGCGACTTGCGCGAGATGAAACCGATTTTCGGCAGGCGCCGCTGCAGCGGCATCTGGCCGCCTTCGAAGCCGACCTTGTGGAATCCGCCGGCACGGGATTTCTGACCCTTGTGGCCGCGACCGCAGGTTTTGCCGAGGCCGGAACCGATGCCGCGCCCGACGCGCTTGGCCGCGGGCCTGCTGCCGGCAGCCGGCGTTAATGAATTCAGTTTCATGCTAGCCTTCCTCTACCTGGACCATGTACGAGATCTTGTCGATCATGCCGCGATTCTCCGGCGTGTCCGTGACCTCGACAGTGTGGTGCATGCGGCGCAGTCCCAGCCCGCGCGCGCACGCCTTGTGCGTTTCCAGGCGCTTGTTGGTGCTCCTGACCAGGGTTACTTTCAGTTTCTTGTCCGCCATGACTTACCCCAGAATCTCGTCGACCTTCTTGCCACGCTTGGCGGCAATCTGTTCGGGCGAGCGCATTGCAGCCAGACCCTTCATGGTGGCCCGAACAACGTTAATCGGATTGTTGGTGCCGATGCACTTGGCGAGCACGTCACGCACACCGACCACCTCGAAGACAGCGCGCATGGCGCCGCCGGCGATAATGCCGGTACCTTCGGACGCCGGCTGCATGAACACCTTCGCGGCGCCGAACGTCGCCGTAATCGGATACTGCAGCGTGCCGTCCTTCAGCGCGACGTTCTTCATGTTCTTGCGCGCGTTTTCCATCGCCTTCTGTATCGCGACCGGCACTTCACGCGCCTTGCCGCGGCCAAAGCCGACGCGGCCTTCGCCATCACCAACGACGGTAAGAGCTGCAAAGCCGAACTGACGGCCACCCTTCACCACCTTGGCGACACGGTTGATCCCGATCAGCTTTTCCTGCAGACCGTCTGAACTCGCTTGTGTATCGACATTCGCCATTGTGCAACCCTTAGCTAGAATTCCAGACCGCTTTCACGCGCGGCATCCGCCAGCGCCTTGATGCGACCGTGATATTTGAAACCGGAACGATCGAAAGCAACCGCGGAAACCCCCGCCGCTTTCGCCCGCTCTGCCACTGCCTTGCCGATTGCGGCGGCAGCCGCGACATTACCGGTACCCGTCATTTCCTTGCGCAGCTCGCGGTCCAGCGTCGAGGCACTGGCCAGCACGCGGTCGCCGGAGCCATCGATAATCTGCGCATAAATGTGGCGCGGCGTGCGATGAACGCACAGGCGCGGCCTGCCCAGCTCATGAATCTTGGCGCGACCCTTGGTGGCGCGACGCAGTCTTGATGCCTTCTTGTCCATGCTGATACCCTGCATTTCGTTGAGGGACAGACTGTAAATCTGTCCCCGATCATTCCGATTACTTCTTCTTGGCTTCCTTACGCACGATGACTTCATCGGCGTATTTCACACCCTTGCCCTTGTACGGCTCCGGCGGACGGTAGGCGCGGATTTCAGCCGCCACCTGTCCTACCTTTTGCTTGTCCACGCCTCTGACGACGATTTCCGTCTGGCTCGGGGTTTCCACCGTAATGCCTTCCGGCACCGGGTAATCCACCGGATGTGAAAAACCAAGTGTCAGGTTGAGGGTCTTGCCCTGGGCCTGGGCGCGGTAACCGACACCGACCAGCTGCAGCTTCTTCTCGAAACCCTGGCTGACACCGGCAATCATGTTGCTCAGCAGCGCGCGCGTGGTGCCCGCCAGCGCATCGGCGGTCTTGGAACCGTCGCGCGGCGCGAAGGTCAGCACGTTGTTGTCCTGCTCGACTTTCACTGAAGCATGGATGTCGTGTTCGAGGGAGCCCTTGCTGCCCTTGACGGTCACCAGCCGGCCGTCGATTTTGACCTCGACGCCAGACGGCAGTTCAACCGGATTTTTTGCGACTCTGGACATGGTCTTATCTCATCAGGAAACGTAGCACAGCACTTCGCCGCCTTCGCCGGCAGCGCGCGCAGCGCGATCACTCATGACCCCCTTGGAGGTCGATACGATCGCAACACCCAAACCGCCCTGAACCGTCGGCAGTTCATCTTTGGCCTTGTAGATACGCAGGCCGGGGCGGCTGACCCGCTTGATGTCATCGATAACCGGCCGGCCTTCGTAATATTTCAGATCGACACTCATTACCGTTTTGCCGGCATCGTCTTTCACCTGGAAATCCGCGATATAACCCTCGTCCTTCAGAACCTGGGCAATCGAAGACTTCAGTTTCGAAGACGGCATCAACACCGAAACCTTGCCTGCACGCTGTCCATTACGGATGCGGGTCAGCATGTCGGCTATAGGATCAGTCATCATAGCTTGCGTACCTCTGTCAAATTCTCTGCTTTACCAGCTTGCCTTAACCAGGCCGGGAACATCACCCGCCATGGCGTGCTCGCGCAGCTTGTTGCGCGCCAGACCGAACTTGCGGTAATAACCGTGCGGGCGCCCGGTAATACGGCAGCGGTTGCGCTGGCGGCAGGCGCTGGCGTTGCGCGGCTGCATCTGCAATTTCCTCTGCGCTTCCATCCGCTCTTCATCGGACTTGTTCACATTGCCGATGATCGCCTTCAGTTCGGCGCGTTTCCTGGCGTACTTCTTCACCGTCTTGGCGCGCTTCTTTTCGCGCATGATCATGCAAGTCTTTGCCATGCTTTTCCGGTCCTCAGCTCTTGAACGGGAAGTTGAACGCAGCCAGCAGGGCGCGTCCTTCCTCGTCGGTTCTGGCGGTGGTGGTGATATTGATATCCATGCCACGCAGCGCGTCGATTTTGTCGTAGTCCACTTCCGGGAAAATGATCTGCTCCCGGACACCCATGTTGTAGTTGCCGCGGCCGTCGAACGCCTTCGGGCTCATGCCGCGGAAGTCGCGGATGCGCGGGATCGCGATGTTGATGAGGCGATCCAGGAACTCGTACATGCGTTCGCGGCGCAGTGTGACCTTGCAGCCGACCGGCCAGCCTTCGCGCAGCTTGAAACCCGCCACCGATTTGCGCGCGTTGCGGACAATACCCTTCTGACCGGAGATTTTCTCCATGTCGCTCAGGGCATGCTCCATCACCTTGCGGTCACCGATCGCTTCACCGACACCCATGTTGATGGTGATCTTGGTGATGCGCGGAATTTCCATCACGTTCTTGTAGCCAAACTGCTCATTGAGCTTCTTGGCAATTTCGTCGCGATACAGATCTTGTAACCTGGCCATCTCTAGCTACTCACTCTCAAACGTCCACGACTTCGCTGGTGGACTTGAATACACGCACCTTGCGGCCGTCTTCCAGGATGCGGAAACCCACGCGGTCAGCCTTTTTGGTCTGCGGGTTGTACAGCATCACGTTGGAAACGTGGATGGGCATTTCCTTCTCCACGATACCGCCGGCGATGCCACGCTGCGGGTTCGGCTTGGTGTGCTTCTTCACGATGTTGACGTTTTCCACCACCAGCTTGTCGCTGTCGGACAGCACACGCAGCACGGTACCGCGCTTGCCGCTGTCCTTGCCGGTTGTTACGACGACATCATCGCCTTTTCGAATCTTGCGCATAATCGTGACTCCCGCTTACAGCACTTCCGGCGCCAGCGAAATAATCTTCATAAACCGTTCGCTGCGAAGCTCGCGCGTCACCGGGCCGAAGATACGGGTACCGATCGGCTCCAGCTTGGCATTGAGCAACACGGCGGCATTTCCGTCGAAACGGATCAGCGATCCGTCGGGACGACGCACACCCTTCGCAGTACGAACCACCACAGCGTTGTAGACTTCACCCTTTTTCACCTTGCCGCGGGGAATCGCCTCTTTAACGCTGACTTTGATGATGTCGCCGATATTGGCGTAACGGCGGTGTGACCCGCCGAGCACCTTGATGCACTGCAGGCGCCGCGCGCCGCTGTTGTCGGCAACATCCAATTTGGATTGCATCTGGATCATGACTTATCCCCGTTCAGGTAATTCTCTGGCTCAATCAACCAGCGCAGCCCGTTCAACAACTTCCACCAGCGTCCAGTTCTTGGTCCTGGACACCGGACGGCATTCACGAATCATCACCATATCACCCTGCTTGCAGTCATTGTTCTCGTCATGAACATGCACCTTGGTGGAACGGCGGATGTATTTTCCGTACAGCGGGTGACGCACACGACGCTCGACCAGCACAACGGCACTCTTGTCCATCTTGTCGCTGACGACGCGACCGGTCAGAGTCCGTACCACTTTGCTCTGTTCACTCATGCCGCTTTACCTGCCTTGGCTTTCTCGTTCAGTACAGTCTTGATGCGCGCAATGTTGCGGCGCACTTTCTTCACCTGGTCCGGACGCGACAGCTGACCGGTTCCTTTCTGCATGCGCAGATTGAACTGCTCGCGCAACAGACCGTCGAGCTCCAGTTTGAGCTCGTCGGCGGATTTCTGACGAAGGTCACTGGCATTCATCACATCACCGTCCGGTTGATAAAGGTGGTGCGCACCGGAAGCTTGGCCGCCGCCAGCTTGAACGCTTCACGCGCCAGCTCTTCCGAAACGCCTTCCATTTCATACAGCACACGACCCGGCTGGATCTTGGCCACCCAGTACTCGACGTTGCCCTTGCCCTTGCCCTGACGCACTTCGATGGGCTTCTTGGTGATGGGCACATCCGGAAAAATACGGATCCACAGCTTGCCGCCGCGCTTCACGTGACGGGTAATGGCGCGGCGCGCGGCTTCGATCTGACGGGCCGTCAGCTGACCACGGGTAGTCGCCTTCAGCGCATACTCACCAAAGCTGCACTTGTTGCCGCTGGTCGCCAGACCGGTGTTGCGGCCCTTGAACTGCTTGCGGAATTTGGTTCTCTTCGGCTGTAACATGTCTCGCGATCCCCTTATTTACCGGCCGCTGCTTTCTTGGCAGCTTCGGGTTCGACAGCCTGCTCCTCGCGGCCCAGGATCTCGCCCTTGAACACCCACACCTTGACGCCGATGACGCCGTAGGTGGTGCTGGCCTCGGTGAAGCCGTAATCGATGTCGGCGCGCAGCGTGTGCAGCGGCACACGGCCTTCGCGGTACCATTCGGTGCGGGCGATTTCCGCGCCGTTGAGGCGGCCCGCTACCATGATCTTGATGCCTTCGGCGCCGAGGCGCATGGCATTGCCCACGGCGCGCTTCATGGCACGACGGAACATGATGCGACGCTCGAGCTGCTGGGCAACGCTTTCGGCGACCAGTTGCGCTTCGATTTCCGGCTTGCGGATTTCCTCGATATTGATGTGCACCGGCATGCCCATCTTGCGGGCAACTTCGGCACGCAGCTTTTCGATGTCCTCGCCTTTTTTGCCGATCACGATGCCGGGCCGTGCGGTATGGACCGTGATCACCGCGTTACTGGCAGGGCGCGCGATCTGGATGCGGCTCACCGACGCGTGCTTCAGGCGCTCCTTGATGAAATCACGCACTTCCAGGTCAAGGTTGAGGAAATCCGCATAGTTCTGCGAATTCGCGAACCATGTGGATGTCCAGTCCTTGACTATGCCGAGGCGTATACCTACAGGATGTACTTTCTGGCCCATGCCGTACTCTCTTTAATCTATGCCCGTGATTACTGCTGTTCCGCAACAGTGATCTTGATATGACTCGTGCGCTTGAAAATATGGTTCGCACGACCTTTTGCTCTTGCCCGCCAGCGTTTCAGCGTCGGACCTTCGTCCACGCAGATTTCGGAAATCTTCAGCTCGTCCACATCCGCGCCCTCGTTGTGCTCGGCGTTGGCGATCGCCGATTCCAGCACCTTGCGCACCAGGTGCGCGCTCTTCTTGGGGCTGAAGGACAGGATCTGCAGCGCCTTTTCCACCGGCAGACCGCGCACCTGGTCAGCCACCAGGCGGCACTTCTGCGCAGAAACACGCGCGTGACTCAATTTGGCTGTCGCTTGCATACGTCGATACCCTTACTTGGACTTGCGGTCCGCCGCGTGACCCTTGAAGGTACGCGTCACGGCGAACTCGCCCAGTTTGTGACCCACCATATTCTCATTGACCAGGATCGGAACATGCTGACGGCCGTTGTGGACAGCGATAGTCAACCCGACCATGTCCGGCAGGATCATGGAGCGCCGCGACCAGGTCTTGATCGGCTTGCGGCTGTTGGTGCTTACGGCTTCGTCAACCTTCTTCGCCAGATGAAGATCAATGAAGGGTCCTTTTTTTACGGAACGCGGCACGATGATTAACCTCTATCCTTACTTCTGATTGCGACGACGCACAATCATGTTGCTGGTGCGTTTGTTCTTGCGGGTCTTGTAACCCTTGGTCGGCATGCCCCACGGGCTTACCGGGTGACGTCCGCCGGACGTGCGGCCTTCGCCACCGCCGTGCGGGTGGTCGACCGGGTTCATGGCGACGCCGCGAACCGTGGGACGTACACCGCGCCAGCGCTTGGCGCCGGCCTTGCCCAGGGAGCGCAGGTTGTGCTCGGAATTGCCGACTTCGCCGATGGTGGCGCGGCATTCGATCGGCACCTTGCGCATTTCACCGGAACGCAGGCGCAGCGTCGCATGAATGCCTTCGCGCGCCACCAGCTGCACACCGGCCCCGGCACTGCGTGCCAGCTGCCCGCCCTTGCCAGGGCGCATCTCGACGTTGTGCACCACGGTGCCCAGCGGGATGTTGCGCAGCGGCAAGGTGTTGCCCGGTTTGATCGGTGCATCGATGCCACTCTGCACTTCCGCACCGGCGCTGATGCCGCGTGGCGCCAGGATATAGCGGCGCTCGCCATCAGCGTACAGGACCAGAGCGATATGGGCACTGCGATTCGGGTCGTATTCCAGACGTTCTACCTTGCCCGGCACGCCGTCCTTGTTGCGCTTGAAATCGACAATGCGATAGTGCTGGCGATGTCCGCCGCCACGGTGCCGGGTGGTGATCCGGCCCGCGTTGTTGCGCCCGCCCGACTTGGTCTTCTTCTCGACCAGCGGCGTGTGCGGCTCACCCTTGTGCAACTGACTTTCAACGATCCTGACGACAAAGCGCCGTCCGGGTGAAGTCGGTCTGGACTTGACGATAGCCATTATTCTGCGCCCACGAAATCAATATCAGAACCTTCGGCCAGCGTGACATACGCCTTCTTCCAGTCGGAACGCCGACCGGTCGTCTGACCGAACCGTTTTACCTTGCCCTTGACGTTCGCCAGCTGCACCGCCATGACGGTAACGTCAAACATCTTTTCCACCGCCTTTCGCACTTCCGGCTTGCTGGCATCGGGCAGAACCTTGAACACCATTTGCCGGCTCTGCTCGCCGACACGCGTGCTCTTTTCAGACACCACCGGGGCGATGAGAACCTTGCTCAACCTTTCGTTGTTCATGCGAGCTTCTCCTCGAACTGCCGTAGCGCCGCCACGGTCATCAGCACCTTTTCCGAGCCCACCAGACTGACCGGGTCCACGATCGCGGTATCGAGAACATCGACGTGCGGCAGATTGCGTGCCGCCAGGTACAGGTTCTCGTCCGGTTCATCATGCACGATCAGGACTTTGTCCAGATCCATTGCGCCGAGCTTGCCGAGCAGTTCTTTGGTCTTCGGAGCGCCGACCGCGAATGATTCCACCACCACCAGGCGATCCTGGCGCAGCAGTTCCGAAAGAATCGAGCGGATCGCCGCGCGATAGGCTTTCTTGTTGACCTTCTGCGAGTAATCGCGAGTGGTTGCGGCGAAGGTTTTGCCGCCGCCACGCCACAGCGGGCTGCGGATTGTACCAGATCGCGCGCGGCCTGTACCCTTTTGACGCCAGGGCTTGATGCCGCCGCCACTGACGTCGGAGCGGCTCTTCTGGCCGACGGTGCCGGCGCGGCCCGCCGCCATGTAGGCGACCACGACCTGGTGCACCAGGCTTTCATTGAATTCCTGGCCGAATACCGCGTCCGCGACATCCATGCTGGAACCACCGTGCATATTGATATTCATGTCCCGGACTCCCTTATCGCGCCTTGACCGCCGGCATGACGATCACGTCGCCGCCGCGGGCACCGGGCACAGCGCCCTTGATCAACAGCAGGTTGCGTTCGTTGTCGACGCGCACAATTTCCAGGTTCTGGGTGGTGCGGCGCACGTTACCCAGGTGACCCGCCATTTTCTTGCCCTTGAACACACGGCCCGGGGTCTGGCACTGACCGATGGAGCCGGGCGCGCGGTGCGACAGCGAGTTACCGTGGGTCGCGTCCTGCATGCGGAAGTTGTGGCGTTTCACCCCACCCGCAAAACCCTTGCCGATAGTGGTCCCGGCAACGTCGACCTTCTGACCGGCCTCGAAGATGTCAACGCCGATCTGTTTGCCGACCTCGAAATCGTCGCCTTCGCCGTCCGCCAGGCGGAATTCCCAGAGCCCGCGACCGGCTTCGCTGCCGGCCTTCGCGAAATGACCCGCGGCAGCTTTGGTGACGCGCGTCGCGCGACGGCTGCCCGTGGTGACCTGGAAGGCACGGTAACCGTCACTGTCCTGGTTCTTGACCTGGGTGATGCGGTTCGGCTCAACTTCAACAACGGTAACCGGCACGGAAGCACCGTCTTCGGTGAACACCCGTGTCATACCTGCTTTTCTACCAATCAATCCGATTGCCATCTCGACAGCCTCTTTTTGCAGGAGCGGTCTGCTGACCGCGATGGTCGCGCCGAACCCGGCGCTCCCGCATCTTCATCAATTCAGTTTAATCTGCACATCCACGCCGGCAGCGAGATCCAGCCGCATCAGCGCATCGACGGTTTTGTCAGTGGGATCCACAATGTCCATCAGACGCTTGTGGGTACGGATTTCATACTGGTCGCGCGCGTCCTTGTTGACGTGCGGCGAAATCAGTATGGTGAACCGCTCTTTCTTGGTAGGCAGCGGAATCGGGCCACGCACCTGCGCTCCGGTGCGGCGCGCGGTTTCAACAATTTCCCGGGCCGACTGATCGATCAGACGATGATCAAACGCCTTCAGGCGAATACGAATTCTCTGGTTTGCCATATCAACCTCAAAAGAGCGGAGGCAGCATTTAATCTGCCTCGCCGGTTTCGCACGGGGACAGAATCGATTCTGTCCCCGACCGCAATTAACTTACTCGATGATCTTTGCCACCACGCCGGCGCCGACGGTGCGGCCACCTTCGCGAATCGCAAAGCGCAATCCCTCTTCCATCGCAATCGGCGCGATCAGGCTCACCGTCATCTTGACGTTGTCACCC
>JAGFJP010000139.1 GCA_024102665.1 Thiogranum sp. | reverse complement strand
CTCGGTGATTTCGAGTTCGATGGAGCTTGCCGGCAGCGCATGCCGTTCCAGGCTTTCGATCAGCCGGTCGGCGAGTTCGGCTTCGTGAAACTGCCGGCTGCTGAGGTTCACGGCCATCGACAGCGGTTGCCACCCGCGGCGATGCCAATCGGCCAGTTGCGCCAGGGCGGTATCGAGAACCCAGCGGCCGACCGCGGCGATGAGGCCGGTCTCTTCCAGCAGGGGAATGCAGTCGTCCGGCGGCACCAGTCCGCGCTGCGGATGGTTCCAGCGGATCAGGGCTTCGACGCCGGTGGGAAATTCGCCGGCGATATTGACCTGGGGCTGATAGTGCAATACGAACTCGTTGCGCTCCAGCGCCAGGCGCAGGTCATTCTCCAGCGTCAGGCGCTTCAGGGCATGGGTGCCTATTTCCGAGGAATAGAACTGGAAGCAGTTGCCGCCCATTTCCTTGGCGCGGTACATGGCGGCGTCGGCGTGCTTGAGCAGCGTGCCGGAATCCTCGCCATCGGCCGGGTACAGGCTGATGCCGATGCTCGCCGTCACGTGCAGCGTGGTGCCCTTGATTTCGAACGGCGGCAGCAAGGCCTGCAGAATGCGCTCGGCCAGGGCACCGGATTCCGCCGCTGAATGCATTTCGTTGATCAGCATAACGAACTCGTCACCGCCGAAGCGCGCGATGCTGTCGCTCTCGCGCAGCCGGTGTTGCAAACGTTCGCTGAGCTCGCGCAGCATGCAGTCGCCGGCGTCGTGTCCAAGCGTATCGTTGACGAATTTGAAACGGTCGATGTCGAGAAACAGGACGCCGAGCTGACGCCTGGCGCTGCGCGCGGCGGCGAGGTCGCGCTTGAGCCGTTCCAGGAGCAGCGCGCGGTTGGGCAGTTCGGTGAGGGTGTCGTGGTGGGCGAGAAAGCGCAGCTGTTCCTCGAACTTGATGCGGTCGCTGATATCGCGACCGGTGGCCACGAAGTGAGTGATTGTGCCGCTGCCATCGCGCAACGGCGTAATGGTCTTTTGTTCATAGAAGAGTTCACCGTTCTTGCGCCGGTTGACGAACACTTCGCTGAACACCTCGCCGCGCATCAGGGTTTCCCACAAGGCGCGGTAGAATTCGGGACCCTGCTTGCCGGCATTGAGTATCGCCGGGGTGCGGCCCAGCGCCTCTTCGCGACTGTAACCGGTGGTGCCTTCGAATGCCGGGTTGACATATTCGATAATGCCGTCAGGCGTGGTGATCATGACGCTGTCGGCGGCCTGCGCCAGCGCTCCGGAGAGTTTGCGCATTTCGGCTTCGGCGAGCCGGCGTTCAGTGATGTCCAGACCGATGCCGAGCAGGCAGTCTTCATCACCGATGCGCAACGGCTCGAACGAGGCCAGCACTTCCCGGATCGAGCCGTCGCGGGTGCGCAGGCGGACATCGATGCCGCGCGCCGGCTGGTGGCTGCGCAAACTCTCGAGCATGCGCTCGCGGTCGGCCGGATCGGTCCAGATGCCGAGTTCCAGCGAAGTATGGCCGATGACATCCTCGCGGCCGTAGCCGGTGGCTTGCAGATAACCTTCGTTCACGTCGAGAAAGGTGCCGTCGCTGGCCCGCGTGATGGATGTCATCGCCGGACTCGCCGAAAACAGCTGCCGCAGGCGCGATTCCGACTCGCGCAATTCCCGGGCATAGCGCGCTTCCAGAGCGCTGCTGGCCCATTCGCGCAGCCCGATGAAAGCGGCCAGCAACAGCGCCGGATAGAGCAGGCGGTGATAGTCGGCGGGAGCGAGATTGTCCCTGAACGCGAACAGGATGGCGACGGTAGCACCCAGCGCAAAGAAGGGGACCAGGCGCGCGGCGTGCAACGCTTCAGCTTCGCTCTCCGCAATCGCCCGCCGCCCGCCGGGCGCCGCGCGGGATTCGCCGGCGGCCAGAAATATCAGCGCGAACCCCGCGATCCAGGCGATATCCAGGTAATGCCCGGTTTCGTAGCTGCGCCCCAGCATCGCGTAGGCATACAGTGAATCGCTGAGTGCATGGGCGCTGATACCGGCCACCAGGTAACCCAGCGCGCGACGATGGGTGCCGCGCACATGCAAAAACAGCGTGGCGACGGCATATATCAGCAGGGACATGTAGACGACGGGATAACTCAGCGCGGTCACCACGTAGAGTGTCGTCTGTTCGATGGCGCGCAGCGGTTCGGCGAATATGGCCAGGTGCGTGAGTACCACGCAGGCGACGAAAATACCGAACTGGCTGATCTCCACCAGCGTCACCGAAAAGCCTGTCGTTCCGCCGCGGTACAGGAATATACCGACGCCCATGAACAGGGCGAAAAGCAGAAACCCGGCATCCGACCAGAACGGGAAGGGTGTCAATTGTTCCGCGATGAGTTCCTGGTAATCCCAGATCAGCATGCCGATGAACCAGGAAAGGCAGGCCAGTCCGATAAAGCCCCAGGCCCTGCGCGCGCTGCCTGTCGACAGCTGCGCGGTATGGAAGCACTTGAGCGTTGCAGCGAGGGAGGCCGCAGTCCAGAACAGGTCGGCCCACCAGCGTGCAGCATTGCTTCCCATCGGCAGCAGGTAATGGCCCACCGCGAAGACCAGGAAGAAAACGATAACTGCGACGCGGGAAGCCGATGTCGTGATGCCCGAGCGTTTTGTCAAAAGGCGCCTTGTTGTCTGTTACTGGGGCAATATCCCCTGCCGTTCCCAAGTGTAATTCAGACCCGGGACGCTGTACATGTCTGATCGAGCGAGTGGGCAGGATGGTGCATCGACACAGTGCGTGCCGCGCGCTTTACCGTCAACCGGCAGTCTCGCTGTCATACGGGGTGGCGCTCTCGCGCAATGGTACGAAGGCAACGCCAAGAATATTCCTTGAGTGCGTTTTGCCCTGCTCATCCCTGGTGACCAGCACCAGTTCCTGGTAGCTGTAGGGGCCGCCGACCGGTATCACCAGTCTGCCGCCCGGCTTCAACTGCTGCAGCAGCGCCTCGGGAATATGCGTGGCGGCCGCGGTGACGATGATGGCGTCGTAGGGGGCGTGTTCCGCCCAGCCGCCGTAGCCGCTGCCGGCGCGGACCTCGATGTTATCGTAGCCCAGTTGCTGCAGGCGCAGCGCCGCGGCGTGACTCAGTTCGGGGACGTACTCCACCGAGTAAACTTTTTTGCAGAGACGCGACAGGATGGCGGCCTGGTAACCCGAGCCGGTGCCGATTTCCAGCACGACATCGTCCTTGTCGAGCTGCAGAAGGTCGGTCATCAAGGCAACGATGTAGGGCTGGGAAATGGTCTGGTCGTGGCCGATGGGTAGCGGACCGTTTTCGAACGCCATGGATTTCAGTGCGTCCGGCACAAAGGCGTCGCGCGGCACCTCGGCCATGACGCGCATGACGTCCGCACTGAGCCTGTCCTTGCCGATGGCGTTGCGGGTATAACGCACCTCGCTTTCGATATCGGCGATCATGCGGCGTACCTGTGCTTTCATGTCGTGTTCCTACACCGTGCCTTCCTGCCAGGACGTCAGATAACGGCGCTGTTCCGCGCTCAGCGTATCGATGTCGATTTGCATGGCCGCCAGCTTCATGCGCGCGACTTCGGCGTCGATGTCGGCAGGCACCGGGTGAACTGCGTTTTCGGGTCTGGTTGCTGCGGCAGCCAGATACACGGCGCACAGCACCTGGTTGGCGAAGCTCATGTCCATGACTGCCGAGGGATGACCTTCGGCGGCGGCAAGATTGACCAGCCGGCCTTCCGCGAGCAGGTACAGGCGCCGTCCGTCGCCGAGCAGATATTCGTCCACCGAGTCGCGCGCGCGGTGTGTTGATACCGCCATGGATTGCAGCGCGGGAATGTTGATTTCGACATTGAAGTGACCGGAGTTGGCCATCACGCAGCCGTCTTTCATGACCTCGAGGTGCTCACGGTCGACGACGTGCTTGTCACCGGTTGCGGTGACGACCAGGTCAGACTGCGCGGCCGCTTCGCTCAGCGGCATCACGCGATAACCGTCCATGGCGGCTTCCAGGGCGCGCAACGGATCGACCTCGGTAATCACGACGTGCGCGCCGTGCCCTTTGGCGCGCATGGCGATGCCGCGCCCGCACCAGCCGTAGCCGACGACGGTAAAAGTCTTGCCGGCAAGCAGCATATTGGTGGCGCGGATGATGCCGTCCAGGGTGCTCTGACCGGTTCCGTAGCGGTTGTCGAACAGGTGCTTGGTCATGGCATCGTTGACCGCGATAACCGGAAATTTCAGCGCGCCCTCGCGCGCCATGGCGCGCAGGCGTATCACGCCGGTGGTGGTTTCCTCGGTGCCGCCGAGCATGTCGGCGATCAAGCCGGTGCGCGTCTTGTGAATCTCGCTTACCAGGTCGGCGCCGTCGTCCATGGTGATCACCGGACGGTGATCGAGCGCGGCGTTGATGTGCCGGTAATACTGTTCGGTGTTTTCGCCGCGGATGGCGTATACCGGAATGGCGTGGTGCCTGACCAGCGCTGCGGCCACGTCGTCCTGGGTACTGAGCGGGTTGCTGGCGCACAGCACGACCTCGGCGCCGGCGGCCTTCAGTGTGCGCGCCAGGTTGGCGGTTTCGGTGGTGATGTGCAGGCAGCCGCTGATGCGGATGCCCTGCAACGGCCGCCGTTCGCTGAAGCGCGCGTTCAGTTCGCGCAGCACCGGCATTTCACGCAGCGCCCACTCGATGCGCGCGTGGCCCTGATCGGCCAGGGCAGGGTCCTTGATGTCGAAACCGGCGCTTGTCGTCACCCGGGTGGCTCCTTCGCGGCAGGGGATACGCGGCCCCTGGTCCCTGAATTAATAGTAGCGGTATTCAGCCCTGCTGCCCGTGCGGTTAAAAGTCCTTGTGGCAGGGGGCATTGAAATCCGCCGGAAACAGGTTCATATTAATACCCGACTGAAATACTCAGGAATTAATCTGGAGCCCGAAACAGGATGAGCCCGACACCAGACACCGTAGATGAACTGATCCGCTCCGGCTACCAGCACGGTTTTGTCACCGAGATTGAATCCGATACTGTGCCGGCGGGTCTCAGCGAAGACACTATCCGAATGATTTCGCTGAAGAAACAGGAGCCAGACTGGATGCTGGAATGGCGCCTCAAAGCCTACCGGCACTGGTTGACCCTGGAAGAGCCGGAATGGGCCCACGTGCAACACCCGCCGATCGATTTCCAGGCGATTTCCTATTATTCCGCGCCGAAGAAAAAAGGCGACGGCCCGAAAAGTCTGGACGAAGTGGATCCGCAGCTGCTGGATGCCTACAACAAGCTGGGCATCCCGCTGGACGAGCAGAAAGCGCTGGCCGGCGTCGCGGTTGACGCTGTGTTCGACAGTGTTTCGGTGGCCACCACCTTCCGCAAGAATCTCGCCGAGGCGGGCGTGATTTTCTGTGCCATGTCCGAGGCGGTGCGCGAGCACCCGGAGCTGGTGCAGAAATATCTCGGGTCCGTGGTGCCGCACACCGACAACTATTTCGCCTGTCTCAACTCGGCGGTGTTCACTGACGGCACCTTTGTGTTTATCCCCAGGGGCGTGCGCTGCCCGATGGAGCTGTCGACCTACTTTCGTATCAACGAGGCGAAAACCGGCCAGTTCGAACGCACCCTGATCGTGGCCGAGGAAGGCAGCCACGTCAGCTATCTGGAAGGCTGCACGGCGCCGATGCGAGATGAAAACCAGCTGCACGCGGCGGTGGTGGAGCTGATCGCGCTGGAAGACGCGCGCATCAAGTATTCCACGGTGCAGAACTGGTACCCGGGCGACGAGCAGGGGCGCGGTGGCATCTACAACTTCGTCACCAAGCGCGGCGACTGCCGCGGCGACCGTTCGCACATTTCCTGGACCCAGGTGGAAACCGGCTCGGCGATCACCTGGAAATACCCGAGCTGCATTCTGCGCGGCAACGACTCGGTCGGCGAGTTCTACTCGGTGGCCGTGACGCGCGGCATGCAACAGGCCGACACCGGCACCAAGATGATTCACCTTGGTCGCAACACGCGCAGCACCATCGTTTCCAAGGGCATTTCCGCGGGACAAGGGCAGAACACCTACCGGGGTCTGGTGCGCATGGCGCAGCGCGCGGAAAACGCGCGCAACCACAGTCAATGTGATTCCCTGCTGATCGGGGATCGATGCGGGGCGCATACCTTCCCCTACATCGAGGTGCGCAACCCGACGGCCAAGGTCGAGCACGAAGCCACCACCTCGAAAATCAGCGAAGACCAGCTGTTCTACTGCCGCCAGCGCGGTCTGTCGGAGGAAAACGCGGTGTCGATGATCGTCAACGGTTTCTGCAAGGAAGTGTTCAACGAACTGCCGATGGAATTCGCGGTGGAAGCGCAGAAGCTGCTGAACATCACGCTGGAAGGCGCGGTCGGTTAACGTCATTGCGACCGCGAGGCCGCAGGCCGCGGCGGGCGGCAATCTCTCGAACGGAACGTACAAGGTCACTGACAAAATTTTGGAGACTGTGAACAATGTTATCGATAAAGAACCTGCAAGTCGCAATCGAAGGTAAAGACATCCTCCGGGGACTGAACCTGGACATCGGCGCCGGCGAGGTGCACGCCATCATGGGACCCAACGGTTCCGGCAAAAGCACTCTGTCGCATGCGCTGGCGGGCCGCGACGGCTACCAGGTGACCGGCGGTGAAGTGCTGTTCGACGGCCGTGACCTGCTGGCGCTGGAACCGGAGCAGCGCGCCCATCTGGGCGTGTTTCTCGGCATGCAGTACCCGGTGGAACTGCCGGGCGTGAACAACATGATGTTCATGCGCGAATCGCTCAACGCCATCCGTCGCGCCCGCGGCGAAGAGGAACTGGATGCCGTGGCTTTCATGACGCGGGTGCGCGACAAGGCGCGGCTGGTGGATCTCGATGAAAAACTGCTCAAGCGCAATGTCAACGCAGGTTTCTCCGGCGGCGAAAAGAAGCGCAACGAAATACTGCAGATGGCCATGCTGGAACCGAAGCTGGCGATTCTCGACGAAACCGATTCCGGTCTCGACATCGACGCGCTGCGCGTCATCGCCGGCGGCGTCAACGCCCTGCGCAGTCCGGAGCGCTCCATCATCCTGATCACACACTATCAGCGTCTGCTCGATTACATCGAACCGGATTTCGTGCACGTCATGGTCGGCGGACGCATTGTGCGTTCCGGCGACAAGAGCCTGGCACTGGAACTGGAAGAGAAAGGCTATGGCTGGATCGAAGAGGAGGCGGCATGATGACCGCGGACCTTCAGCGCAGCTGGGTTGAACAGCTGATCAGCGATGCGAACGCCGGGCTGCCGGGTCAGGACCTGGCGTGGCTCGACAGCGCGCGCGCCGACGCCAGGCAGGCGGTGGCGGAGTTGCCGCTGCCGAATCGCAAACAGGAAAGCTGGCGCTACAGTGCTGTAGAGAGTCTGCTGAAAAACAGTTTCCGGCCGGCGCCGGACGATGTCAGTGAACTGCAGGCGCTGGATTTGCAGAACTGGTTGCTGCCGGCCTACGAAGCTTACCGGCTGGTGTTTGCCAACGGACACTTTGTGCCGCAGCTGTCCAGCGGCGCGCTGCTCCCTGCCGGCGTGACGCTGGGCAACCTGCGCACCGCGCTCGCGGGCGACAGCGAGTGGCTGGCGCGCTGGTTCGGCCAGACCGCCAATCACACCGAACACCTGTTCACAGCTCTGAACACGGCGCTTGCCAACGACGGCGCCCTGATCCATATCGCTGCCGGTGTCGAGGTCGACCGGCCCATCGAAGTGGTATATCTCAGTCTCGGCCAGGAGACCGCCGCGCTGGTCCAGCCGCGCAACCTGGTGGTGCTGGAAGCGGGCGCGAAGGCAACCCTGGTGGAGCGCTTCATCGGCAGCGGCGAAGCAGGGTACTTCAACAACAATCTCACCGAGATCGCGCTGCGCGACGGAGCGTCGCTGGCGCATTACCGCGTGCAGGACGAGAGCCGCAATGCCTGGCACCTGAGCAGCCTGTACCTGGCGCAGGACCGCGACAGCCGCTATCTCGGCACCACGCTGGCGTTCGGCGCCGGCTGGGCGCGCACCGATTACAACACGCGGTTCAGCGACCAAGGCGCGGCTTGCGAGCTCAACGGGCTGTATACCGCCGGCGACCGGCAGGTGACGGATTTTCATGTCAACGTACAGCACAGCGTCCCCGGCTGCGCCAGCCGCGAACGCTTCAAAGGCATTCTTTTCGGCAAGGGCCGGGCGGTATTCGACGGTCGCATCCTGGTGGACAAGCAGGCGCAGCACACCGATGCGCATCTGACCAACGACAACCTGATGCTCACGCGCGACGCCGAGGTGGACACCAAGCCGCAACTGGAAATCTATGCCGATGACGTCAAGTGCAGCCACGGCACCACGGTCGGGCAGCTCGACCCCGAACAGGTCTTCTACCTGCGTTCGCGCGGGATCGCTGTCGATGCCGCGCGCAAGATGCTGTGCCTGGGGTTCGCCGGTGAAATTATTGACACTGTCGAGCTGCAGCCGCTGCGCGAGTATGCAGCCGGCCGGCTGGCGGATACCCTCAATGCAGCGGTAGTGGAAGAGTGACAGTCGCCATGGAAGTCAAACCCGTCTGGTTTCGCGGCAGCAACCCCGAGTCGGCAGGCAAGGCGGCGCCGCTGCCGGCAGATGCGCCGCTCGAGCAACGCGTGATCGCCGCCATCCGCAGCGTCTACGACCCGGAAATTCCGGTCAACGTCTATGACCTCGGGCTGATTTACCGGCTCGAGATCGACGCCGACAATGCGGTCGCGGTCGACATGACCCTGACCGCGCCGGGCTGTCCGGTCGCCGGCGTGCTGCCCGGCCAGGTGGAATCCGCCATCAAGGGCGTCGAGGGCGTCACTGATGCAAAGGTGCAGCTGGTCTGGGATCCGCCGTGGGACAAGGACCGCATCAGCGATGAAGCGAAGCTGACACTGGGACTTTTCTGAAACATTTCTGATCAAGGGAGAATCAAGCAATGGCTGTGGCATTAACCGAAAACGCTGCGAAACACGTCGCCAGCATGCTGCAAAAACGCGGCAGCGGTATCGGCCTGCGGCTGGGTACGCGCAAGTCCGGCTGTTCCGGGTTTGCCTACGTGGTCGATTACGCCGATGCCGTCGGCGATAACGATACCGTGTTCGAAAGTCACGGTGTCAGGATCGTGGTGGACCGCGACAGCCTCGAACAGCTCGAAGGCATCGAGGTCGATTATCTCAAGAGCAATGCCATTAACCAGGGATTCGAATTCCGCAATCCCAACGTGAAGGACACCTGCGGCTGCGGGGAATCCTTCAGCGTATAACGCAATGAAAGGAACGGGCATGACGAGGCTGGACGACATTGTCGATATTTTCGAAATGCTGGGTGACTGGGATCAGCGTTACCAGTACCTGGTGGAACTCGGCGAAAAGCTGCCGCCGATGCCGGAGGCGCTGAAGACCGAGGATAACAAGGTCAAGGGCTGCATGAGCCAGGTGTGGGTGAGCGCCTGGTACGACGACAAGGAGCCGGCCGGCATCCACTATCATGGTGATTGCGACACCAGCATCATCAAGGGCGTGCTGGCGTTGTTGATCCAGCTCGCTGCCGGGCACAGCGCTCGCGGCATCGAGCAACTGGATGTCGATGAGCTGTTCGCGCGCCTGAATCTGGACGAACATCTTTCGCCGAATCGTCACATCGGCGTCTACGCCATTGTCGAGCTGATGAAAAAGCAGGCCCGCGAACTGGAGAAAGAATCGCTCCACGTGGCCTGAATTCAGGCGCATAATAGTTCCCGGAAAAACCATAATTGCAACCCGCCGCATGGGCGGGGTGTGCGGGCCCGATATGAGCCGGGAAAACTACCTCGATACCATCCAGGAACTGTCCAACCGTATTGTGGCGGCGCAGGAGCCGATCCGCATTCTGGATGCGATCAAGTGGAACGACAGCGTCAAGCAGGCGTTTTTCGCCGCCGACTGCCGCCGTCAGCCGCAGGTCGATGCCGACTACTACCGGGATCTGCCGCTCGTCTACGACATCCATGCCG
Organism: Thiogranum sp.; assembly: GCA_024102665.1. GTDB lineage: Bacteria > Pseudomonadota > Gammaproteobacteria > DSM-19610 > DSM-19610 > Thiogranum. The sequence goes on along the minus strand of JAGFJP010000139.1, from coordinate 26,982 downwards.
TGCGCGAAGCGTTGCGCGAAATCGACCGGCACACGCTGACGCGCCTCGGCCAGGACAACCCGGCCGGCGATATCATGCGGCGCATGTGCCGCGAGTACCTGCGGGTGCTGGACATGCTCGAGGCCCGGGGCACGCCGGCGTTTTCGGAAATCGCCCAGGAACTGTACGGCCGCTCCACTGAGGCGTTTCATGTCGGCGGACCGACGCTCGCCGACCTCGGCACGCTGCTCGATCATGCGCTGCGCAACATCGACGAACAGATGTTTCTCGACAGGGAGCCGAGAGATATTCCCACCCGCCAGGCAGTGGCGTTATTGCAGCAGCGGCTGAACCAGGTGTTTACCGATCCGCAGGCGCGGGTGCGGGTGATCGAAAGCGACGGCATTGTCGCCGATGCGGCGGCCGGTTCCGATTACATAAAGCTGCGCAAGAACGCCTTTTTCAGCCAGCGCGATCTGCGCGGCCTGGAAGCGCACGAAGGCTGGGTGCATGTCGGCACCACGCTCAACGGGCGCCTGCAGTCCACCTGCACTTTCCTCAGCAAGGGTACGCCGTCCGATACCATCACCCAGGAAGGGCTGGCGGTGTTTATCGAGGTCATTTCCTTCAACTCGCATCCCACGCGCCTGCGGCGCATCGCCGATCGCATCCGTGGCATCCATATGGCCGAGCAGGGCGCGACCTTTCTCGATGTGTTCGAGCTGCTCGTCAGCGAGGGCCGCAGTCGCGAAGAAGCCTGGACCGCAACGGCACGGATTTTCCGCGGCAGCACGCCGCAGGCCGGGCCCTTCACCAAGGACATCGCCTACAGCAAGGGCTTCGTGCTGGTGTACAACTTCATTCGCCTGGCGGTGCGGCGCGGACGGCTGGATCGCATACCGCTGCTGTTCTGCGGCAAGCTGGCCATCGAGGACATGGGCGTGATCGCCGAACTCGCCGAACAGAAACTGATCGAGGCGCCGAAATTCCTGCCGCCGCCGCTGGTGGATCTCAACGCGCTGACCGCCTGGATGGCTTACTCGAATTTCCTCAACCGTCTCGACCTGCTGCAGGTCGAGGCGGATTTCGCGCATTTGCTGGATTGAAGGTCACTTATTCGGTCGGCGGCGCCACCAGCCCCAGATCGTAGTAGGACTGCGCCAGTTTGCGAATGGCGATGACATAGGCGGCGGTGCGGTAATCGTTGATCGCAGGATTGCGCTTGATGGTATCGCGTATCTCCTGGAAGGTGGAGCGCATGGTGTCGTCGAGGCCGGAACGCACCAGGTCCAGTTCGCTGGCGCCGCGCACGATCTCGGTACGCAGGCCGGGCGGCGCCTGTTTCTCGGTCATGTTTTCCAGGGCGCCGAGGTAGGTCATGCCGCGCAGCTCGTCGAAACGCCGTTGCAGGCGGCCGAAGCGCATGTGCGACAGGTTGCGGGTCCATTCGAAGTACGACACGGTAACGCCGCCGGCGTTGGCGTAAATGTCGGGCAGAATCACGACACCGCGGTCGCGGAGGATTTCGTCAGCCTCATAGGTCACCGGTCCATTGGCCGCCTCCACGATGAGGCGCGCCTTGATGTGCATGGCGTTGCCGGCGTGAATCTGGGATTCCAGCGCCGCCGGAATCAGAATGTCGCAGTCCATTTCCAGTGCATCGGCGCCGTGTTCACTGTACTCGCCGCCCGGGAAACCCTTGACGCCGCCGGTCTCGGCCAGGTGCTGGCGCACGTCATGGACATTCAGTCCGTCTTCGTTCAGCACCACACCGTCGCGCTCGATGATGGCAATGATTTTTACCTTGTCTTCCTCAGAAAGAAACTTGGCGGCGTGGTAGCCGACATTGCCGAGCCCCTGGATGACGACACGCTGGCCGGCGAGGCCGTCGTCGAGACCGCTCTTGGACAGTTCCTCGGGGTGGCGGAAAAATTCCTGCAGCGCATATTGCACGCCCTTGCCGGTGGCCTCGGTACGGCCGGGAATGCCGCCGCGTTCCACCGCCTTGCCGGTAACGCACGCATCCTGATTCACGTCTTCCGGGAACAATGTCTTGTAAGTATCGGCAATCCAGGACATTTCTCGGTAGGAAGTCCCCATGTCAGGAGCGGGGACGTTGGTCGCCGGGTTGATGAATCCGCGCCGCGCCAGTTCCTGGGCGAAGCGTCGCGTGATTTCACGCATCTCGTCCACCGAGTACCTGGCGCAGTCGATCCTCAGGCCACCCTTGGCGCCGCCAAACGGAATGTCGGTAATGGCGCACTTGTAGCTCATCAGCGCCGCCAGCGCTTCCGTCTCGTCCTGGTTGACATGGCGCGCGAAGCGCAGACCGCCTTTGGCGGGCAGGCGGTGAGTACTGTGCACCGCCCACCAGCCGGTGAACACCTTCACCGAATGGCGGATCCTGACCGGAAACTTGATCTGGATGACGGCGTCGCAGGCCTTGATGACCTTGGCGGTATCCGGGTCCAGGCCGGCAACCAGCGTGGCGCGGTCCACCATGCGCTCCACACCTTCGAGGAACGACATGCTTTCCTGTCTGTTGTTGTTCACATCATGCTCCCGGTATGCAATGTCCGTCATGGTGAGCGTAGCGCGGCAATCTCCGCAATCGCAAGCAATGACAGATAACCGGCGGCTGACCGGCGCCGCTGTTGCCCGTACAATGACGGGATGACCCACGCAGGCCCCCTCACGGACGACATCCACGCCACCTTGCAACGCGTGTACGGCTATCGCGCCTTCCGCCCCCACCAGCAGGACATTATCGAGGACCTGATCGCCGGGCGGGATGTGTTTGTGCTGATGCCGACCGGCGGCGGCAAATCACTGTGCTACCAGTTGCCGGCGCTGCATCGGCGCGGTGTCGCCATCGTGGTATCACCGCTGATATCCCTGATGAAAGACCAGGTCGACGCCCTGCAGGCCAGCGGCGTTGCGGCGGCATATTACAATTCCGCCATGGGCGCGCAGCAGGCCCGCGAGGTGCTGGCGCGCATGCATGCGCACGAGCTGGACCTGCTGTACATTGCGCCGGAGCGCCTGATGACGCCGGCATTCCTGGAGCGCCTGGCGGATATCGATATCGCGCTCATCGCCATCGACGAGGCGCACTGCGTGTCGCAATGGGGTCATGATTTCCGGCCCGAATACGTGCAGCTCGGCCAGTTGCGCCGCCATTTCCCCGGGGTACCGCTGGCGGCCCTGACCGCCACCGCCGATCAGCAGACACGCGAGGATATCGTGCGGGTGCTGGGGCTGGGTGGGGCCAGGCGTTATCTCACCAGTTTCGATCGTCCCAATATCCGCTACACCGTGCTGGAAAAACACAAGCCCTTCGACCAGCTGCAGCGGTTTCTCGCCAGCCACGAAAACGAAGCCGGCATCATTTACGCGCTGTCGCGCAAGCGCGTGGAAGAAATCGCCGAAAAGCTGCGCGCGCAGGGCGTCGACGCCGATGCCTATCACGCCGGCCTGCCGGCAGCGCAACGCAGCAGGGTGCAGGAGCGTTTTCTGCGCGACGAACTGCAGGTGGTGGTGGCGACGGTGGCTTTCGGCATGGGCATCGACAAGCCCAACGTGCGTTTTGTGGTGCATTACGACATGCCGAAAAACATCGAAGGCTACTACCAGGAGACCGGCCGCGCCGGCCGCGATGGCCTGCCCGCCGAGGCGCTGCTGCTTTACGGCGCCCAGGATGTGGCGACTGCGCGCAGCCTGGTGGAGAACAACAATAATCCCGAACAGCGGCGCATCGAGGTCCACAAGCTGAACGCCATGACCGGTTTCGCGGAAAGCCTGGCGTGCCGGCGCCGCGTGGTGCTGGGGTATTTCGGCGAACGCCTGGAACAGGACTGCGGCAACTGCGACGTGTGCCTGGATCCGCCTGAGCGTTACGATGCCAGCGAGGACGCGCGCAAGGCGCTGTCGTGTGTATACCGGGTCGGCCAGCGTTTCGGCGTAAAGCACGTGGTCGATGTGCTGCGCGGCGCTGATAATGAGCGCATTCGCAAGCTCGGCCATGCGCAGCTTTCCACCTACGGCATCGGCGCCGACCGCAGCGATCACGAATGGACGTCGATTATCCGCCAGCTGATCCACCAGGGTTACCTGTTGCAGGACATCGCCAGCTATTCGGTGCTCAGGCTGACGCCGGCGGCGCGCCCGTTGTTGCGCGGCGAGCAGGAACTGGAACTGGCGCGGCCGCGCGTCAAGGCGGTCGCCAAAAAGAAAACCTCGAAGGCCGCGGCGGGGCAGGGGCCCTACGACGAAAGCCTGTTCGAGGAACTGCGCGCGCTGCGCAAGCGCCTGGCCGAACAGCAGGGTGTGCCGCCTTATATCGTGTTCGGCGATGCCACCCTGATACAGATGGCGCGCGACAAACCGCTGGACGAAACGCAATTGCTGATGGTCAGCGGCGTCGGCCAGACCAAGCTCGATCGCTACGGCGACGAATTTCTCGATGCCATTACCGCGTACTGCCTCGCCGACCGCGAGGGCGGCACGCAACAGGCGCTGAATTCATGAACATTCATCTTTCGCTCAACGAATCCCGCGTCATCGGCTGCCTGATCGAAAAGGCCGTCACCACGCCCGAGCAATACCCGCTGTCGCTGAACGCCCTCACCAACGCCTGCAATCAGAAAAGCAACCGCGACCCGGTGCTGGAGCTGGACGAAGCGACCGTGCAGCAGACGGTCGATGAGCTGGTCAAGCGGCGCCTGGTGATCGACAAGACCGGCTTCGGCAGCCGCGTCCCGAAATACCAGCAGCGTTTCTGCAACACGGAATTCGGCAGCCTGAAATTCACCGACCAGGAACTGGGCATCATCTGCGTGCTGTTGCTGCGCGGGGCGCAGACCCCGGGCGAACTGCGCACCCGCACCAGCCGTCTGTGCAGCTTCAGTGATGTGCAGCAGGTGGAAGCCACGATTGCGCAGCTGATGCAGCGCGACGACGGTCCTTTCGTCGCGCGCCTGCCGCGCGAGCCGGGCAAGCGCGAATCGCGCTACATGCATTTGTTCAGCGGCGACGCGCCGGAGGAGGCCGCTGCGCAAACGCCTGCGACGGCAACCGATGCGGCGCGCATCGAGGCGCTCGAACAACGGCTGGAGCAGCTGCAGCAACAGGTCGAACGACTCGAAGAGCGTCTGGGGGCGTTGCCGCATCAGGCATGACCGCGCCGCGGCGCTGTGGATGGTGTTAACAGGCCCTGGAACAATTACAATATGCGGGTTGCTGACTGTATCAGGAGTGGCCGTGGCGGCGAATTCAGGTATTACATGGGCGGGTATTTTTGTTCGTTTCCTGATGGCGATGGTGCTCGTGTTCGCCACCTACAATCCGCACCGGCTGTCGTACTTTCACTGGGTACGAGATAGCCTGCAGGATGGCCTGCCGTTGAAGTTGTTCGCAGGCGTGGTGCTGCTCATCGGCTGGACGATTTTCATCCGTGCCACATTGCGCTCGCTCGGCGCTTTCGGCCTGTTGTTGTCGGCGGCGTTTTTCGGCACCCTGATCTGGCTGATCCTGGATTACGGCCTGGTGCGCGCCGACGACGAGAAGACCATCATCTACATTGCGATGCTGATACTGTGCGGCGTGCTTGCCACGGGCATGTCCTGGTCGCATATCCGGCGCCGTCTCAGCGGTCAGCTGGATACCGACGATGTCGAGGACGGTTAGCCCGCATTTGCCGCTCGCGGACCATGGCCAGAATATGCGATACTACCCCGGCGATATTTCACGACCGGGCGAGCGGGTCACCGTTCGGCTTCTGGCGGGCAGGATCCCCCGGCGCTAACTGATATCCCCAGGCTGTCTGTTCGAGGCTGACCCGTGAGCGGGCCGGCGGCGAAGCGCAGCCACCTTTGTTCAACAACACGTTTTTTCCGGAACACTATCTTGATTTCTACAGCAAACCTCACCATGCAGTTCGGGGCACGGCCTCTTTTTGAAAATATCTCGGTCAAATTCGGCAGCGGCAACCGCTATGGCCTGATCGGCGCCAACGGTTGCGGCAAGTCGACGCTGATGAAAATTCTCGGCGGCGACCTCGAACCGACATCGGGAAACGTGATGGTCGACACTGATCAGCGCATCGGCAAGCTGCGTCAGGACCAGTTCGCCTTTGAAAAGCACACGGTGCTGGATACCGTGATCATGGGGCACGCCGAGCTGTGGAACGTGAAACAGGAACGTGATCGCATCTATTCGCTCACCGAGATGAGCGAGGAAGACGGCATGAAGGTGGCCGAGCTGGAAACCGAGTTCGCGGAACTCGACGGCTATACCGCCGAGGCGCGTGCCGGCGAGCTTCTGCTTGGCCTGGACATTCCCCTGGAGCAGCATAACGGGCCGATGAGCGCGGTCGCGCCGGGCTGGAAGCTGCGCGTGTTGCTGGCGCAGGCGTTGTTCGCCGATCCGGATATCATGCTGCTGGACGAACCCACCAACAACCTCGACATCAATACCATCCGCTGGCTGGAAAACGTGCTCAACGAGCGCAACAGCACCATGATCATCATTTCCCATGATCGCCACTTTCTCAACAGCGTGTGCACGCACATGGCGGATCTGGACTATGGCGAGCTGCGGGTGTACCCGGGCAACTACGATGATTACATGACCGCCGCAACCCAGGTGCGCGAGCGCCAGTACGCCGACAATGCGCGGAAAAAGGCCCAGATCGCGGAATTGCAGGCGTTCGTGAGCCGCTTCTCGGCCAATGCCTCCAAGGCCAGGCAGGCGACGTCGCGCGCCCGCCAGATCGAGAAAATCAAACTGGAGGATATCAAGCCTTCCAGCCGCCAGAATCCCTACATTCGCTTCGAGCAGGACAAGAAACTGTACCGGCTGGCGCTGGAAGCCTCAGGACTCGGAAAGGGATTCGACGGCAAACCGCTTTTCAACGGACTGAATCTGCTGGTCGAAGTCGGCGAACGCATCGCCATTATCGGGCCCAACGGCATCGGCAAGACCACGCTGCTGCGCTGCCTGGTGCACGACCTGCCGCAGGACAGCGGCGAACTCAAGTGGTCGGAAAATGCCAGCGTCGGCTACTTTGCCCAGGACCACGCCGCCGATTTCGCCAATGACATGTCGCTGTTCGACTGGATGAGCCTGTGGAAAGGCAGCGGCGATGATGAACAGACCATCCGCGGCACACTGGGGCGCCTGCTGTTTTCCAACGACGAGATCGGCAAGTCGGTAAAGGTCATTTCCGGCGGCGAGCAGGGACGCATGCTGTTCGGCAAGCTGATGCTGCAGAAACCCAATGTGCTGGTGATGGACGAACCGACCAATCACCTCGATATGGAATCCATCGAGTCGCTCAACACGGCGCTGGAGAATTATCCGGGCACACTGATCTTCGTCAGTCACGACCGGGAGTTCGTCTCGTCGCTGGCGACCCGCATCATCGAGCTGACGCCGCACGGCATTGTCGATTTCAGTGGCAGTTATGATGATTACCTGAACAGCCAGGGCGTGGAACCGGCCGCCGGCAGGATCAAAGGTGTTTCATGACGAGTGACCAGGAGATCATCGACGCCACCCGGCGCTGGATCGAAACCGTCGTGGTGAAAAACGACTTCTGTCCCTTTGCCGGAAGAGAGCTGGCGCGTGACAGCATTATTTATCGCGTGACACGGGCATCGGAACCCGAAGCCTGCCTGCAAGCGCTCGGGGAATTGTGCCAGCAGCTCGACGCCGCGGCGGAGCGGGAAACCGCGTTGCTGATCTGCGCAGATGCCTTTGCGGGTTTCGACGACTACCTCGATATGGTCGATCTGGCCGAGCGGCTGTTGCAGTTGCAGGGCTACGAAGGCATCTATCAACTCGCCAGTTTTCATCCCGATTATCGCTTTGCCGGCGCCGATGGCGATGATGCCGCCAACTACACCAATCGATCGCCGTATCCGATGCTGCATCTGCTGCGGGAAAGCAGTATCGAGCAGGCACTGCAGCACTATCCCGCGGCGGAGGCGATTCCCGATCGCAATATCGAGACCGCCAGGCGCATCGGACTCGCGGCAATGCAGCAGTCGCTGAATGCCTGCCGGGGCGACAGGAACGCAGGCTGATTTCAGTGTCGCGCCGGTATATCGGTCTGAGATGTTACGCTATGATTTAAACCCGGAAACGGTCCGGACAGTTCACAGAGGTGTATGCGGTGGTCAGAGACAGGGAACTGCTGACCCTTGGATGGCGGGAGTGGTTAGCGCTGCCGGAGCTTGGTATTCCCTCGATCAAGGCAAAGGTGGATACCGGCGCGCGCACCTCGGCGCTGCACGCTTTCAATGTCGAGCGCTTTCGCAGGCAGGCAGCAGACCAGGTGCGATTCCTGCTCCATCCGCTGCAGAAGCGCAGCGATGTGATCGTCGAATGCATCGCTCCCCTGGTCGACGAACGCATGGTCACCGACTCCGGCGGTCACCGGGAATCGCGGCTGGTTATCCTGACCCCGGTGATCATCGGCACGGAACAGTTCCCCATCGAGTTGACGCTCACGGCGCGGGAAACCATGCGCTTTCGCATGCTGCTCGGGCGCACGGCGCTGGAAGGCGCGTTTGCCGTTGATCCGGGCCGTTCCTACCTGGCCCGCCCGCAACACAAACCGGTGTCCTGAGCGCGGCGTCGCCTGCGCATGACATGTGGAGTGAGAACATGAAGATTGCAATCCTTTCGCGCAAGACCAATCTCTATTCGACGCGCCGGCTGGTCGAGGTGGGGCGCGCGCGCGGTCATGAGATGCGGGTCATCGATACGCTGCGCTGTTATATGAACATCACCTCGCATCGCCCCGAGATCCACTACAAGGGCGAAGTATTGACCGGTTTCGATGCGGTGATTCCGCGTATCGGCGCTTCGATCACCTTTTACGGTACGGCGGTGGTGCGCCAGTTCGAAATGATGGGGGTATTCCCGGTCAATGAATCGGTGGCGATCAGCCGCGCGCGCGACAAGCTGCGCTCCCTGCAACTGCTGTCGCGCAAGGGCATCGGCCTGCCGGTAACCGGCTATGCGCACTCGCCCGATGATGTCGAGGACCTGATCAAAATGGTGGGCGGCGCACCGATGGTCATCAAGCTCCTGGAGGGTACCCAGGGCATCGGCGTGGTTCTGACCGAAACGCAGAAAGCGGCGGAAAGCGTGATCGAGGCGTTCATGGGCATGCGGGCCAACATACTGGCGCAGGAATTCATAAAGGAAGCCGGCGGCATGGATATCCGTTGCTTTGTGGTCGGCGGCAAGGTCATCGCTGCCATGAAACGCCAGGCCAAACCAGGCGAGTTCCGCTCCAACCTGCACCGCGGCGGCACCGCGGAGCCGACCAAGATCACGCCCGAAGAGCGCTCGACGGCGGTGCGCGCCGCCCAGGTCATGGGATTGAATGTCGCCGGTGTCGATATCCTGCGCTCCAACCACGGGCCGGTGGTGATGGAAGTCAATTCCTCGCCGGGGCTGGAAGGCATCGAAGGCGCGACCGGCAAGGATGTCGCCGGCGCGATTATCGAATTCATCGAGCGCGAGGCCAAACCCAACCGCACCAAGACACGCGGCAAGGGTTGACAGCCGTGGCCCGGGAGTCTTTCGAGATCGGCGGCACCCCGGTGGAACCGGGCACGCGCGCCACCGTCGATCTGCCGGTGGCGCGGCTGTACACCAACAGTGAAATGACCATCCCGGTGCACGTGGTGCACGGCAAGCGCTCCGGCCCGGCGCTGTTCGTCAGCGCGGCGATCCACGGCGACGAAATCAACGGCGTGGAGATCATCCGCCGCGTGTTGCGCATGCCGACCCTCAAACGCCTGCACGGGACACTGGTGGCGGTGCCCATCGTCAATGTCCACGGCTTCATCAACCGTTCGCGCTATCTGCCCGACCGGCGCGATCTCAACCGCTCTTTTCCGGGTTCCGAGAAGGGTTCGCTGGCGGCGCGTGTCGCGCATCTGTTTCTGCAGCAGATCGTTGCCCGCTGCACCCACGGCATCGATCTGCATACCGCGGCCATTCACCGCGAGAACCTGCCGCAGATACGCGCCGATCTCGATGACAGCGAGACGAGGCGACTGGCGAGAGCGTTCGGGGTGCCGGTGCTTTTGAATGCCGACATACGCGACGGCTCGTTGCGCGCCGTGGCCAGCGAAAGAGGCATTCCCATCCTGCTTTACGAGGCGGGCGAGGCGCTGCGTTTCGATGAAATGGCGATTCGCGCCGGCGTGCACGGCGTGGCGTCGGTGATGCGGGAGCTGGAGATGCTGCCGCCCGGGCGCAGGAGAAAACAGATGATGGACCCCGTTACCGCGCGTTCGACGGTCTGGGTGCGGGCGGCGCAGAGCGGCATCCTGCGCGCGGCGGCGCCGCTCGGCGCGCGGGTGCGCAAGGGCGATGTGCTGGGCACCATTTCCGATCCCTTCGGCAGCCAGGAAATCGAAGTGGCGAGCGCGGTCGGGGGTATTGTCATCGGCCGCTGCACCCTGCCGCTGGTCAACGAAGGGGAGGCGCTGTACAACATCGCCCGCTTCGAGGAACCGGGCGCCGCCGAAGCCGCGGTGCAATCGCACATCGAGCAACTGCTGCCGTCGGATTTCGTCCCCGATGGCGAACCCCCGATCGTGTAACAGGGCTAGTCGAGCGCCGGTCCCAGCACGAAATCCACCGGTTCGAAGCCGTTGTCCTCCAGCAGCGCGACGATGTCGTCGGGGCTGTAGTCCGGATTGTCCTGTTCCAGCTGTGCAATCAGGCCGGTTACGTGGCGGAACAGTTCCTGTGACTCGAAATCGTCCGGCACCCGCACCAGGCGGATCGCGCCGGGGTCTTTTGCCGGTAACACCATCAATCGTTTACTCATGCCTGCGGTCTCTGCTGTTTTCGGTAAATTTCGGTTAGCCTGCCTGTGAAGCGCGCAGCGCTTGCGGCGCCTGTGCCTGCGACTGGTGCTGGCACAACGCGCGGTAGACATCCACGTATTGCGCGGCGCTGGCGGTCCAGCAGAAATCGCGTTTCATGCCGGTAATGACCAGCTTCCACCAGTTGACGCGCGCCGACTGGAAATAGGCGAGCGCGCGCAGACAGGCGTTGAGTATGGCCTCGGGCGTGTCGGTTTCGAAGACGAAACCGGTAGCGGTGTAGTCGCGGGCGCTCTTGTCGTTGAGGTCGGTGACCGTGTCGGCCAGCCCGCCGGTGCGGTGCACAATGGGCACGGTGCCATAACGCAGACTGTAGAGCTGATTGAGGCCGCAGGGTTCGTAACGCGACGGCATCAAAAAGCAGTCCGAGCCGGCTTCGATACGGTGCGCCAGCGCCTCGTCATAACCGATCTGCACGGCGAGTTGCCCCGGGTAGCGCCCGGCTGCCGACACCAGGCGTCTCTCGAGCTTTTCATCGCCGCTGCCCAGCACCGCCATCTGCACCGGGTGCGGGAACAGATCGCCGAGCATTTCAAGAATCAGATCGACGCCTTTCTGTTCCACCAGCCGGCCGATATGACCGATGAGCATCGCCTGGGCATCCTGTGGCAGCCCCATTTCGCGTTGCAGCGCAGCCTTGTTGACGGCCTTGTACTGCAGTGTGTGCACGGTGTAATGCTTTTCGATGTGAGGATCGTTCTGCGGATCCCAGACATTGCAGTCCATGCCGTTCAGTATGCCGCTCAACCGGTCCGCGCGGTATTGCAACAGTCCTTCCAGTCCGCAGCCGAAGGCGGGCGTGCAGATCTCGCGCGCATAGGTCGGGCTGACGGTGGTGATGCGGTCAGCGAACGCAATGCCGCCCTTGAGAAACGACAGCTGGCCGTGGAATTCCACGCCGTCCATTGTCCACAGGGCGGACGGCAGTCCGAGCGTGCTGAGAGTGCTGCCCGGGAACAATCCCTGGTAAGACAGGTTGTGCACAGTGAACAGCGTCGCCGGGCGCGCCGGGAGCTGCGACAGCAGTGCCGGAACCAGCCCGGTCTGCCAGTCATTGCAGTGCACGACCTGTGGCCGCCAGCCGGCGTCGACCTGCCCGGTTGCCAGCGCCACGATGGCGCGGTTGAACAGCGCAAAGCGCGCCGCATTGTCCGGCCAGTCGCTGCCGTCGTCCTGCACATAGGGATTGCCCGCGCGGCGGAACATGACCGGCGCATCGACCAGGTAGAGAACCACATCACTGCCGGGAAACTGACCCTTGAGTATGTTAACCGCTTCCGCGCTTCCTTCCAGCGTCAGGCTCGCGACGGTTTCCAGTCCGCCGGCCTGCTCCAGCGCCGCCGGATAGGCCGGCAGCACCAGTCGCACGTCGTTGCCGAGCGCGCTGATCGCCTGCGGCAGGCTGCCCGAGACATCACCGAGACCGCCGGTCTTGACGAGCGGGTAGGCTTCGCTGGTGCAAAACAGAATTTCCATACGTATCATCATACACCGCATCCGGCCATCCGCGTCAAAGCCGGAAACCATCGTCATAACAGGGCAGATGCGGGTGTCGGGCAGGATTTCTGCCTGCGCCGGCAACGAGGAACCATGCTGCAGATTTCCGGCAACGTAAGCATCCCGGACGACGAAATCGAACTCAGCGCCATACGGGCGCAGGGAGCGGGCGGGCAGAATGTCAACAAGGTCGCTTCGGCGGTGCACCTGCGTTTCGACATCAATGCTTCCTCGCTGCCGGATTTCTACAAGCAGCGGCTGCTGATGCTGCACGATCGGCGTATCACGCGCGAGGGCGTGGTCGTCATCAAGGCGCAGCGTTACCGCACGCGTGAAAAAAACCGCGAGGAGGCGCTGGAACGGCTGCGCGAACTCATCAGGAGCGTGGCGGTGACGCGCAAGAAACGCACGCCGACCAAACCGACAGCAGGCTCGAAGCGGCAACGCCTGGACGAGAAAACCCGCCGCGGCAAGCTCAAGGCGCTGAGAGGCAGGATCAGCACGGACTAGGCTCCTGGCCGCAGGGTTATGTGCTATTTATTCTACTGATGCCGCCCGGACTGGTCCCGAGGGTTCGCCGGCGCAGTTTTTAAGCAACCCACCGGAAGGTCCGGCGCGACTTCTGGCAACATCGGCCGGAGAGCGATTGCAATCATGGTGTCGCGTAAACAGAACCTGTGTGACCGTATCCTCGATCAGGCGCTGGCGCTCGGCGAGGCATCCGGCTGGGATGCCGTGCGTCTGCATGCGGTGGCTGAGGCGCTGGAGATCCCGCTGGGCGAGGTCCGCGCCTGTTACGCTCAGAAAGACGGTCTGGTGGAGGCCTGGTTCGACCGCGCCGACAAGGCGCTGCTGGATGCAAAACCCTCGCCGGAGTTTCTGGCCCTTTCGGCACGCGAACGCTTGCAGCAGGTGATCATGACCTGGCTCGACGCGCTGGCGCCGCACCGGCGGCTGACGCGCGAAATGCTCGCCTACAAGCTGGAGCCCGGGCATGTGCACCTGCAGCTGCTGGGCATTATGCGCGTCAGCCGCACCGTGCAGTGGTTCCTCGAAGCGGCCGCCGAAGACGCGACCGGCCTCGCGCGCATCTTCGAGGAGATTCGGGTGAGCGCCCTGTACCTGGTGACCTTCGCGCGCTGGCTGTATGACGATTCGCCGGATAGCCGTCGCACCCGCGATTTTCTCGACGCCAGGTTGCGCGAGCGGGAAGCGATCGACAACCGCTTCGAGCGCCTCTGCAAAGGATCACCACGACCACAGCGATCCGCACAGGCGCCGCCCGTGCCCGACTGAACCCGCGCTGCATGGATACCCTTACCCACAGTCTGCTGGGAGCGCTGACGGTGCGTTCCCTGTTTCCGGCACACGGGTCGCGACAGCCTTTCAGCAACCGCCAGCGCATGCTGCTCGGCGCGGTCGCCGCGGCGTTTCCGGATATCGATTACCTGGCGTCCTGGGTCGATCCCATGGTGTACCTGACGCTGTGGCATCGCAGCGTCACGCATTCGTTCGTCATGCTGCCGCTGTGGGCGCTGCTGGTCGGCGCCGTCATGGCGTTGAGTTTCGGGCAGCGCTCCGCCTGGAGCTATGCCGTGGTGCTGGCGGGCGTTGCCATCGTGTCGCACATTCTGAGTGATCTGATCACTGTCTACGGCACCCAGATCCTTGCGCCGTTGTCGCTCTGGCGCGCGAGCATCGGTACCACCTTCATTATCGATCCCTGGTTCACGGCGATTGTGCTGGCGGGTTGTCTGGCGGCATGGCGCAGCAGCGCCGCGCGCTTGCCGCAGGTGTTTTTTATCATGCTGGTGGGGTATGTGGGGTTTCAGGGCGTGCTGAAATCCCGCGCCATGGCTGTGGCGAACGACCACGCCGCCGCGCAGGGCATGCAGGCGGATATCGTCAGGGCCTTTCCGCAGCCGTTCTCGCCGTTCAACTGGAAACTGCTGATACGCAGTGGCGACAGTTACCAGGTCAGCTATCTGAATCTCAACGGGGGTTACGCGGTCGCCGACCAGGCGGATGGTTTTTTCGCCAGCGTCGGACGCACGTATCGCGGGCAGGATGCGCTGCTGTGGGAGCGCTACTGGAGGTTCGGCGAGGACCCGCGCGCGGTTGACCATATACGTGGCTTGTGGGAAAGCCCGCAGCTCGCCGACTTCCGTCGCTTCGCTGAGTTTCCGGTGCTCTACCGCATCGACAACGACGGCGCGAACAGCTGCGTGTGGTTCACTGACCTGCGTTATGTATTGCCCTATATGACACCGCCGTTCCGCTACGGGCTTTGCCGGGAAGGGCATGCAACACCATGGACCTTGGAGCGCCTGCGAGGCAGTGATGGCTGAGGCGTTTCAGGCCTGCCTGATCAGCGCGGCGAAGGAGGCGCCGCGGTGACGGCGAGCGCTGGGGGGGCGGCAAGAAAACGCTGCGCAAAGTCTTCAGCGGCGCAGGGCATGCCGAAGTAATAACCCTGGAATACCGGGCAACCGCGCTCGCCCAGGAAGCGGAACACGGCTTCGGATTCCACGCCCTCGGCGACGGCCCCCAGCCCAAGGTGGCGCGCCATTGTCAGCATGGTGTCGACCAGCGCCGCGTCGTTGGCGTCTTCCATGACATCGCGGACGAAGGCGCGGTCGATCTTTATTTCATCCACGGGCAGGCGCTTGAGATACGACAGTGATGAATAACCGGTGCCGAAGTCGTCAATGGAAAAACGCACGCCGAGCTGTTTCAGCGCCTTGATTTTCCCGACCGTGCCCTCGAAATCCTCCAGCAGAATGCTTTCGGTCATTTCCAGTGTCAGGCAGGTCGGTTCCGTTCCGGTATCGCCCAGCGCCCGTTCCACCTTGTGAACGAAATCCGCCTGCCGGAACTGCAGGGAGCTGACATTCACCGCCACTCTGCCGACCGGTTTGCCCGGCATCGCTGTCTGCCAGTCGCGGATCCGGGCCAGGGCCGCGTGCAGCACCCAGTCCCCCATTTCCAGCACCAGGCCGCTCTCTTCGGCGA
The DNA here is from genome assembly GCA_024102665.1 of Thiogranum sp. GTDB lineage: Bacteria > Pseudomonadota > Gammaproteobacteria > DSM-19610 > DSM-19610 > Thiogranum. Next base: position 11,581 of record JAGFJP010000139.1, on the reverse strand, counting down.
CCGCGATGAACTCGCCGGGCAGGATCAGGCCGCGTTGCGGATGTTGCCAGCGCACCAGCGCCTCGGCGCCGCACAGGCGTCGCGCGGCGTCGAACTGCGGCTGGAAATGCACTCGCAGTTCGCCGGCGGCGAGCGCATGACGCAATTCATTGGTGGTCTGCAGGCGCTGTTCCGCGGCCTTCTGCATGCTGGGAAGGAAAAACCGCACGGCGTTGCGTCCCGACGCCTTGGCGCGGTACATGGCGGTATCCGCCTGACGCAGGATGTCTTCCGGGCTTTCATTTCCGTACGGAAAAATGGCGATACCGATGCTCGGTGTCACCCGCAGCTCATGGGAGCCGACCCGGTACGGCGCGGCCAGTTCCTCGCGCATCGCGTCGGCCAGGGTCTGCACGTCGCTGACCGCTTCTTCGCGATCGCCGGAGACCTCCGGCAGCAACACCACGAATTCGTCGCCGCCGAGCCGCGCCACGGTATCCTCTTCGCGCAGGGCGTTCTTGATGCGCTGCGCCACCTGGCAGAGCAGGGCATCGCCCGTGGAATGACCGAGCGAGTCATTGATGGACTTGAAATTGTCCAGGTCGAAGAACAGCACCGCGCTCAGGTGAGAGTGGCGCCTGCTGCGCGCCAGCGCCTGCTGCAACTGGGTCAGAAACAGGCGCCGGTTCGGCAGATCGGTGAGGGCGTCGAAGCTCGCCTGGTATTCGATGAGTTCGGCGGCGCGATGCTGCTCGGTGACGTCCTCGAGCATCAGTGTGTAGCCGGCGAACTGGTCGCCATCGCTGAGCACCCGCGAAAGCCGCGCATCGATATGCCGCGTTTCGCCGTCGAAATTGGCGTCCATGGTAAAACGATACCCGCCTTGCTCGCGGGCGATGGTCATGGCCTCCGCGGTTCTGGCGCCGTCGAGGCCGCGGGCGCGCTGCAGTTCGCAGAGGTTTTCGCCCAGCGCTTCGCTCACTGGCACCCCGAGCAGCGCCTCGGCGGCCGGATTGTAATATTCGATGCGGCCACCGGGGTCAGTGGCGATAATCGCGACTTTCTCCGAAGAGCGCAGGATCCCGTCAAGGTAAAGGGTTTTCTCTTTTAGCGCGTTCTGGGTTTCCCTGATCCCGGTAATATCGCGCCAGATACAGAACAGCGCTTCTCCGCCCGCGTAGGGGATTTTCGTGAGCGTCACCTCGACGGGAAAAACCACGCCGTCGCGGGTTCTGTGGTCCCATTCAAAACGGTGATAACCCTTGCGGAATGCGATCGCCATCATGGCGTCCGCTTTTTCCTTCGACGGGCGTCCATCCGGCTGGTACTCCGGCGACAGCAGCGAAGGGTGTGTCTTGAACAGCTCGGCGACCGATTGATATCCGAGGATGCGGCTGGCCGCCGGGTTGGCCATGACAAACTCATTGTCCACGATCAGCCACATCGGATCTTCGGAGAATTCGAACAGGCGGCGGTATTTTTCCTCGCTTTCCTGCAGAGCGAGCCGCGAGCTGTGCAGGCGCCGGTCGACCACCACGAAGAACAGCGGCAACACCACCACGCCAGCGAGCAGTCCGAGTGCGGTAAAGCGGTTTGCCAGCCAGTAGTCGCTGAAGGAAATCACCAGGCTGAATCCGGCGAACCCGGCGACCGAGGCAATTAACAGATAGCGCAGGCCGAAGCGCATGCCGTTGCCGACGATGATCCACAGGTAGAGCGGATACAGGGCGGCGCCCGGAGCGCCGAGCAGATAGATCATCGCTGAGCAGGCCGTCAGGTCGGCGAGAATGCTGGTGATGCGTCTTGCGGGATGGTTACCGGGCCTGTGCCGGATCAGCGCCAGCACGCCGATCGCGTAGAGCGCATAAGCGCCGATCGTAACGCCCAGCCAGGGAGTATGTCGCGGGTCGAGCGATGCCGACCAGAGATACACCGCCAGCACGAAACCGGAGCCCAGCACGGTATAGCCGATTCTTACCCTGGCCTGGGCGAGTTCTTCATCGAACTGGCTGGTTATCGCTGCTAACACGCGGTTGATTCTCAAGTTGTGGGGTCGGGCGCCAGCACATTATTTCGGCATCCGGCAGGCGATCCTCCAGTCAGCGCCGGCAGTCAGTCACTCGTGGACGCCAGACTGCTGCCGCGGACGGCCGACAGACTAGCGTCCTTTCAACCAATTCATCAGCTTATTGAGGCGGTGACGGCGTTTCGAGCGGCGCAATGTATGTTGGATATCCGCCTCGACCTCGGTATCGCCCATGGTCCGCGCCGCCTGCAGCAGGTTGCGGGCGGCCCGAACACCCATCTCGTCCCGATGAATCAATGCTCTCAGTAAATGACGATCGTAGGGAAGCGGAAAGCTCTGGAAATGGTCCAGCTGACCGGCGGACTTCAGGCACGCCATGGTGCGCAGGCACTTGCTGCAACGGCAGCAGTTCGCCATTCCCTTCGGGTTCGCCCAGCAGACGCGCAGTCCGCGCCGGGCCGGTTCCCAGTCGGCGATGTCCAGCAGCTTCTCGGTGCGTGTTCGGTGAGCGCCGACGTGGAGGAACTCGGTTCGTTGTGTCGCCAGCCAGTAATCGATGCGCGGATCCGATCCCCAGGGCATGAGTTCGAAGTACGCCTGGGTGGAGGAGATCAGGAACGACCGGATTGCCGAGCCGAAGGATAAAGCCACGAATGCGACGGCCGCGCCATGCGAGATCTCCCAGTTCACGGGGCTCGTGACATCGCGAAGATTCGTGCGCGCGGTGACGAGTTGCACCCCGAGATCCGCGAGCAACGGGCGGTAGAAGGCGACCATCCCGGCAAACGAAGTCTGGTCCGCCAGCGGCACATCGAAACCGTGCACCATCAATGCGTGGGTGACCGGCAAGCCGTGCGGGGATGACGCGTCGGGAAGATGGTTGCGCAGTGTATGAAATGAATCCGCGCCGCCCGAAAAGGCCTGACAGACCACCGGGTTCCCGGCGGCAGCCGGCGCCGGCTCGCTACAGGCTGCCTTTATCTCGCTACGTCTGAATCGCCCCGGATACAACACCAGAAACGCTTCCTGGTACTGCCTCAGGCCGTGGATCAGCCGCGGACACACGACGCCGCGCAGATCAAGGGATTCACCCAACGTCATTGCCAGGTGCAGGAGTGCCGGCGCGAATCCGTCAGCGCGCTCGCAGGGCTGCAGCGCCTGGCCGGGCGGGACTTCCACCCACAAACGATCCGGCAACGAACACATACGGGTCTGGTACTCGAGGCGAGCTGTCACGCGGATCATGTCATCGCGTGTCTCGATCTGCGGCGGGTGAACTATCATAAGGCGTACCGGCGCTCGAGCGGAATCGGAGCGCTATGCGTCCACTGTGAAACCAGGTTCGCTACCGCGGATCCCGGTTGATTGCGATGCAACGCGCCATGCCGGGCAATAGCGGATTACCCCTGCGCCCCGCAATCCCTCAAACACATGCGCGGCGGAAACGAACCAGGCGACAGTAGATTGTGCGCGAATAGTATAGGAAACCCATGGTGCGATAAAGCACGCGGAATCGCATTCGCGACAGGCTGTCGACAACTGCACTTCGGATCGAAGTCCGGGGTCTGAAATGGCGTGGGCGGAAGTCACCGGGCAGAGCGGTGTAAGCCACAGCTGGTATCGGGCTAGAATGGGGCATGCAACTTCCAGACTACCATGGCGGCAGCATCGTCAACCTGATGGCGTCGCTGCAAAAAGGGCTAGAGGGTCCCGATCACCCGTATGCACCGTCAGCCCTGCTTCCCGCCGCGAAAGTCGCTGCGCACCGGCAAGTGGTGCTGTGGGTGATCGACGGCCTGGGTTTCAATTACCTGCGCGCGCATCCGCAGGCAGCCTGTCTTAACGCCCACCTGCAGGGCGCCATGACATCGGTGTATCCACCTACCACGGCGTCGGCGGTCACCAGCTTCCTTACCGGCGACGCGCCGCAGCAACACGGGCTCACCGGCTGGCATATGTACTTCCGGGAACTGGGCAGCGTGCTGGCGGTGTTGCCGGGCAAACCGCGCTACGGCGGCGTCCCGCTGGCCGACGCTGGCGTCGATGTCGGGATGCTGTTCGCGCACCGGCCGTTTTCGAACCGTATAGGCGTCGATGCCTGGACGGTTTCGCCGGCGTTCATCGCGCGGTCGGGTTTCAACGTCGCGCATCTCGGGCGTTCGCGGCTGATAAGTTACAGCAATCTGCGCGAGATGCTGGCGCAGACCGCACGCATCCTGCGCGAAGGCAGCCGCAAGTTCGTCTATGTTTACTGGTCCGAACTGGACAGTATCGGTCATCACGAGGGTATCGCCAGCGACGCCGCGCAGGCGCATTTGATCGAACTGGATCACGCCTTCGAACGGTTCCTTGCGCAGGTGCGCGGCACCGATACCCTGGTGATAGTGTGCGCCGACCACGGCCAGATCGACACGAAGGCGACAGACCGCATCTGTGTCGATGATCTGCCCGGTTTTGCCGACATGCTGTCGCTGCCGCTGTGCGGTGAGCCGCGCTCAGCCTACTGTTACCTTCGCCCCGGCTGCGAGGATCGCTTCGACGCGTATGTAGAACAGGAACTCGCCGGCATCGCCCGCTCATTGCGTGCCGATGATCTGATCCACGCCGGCTGGTTCGGTCTCGGCGAAGCGCACCCGCGGCTGGCGCAGCGCATCGGCGATCGTGTGCTGCTCATGGAACGCAATTACATTCTCAAGGACTGGCTGGCGCAGGAGAAGCGCTACGATCTGATCGGCGTGCACGGCGGGCTGAGCGAAGATGAGCTGATGGTGCCGCTGATTGTCGCAGACAGCTGAGCCTGCTGCGCACGCACGCAGTCGTCACACGGTCTGCTGCAGCGCAAGCAGGCCGAACACGCGCGCCTCGGTCTTCGACAGTATCCATCCATCCACATTGACCACGTCAGCCGACTCGAAGTCCTGGCTTATGCGTTGCGCATACAATCGCGCCAGAACCGCGGTGTCACCCTGTTCCAGGTCGTAACCGGCCATGAAGTCGAGCGCGCGTATCAAGGTTTCGGTGTTGTTCTCGCAAGGGTGGCTACGCAGATAGGTCTGTCCTATCAGCGCTGCGCTTGCCCGGGTTTCCGGTCTGGCGAACAGTTTCATCGCTGCCGTCACGACGGTCTGCGAAGGCGCAGCCTGGACAGTTGCTGCGGGGGTGAAGCCCGCCGCAGCAATACCGCCCAGATAAACCAGTGCCTGCCGGCGGGTCAAATGCTTCATACATGCAGTCCTTTCAGGTGATCTGCCAGTCGCAATGCCAGCGCAACCAGCGTCAGGGTCGGCGTGCCGCTGCCGGCGGTACTGAAAACCGAACTGCCCGCGATATACAGGTTGTCCATCGAAAACACCTTGCAGTCGGCATCGACCACGCCGTTTCGCTCATCTTCCGCCATGCGTGTCGTGCACATGTGATGGTTTCCCACATGAAAGTGATTTTCCCAGTCATTTTCCAGGCCGGGGTCGATCTGCACCCTGCCGATGCGCAGACGGCCCACCTCGGTTGCAAAGGTGTTCGCAAGTCTGTTCATTGTGTGCTGCGTGAGATCGGTGACTTTCCAGTTCAGCGCGACACGCGGCTTGCCGAACCTGTCCCTCTCATCGGTCAGCGCGACCCTGCTGTCGTAATTCGGTACCGGTTCCACCCGTGTCCAGACCGTGAAGTATTCCGGTCTGGTATGACGCAACTTGTGGTACTGGCGTTCAACAAGAGCATCGAGATCGGTGATTACCGTGCCTATTTCGCTCAGCAGATTATCGGGCCATTCGCCGCGCCTGAGCGCTTCGACGATATGTTTCGCGGCGGCCGAACCCGCCGAATGCGGCAGCGGAGCCGGCAGCAGACGCACGCAACAATTGGCGAGCCGGTGCTTCTTGCGGAATGCAAATGACGGCGAAAGCTGGGCGGTATAACAGGAACCCGATGCTGTCGTGTGCCAGGCGAATGCCTTGTCAATCGGCGTCCTTTCCGTTGTCACCAGCCGTCCCGCATGTCCGACGGGATGGTCACAGAAAAAACGGCCAACAAGCCCGTTGCGGTTGCCGATCCCTTCCTTGACGGTGGTATTGGATACCAGCAGCAGGCGGGCGTTTTCGATGCCTCCCGTGGCCAGCACGAAGGTCCGGGCGCGAAGTGCCAGGTGTTTGCCCGATTTCGAGACCAGTGACACCGAGGACACGGCGTCACCCTGTTCGCTGGTGTTCAGTTCGATGACATTCAGATCGAGATAGACCGAAATATTCTCCGACTTGTCCAGCGCATCCCGAACGTAAGTGCCGAAACTCTGCCAGCTCGGCTGCACCCGCCTCATGCATTGAAAAAACTCCAGCTCGAAGATCCTCTCGTCGGGCAGGAAATGCGCTATGCCGAGTTGCCTGAGCCAGTAGTCCCGCTCCCACTGGTAGGTGCCGCTGCCAAACATGCATATATTGAAAGCCTGTTCGTAATACGGCTCGATGTCCGGCAGTTTGATGGGCCAGCCGCTGTTCGGCAGCCATTCATGCGTTTCAAAGTCTGCCGCCGAAAACGGTCGGACCTGTCCCTCCCAGTGGTTCGTGGAACCGCCGAAGTAGCGTAAACGGGTTACGTCGAGTGGAGGGTACGGCAAACCGCTATTCGAACCCTTGTAGATGTCCTGGCTCTCCGCGTCATACTCGAATCCGCCGCCCTCGATAATCGCCACCCGGGTCTTTGTGCCGAGAAAGCTGCGGGCGATCGCGATACCGGCGGCGCCACAACCGATAATGCATATGTCGGTATCGATGGTCCGCTGTTCCTGTAAATCAGCTGCGCCTATGAACATCCCGGGCTCCTCGAGGGCCGGTTGATGACAGAATCCGGTGCCGGCCATGGTTGCTCCGCCCGGGTCCCGGTCACGCCGGGGCAGATAATGTATTGTCGAATCACAGTGTCAATATAAACGTTGCGACCTGTCGTCGGTAGTGCGTAACGACCCGGGTGCCTGAAAGCGGGGAAAAGGCTGGTGGTTTTCAGAGAAAAGGGTCTTATACTTTGAGTCAACTCTGGCTGATTGGTTTTTTCCTTATTGCGATGCCCGGAACCGAAGCGGTTCTGTGGGCGAAGCGCGGCAATCCGGCAGCGCAGAATCAGCGGCCCGGAGATCGCCGCGGTGCCACGCGCCTCGCAACGAAGCATTCGTCAGAGACTCCTCAATGTTTCAACCAGGGATAATGAGCGGTGTACCGACTGAACTGCCTGCAACGGTTCCTTGCATTCACCGTGTTGCTTGCACTCGCTGCCTGTGGTGGTGGCGGAGGCAGCAACAGCACCAGCGACAGCAACAGCACGAATGTCACGAGCTATACAATAAGCGTGAGCGTTTCGCCGGCACAGGGAGGATCGACTGCCGGCCAGGGTAGCCACGTTGCGGGCGAAGCGGTCACCCTGGTGGCGACTCCTGCTACCGGCTATCGCTTCCTCAACTGGACGGAAGGCGGTGTCGAGGTTTCGAACGCCAGCAGCTATACCTTCACGGCCTCCGGCGCCCGCTCGCTGGTCGCCAACTTCAGTCTCAATGTTTACGCCGTGAGTGGCGACGTCAGCCCCGCCGGGAGCGGCAGCATCGCCGGTGCCGGCAGCTACGCTCACGGCGCCAGCGTCACCCTGACTGCAAGTCCCGCCGCAGGCTACGCCTTTGTCAACTGGACGGAAGGCGGTGTCGAGGTCTCGAGCAGCAGCAACTATACGTTCATTGCAACCGGCGACCGTCTGCTGACGGCGCATTTCATCACCGACGGTCCGTGGACGCTGAGCGGCGCGATCCAGGTGGCCGACGGGACGGTTGTCGACAGCGACGTCAACGATCCCGAGGCCGCTTATGCAACCAACGATGGCATTGCGATGGCGCAGCCGGTTCCGAATCCCGTTACTGTGGGTGGTTACGTCAACCAGCCGGGCAGCGGGTCGCCCGGCCGCTCGCAGCTGACCGGCGATGCGTCCGACACCTATCGCGTAACCCTGGCCGCCAACCAGACCATCACCCTGCATATCGGCGACTTCGCCGGCGCAGACCTGGATCTGTTTCTGGGCGACGCCGACGGCAATCTGCTGAACAGCTCCGAGGGCGTGGGTATGACCGAATCGCTTACCGTGACGGCAGCGGGAACCTTTCTCATCGAGGTCTATGCGTTTTCCGGGGCTTCCAATTATGTCATGACGATCAGCCAGGCCACGGGCGTCGTGGCCGCCGACGCCCTGCACATCGGTGACGAGTTCGTGCCGGGCGATGTCGTCGTGCGCTTCAGCGATTCCGCGTCTTCATCGGGTTTGACGAATGACATGAAGCTGCGCAGCCAGTCCACCGGCCTTGCAGCAAAGGCCGGCGGACCCGGGCGTGCCATGTTGATGCAAATGGGGGAGGCGAACCGCGCGAGCGCTTTCGCCATGCTAAGCATCGAAAGCGACGCGGGAGGCGAATCCGCGCTTGTCGCGCGCAGCAGCGACGCGCGGGTGCGCGCGAAGAAAGATACCATCCGCGTCCTCAAGGCCCTGCGCAAGCGCAAGGATGTGCTCTACGCGGAGCCCAATTACATTCGCCATTCGATGGCGACCATTCCCAACGATCAATTCTACCCGCTGCAGTGGCATTATCCGCTGATCAATCTGCCCACCGCATGGGACATCACTACCGGCAACAATGTCACAGTCGCCGTGATCGATACCGGCGTGTTGCTCGCGCACCCGGATCTGCAGGGGCAGCTGGTACCCGGGTACGACTTTATCAGCTCGCCGGCGCGCGCGCTGGACGGCGACGGTATCGACAACGACGCGGATGATCCCGGCGATGGCGGGCTTGTCGCGGCATCGAGTTTCCACGGAACCCACGTCGCCGGAACCATCGCGGCGGCCACCAACAATGCAACCGGCGTGGCTGGCGTTGCGTGGAATGCCAGCATCATGCCGTTGCGCGCGCTCGGCATGGGAGGCGGCACGTCCTACGACATCCAGCAAGCGGTGCGCTATGCCGCGGGGCTGGGCAACGACTCCGGCACCGTACCGGCGGACCGCGCCGACATCATCAATCTGAGCCTGGGTGGCACGGGCAGCTCGCAGGCCGAGCAGGATACCTATACACAGGCGCGGAACCAGGGCGTCATTGTCGTTGCCGCGGCGGGTAATGAATCGACCAGCGTTCCGGTGTATCCGGCATCCTACAACGGGGTCGTGTCCGTGAGCGCAGTCGATATGAACAAAAACCTCGCGCCCTATTCGAGCTACGGGGCATACGTCGACGTCGCAGCTCCCGGGGGAAATATGCTGAGCGATCAGAACGGCGACGGTTACGGGGACGGAGTGCTGAGCACGATCGGCGACGATTCCGGTGGCGGCCTGGTGATGAACTACCGGTTTTCCCAGGGCACATCCATGGCCGCTCCGCACATGGCCGGCGTCGCGGCCCTTATGAAATCGATCGATCCCGCCCTGACCCCCGTGCAGCTGGACAGTTTGCTGGCGGGTGGCGCCCTCACCAGCGATCTCGGGGCAACGGGGAGGGACGATCTGTTTGGCCACGGATTGATCGATGCCCACAAGGCGGTTATCGCGGCGCAGGGTGCCGGTGCCACGCCGGCGAATCCGGTGCTGGCTGCGACTCCGGGTTCCCTGAACCTGGGCGTCGCCGGGACCGCGGTTGTGTTGTCGGTGAGCAATAGCGGCGGCGGTGCGCTTAGCGCGGATCCGCCGACCGACGACGCGGCGTGGCTGACGGTGAACGCGCTCAGCATCGAGGAAAACAACCTGGGCACCTACCAGGTCACGGTCGATCGCGGCGCTTTGGCGAGCGGTACCTATGTGGCAACCATCACGATCACTTCGTCGCAAAACACGGTCAATGTTCCGGTGATCATGCAGGTGGACGGTGCCGGGGACAGCGGCGATGCGGGCCGGCATTATGTGCTGGCGGTCGACGCAACGACGCTCAGCGCAGTCGCCGAGGTTGCGGTCGACATCAGTAATGGTGTCTATCTCTACAGCATCCCTGACGTTCCCGCCGGCAACTATCAGATCATCGCCGGCACGGACAACAACAACGACGGCTACATCTGTGACACTGACGAAGCCTGCGGTGCTTTCCCTTCCCTGGACCATCCCGGAACCATCGCGGTGAGCGGCGACGTTGCGGATCTCGACTTTTCAACCGGCTTCGCGATCAGCCTTGCGGCGCAGTCGGCGGACGACCGGGACGCGGCGCGTGCCGGCTATCGGCGAATCCGTCTGAAGAACGTGCCGCATCAGGTGACGCAGACCAGGCAATGAGCACGTGTTCGCGCCGCGATCAGCGCGGCACAGGCTGACCGCGGTCCTCGACGGAAACGGCGTGCCGTGCGTCCTGCCCGGTATCGTCCTGACCGGTGTTCCGCCCCTGCGTGAAAAACGCTTTCAGACGCGCAATGAAATCGTTCGGCTGTCCCTGCGATGCGGTGGTGGGCAGGGGAGGAGGCGGCGGAAGCTCAGGGATCTGTCTTGCTTCCTCTTCCAGCCGGGCCAGCCAGGTATCCAGGTTGTGCTGCAACGACAGCAGTTGTCTGTCGTCCGCCCGGACGCGCAGTCCGCGTTCGATATACTGCCGGGTTTTTGCTTCGTCGTGGCGGTCCAGGGCGCGTTTGGCAAACAGCGCGTAGCGCCGGACGATGCGCTCGATGCCGTCGCGCGCTGCGGTGTTGTCCGGGTCCATACCCAGAACTTCGCGGAAATAGTTATACGCATTGTTGTCTGCAGGGATCAGCAACCGCTCTTCCCGCAGCGCCTGGTGGCCGCGGGCAAGCAGATCATCGATTTTCTGCTGACGCAGGTCCGCGGCCGACGGAGTCGCGCTATCCTCGCCATTCGCCTGCGGTTCCTGTTCCGCGACTGGCTCCGGTGCGGTGGTTTCCGCCACCTCTTCGCTGGCAAACTCGACCTCGGCCGGGCGCGACACCGGTTCATCTGTCAGCGCTGCATCCGCCACCGGCGGGGTTATCGTTTGCGGCAGAGGATCGACATTGTCCGCGAGCGCTACCTGACTGTTCTCTGATAAAGGCTCGGGCTGTTGTGCCGGTGCCGGGAGCGCCGTGCTGCCGGGGGTCACGTCCCGAGCGCTTTCGGTCGCCTGGCGGTGCATCGCCGGCGGTTGCGGCGCAGGGTGCAACTCTGCAGCCGCGGGAATCTGTGCGACTGCAGATGCCTGCGGTTCGCGGGAATCCTTCCGGTTGGCGGCTACATGCTCGGGGATATCGATAACCGGCCGCGCCTGCGCCTGACGGCCGGTGTCGATTTCAGTGGCGCCGGCATTTTCCTTTGTCGGTGACTGTGCAACCGTTGACCTCGACGTTTCCGGATAAACAGCGAAAACTGCATCGCCGTCGCCGGCATCGCTTTCGAACCCGGTTCGCATGGCGGAAACGACCAGCGCCACCAGGACAAGCGCGCCATACCTGACTGCCAGCCTGACTTCTCCGGGCCGGGCACCATAACGGTTCGAGCGATCGGGTCGATGCACAGCGGTGCTGCGCGCAGCCGGCGCCTGGGCGCGGTGCTGCGGCGGTGACGCGGGTGCAGCGTCGCGGGGCGCGGCCG
>JAGFJP010000128.1 GCA_024102665.1 Thiogranum sp. | reverse complement strand
TCGGCGGCGGTGTCATGGCCGGCGCCGGCGCGCTCTCGCACCTGGCGGTGGCGATGCGCCGCATGGGCATACCCGAGGAACAGCTCGAGGCGCTGCAGCAGGCCATCGAGCGCGGCGAGTACGTCGTGATGCTGCGCGCCGACGCCGACGAAGTGTCGCGCTGGCAACAGCTTCTGGAGTCCGGCGGCGCCGCCAACGTCGCGGCATTCCCGTTCCGCAGCCTGATCGAATAGCCCGTTGAAAAATCGCAATGCGGCCGCGACGACGCGGCGCTATTGTGCAGCATCGTCGTAAACATGCGAGTCGGGAGGGGGTTATGGCGAAGGTAGCGTTACTTGTCGGCGAAGGCTTCGAGGACTCCGAATTTCATGTACCCTGTCAGCGCCTGCGCAACGCCGGACACCAGGTGCGGGTCGTGGGCGTCAAACGTGGCGATACCGCGCATGGCAAACGCGGCAAGATCAAGTCGCGCATCGAGCACAGCGCCAGGGACGCCACCGTCGATGAATACGACGCGCTGGTCATTCCCGGCGGGCACGCGCCTGACAGGCTGCGCCTTGACACCGATGTCGTAAAATTCACCCGCGCGTTCATGGACAGCGGAAAACCGGTCGCCGCGATCTGTCATGGTCCGCAACTGCTCATCGAAGCGGAAACGGTGCGAGGCAGAACTCTCACCTCCTGGCCCTCGGTACGCACCGACCTGCTCAACGCGGGCGCGCGCTGGATCGATGAGCCGGTGGTCGAAGACGGCAACCTCATCACGTCACGCAAACCCGACGATCTCGACGCCTTCTGCGATGCGCTGCTGGAGCGCCTCGATGGCCATTCCGGTCAGGCGGCGTCGGCGGCTTCCTGAAGCGACGCGAGGTGCAGGACCGGTTGCGGCGCGGGCCGGGCTGCTGCGCCGCAGCCGCTATCGCGCCTGGCCCGCCACGTTCCCGTAATAGTTGCGCAACTGCGCCGCGTCCTGGCGGCTCACCGCCGGCGACACATCCACACCGTAGGGAGGCACCGCCATCGGCAGTGTCTTTATGCCCAGCTCAGCGATAGCTCGCTGCAGATCATCGCTGCAGACATGCAGCTCCTCGGCGATGTCTTCGACGTATTCATACTCCATGATGCACTGCTCCCGAAACTTCCGGACGCTCCCGGCTGAGGCTTGAACCGTTGCCGGCCCGGTATCCCGCATCCCGCGCGGATGCGCCGTTGTGTGGTGCTCAGTCCTCGGCGATGGCCTGCAGCGCCGGCACATTGCGCCGGTAGCGCTCGCGCGCGCCCTCTCCGACGTCGTGCAGCAGATCGTTGCGCTTGAACTCGGCCAGCACGCGGCTGACGCTCTCCGGCGTTACGCCGAGCACCGCCGCCATTTCGCTGCAGGTCAGCAGCGACACCGCGCCGCCCTGGTGATCACTGCCGGTGAGCGAAGACAGGTGATTCACCAGCCGCGCCACGCGCGCTTTTATGGAGCCGGTGGAAAACTGCGTGATCCAGGTATCGGCTTCGCGCAGGTCGCTGTACCAGCTCTCGGCAATCAATGCGTAGAGGCGCGGGTTCTGCGCCCTGAGCCTGAGCAGGCGGCGAATCGGAATGCACTCTGCCTCGACATCGTCGACGGCGATCGCGGTGTGTTCACACACGGGATCAACCAGTCCGCTTATGCCCAGCAAACTGCCCGGTCCGTACAGCCGGACAATGCGCGGACGTCCGTTGACCAGGTAGCTGACAAGCTTGACCATGCCCGAGCGCAGCACGAACGCCGTCGTGGCCGCTTCGCCTTCGCGAAAGATCACATCGCGCGGCGCGAACCGGATGCTGTGCCCTCCTCCCAGCATCTGCGTCACATCATCCCGGAACATGTTACGCCCATGGCGCATGCTTTCCCGCGCTTCGGTTTCCTGCAGCTGATTCAACGCGTGTCCGTAGTTGCTGTTCATATCGGGTTCACTCCTTGCGACTGCGGTTATCTGAATCTGCACCGGTGCCTGTCCACGCCCAAACGCACCCCTGCCGCATCCCCGGATTGCGGATCGGCGAACAGGAATCGGTGTTATACCAACAAGCTTAGACCAGGCAGCGCAAACAGCCATGGGCAGGATCACGCAGGGAACCGCGGGTTATTGACCAGCCCCATCACGCAGCAGCACAGCGACAGGAAAACTGTCCAGCAGGCGCGCCAGCTTCAGTCGCTCACAGCCATCGGCGCCGGTTTGCGTGACAAAACGTCTCCCGGTGAATAGTTCATACCAGTCGGTTCGTTGTTCTGCACTGGACGGCGAATCCACCCCGTCCCCGGGCAGCAGCAATACTGTATCGCCCCAGGCATCATCACCGAGCGGCGCGCGCGTGCCGGCAGCGGTCAACGCGCCGAAGCGACACGGCGCCACCACCAGGACACAGGCGCCGCCTTCGGCGCATCGCACAAAGCTGCATACCTGCCCGGCGCCGTCGCCTGCAGCGTCGAGGGAACGGTAGACACCTTCGGCGAACAGCGCCGCCTGCGCGCGGCGCCGCCGCAGCAGGTGCGCAGTCAGGTACAGCTTGGCCCGCCCGTCCTGCGGCGTGTCGAGCAACGCGCGCACATCGGCGCTGACATCGCGCTGCGCGGTCAGCAGGGGCTCCAGCGAATCCAGCAGGCGCTGTCGCGCAGCATAGTCCACGGGACGCCGGTTGTCGGGATCGACCAGGCTGAACTCGAACAGTTCGCAGCCCTGGTAGATGTCCGGCA
>JAGFJP010000096.1 GCA_024102665.1 Thiogranum sp. | reverse complement strand
CTGGAAACCTGCCGGCAGCTGGCGCAATCGGGTCTGAAGGTGATTCTGACCAGCCGCGATCCCGACAAGGGCCGCAAAGCAAGCGATGAACTGCGCAAGCAGGGTCTGGATGTGACCTTTCATCCCCTGGATGTCACGGATGCCCGCAGCATCGGGCAACTGGCCGAATTCATTGCCAGCGAATACGGGCGTGTCGACGTTCTGGTCAACAACGCCGGTGTGTTTCTCGACCCTGTCGGCGACAGCGATCCGTCGGCGAGCAGTGTCTTCCACGCAGACATCGAGACGCTGCGCACCACCATGGAAACGAATCTCTACGGTCCGTTGCGCCTGTGCCAGGCCTTGATACCGCTGATGGAGGGTTCGGGACGCGTGGTGAACCTGTCGTCCGGCATGGGGCAATTGTCGGAGATGAACGGAGGTTGTCCGGGGTATCGCTTGTCGAAAACGGCATTGAATGCCTTGACGCGCATCCTGGCCGATGAGCTGCAGAACACCCGGATCAAGGTGAATTCGGTTTGCCCCGGCTGGGTGCGCACCGATATGGGCGGAGCGCACGCGACGCGTTCGGTGGAGGAAGGTGTCGAGACCATTGTCTGGCTGGCCACACTCGGCGATGACGGCCCGAGCGGTGGTTTTTTCCGCGACAGGAAAGCCATTCCCTGGTGAGCACGCCCCGCAGGAGGACACCCTGCCGCGCCTGCGATCAGCACGACTTCAAAAGCATCCGGCAGTACGCATTCAACCCTGGGTGAGCGTCAGCAGGATGTCGGCGTACCAGGCGCTGTTGAGCCCGAGTGCCTCGTCGAGATCCTGATCGGGCGTGCCGACCTCGAGCCGCGCCGAGTGGATGCCGAGCAGCAGCCAGGGCAGATCGCTGCGCGCCGGATCCTGATCGGGCGCGCGCATCACGACAGGCGCGCCGCTGGTGCCCCGGTGGGTACGGGCGTCGGTGAGGAAATAGCCTTCGCCCTTGAAGCGCAGGCCGAACGAAGACGCGATCACCGCCTGGCGCACCACCGGCATGTGGTGCAGGGTGTCGTGAAAGCCAAGCGGAAAGCCTACCACCAGCAGCGAGGTGCCGACCTCGACCTGGTCGAAGCGCGCGGGCAGATGATGCGGTGTGAAGGCGCGGTACACAGTCCGGGCCGGTAACGCCGCGCGCTCGATTTCGATCACCGCGACGTCGATTTCCCCGGCGGCGTCGAGCCCCTGGCGCCAGACGCTCTTGCCGTCGCGGTACAGCGGAATGGAAAATCCGGTGGACTCGGCCATGTTGTCCGGGTCGACGTGCAGTTCGATTTCGATGCGGTCCGGAAAATGCCGGCTGGCTTCATCGATCATGACATGCCGGCTGGTCACCAGAAACAAGCGCTCTTCGCGCTGGAAGAAGAATCCGCTCGCGTTGGTCAGCGGCCGCTGTTGAACAAAGGTGCGCACGTGCGCGGCGGTAAGCAAAATGGTTTCGATCATCGGCCTGTCACGGTGTTTCGGAAACTGGAAAGCATCAACCTGTCCTGGAACAGGATGGATAATAGCACCGTCCGCCACGTCAAAAGGGGTCAGTACCCTTTTGGCCGATGACGCCAAAAGGGTACTGACCCCTTTTGACGCTTTTGGCGGGACACGGGGCCTTACACCTGGTTGCGGCCGGCCATGACGCCGCCGTCCACATCCCATACAGCGCCCGTCACCCAGCTCGACCCGTTCGATAACAGAAAATCGATCACGGCCGCGACATCATCCGCGGTGCCGATGCGGCCGATCGGATGAAAACCGTTGAAGCCCTGCAGCGTTTCGTGGATTTTGTCCGGATCGATGAAACCGCCATAGATCGGTGTCTCGACCACCGCGGGGGAAACTGCGTTGACCCGGATGCCATGGTCCGCAAGTTCCATCGCCAGGTGCTGCGTCAGCGCATGCAATCCGGCCTTGGCCATGGAGTAGGCGGAAGAGGGCGTGGCCTTTACCGCTTGCCTGGCCCACATCGAACCGATGTTGACGATGGCGCCGCTGCCGCGGGATTTCATGTTGTCCGCCACGGACTGGGTCAGAAAAAAGGTGCTGCGGTTGAGATCCAGGTAGCTGTCGTAGTCTTCCGCCGTGTGTTCCAGAAAGGCGCGCGGCACAAAGGTTCCTGCAGCGTTGACCAGATAGCGGACGTGACTGCGCAGGGCGCGGATTTCGTCGCAGAAACCGGAAACCGCCGAGCGGTCATGGAGATCGAGCGCGCGCCCGTTGATCCGCCCCTGCGGCGAAAGTTCCTGTACGGCCTTGTTCAGCTTGCCGGCGTTGCGGGCAACCAGCGTCACCGCCAGTCCCCGGTCAAGCAATCGGGATGCGACCGCTTTGCCGATGCCGCTGGAGCCGCCGATGATGAGTGCCTCGTGTATGTTCATGCTTTGAATCCTCTTGCGGTTGAGTCGTTGAATCGTTCAGCAGGCGCGCCATCGTCGGGAAGGCGCGCCTTTCTTCATGTTCGCAACGCTTTCACTGCGTGCGTTTGCGCCAGGCTTCCACCGGCATTCCGCCGATGCCCCAGTCTTCGAGCTCGACTTCGTCGATGACGACAAACGTTGTTGCAGGGGACTTATCGAGCACCTTCACCAGCACGTCGGTGACGCCCTCGATCAATTCGGCTTTCTGTGCCGCGGTGGTGCCGCCTTCGCGGGTTATCTTGATGTTGACGTAAGGCATGTTGCTTTCCTCAGCTTCGGTAACGGGTGAAGGTCGCGCTCAGGCGCGACCGGTGATGAACCCGCCATCGACGGGCAGAATATGTCCGGTGACGAAGTCGGCGCCGGTGAGATAGCGCACCGCTTCGGTGATTTCCCTGACTTCACCCACGCGGTTCAGCAGAGCGACGCCGCCGAACGCATCGACTTCGACATGCGCGTGCAACGGTGTGCGCACGACACCCGGTGCGACCATGTTCACGCGGATACCGTCCGCGGCGAGTTCGGCGGCGAGGCTGTGGGTCAGCGCATGGATGCCGCCCTTGCTTACCAGTGGCGCGGAAGCCGGGAAGCTGCCGATGGCGTGATCGATAAGCACGGTGCCGATGTTGACGATGGCGCCGCCCCCTCCCTGGCGTTTCATCTGCCGCACCACCGCCTGGGTGGTCAGGTAGGTGCCGCGCAGGTTGCCGTTCAGGTAACCGTCCAGTTCCTCTTCCGTGACATCGACGAACGGCCGGGGCGCGAAGGTGCCGGCGTTGTTGATGAGCACGTCGACGCGGCCAAAGCGCTCGACTGCGGCGCGCACCAGGGCTTCCCCGGTGGCGCGTTGGCCGATGTCGCCCGCAACGGACGCCAGGCGTTGCCCGGCACCGAGTTGCGCCGCGACGGCGGCCAGCCGGGCGGGGTCGCGGCCGTTGATAACAACGTTGCCGCCGCTGTTCAAAAAGGCTTTGGCGATATCCAGGCCGATGCCGCTGGAGGAACCGGTAACGATAGTGGTCAGGGGTTGGTCAGACATTTCAGGTACTCCTTTCATCACGGGTTAAAGATCAAACAATACGACCGGTCGTCTTGAGAACAGGCCAAAAAAAAACCGGCTCTCAGGGTCGGAAATAGTCATCGAGCAACCGGTCCAGAACGCGGCGCAGGGGATCCAGGGAGCGATTGAGTTTCATCCGGATCACCGCGCCTTCCCACGCCTCGGTGAGCAGATCGGCCAGCTCGCCGGCATCGATATCCTTGCGTACCAGGCCAAGCTGCTGACCCTGGCGCAAAGCCCCGGTCACGCCGTCGCGCCAGTCGCGGAAGGCGCCGGCCAGGGTTTCCCGGCAGACGTCGCTGCCCTCGAGTTCACCGCCCAGGTTGGCGATCAGGCAACCGCCGACATAGCCGGCCGCCTCGAAATCCGCCATCAGCGTCTCGAAGAAATTGCGCAGCCCGGTCAGCGGATCCGGCGCCTCGG
>JAGFJP010000059.1 GCA_024102665.1 Thiogranum sp. | reverse complement strand
TTCACACACGCGGCATTGCTGGATCAGGCTTTCGCCCATTGTCCAATATTCCCCACTGCTGCCTCCCGTAGGAGTCTGGGCCGTGTCTCAGTCCCAGTGTGGCTGATCGTCCTCTCAGACCAGCTACTGATCGTCGCCTTGGTAGGCCTTTACCCCACCAACAAGCTAATCAGACATAGGCTCATCCAATAGCGCCCGAAGGCTTTCCCCCGAAGGGCGTATGCGGTATTAGCCTGGGTTTCCCCAGGTTGTCCCCCACTACATGGGCAGATTCCTATGTATTACTCACCCGTCCGCCACTCGTCAGCACCCCGAAGGGCCTGTTACCGTTCGACTTGCATGTGTTAAGCATGCCGCCAGCGTTCAATCTGAGCCAGGATCAAACTCTTCAGTTCAATCTTCTCTGTCGCTTGAGGCGACAAATCTTGGCTCGATGTCTACAAAACTCGGAATTGATTGAGTTTGCTTTCATCGAATGTTGCTTGAGTTACGCAACCATTTCGACGTAAGCACCCACACAAATTACCTAATCTGAACTGTTAAAGAACTCGCTGGCACTCGTCCAGCGGAGACCGACCATTATGAAAAACTTTGTCCGTCTCGTCAATAGCTTGTTTCGTCCCATTTCGTGCCGGGAACCCGTCCCGCCCGAAGTGGAGGCGCGCATTATACAGTCCGCCCCCAAGCCGTCAAGCGAGAAAATGGAACTTTATCGAAAAATCTTTCCCGACGCCTGGCACCTTGCCAAAACCTCCATGCATCCAGTCGGTTATGCCAGATGGCGGGTGGCAGCAAGCGCAAACCGGTCAACGCAAACGCAGCAGATCAGTCCCGATTCGCGACATCAGCCGGCGCCGGCACGTTCAGCACCAGCCAGTAGACGCCGAGTTGCCGGACCGTCTCCATGAATTCGTTGAAATCGACCGCTTTTCGGATATAGCTGTTTGCGCCGAGTTCGTAGCCTCGGACAATGTCGCGCTCTTCGTTGGATGAAGTCAGTATCACGACAGGTATACGACGGGTCCGGGCATCGCTGCGCAGGCGCCGCAGAACCTCGAGACCGTCGATCTTCGGCAACTTCAGATCGAGGAGCACAAGTTCCGGAAGCGGTCCCGCTCCCTGCTGCCCGCGGTCGCACGCGCCCAGCAGGCAATCGAGCGCCTCAGCGCCATCGCGCGCGACGATCACTTCACTGAGGATATTGTTTCGCTTCAACGCTCTCAGCGTAAGCGCCTCATCATCCGGATTATCCTCGACCAGCAGTATGGTCTTGTTGTCGATCATTCACTCTCCTGTGAATGTTCTGCGTTCGCACCTGATAACGAACTTTTCGTCAACGCGCATTTCGCGATCAAGCTGCGCCACTTGCATACGGGGCCCGGTCACACGACACCGGGCCTGCTCATGCAACAGGTCGAAAACGATGCTGCGTACGCTCAGCTATCGAAAATGACGCGTGCGAAACGCCTCTTGCCAATCTGGAATACACAGCTGGTTCCCGCGCGCAATCGCAGCAGCGTATCTTCGATCCGCTCACCGTCAATACGTGCCGCACCTTGCCGTATCATGCGTAACGCTTCCGAGGTGCTGGACGTCAGCCCGGCATCTTTCAAAACATTTGCTACCGGCAATCCATCTGCGCCGGCTTGCAGATGAACCACCCGTATATCTTCCGGCATCGCGCCCTTCTGAAAACGGGCGATGAAATTTTCCTGCGCTTTCTCCGCGTCATGCTCGCTGTGAAAGCGCGCGACGATTTCGATGCCAAGCTCGAACTTGATGTCGCGCGGGTTACGTCCCTGCTGCATTTCGCGCTTCAAATGCTCGATCTCCGACATTGGACGAAAGCTCAACAATTCGAAATATCGCCACATCAGTTCATCCGAAATCGACATCAGCTTGCCGAACATATCATCCGGCGATTCTGCAATACCTATGTAGTTGCCCAGCGATTTTGACATCTTCTGTACGCCGTCGAGCCCCTCCAGGATCGGCATGGTCAGCACCACCTGCGGCTTCTGACCATAAGCCTCCTGCAACTGGCGCCCGACCAGCAAATTGAACTTCTGATCGGTGCCGCCCAGCTCCACATCCGCCTTCAATGCAACCGAGTCGTAACCCTGCACCAGCGGATAAAGAAACTCGTGAATGGCAATCGATTGGCCGGAGCCATAGCGTTTGCTGAAGTCGTCCCGCTCCAGCATACGGGCCACCGTATGTTTTGCAGCGAGCTGGATGAGTCCGGCGGCATCCATGGCATTCATCCAGCTTGAATTGAACATCACCAGTGTTTTCTCGGGATCGAGGATCTTGAAAATCTGCGCCTCGTAGGTTTTGGCGTTCTCGATGACGTCATCGCGGGTCAAGGGTTTGCGCGTGACGTTCTTGCCGGTGGGGTCTCCGATCATCCCGGTGAAGTCCCCGATGAGAAAGATCGCCTCGTGACCCAGCTCCTGGAACTGCCGCAGTTTGTTAAGCAACACCGTATGCCCGAGGTGCAGATCCGGCGCCGTCGGGTCGAACCCGGCTTTCACGCGCAGCGGACGACCCTCTTTCAAACGGTCCTCAAGATCGGATTCCAGCAGTATCTCTTCTGTGCCACGCCTGATCTGCTGAAGCACTTCATCCCGCGACATCGACTCACCCCTGAACCGGAAAAATTGAGGCGCAAGCGTAGCATAATTTGGCCGATACCCTGCCACGCTGGCACGTTTTCTGCTGAAAAAAACCGTTATTTCGCCGACAGTTGACCACGATGGGTGTTGTCAGTTAGCTTTAGCACTCATCTAAAAGGGATTTCAGTGAGCTACAAGAACTCTTCTCTGCGGGATTACAACTCCGACTGGTCGCCCGGCTACCCTTCCCGAGGCGGGAGCAAGGGTTTGCGGTGGGCACTGCTTGGCACAGTATCGGGCCTGGCACTGGGTCTGCTCTCACTCACGTCACTCGACGCTAACGCAATAAAAGAAAAAGAGTTATCACTCGATCTCCCCGCTTTCGATGAGCCCGCTGCGGCACTTGCCGAACCCGTCGCGCCTCTGACCCCGGAATCGCAGACATCGTCGGCGACCGTTCCTGAACCGACTTTGCCCGGCACATGGCATGAGACGAAAGTACAGGCTGGTGACAGCCTGGCGCGGATTTTTTCCAGGCAGGGAATTCCACCACGCCAGCTGCATGACATCATTGCCGCTGGCGGTATCGCCAAAAAGCTGACGCAGATATACCCGGGTCAAACCTTGCGCATGCGCACCACGGACGAGGATGGCCTGCTGGAGCTGCACTATGAAATCGACGCCCTGAACCAGATCCGGGTGGTCCGCGAGGAATCCGGTTACGACGCCCAACTGGTTGTGCGCGTACCTGAACGGCGGATCGTGCAGGCCGCCGGTTCCATCAGCAATTCACTGTATCTCGATGCGCAGCGCGTCAATCTGCCCGACAAGATCACCATGGAACTGGCCGGCATTTTCGGCTGGGATATCGACTTCGCGCTGGATATGCGCGAAGGTGACCGGTTCGCATTGCTCTACGAAGAACTTTACCTCGATGATGAACGCATCGGCACCGGCAATATTCTCGCCGCCGAGTTTGTCAATAATGACAAAGTGCACCAGGCGGTGCGCTACACCGACGACCAGGGGCACACCGACTACTACGACCCGAAAGGTCGCAGCATGCGCAAGACTTTTCTTCGCACGCCCGTCGATTTCTCCAGGATCAGTTCCCGCTTCAGCACCGGACGCAAACATCCGGTGCTGAATACCATTCGTGCGCACAAAGGTGTCGATTACGCAGCTCCGACCGGCACACCCGTCAAGGCAACAGGGAACGGCAAGATCGTACTGCGCGGCAAGAAGGGTGGCTACGGGAATACCGTAATCATTCAGCATGGAAACACCTACAGCACGCTCTATGCGCATCTTTCGCGGTACGCCAACGGCCTGAAAACAGGCAGCCGGGTGCAACAGGGCCAGGTCATCGGCTATGTCGGCAGCAGCGGACTGGCGACCGGCCCACACCTGCATTACGAATTTCATGTCAACGGCGTGCACCGCAATCCGCTGACAGTCAAGCTGCCCGATGCAGCACCGTTACCCGTCAAGTACCGCGACCAGTTCAGGACGGCCAGTGAAAACCTCCTGGCGCAACTGGAACTGGCGAAGACTCAAGCCGTCGCACTGCAAGGTGAATAAACGGCGCGGGGCGCTGCAACGAACGGCGCACTCCTGCAATGTCTGAGTATTACCTGGGTCTCATGTCAGGGACCAGCGTGGACGGCATTGACGCCGCGCTGGTGGATTTCGGCAACGAGCGTCCAACCCTTCTCTATGCGCGCACCTTCGACTGGCCGGAAACCCTGCGGCAACGCATTCTGCAGATTCTCGCGGATCCCGATGCAGTAACAGTGCGCGCGCTGGGCCAGCTGCATGCGGCAATCGGCGAGCAATTCGGCAGTGTCGCGCTGGCTGCCATCGAAGCCGCGCACCTGCAGCGCGAACAGATTGCCGCCATCGGCAGTCACGGGCAGACCCTCTACCACGATCCCGACGGAGAGCATCCCTTCAGCATGCAGTCCGGTGATGCGAACCGCATCGCGGAAATAACAGGGATTACCACGGTTGCAGATTTCCGGGGACGCGATATCGCGGCGGGCGGCCAGGGCGCCCCTCTTGTCCCCGCTTTTCATCGGGCTGTGTTTTATGACCCTGATGTATCGAGAGCCATTCTCAACATCGGTGGAATAGCGAATCTCACCCTGCTGCCGAAGAGCGCTGGACCGGTGCTCGGTTTCGATACCGGTCCCGGTAACGGGCTGATGGACGCCTGGCACCAGAAGCACCGCCAGTCGCGTTTCGATCGTGACGGTCGCTGGGCAGGCAGCGGAAGTATCAAACAGGCGATGCTCGAGCGGCTTCTCGATCAGCCTTACTTCAGGCAGCCTCCGCCCAAGAGCACCGGCAGGGAACTGTTCAATTTGCGATGGCTTGAAACAGAGCTGACGAGCAACGGTTCAGCTGCACAGGCCGAAGATGTCCAGAGAACGCTGCTCGAATTGACGGCTGTGACCGTCGCCCGGGCGCTGCAACGATACGCGCCTGATACACAACAGCTGCTGGTATGCGGCGGTGGCGCGCACAACCGAATGCTGATGGAACGACTCTGCGCGCTCCTGGCTCCCGTCGAGCTGGCGTCGACCGAAAGCTATGGACTGCATCCTGACTGGGTGGAAGCAGCGGCGTTCGCCTGGCTTGCGAAACAGACACTGGAAGGCAAACCCGGCAATCTTCCCGAGGTCACCGGTGCGCGACGACCGGTAGTGCTGGGCGCAATCTACCCCGCCTCCGGGATCACCCCTTTCGGGCCCGTTGATTAAATAGACTGTCCCCGCATCTCCATCGGAACATAGCTGCGTTTTGATTCGCCGGTGTACATTTGCGTAGGACGAAATATCCGGTTGTCTCCCAGTTGCTCGCGCCAGTGCGCCAGCCAGCCGGCCGATCGGGCCACCGCGAAAATAGAGGTAAACTGGTCCGGCGGTATGCCCATTTCCCGGTAAAGGATGCCCGAGTAGAAATCGACGTTCGCATAGACGCCTTTCGGCGCCAGTTTCTCCTCGCACGCCTCCTCGAGCGCGAGCGCGGTTTCAAACAGCGGCCCGATCCGGCCACCGCGCCCCTCCATCAGCTCGCGCATCAGTTTCTGCAGAATGGTGGCCCGCGGATCTTTTACCTTGTACTCGCGGTGCCCCATACCCCAGATTTTGGATTTACTGGCGAGTTTCTCCGCCAACCATGATTTGACGTTCTCCGGCCGACCGATTTCCTCGAGCATCTCGACAACCCGCTGGTTCGCACCACCGTGCAGCGGGCCGGCAAGTGTGCCGACAGCCGCCGCGATCACCAGGTAGGGACTGGCCAACGTGGAACCGGCGACCAGCGCAGCGAACGTCGAGGCATTGATGGTGTGTTCCGCATGCAGAATCAGGCAGGCATCCATGATTTTGGCAAAGGCGGGATCGGGATCTTCGCCGCTGAACATGTACAGCAGGTTTTCCGCATAGGTGAGATCCTTGCGCGGAGGATAAGGGTCGTAACCGTTGCGCACGTGCTCCCACATGGCGACCAGCGTCGGCATGCGCGCGATGATCTTGACCGACATGTTATGCACGTAATTCAGATCCTCGCAGGACATGTTGCCGGTGAGACACTCGTCTCCCGGATAAAACATCCCAAGGCTGGCGACGGCTGTCTGCAACATCTCCATCGGATGCCCGGTGGCCGGCAGGTATTTCATGATTTCGCGCACGTTGTATTTCACAACGCGATTGGAGCGTAGCTGGTTATCGTATTCGGCGAGCTCATCCCGGGTCGGCAGACGGCCGTCCAGCAGCAACAGACTGGTTTCCTCGAAGGTGCTGTTCACGGCAAGTTCTTCGATCGGATAGCCGCGGTAGGTCAGAATACCCGTGTTGCCGTCCAGGTCCGAAATATTCGACCGGGTAGCGGGAACCCCTTCCAGTCCGGGCAGATATTCGCTCATGCAGTTCTCCTGTTGCTACGCACAGACACGGCGGGCGCAGAGGGCGCCGAAACGGCATTTTAGCCTGCTTCAGGATATCGGGTTCAAGTGAATCGTTTGCGCACAACGCAACAGGGCGCAATTGCTGCGCCCTGTTGCGGAAAATCAGGAATTACTGTCAGGCCGAGAACGAAGAGCCGCAACCACAGGTCGTGGTGGCATTGGGGTTGCGAATCACGAAACGCGCGCCTTCCAGGTCTTCCTTGTAGTCGATTTCGGCGCCCACCAGATACTGGAAGCTCATCGGGTCGATCAGCAGCTTGACGCCGTTTTTCTCAACCTCGGTATCGCCGTCGTTGATGTTTTCATCAAAGGTGAAACCGTACTGGAAACCCGAGCACCCACCACCGGAAACGAACACCCGCAGCATCAACCCGGGATTGTTCTCCTCTTCGATCAGGCTTTTGACCTTGGCCGCGGCATCGTCAGTAAACACCAACAGCTCATCAGCGGCATTCATGTCTTGCGCGGTGTTGTCCGTCATCAGTCGATCTCCAGAGAAATTTGCTCATTAACACGGGGTAGCAGTATGCATTTACCTAGTAATATAGTCAAGTATTACTTGGCTGTCTGTACGCTGTGATCCTGTAGGGTTTCCACCCGAGTGTCAACTTCCGAGGGTTGCCGCGACTCGTTGCGACGCACCAGATTGCCGTTGACTTCGGCACCCATGGCCATCTCCAGCAAGTGATAGAACACGTCACCCGTGACTTTGGCGTGGCTTGCCAGTTCCAGCCGCTCACTGACGTGCACATCGCCCGTCACAGCACCGTTCAGAACCAGGTTGGGCACCCGGATATCACCCTCCACGCTGCCCTGCTCGCTGAGCGTCAATACCGCCTCGGCGCCGGGTTCGGCGATGATATTACCCTTGATTTTGCCATCGATGTGAAGACCACCGCTGAAACGCACATCACCTTCCAGGCGGGTATTCTGGCCGATAACCGTATCGATCCGTGAACAAGCCCCCTTTTTCCCCTTTCCAAACATGGTTATGCCTCCTTCTCCGTTACAGCCCGTCCGCCCTAGACCGGCCATTCCATCGACTCTTCGATTGCCGGCGGCTGCCCTTTGCCCTGCGGCACCACCCGCACCATGATCCTTTGGGGCACAAAGCCCCCCGGAACCCGTATTACGCCATCGAAATGCTGGAAATACCGGAAACGGTATTTCAACGCCTTGCTGTCACCGGTCATCAACGCGGAAAACGGCAATACCTTGACCGTGCCATCCTCCATCCCTTCAACATCGATATCTATGACACCGCTCACATAGCGATCATTGCGCTTTACCTGGGTCAGCGTCAGGCTGTACAGATAGCTGTCCGGTTCAGCGGCAGGCTCAATATTGATTCTCTGCACCCGCAAACCCGGCTTCACATCCCCCGGCGATACGATGCCCCGGTAGAACTGCAGCTCCTTGCGGGCGCGCGACAACTCATCCTGCAGTCCGGCAAATTCATTGCGCACATTCAGGCTGGCGAGCCGGTCGATTTCGCTGGAACGTTGCAGAACAGCGATCTGTTCGCGCATGGAGAGAATCTCCTGCTGCTGATCGCGAATGCGCCGCTCCTGTTCCCTGCGCTGTTCCCGCAACTGGACCAGCTCAGTGCCCGCCGAAAGCCTGCCGCGATCGAAGAGAAAATACCCTGTGCCCAGAAGCGACACCGCGACCGTTGCCGTGGCGAACCAGAGATACGCCGGTCGGTATACCAGAATCTTGCGTTTGCCGGGCTCTATTGCCATTGACGAAAAATCAACGCAACTATCGTGCCGGCATCAGGGGACCAGGGCGATAGAGCCCAACCCGGTGTCTTCCTCCAGGCCGAACATGATGTTCATATTCTGCACCGCCTGACCCGCCGCCCCTTTCACAAGGTTGTCGATGACGGAAAGCACAACGACGGTCGAGCCGTCACCGGGGCGGTGCACGGCGATGCGGCAGTGGTTCGCGCCTTTGACGGTACGGGTTTCCGGATGCGCGCCGGCGGGCATGACATCGACGAAGGACTCATCGCGATAGCGTGCCTCGAAACAGGATTGCAGATCGGGCGCATCGCTTTCCAGCCGCGCATACAGGGTGGCGTGAATGCCGCGAATCATGGGCGTGAGGTGCGGCACGAAAGTCAGCCCCACCGGATGGCCTGTTGCCGCTTCCAGTCCCTGTCGAATTTCCGGCAGGTGACGATGTCCGGGCACCGCATACGCCTTGAAATTGTCTGCCGCCTCCGCCAGCAGCGTGCCGACGCTGGCTTTGCGCCCGGCACCGCTAACACCCGATTTGCAGTCGGCGATCAGGCTGCTGGAATCCACGCAGCCGGATTCCAGCAGGGGAAGGAAACCCAACTGAACAGCTGTCGGATAGCAGCCCGGGTTGGCGACCAGCCGCGCACCGGCAATGGCTGCGCGATTCTGCTCCGGCAAGCCATAAACCGCCTCCTCCAGCAGCGCCGGGCAAGCGTGTTCCATGCCGTACCATTGTTGCCATAGCGCGGGATCCCTGAGGCGAAAGTCGGCCGCGAGATCAATGATGCGAACGCCGCGCGACAGCAGCTGCTCCGCCATACCCATGGCAATGCCGTTGGGTGTTGCGAAGAATACAAGATCACAGGCTGCCAGCCTGTCGGGATCCGGTTCGCTGAACACCAGATCAACGTGACCGCGAAGGTTCGGGAACAGCTCGGCCACCGCGAGACCCGCCTCGCCGCGCGAGGTGATGGTCTCGAGCTGGACCTGCGGATGCAGTGCGAGAAGTCTGAGCAGCTCCACGCCCGTGTATCCGGTTCCACCGACAATGCCGACTTTGATCATTTTCCTGGCGAATCCGTCTCTGTAATTCGATGGCTGAGGAACCGGATATTCTCCGCATAAGCGGGAAGCTTGTCTATTCCACTGATCAGCCGCAGTCCCGGCGCAATCTCCGAACGCGCCGTCGCCCAACCGAACGGCAAGGAGACCGGGTAACTACCCGTGACACCTGGAACGCGCTACCATCTCGGCGTCATGAAAACCAAACGTCGGGTAACAGGTCTTTTTGCGCTTGCCCTGCTTGGCAGCGCCGTATGGCTGTGGCTGCCGCGCGGCGGCCTGACGCACAGCCCCGATGTCAGCGTCACCAACCTGCAAGGCGAGCAGCTTCGGCTGGCGGATCTGAAGGGGCGTCCGCTGCTGGTGAACTTCTGGGCGACAAGCTGTTCCGCCTGCATCACCGAAATAACGCATCTGACCGAACTCCATGATGAGTATGCCCCGCAGGGTTTGCGGATAATCGGCATCGCCATGCCCTACGATCCACCCAACCGGGTCATCGCGCTCAGCGAGGCCAGGCAGATTCCCTACGACATCGCCCTGGACGTTCAGGGCAAGGCCACAGCGGCTTTCGGCGACATACGCCTTACCCCCAGTTCTTTTCTGATCGCGCCCGACGGCAGGATCGTTCTGCACCAGGTCGGCGATCTCGATGCGGAAAAAGTGCGAAGCCTGATACTCGACATGCTGGCGCGCATGGATTATCCACGCCAGCAGCTGGCAAGATACTGACCCATGCTGTGGGTCAAGGCCTTTCACGTTATCTTCATGGTCACCTGGTTCGCGGGCCTGTTTTACCTGCCGCGTCTGTTTGTCTATCACGCGGACTGCACTGACGGGCCGGGCCATGAAAGGTTCCTGGTGATGGAACGGAAACTGTTCGCCATTATGACGCTCGGCGGGATTGTGACGGCGTTTTTCGGCCTGTGGCTGTTGTTTGCATGGCACTGGCCGCTGACCGAGTCCTGGCTGCAGATCAAGATGATTCTCATCGTCGCGCTGGTCGTCTATCACATCTACTGTGGCAAGCTGGTTCAGCAGTTCAAGGCCGGCGCCAACACCCGCCCGGCGCTGTTCTACCGCTGGTTCAACGAATTTCCGGCCATATTGCTGATAGCCATTGTGCTGCTGGCGGTATTGCGTCCTTCCTGGTAACAGGCCCTGGAGGCTGTTTTCGCGTGACTCACTAACGACCACTCGAAAAGAGCTGCTCTGGCAACCCACTGATATATATTATCAATTTTCCATCCTTGCCAGACTGCCAAAGTTCCTGAATGCGAATGATTTGCATTTAGTTTCTTTGTCTCTATAATCCTCGCCTGTACGCAGACCAATAATTCGAGGAAATTCCATGAAACCGGGCTCTTACCTTAGCATCAGTGTCGCTGCCACAATCCTGGCAACTAGCATATCCGCCAGCGCATCGGAACTGCCAAGCCAGGAAGAAATGTGGCGATTGATTCAGCAACAGCAGCGTGAGATCGAGGCGCTGAAATCCGGGCAGCAGGCCAACACCGAGAAAGTCGAGGCGGCTGTGGAAGTGGCCGAGCAAAGCCGGAGTGCAGCGTCTTCCGCGACGGGCTGGGGCTCGAACGTGCAGCTCGGAGGCTACGGCGAGCTGCATTACAATAACTGGGACACTGACAACGGCCGCAAGAAGGAACTCGATTTTCACCGCTTCGTGCTGTTCTTCGGCCACCAGTTCAGCGATCGGTTACGCTTTTTTTCGGAACTTGAACTCGAACACGCTCTGTCCGGTGACGGGAAAAACGGCGAAGTCGAACTCGAACAGGCGTACGTCGAGTACGATCTGACCCAGTCTCATCGCGCCAAAGGCGGCGTCTTCCTGCTCCCCGTCGGTATACTCAACGAAACGCATGAACCACCCACCTTCTATGGCGTGGAGCGCAATCCTGTGGAAACCAATATCATCCCCACAACCTGGTGGGCCGGCGGCGCGGCCCTGAACGGCGAGCTGGCGCCGGGCTGGAGCTATGATTTCGGGATTCATGAAGGACTCAACAACGATTCCTACAGTATCCGCAGCGGCCGCCAGAAAACCAGCAATGCGGACGCCCACGATCTGGCCGCCACCGGCCGCGTGAAATGGACAGGCATTGCCGGTGTCGAGCTGGCAGGCACGCTGCAGTACCAGGAGAACATTACCCAGGGCTTCGACAACGATGCCAGTGCCTGGTTGTTCGAAACCCACGCCGACATCCGGCGCGGACCGCTCGGATTGCGGGCGCTGTATGCCAGGTGGGACATCGACGGCAGCGGTGCGAAAGCCGCCGGACGCGACGAACAGGAAGGTTTCTATATCGAACCTTCCTACAGGTTCACGCCGAAATTCGGGATATTCGCCCGCTACAACCAGTGGGATAACGAGGCGGGAAGCGGCTCGGACTCCGAGAAAAGACAATACGACATCGGCTTCAATTTCTGGCCCCACCCGGACGTGGTGCTGAAAGCCGATTACCGGGAACAGGATCATGAAAGCAGCTCCGGCGAGGAGGACGGATTCAATCTGGGCATCGGTTACCAGTTCTGATCCGCCGCAGTCTTCGCGAACTCGATGTAACAGCATTCGGCCCCGGGGACGTTCGCGTCTCCGGGGCTTTCGGGTCGGTGACCATTCGTTGATATGAAAACGACAAACATATTTCTGATACTTGCTCTAAGCCTGGCGGGCGGCGTTGCGCACGCGCGCGGCGTTTATCAGCAACCGGAGGCTTTTCTGGAAGAAACCTTTTCCGGACAGACACCGGAACCGCAGCTGGTATGGCTGACCGGCGCACGCAAGTCGGTAGTGAAGGATCTGCTCGGTCACGATTATTCGAGTCTGCGCGTGCGCTACTGGCGCGACCCCCAGCGCACTGCCTGGATACTCGAGGAGATTGGCAAGGAACAGCCCATTACGGTAGGACTGGTGGTCAACGAAGGCCGGCTGGAACAGGTCAAGGTTCTGGTGTTTCGCGAAAGCCGTGGCTGGGAAGTCCGCCATGCGTTTTTCACTGACCAGTTCAAAGACGCATCGCTGGATAGCACCAGGGCCCTGGATCGTCACATCGACGGCATTTCGGGCGCGACACTGTCGGTTCGGGCCCTGAAAAAACTCGCAGCGATGGCCCTGTATCTGGACGCCGAAACGAGAGCGGAAAATGTCACGTCGTCACCATAGACACCGGCGTTTCAAGTTACGTTCTCTTTATGTGTGGCATCGCTATATGGGTGTCAGCGCCGCGGTCTTCGTACTGATCATCGCGGTGACAGGTGTGCTGCTGAACCACACCGGGGATCTTGATCTCGACAATCGCCACGTGCGATCCGACTGGATCCTCGACTGGTACGGCATCGAATCACCCGAACGCCTGCTCTCCTATCTTGCCGGCGAATATCGGATCACGCTCATGGAAGACAGGCTGTATCTCGAGCGCAGCGCCATCGACGGGACCTGGCGGGAGCTCTACGGCGCTGCCCGGCTCGGCGACATCATCGTGATCGGCATCGACAATGTTATCCTGCTGGTGACGCCGGCAGCCGAGATCATCGAACGCCTTGACGGAGCAGACGGGGTTCCGGCGGGAATCCGCCGAATCGGCCGCAGTGAAAATGGCGTGCTGGTTCTACAGGCGGGCAGCAGCCTTTACCAGGCCGACACCGACCTTGTGCGGTGGACTCCCTGGCAAGGGGATCCGGCGACAGTGGACTGGTCGCAGACAGATCCCGTCGCGCCGCAACTCAGGACCGCGTTGCAACGCCAGTACCGCAATGAAATCCTGCCACTCGAGCGCCTGGTGCTGGACCTGCACAGCGGCCGGTTTTTCGGCAAGGCCGGTCCGTGGGTATTCGATATCGCCGCATTGCTGTTGATTCTGCTCGCGCTGTCCGGCACCCTGATCTGGCTGAAACGCAAACGCTAGCGTCCGGCGCGCACCAGTCCACCAAGGCCCGCCTGCTCCAGCGTGCTGTGCAACAGCGCGCGCACCGCACCGGGGTCTTCGAATTCCCGGACTTCCTCGAGCAGGGCCCGCAACTGCGCCGTGCTGAAACTGCGCAGCGCCCACTTGACTCGCAGCAGGCTCGCCGCGCTCATGCTCAGCGAGTCGACGCCCATGCCGATCAGCAACAACGCCGCGCCGGGGTCGCCGGCCATTTCACCGCATACACTCACCGGACGATCGACAGCATGCGCTTCATCGATTACCTGGCGGATGGCGCGCAAAACCGCGGGATGCAAGGCGTCGAACATGTCCGCCACCTGTCCGTTGTTACGATCCACCGCCAACAGGTACTGGGTAAGATCGTTGGAGCCGATCGAGAAAAAATCCACGCGCTTCGCCATGGCCGGCACCTGGTAGACCGCCGATGGCACTTCGATCATCACGCCGACGCGCGGGTACTGAAGGTCTTCGCCTTCTTCGAGCAACTCCTCGTGCGCGCGCCTGATCAATCCGAGCGCGGCATCGATTTCACCCACGCTGCTGACCATCGGCAGCAATAACTGGAGGTTGTTCAGACCGGCGTTGGCGCGCAGGATCGCGCGCAACTGGGTCAGAAAGATCTCCGGGTGGTCCAGCGCAATGCGGATGCCGCGCCAGCCGAGAAACGGATTGTCCTCCACCACCGGGAAATACGGCAGCATCTTGTCGCCGCCGATGTCCAGGGTGCGCACCGTAACCGGCGCCGGCGCAAAGGCCTCGAGCACCTGGCGGTAGGTCCGGCGCTGTTCTTCTTCTCCCGGGAAGCGGTCCCGGATAAGGAACGGCACCTCGGTGCGGTACAGGCCGACGCCCTCGGCGCCGGAACGCAACGAGGGCGTAATGTCGGTCAGCAGGCCGGTATTGGCGAACAGCGCAATATGCACCCCGTCGAGTGTCTCCGATGGCAACTCTATCAGGCTCTGCAGTTCCCTGGAGAGTTCCGATTCCTCACGCTGCAGACGCTGGAACTCTTTGCGCACATCGGGTGACGGCCGCACGAACAGGCGAGCCTGGTAACCGTCCACCACCATATCCTGGCCTTCGAGGCGGCTCACGGGCAGATCATCGATCCCCATCACCGCCGGAATGCCCAGTGCGCGGGCAATGATCGCAACGTGCGAAGCGCTGGAGCCGCGCGCCGAAACCACGCCTTTGAGGCGATCGACAGGCACTTCGGCGAGCTGACTGGCGCTGACCTCCTCGCCGACCAGAATGGTGTCGGCGTGATAGTCCGGCACCACCGGGTGAATACTGTGCAGGCGCTCCAGGATGCGCCGGCCAAGGTCGCGGATATCGCTGGCGCGTTCGCGCAGGTACGGATCGTCCATATCCTCGAACGCCTTGACGTGTTCACGGATCGTGTCGCGCAGTGAACCCGGCGCCCAGTTGCCGGCACGGATCCTCTCTATGGTGCCGTCAACCAGGTTCTCGCTGCGCAACATCAGTATCAGCGCGTCGAAAAGGGCGATGTCCTCCACCGCCAGCGAATCCACCATGCGCGCAGACATCATGCGCATATCGCGCTCGACCCCGGCGACGGCGGCGCGAAATTCTGCAACCTCAACTTCTATGTCGTCCACAGTCCGATCGGGAATTGCTTCGAGATCCGCCAGCGGATACACCACGTGCGCGCGTCCCACCGCCGCGCCCGGTGTGCCCGAGCGCGCCTTGAGGGCATAGCCCGATTCGCTGGCTTCCTGCAACAGCCGATTCATTTCGCCGCTGGCACCGGCGTGGGAAATCGCCCCGGCGAGCTGGGCAGCCAGCGTAAACAGGAAGGTCACTTCCGGCTCGGCAAAACGGCGCCGTTCGCGGTGACGCACCACCAGCACACCCAGCACCTGGCGATGTTGCACAACAGGCACGCCCAGGAAACCATGGAACGTTTCTTCGCCGGTTTCACGGCTGAACACGTAGGCAGGATGGTCGGAGGCGTTTTCGAGATTGAGCGGTTCTTCGCGCCGCGCGACTTCGCCGACCAGCCCCTGGCCGAAATCCAGACGCACCGCGCCGATAGCATCCACGTTGTAACCGTCGGTCGCCATCAGGACATACTGCCGGTGTTCCGCATCGACGAGGTAGGCGGAACACACATCCACCACCATGGCCTGCTTGACCCGGGTAACAATAATAGAGAGCGCGCGCGGCAGGTCGGGAGCGCGGTTCACTTCCTGGATGGTTCTGCGCAGGATATCGAGCAAATTACAGGTTCCGGTTCAAACGGGACGCGCCGCCCCGCTCATTGTTGATCCAGCGAACCACCGGTCAGTGTGCCGGCGGTCTGATTGCCTGACGTCTCAGCCGTTGGGGAATACCAGCGGTGCCAGTTCGTTCAAGGCTTTCTTATACACGGAACGCTTGAAGGAAACGACTTCTTCGAGGGGTTGCCAGTAATCGACCCAGCGCCAGTGGTCGAATTCCGGCTTGTCGCTGAGATCGAGCCGGACATCCCTTTCTTCTCCGATCAGCCGCAGCATGTACCACATCTGCTTTTGTCCGATGCAAACGGGTTTTTGCTGACGCCGGATATACCGCTCCGGCAATCGGTAGCGCAACCAGCCGCGGGTGGCCCCCAGGAGATTGACGTGGTGGGGCTGCAGACCGATTTCCTCGGCGAGTTCGCGGTACATGGCCTGTTCGGGTGTTTCGCGCGAGCGAATGCCGCCCTGCGGAAACTGCCAGGCATCCTGTCGAATCCGGCGGGCCCACAGCAACTTGCCTTCCCGGTTGGTCAGGATTATCCCGACATTCAGCCGATAGCCATCCGAATCAATCACTTGCGAACCCAATCGCTACTCAGTCAATGGTAGATGCATTGTACACAGGGCTTCAAAAGGCGCAAATCAGGAAACGCTGATTTACCTTTCCGGACAAGGCGACTATCCTGAGCCCGCGGTTCGCCGCCAGCAGGAAATTCCAGTCGATAGCGGAAACAAATCATGGCCTTAGCGCTTTTTGACCTTGATAACACTCTGATTGACGGCGACAGCGATTACCTCTGGGGCTGTTTCCTCGTGGAACACGGAATCGTCGATGGTGAAACCTACCAGTCGGAAAATCAGCGGTTTTACGACCAGTATCTGGATGGCACCCTGGATATCCACGAATTCCTGCGCTTTCAGCTGCAACCCCTGGCCGACCATCCGCGCGCGCAGCTGGAGCAATGGCGCCGCGAGTTTCTGGCGACCCGGATCGAGCCCATCCTGCTGCCGCGGGCGCGCGACCTGCTCGACGAGCATCGCGCCAGGGGCGACGAACTCTTGATCATCACCGCGACCAACCGCTTTATCACCGAGCCGATCGCGCAGGGTTACGGCGTCACGCATTTGCTGGCCACCGAGCCGGAAGTCGTGGACGGCGAATTCACCGGCGCGGTCAGCGGCGTGCCCTGTTTCCAGAAAGGCAAGGTAGAGCGTCTGGAGGCCTGGCTCGCGTTGAATCACAGGAATCTCGCGGGCAGCAGCTTCTACAGCGATTCACATAACGATCTGCCGTTGCTGAGCCGGGTGGATTTTCCGATCGCCGTGGACCCCGATGAAAAGCTTCGATCCCACGCGCAGACCCATGGCTGGCCGATCATCAGTCTGCGTTAGCAGTCCTTCAATATGATATTGACGGACTGCTAGTGCGAAGCCTTCCTCCCATACCCTTGATGCTGGCGCTGGTTGCCGCGGCGCTGGCAAGCGCCTGGTTCAGCCTCGATACCGGCTCGGCATCCGTTTCCCTGCTGGATGCCTTGCGCGAACCGGATGCGGTCAGCGCGCAGATCATCTGGCAGCTGCGGATACCGAGAGCCGCCGCGGCTTTTGTCACCGGTGCGCTGCTGGGAGTCGCCGGCGCACTGATGCAGGTGCTGTTGCGCAACCCGCTGGCCGATCCCTACGTCCTCGGAGTCTCGGGAGGCGCCTCGGTCGGCGCCCTGCTGGCGCTGATGGCGGGTGCGACGACGGCGGTGCTGCAATCGTCTGCCTTCGGCGGCGCGCTGCTATCGACACTGGCGGTATTCTCCCTGGCCCACGGACGCGGCAGCTGGGACACCACGCGGCTGTTATTGACCGGCGTGGTGCTGGCGGCAGGCTGGGGCGCGCTGATCAGCCTGCTTCTGGCGATCAGCCCGGCGGCGCAGATACAGGGCATGCTGTTCTGGTTAATGGGGGATCTGAGCTATGCGCAGATGCCGGTTGCAGGCGGCGCGGTTCTGGCGCTGGTCGCGGTCGCGGCGCTGTTGCTGGCTTCCTCGCTGAACCTGCTGGCGGGCGGAGAACTGCACGCAGCCGCGCTTGGCGTGGCAGTGGGGAAGCTGCGGGCGACCATCTACATTCTGGGTTCGCTGGCGACCGCAATGGCTGTCACGCAGGCCGGCAATATCGGTTTCGTCGGACTGATCGCGCCGCACATGCTGCGGCTCGCCGGCGCGCGCGACTACCGCGTGCTGATCCCCGGCGTCATCCTGCTGGGCGGCACACTGCTGCTGCTCGCCGACGCCATGTCGCGGACTCTGGTCGCGCCGCGCCAGCTGCCGGTGGGAGTCGTGACGGCGTTGCTCGGCGTCCCGCTGTTTCTCTACCTGCTCTACCGCTCGCGCGATAATCGCAATGGCTGAACCACACAGCGCGCCGCCGTTGCTCAGATGTGTAGACCTCTCGGTGCAGATTGCCGACGTTGTGGTCACGCGCAATCTGCAGCTGAGCATCGAGGCCGGACAGTGCTGGTGCATACTGGGCAGGAACGGTGTCGGAAAAACCACCTTGCTGCATACCCTGGCCGGCCTGCGCACAGCCCGCTCGGGCAGCATCGCGCTGAACGGACGCGCTCTTGCGGCATACAAGCGCCGCAGCCTCGCGCGCCAGCTCGGCATTCTGTTCCAGAACCACGAAGACCCGTTTCCGGCCACGGTGCTTGAATCCGTGCTTCAGGGACGTCATCCGCACCTGCGCGCCTGGCAGTGGGAAAGCGCCGAAGACAATGCCATCGCCCGCCAGGCACTGGCGCAGTTCGGTCTCGAAGCCTTTGCCGGGCGCAATGTACAGACGTTGTCCGGCGGTGAGCGCCAGCGCGTCGCGCTGGCCACCCTGCTCGCCCAGGACACGCAACTGCTGCTGCTCGACGAGCCAAGCAATCACCTCGATCTTCACCAGCGCCTGGAAGCCCTGGGCCGTCTTGTCAGCTTCTGCAGGGCGAACAACAAAGCTCTGGTCATGGTGCTCCACGACATCAACCTCGCCGCGCGTTTCGCCGATCATGCGCTACTGGTGCTGGGCGACGGCGAGACACGTCACGGCAGGCAATCCGACATCCTCGATACCGGTATCCTCGAGCGTCTCTACGGCCACCCCCTGGTGCGTCTGGACACCCCGGGCGGGCCGGCCTGGTTGCCGCGTTAACCGCCAGTTCTGTCGGTTTCCTTAACGGGGCATTTTTCGCCGCACATTCAGACTCCCGCCGTTACCCACTGTATCTGATGCGCTTTTCTGAATGCACGCATCCTGTGCAGTACAAATGATGCCGAATTTTCTTACATTTCACATCCGGGACAAAATACCTGTCGCGTTAAGTCACTGAGCTATCGATAGTAAATCTTCCGCGGGCACATCAATTGCTGAGTCATTGGTCGGATGCATGCTGGATATCGATCATGACTGACACCGAACATAGTGTCGCTGTCGACGCTGCGCCAGGCGTCGGGACCGACCGCAGGAATTATCACGACCGGCGCCGCCACAGCTGGCGCACCCTGACCTACTGCGGGCTCTTCGGCCGGCGCGGGCGGCGGCGCACGGTTCGCCGCAGCGGACACAACTATTACCTGGACTGGTATCAACCGAAACTGGTATTCACCGGCATTGCGGTGCTGCTGTTGAGCGCTCTGGATGCGCTGTTGACCCTCAAACTCCTGGGCAAAGGCGCTTACGAGGCCAACTATTTCATGGCCGTGCTGCTGGAAATCAACCATGACGTGTTCATCACCACCAAGATCGCGATCACGGCATTCTGCGTGACGTTCCTGTTGATGCACGCGCATTTCCATATTCTCCGCATCACCAACGGCAAACGCATGCTACAGCTCATGCTGTCGGTGTACGGTATGTTGATCGTTTACGAAGTTATTCTTCTGGGGGTGGTCGCATGACGGGCAAGCTCAACTGGCAAACAATCGCTGCCACCAGCGGCGCCGATTCCCCGGCAGCGGCATCGGCGCTAGCAGATCGACTGGCGGCAATCTGGAAACAATCCAGCCGGGCAGGGGCGGGTTATCGCTGTAGCCGCACGACACACCCAGGTTGTTCGGATCGAAGATTTTCACGAAACCTGGCGAGTTGACGTCATCGACGTAGACAATGCCGCAATAATCTTCATCGTGTTCCTTGCGCAGCAGCGCATCGATTTCCTCGATAAAGCGCCGCATATCGTCGCCACTCGCGGGCTGCCCGGGAGGCGCTTCGCCGACGGCATACAGATACCATCCGTCATCCGCAGCCTCGCGCAGGCGTTGCCACAGATCATCGAGCTGATGCCAGCGCAAGATGCCGCTGAATGTACCTTTGAAGGCGGTGCGAAAATCAGGTTCTGCTTCGTTCATGGTCTCTATCCAGCTCGCTGTCCACTCCGGCCTGGCGCCGGCACAGAAGGATAACATTGTTCAAAGTCAATCGCTTACAACCAACCCGGCTTGACAGGGTTCGGCCACAGCCCGTACAGTGACCATGCCATATCCGCAGCGGCTTTCCAACCAACGGCAGGCGTGGGCGAGCGGAAGGAAGCGCTGCTGAACCTTGAGACTCCCTGCAAATCCGCCGGTTCACCGCTGGAGACAAGCGCACGTCATGGGACACCGACTCTCGAAAATCTATACGCGTACCGGCGACCTGGGAGAAACCGGGCTCGGCGATGGCTCACGCGTCAGCAAAGATGATTTGCGTATCGAAGCGATCGGCAGCCTCGACGAACTCAACAGTGTTCTCGGCGTTCTGTTGACGCAGTCGCTGCCCGATCCGGTTCGCGCCATCCTGGAACGGACACAGCACAAGCTCTTCGACCTCGGCGGCGAACTTTGCATACCCGGCCATACCATGATCAAGGATGCTGACATCGAGTATCTCGAGGCACAGCTGGACACCCTGAACAGCGATCTGCCTGCGCTCAGGGAATTCATCCTGCCCGGCGGCTGCGAGGCGGCCGCTTACTGCCATTTCTCGCGCGCGGTATGCCGGCGCGCGGAACGCCGCCTGGTGTCACTGGCGAAAGCGGATGCGGTCAGCGCCGCCAGCATCCGTTACCTGAACCGGCTCTCCGATCTGCTGTTCGTGATGGCGCGGGCGCTGAACCGTTTCGCCGATCATGCGGAAGTCCTGTGGCAACGAGACTGAAAACGCCGCGGCAAGCGCACACCGAAGCTGTTCACGGGTTCTGCTGCCGCGCCATTTCCAGGTGGCCGCATAATTCTTCAACCGCCGGCAGCGCGCGCGGCGTCTGTCGCGCGATCATTTCAGCGGGCACCGTATAGAGATGCCCGTTGGCGACAGCGCGCAGCTGCGGCCAGCGCAGCCACTGCCGGCGCCAGCCATCGTTGCTGCCCTGGTAGCGTCCGGCGATCAGCACCTGCGGATCGGCCTGCAGCACCGCCTCGAGGTCAATCACGGGAGCGAGCTCGGCGAGATGTTCGAACAGGTTCACGCCACCGCACAGGCGGATCCAGTCACTGATGATCTGTTCACCGTTGACGGTCATCAGGGGGTGTTCCCAGACCTGGTAGAAAACCGTCACGGGCTCGCGCCCGGAATAGCGTGAGCGCAAGGCCTTCACAGCATCGCGAAACGCGCGCGCTGCCGTTGCCGCGCGGGTTTGCGTGCCGCTGAGCCGCCCGAGGCGTTCGAGATTGACGGCAATACTGTCGATCATTCCGGGTTCTGAATAAAACAGGGTGAGACCGAGTCGCTCCAGCTGCTGCAGCTGGCCAGCGGAATTGCCGCTCTGCCAGGCAACGACCAGGTCAGGCCGCAAGCCGATAATCGCTTCCAGATCCAGGCCCGCGCCCCCGCCCACCTGCGGCAGAGCGGCGGCTTCGGGCGGATAGTCGCTGAACTGTGAAACACCGACCACGCGGTCGCCGGCGCCGGCCGCGAACAGCAGTTCAGTGATATGCGGCGCCAGGCTGACGATGCGCTGCGCGGGCGCGGACAGGCGCACACTGCGGCCGGCGTCGTCGATCACTTCGATCGCCTGCAGCGGCCCGCAGGCCAGTAACGCAATCACTACAGGCCAGAAGAATTTCATTCTCCTTTTGGCGCCGCAAGGAAGCCTGGCCGGCCCTAACCAGCCCAGCCCGCGAGTGTCAGGATGGCCAGCACCACCAGCCAGAGGGTCAGGGTGCGCCACACCAGACGCATGGCGGCGCGCACCGGTGCGACCGCGGGATTCCCGGTGGTTTCCTGTGGCACACCGAGCGCGCCCGCGCCGGTGGCCGCCAGTATCCGTTCGGACCCCTCGCTGCCTGTTGGCTGATCCTCATGGGCGCTGCGCCAGCCTTCCAGCGCCGCCTCGAAGTGCCCGCTCAGAGCGTAGCCCAGCGCCAGCAGGCGCGCGGGCAGCCACACCAGCAAGGCATACAAGCGTGCGACGCTGTCGCCGAATTCCCCGTCTTCGTAGCGTTCCTGGTAGATCACCGATGCGCTGCGATACAGCACTGCGCCCAGAGGCCCCAGCAGAACAAACCAGAACAACACGGCAAACAACCTGTCGTTGGCCGCGACCAGCACTGCATTGCCGAGCTGCTGGCCGCAGGTCGCCGGGTCCTCGGGCACTTCGCCTTGCAGCAGCCGGCTCGCGGCGCTGTTGCGCAGCTCAGCATCACTGGAGTCACTGACATCGCACCAGGTGTCTGCATCGATCGCCAGATCGCGCGGCCCCAGGCAGTACAGGAACGTGGCCACGTAGAACAGCAGACCCACCAGACCGAACAACCAGTCGCTGATCCAGTGCTGCAGCAGGCCAACCAGCAGCAACAGCGGCGCGAGCACCAGCAGCAGGCCGCCGACGTGATCCCACGACGCACCCGAAAAACGGCTGCGCATCCAGTCGAAGTAAGCCAGGAAGTGGTTGTAATGCCGGTATTCGTGCAGCCGTGTCCAGAGTCGGTCCACGGCAATGCCCAGCAGAACTGATATCAGTGTCATCGGCTTGAACGGTCAGGAAATCCCAGCCAAGCTACCGCTTGCCGAAGTGCGCTGTCAAGCCAGCAGGCTCCGC
Source organism: Thiogranum sp. (assembly GCA_024102665.1). GTDB lineage: Bacteria > Pseudomonadota > Gammaproteobacteria > DSM-19610 > DSM-19610 > Thiogranum. Next base: position 3,146 of record JAGFJP010000059.1, on the reverse strand, counting down.
AGCCTGTCCCAGTCAAAGGCCGGCCCCGGATCGGTCTTGCGGCCCGGCGCGATATCACTGTGTCCGACGACAGCCGCATCACCGATCTGCGGGAAATGCGTACGCAACAGCCGTATCAACGTCGCGAGCCTGCGGTACTGGACAGTTTCATATGGCACTTCGTCGTGTCCTTCGAGTTCTATGCCGATGGCGAAATCGTTGCAGCATTCGCGCGCCTGGTAGCAGGATTGTCCGGCGTGCCAGGCGCGCCGGGTAAAGGGGACGTACTGAATTAACTCGCCGTTGCGGCGAATCAGCACGTGAGAGGAGACACACAGACCGGCGATCTCCTCGAAATAGGGATGCGCGGCCGGATCGAGACGATTGGTAAACAGGTCATCGATCCAGCCGCCACCGAACTCACCGGGTGGCAGGCTGATGCCGTGAACAACGATCAGGGAGACATCGCAGTCCGCCGGCCGGTCGTCGCAATTCGGCGACATCACACGACGCACACCTTTCAGCCAGGCACCGTCGACTGTCAATCGCATAGTCATCCATCTGTCGTGATTTGCAGGCAATTATGGAGTCTCAACCTATTCCGTTACAATGCCCCTTTTCGTCCAGGTGTCACAAGGAGCCTTTGTGAAATCGATAACGCTTGCCCTTACTCTCTTGCTCGGACTGATACCGGTGGTATCCGCGGAAACGCTCTATGTCAGCGATCGCCTGGAGATCCAGATGCGCACCGGAAAAGGCAACCAGTTCCGCATCCTGCGCATGCTGCCCAGCGGCACGTCACTGGAAGTGCTCGAGCACGACCGCGAAAACGGCTATTCGAAAGTGCGGTCGCCGGGTGGCGTCGAAGGCTGGGTATTGACACGTTTCCTGATGAACGAGCCTGCGGCGAGGGAACAACTGGCCGACGCGGAGAAGAAAGTTGCGCGCCTGGAGCTGGAAAACCGCAAACTCAATGCCGCGCTCGGTGAGCTGAAACAGGAAAAGGGCAGCACCGACAAGGAACGCAGCGAACTCGACCGGGAAAACCGCAAGATCAGCCAGGAACTCGAGGAAATTCGCCGCACCGCTTCCAGCGCGCTGGCCATCGACGCCGAGAACAAGGATCTCAAGAGCCGCATCGTGGCCTACGAACGGCAGCTGCAAACCCTGCAGCAGGAAAATGCGGGACTGAAAGACCGCACGGCGCGCGACTGGTTCATGGTCGGCGCCGGCGTGGTGCTGCTCGGCATGGTTATCGGTCTGATCATCCCGCGCATCCGCTGGCGCAAGAAATCCAGCTGGGACACCTTGTAGCGCAACCGGCGGCCACGGACGGCACGGCCATCCCGTTGTCGATCCAGGCGCAGGCTATTCGTCGGTGACGCATCCCTCGGAGGCGTTCCTGACATTCTTGATGTACTTGTACAGGGTGCCGCGCTTCGCCTTGTAAGGGGGCATCTGCCACGCCGCCTTGCGTGCCGCCATCTCCTCGTCGCTGACATCCACGTCCAGTCTCTGGGTTTCGGCGTCGATAGTGATCAGGTCGCCGCTGCGGATCAGTCCGATCGGTCCGCCTTCCTGCGCTTCCGGCACCACGTGTCCGATAATGAAGCCGTGCGAGCCGCCCGAGAAACGTCCATCGGTGATCAGCGCAACATCCTTGCCCAGCCCGGCGCCCATGATCGCCGAGGTCGGTGTCAGCATCTCGGGCATGCCCGGTCCGCCTTTCGGACCCTCGAAACGAATCACCACCACGTCGCCTTTCCTGATCTCGCCTTTTTCCAGCCCTGCCAGCATGTCTTCCTCGCAATCGAACACGCGCGCCGGACCGGAGAACCTGAGCCCTTCCTTGCCGGTGATTTTGGCGACCGATCCACCAGGCGCCAGGTTGCCCTTGAGGATCTGGATGTGCGCGGTTTGCTTGATCGGTCTCTCGACAGGCATGAACACCTCCTGACCCTGCTTCAGTCCGGGAAGGTCGCGGAGATTTTCCGCCACGGTTTTCCCCGTGACGGTCAGGCAATCGCCATTCAGCAGATCCTGTTCCAGCAGATACTTCATTACTGCAGGCGTACCACCGACGTTATGCAGATCTTCCATGACATACTTGCCGGACGGTTTGAGATCGGCGAGGAACGGCACCCGGTCGCTGACTTTCTGGAAGTCGTCGATGCCCAGCGACACCTCGACGGCGCGCGCCATGGCAATCAGGTGCAACACTGCGTTGGTCGAGCCGCCCAGCGCCATGACGATCACCATGGCATTCTCGAAGGCTTCGCGCGTCATGATGTCGCGCGGCTTGATATCCTGCTCCAGCAGATGCCGGATCGCCTGCCCGGCCTGCAGGCATTCTTCCAGCTTGCCGGGATCCACCGCCGGGATAGAGGAACTGTACGGCAGACTCATGCCCATCGCTTCGATAGCAGACGCCATGGTGTTGGCCGTGTACATGCCGCCGCAGGAGCCGGGGCCGGGAATGGCCGTGCGTTCCACTTCCTTGAGCTCGATGTCCGAAACCGTGCCGGCCGCATGACCGCCAACCGCTTCGAAGACGGAGACGATGTCCAGGCGCTTGTTGCCTCCCGGCTGGATGGTGCCGCCGTAGACGAACACGCTCGGTCGGTTCATCCGCGCCATGGCCATGGCGCAGGCCGGCATGTTCTTGTCGCAGCCGCCGATGGCCACGAAGCCGTCGAAGCCCTGGGCCCCCACCACGGTCTCGATGGAGTCCGCGATCACTTCCCGGGAAACCAGGGAGTAGCGCATGCCGGGTGAGCCCATGGAAATCCCGTCGGAGACGGTGATGGTGTTGAACAGCACGCTCTTGCCGCCCGCCTCGTCGGCGCCCATGGCCGCCGCGTCGGCCAGCGCGTTGATGTGCATGTTGCAGGGCGTGACCATGGACCAGGTGGACGCGATGCCGATCTGCGGCTTGGCGAAATCCTCCTCCCTGAAGCCCACCGGGTAGAGCATGGCCCGGCTGGATGCGTGGGTGACGCCGTCCACGACGAGCGAGGAATAGGGTCTGCGTTTGTCGTCTGTCATCCTGTCTCGGGCCCGTTCGGGTTGCTGAAGCGGCTCAACCGAGGTCCTTGATCATGACCCGGGCATTCCGCTGGTAGTTATACATGGCCTGTTTGGGGGCCGGAAGCGCGTCGGTGCCGGCA